>NZ_CP042910.1:2185000-2853333 GCF_008298035.1 Gimesia maris
GGGTTTTTTTACGCGCATCTCTAGTTACTCGACATCTGAGCTCTCCTGCTACTTACTCGTTAACACTTAATCACGCATTCGAATCAATGCACTCTGAAGTGATGTCTTTTTGATGAGAAACTTCCTGCTAGGATTGCGACTCAACAGGTAGCATGTTACGATTCTAATAAAGAAGTAAAGTTAAGAAAGAAGAACGTGCTTGCTTTTCTTTCTACGTCTATGACCAATCAATGAGGTTCTGGAAATCACCGTTTCTCCCACCTTTTTCCCTAGTTTGACTGTGGTAATAGAAACTGCAGTAAAACAGACTCCGGGAATGTGCCGAGACACATGCATTCAAACTGATTTCCTCACATAACAGATCTGTAAACGTAACCGCTCAGATTCCGTACATTGATTGCGTTCTGCTTTAGTCCCAGGAGTTCTTTGTGTTTGATTTTTCGTCTAGTAAACGTGGATTTACCCTAATTGAGTTGCTGGTCGTAATTGCCATCATCGCCATTTTAATTGCCCTCCTGCTTCCTGCCGTACAACAGGCGCGTGAAGCAGCCCGCCGGAGTACCTGTAAAAATAATTTGAAACAGTTAGGGTTAGCATTCCATAACTATCATGATACTCACCGTGTCTTGCCTCCTGCAGCAATCAATCCCGGTAGTGCAAAATGCACCTCTGTCTTTCCGACTAATAATATAATGAATCATACCTGTTACCAGATGTTGCTCCCATTTCTGGATCAGGCACCATTATACAATCTTTACAACTGGTCGATTCCCAGTGGTTCGGCAATGCATTCCAGTTGTGGACACACACCACCTGCGGCTACATCAAATCAATTTAATTTGATTGGCGCGAATCTACCTGTTTTTCTCTGCCCTTCAGACAGTGGAACACCGATCGGGACGGAAACCAGTTCGACATACTATTCGAATGGTGCACACCGCACGAGTTACGGTGTTGCCGCGAATCAATACGATTCCGATAAAGCATCCTCCTTTCAGGGAGACACATATGCACAAAAAGGTGTGCTCGGTCTGAATGGTTCTGCCAGAATCTCGGCAATAACAGACGGAACCAGTAATACGGTTTTGCTGATCGAAACTCCTCTTTTGAAAACGACCAGTGGATCTGATACTTATGTAGGCTTTGGTCCTTTCTGGGATACTTTTACACATACCCATTTTATTCGACCTACCGGTCAGGGAATTAACCGACCTCGGAATGCTGCTTACAGTCAGCGGGTGTATGGGTGGGGAGCAGGAAGCTTTCACGTCGGTGGAGTCCACATTCTGCTGGGAGATGGTGCAGTCCGCTTCCTGAGTGAAAATGCAAATATGACCGCTGTTGTCCAGGCACTGATTTCTGCCAGGGGTGGCGAAGTGATTGGCGAATTCTAAAATAACATCATTTATCAAATTCCCGCTGTATCGTGAGAAGACGGAAGCAGCGGGGATTTTGATTCAATAATCCCCAATCTTGCTAGTCGAATGATCGCATACATGGATCATTATGAATTGATCCGTGGTTGGACGGGGAAAATATAGGGAAAGACAGAGTCATGAAAATAATATCATTTGAAAAAAAAATCGTCTGCTGCCTGCTCGTTCTGGCAGGACTGACCGGCTGTTCCGGCGGACAGTCACTGCCTGACCTGACTAGTGTCACTGGAAGCGTAATGCTGGATGGCAGTCCGTTACCGTCTGCCAACGTTCTTTTTCAGCCTCAGGAGGGAAAAACCGCCTTTGCGATGACCGATGAAAACGGAAAATTTGAGCTGATGTATAACCAGGATTCAACGGGAGCCACTCCCGGCAGTTATACCGTCAAAATTTCGAAAGAGAAAAATCCGGAAGAACCTGGAAACGAACTGCTGCCCGCAAAATATAATGAGAAGTCAACTTTGAGCGCTGACGTCAAAGCCGATCAGGAAAACGATTTTCAGTTTGACCTGACCAGTAAATAAGTCGGTCTCATATCTGATTGAGCAGAAATCCGGATCAAGTTCCTCAGAGTTTTTTCCGGATTTTGTAAAAACCGGTAATCGATTTCCAGGCCAGGGGGAGTACGAACAGCCATAACAGGTAGTTCAAGGTGCCTGGCAGAAAATAAATATCAATGGGAATCCACGCATATACAAAAAAACGGGGCCGGACCAGCCAGCAGTAAGGAATCGCCAGCGAACAGCGAATCATGGCGAATACCACGACCAGCGTGTAGAAAAACAGATATAGCCCCCCGGTGACTACATTGATGACATCATAATAAATCAGAGTAATGGTCGTGAAAGCTACGACCAGCTGGTCCGATGTGGTATCGGTAAATGATCCCCGATTTCCTGCCGTTCCCTGAAATCGGGCCAGGGGACCATCAATGCCGTCCAGCAGAACGTGCAGGAATAGTAAACCGAACGACACCAGCCTCGCGGCTTCCCACGATTGCCCGAAGGTAAAACAGAAGCCGATTCCGCAAAGTAAAGATAAAAGGATCAGATGGTTGGGAGTAATTCCCTGGATCGCAAACCATTTCAGCAGTGGAAGAAAAATCTGATGACGGCGAGACTGCGAAACGTCCATCAATGACTCTTCACCGCTTGAGTAGACTGATACCTTGCTTTTAACGGTTTTATTCTGTGTGCACATGTTAGTTGATTATCGAATGATTACAGCTTTTTTTATTCGATTGGCCCATTCCAAAAGGTGCTGTCTGATATCTCACATTGATAGAAAACAGCGGCGTTCGTTTTTTGTCTGAAAAATATTCAGAATCTGTACCGCAACTTTGGTTTGAAATGCCTTGAGATTTCTTAGGATTCCTTTTTATATGAGTCTGGTTTGATATGATAATGGATGATTTCTTACTGTGTGTTCATATTCAGTTTGCCAGATGAAGGAAAAGCCATGAACCTGAGGTGGATCAATTCTAATTGTGTGAGAATATCAGGCGGATTATTTAGTTTGATGCTGGTATCCAGTCTTTGTGCAACAGGTTGGACTGCAGACCCAGAAAAAACGAGCATGTTTCCGGTGCTCTTGCAAAAACGTGTGGAGAATCAGGCTGGCAAATCTCACACCGTTAAAGAATCGGTTTACTGGAAACCGGAGCAAACTGCAATTATTGTCTGCGATATGTGGGATGATCATACCTGCAAGCAGGCCGCCAGGCGTGTTGCCGAGATGGCTCCGCATATGAATAAAACTCTGAAGGCGGCCCGTAAAAAGGGGGTTTTTATTATCCATGCTCCCAGCGGTCGTATGAATTTTTATGATGGGACTCCCGAGCGTCAACGTGCCCTTGATGCTCCCTTTGCAGAAGCACCGCTCGATTTTAAGTGGAAATACTGGAATGATGAAAAAGAAGGAGCGCCGTTGCCGTTTGTCCGGGCAGGCGGTTGTGGCTGTAAAGTAAACTGCAAAGGCTGGGAACCCGATGAAGCTGGTTTGCGGCATTGGAAAGGTGAAAAAATTCCCTGGACCCGACAGATTAAAACTATCGAGATTGCCAACGAGGACGCCATCAGCGATAACGGCCAGGAGATTTACAATCTGCTGGAAGTAAAGGGAATTAAAAATGTGGTCCTGATGGGAGTCCACACCAATCTGTGTGTCTGCGGCCGACCTTTCGGGTTACGTCAGATGGTGTATCAGGGGAAAAATGCTGTTCTCTGCCGTGATCTGACCGACTCCCTGTTTCAGCAGAATAATCCCCCTATCAGTCATTTTCGTGGAACCGAACTGGTTATCGAACACATCGAGATGAAAATCTGTCCCACGATCACCTCTACCACATTTACTGGTAAACCGGCATTCCGTTTTGATGAAACTGCGACGCATTGAAGTCAGAGTACTCGTACTCAGGGTAAATTTCGCTGGCCATTCAGCAGCGAGAAGATTCGCTGTACCTGTTTAAAAAAATCATTTTAGAACTGACTGCAAGATGCATTCGCTCGATTACGGTGTCATTCTGGCCTATCTGTTGTTTTCGATTGGGTTGGGTATTTATTTCGGCCGCAACCAGTCGCGCCAGGAATTCTTCGCAGCCGGGAATTCCATGGGTTGGCTGCCGGTGGGGCTGAGTGTGATGGCCACCCTGTTTTCCGCAAACAGTTTTGTCATGTATCCCTCGATTGCTTACGGCAGTGGACTCAGGATCAGTCTGTTTCTGATAGCCATTTCATTGATGGCTCCACTGGTTCTCTGGGTATTTATTCCCGTTTATGCACGGCTGAAGTGTCAAACGGCGTATGAATATCTGGAAAGACGGTATCACGTTTCCGTTCGTTCCCTTGCCAGCGGGCTATTTATTTTTCTACGCATCGGCTGGATGGCTTCTGCAACTTATGCTGCTTCCGTTGTGCTGGCGAATGTCATGCAGGTCGATCAGGTAACAGTCATCGTGGTGCTGGGGGTTGTCTCGATTTTTTATACAATGCTCGGTGGACTGCGGGCGGTCATGTGGACTGACGTGTTACAGTTTTTTATCTTCAGCCTGACGATCTTATTGACACTCGGGCTGATTTTGAACCAGACGGAGGGGGGCGTATCAGGGATGTGGTCGACCTATTTTGAAGGTCGGGATAATGTCCTCATTGATTTTACACCTTCGATGACTTTGGAGTATGGCAGTTGGGCCCTGTTGATTGGCCTGTTTCTGGAGGGATTGTCTGCGTTTGGTGCAGATCAGGTGGCTGTTCAGCGTTACATCTCTGCCCGCTCTGAAAAAACATCACAAATTGGTTTCTCAATTAATATCCTGGGAATGTGGATTGTTGTTCCTGGATTGCTGGCGATTGGAGTCGGTCTGTATTCTCATTATCAACAGTTTCCCGAGGAAATCGTCTCTGTACTGACGACCGAACTGAATGGAGAACTGCCTGACTGGAGATCCGGAGACGGGATGACGATTCCTGAATATTATGCATCCTATCCCCCATATGTGGCTGAGGATATCCGGGCCTTAAACAAACAGGATGAAGCGCTGCCGCAATATGTTCGTCTCCATTTTCCACCTGGGGTAGTCGGTTTATTTCTAGTGGCATTAATGGCGGCAGTGATGTCCAGCATCGATTCAGGAATTCATTCTGTGACGACGGCGCTGATGGTCGATTTTCGAGATCGTCATTTCGCGCATTGGAAACCGGAAAATAATATGATCGAAATGTTGCAGGATCGCGCACTGGTGGTGCTGATTGGAATCCTTTCAATTTTTCTTGCCTGCAATGTCGGTGAGATGGGAGATGTGTTTGCCATCGGGAAAAAGATGACTGCTGGCTTTGGCGGTCCCTTGCTGGCTGTATTTATCCTGGCACTCTTTTGCAAAAACTCAACGACCGTTGGCGTGATGACCGGAGCGCTTTCGGGAGCATTGATTACAATTTCCCTGATGTATCTGGCGGCAGACTGGTTTTCTGTCTGGTTCTGGCCGATTGGTTTTGGTCTGACAATGCTGATTGGCCTGGTTGTCAGTCTGTTAACTGCGAAAACGAAGCCGCATGCTGGTGAAGAATCGCTCACTTATTGGAATGTGATCCACGGAAATTTCAAGAATCCCCAGGATACCGGAGAGTAGATTTCACATGAAATATGCGGAAATGACAGCTGTCGAACTGAAAAATATATCTCGCGAGGAGACTCTGGTCATTCTGCCGATCGCTGCTGTCGAACAGCATGGACCACACATGCCAACCGGTACGGATGACATTATCTGTACTGCAGTCGCAGAAAAAGTGGAAGAACGACTTAAAGAAAAAATCGTACTTTTACCAACGCTCTGGCTGGGGGCCAGTCAGCATCACCTGCGCTGGGGAGCTACGTTGACGTCCCGGGTAGAAAACTATGAGACGCTACTTTGTGAAATATGCGAATCACTGCTGAAGGATGGATTTCGCCGTGTCATGATCTTGAACGGTCATGGTGGGAATATTGGTCCCATGCAGATTGCTCTGCGACGCCTGCAGGTTGATTTTCCTAATTGTCAATTGCTGGCAGCATCTTACTGGTCGATTGCTGAAGAAGAAATCGCTTCTGTGATGCAAGGTGACTGCAAAACAGTCGGGCATGCCTGCGAAGCGGAAACCTCACTGATTATGTATCTGCGACCGGAACTGGTTCGAAGTGCCAGGGTGGAAAATTTCGATGATTATGCCCCCGACGTGGTTGATGGCGTTTATGTCTGTCGCGACATGTTCCAGCGGACCAGTGCGGGGGCAACCGGTCGTCCCGATCTGGCCAGTGCAGAAAAGGGGGACAAGATGTTTTCGCAGATCGTTAAACGTGTCTCTGATGTGATCGGGCATCTGACAGAAGAACCGCTCTCCAATTATCCCTGACTTGATCCGCTCCGTTGATGACCAGTCGGGAGACTATTGGGGAAAATCGTTGGTATCAAAACGATTCATTTCCAGTGCCGCCTGCCGGTCCAGGCTGGAAGCGCCGACCTTTGTTGTGAATCCGATAACACAGTTTTTTCTCTGAAGGATTTCGAGAGTGTCTGCATTGTATGCACCATAAGGATAACACATGATCCAGTTTCTCGTGGGGGCGCCGACATTGGTGAGAAACTGAAGTGAGCGGTCAATTTCCTGTTCCTGGGTGTCAGCAGCGACGGCATTCAACCAGAAATGATGGTAGGTATGGCTGCCAACATACATGCCGGATCGCACCAGTTCCTCAATTTCCGCTGCCGTCATGTAAAGTTCTTTGCTGAACTCTGCTTCAGACTTTTCCACATATTTTTCAAACAGTTGTCTGGTTATTTCCGTTCGTAATTCGAAAGGAAGTTCTCTTTGCAGCATTCGCTTGATGTAGATGATCTCAGCAGGATCGTAGCGACCTGGTTGGGCCAGTCTGGAAATATGCTGTTCAATAAATGATTCTGAAAAATCTCTGGCTCGCAGTTCATCATTTAGATCGTTAAAGAGGCGATTGGTGTCAGTCGCTGATGCCAGAATGAAATGGATGGCATTCACATCCAGCAGGCTGTTCTCTTCAACTGGTCGGGCGGGAGGAAAAAAACACCCGCTGATTTTGCGTTTCATTAATTCTGGAAACACAAAGTCAAAGTGATCCCGATAGCCATCATCAAAGGTAAGCAGACAGGCCTTTTCAGGGAAGTCTGCCGATTCGCCGGTAATGTACGCGATTAACTGTTCTGCCGAAATGAATTCGTACTGACTGCCGAGGTAATCCAGTTGCCTTTTGAAACCAGCAAATTCAAGCCCCTTGATGCCGGGGTACCGGGAATTTTTGATTTCCCGGACATAGTGATACATGACGGTGGTCAAGTCGCCCGGTTTCTGCATGCTCGCATCCATTACTGGTTGACAGCCTCAATCACATAAGAAGAAGAGTAGGGAACAAGGCGATGATTTGTGATCATATTATCTGATGCAAATCGTGCTACTTCTTTATGGATCGTGAAAACCTCGCTGTTTTCCATCACATTGACAGGGAATGGATGGAAATGGACAGGGAAAACAGAGGTGACGCTGAATCCTGCACGTTCGATTTTGCTGGCCAGGTCACTGGGAGTGAACTGGTATCTTGTATCAACGCCGATTCCCGTTAATGGATGAGTATCGGGTTGTACATATTCGGCTTTCAGATTTCTGATACATTCAATGGCTTCATCCTGGGATTCGCTGGTATGAAACGCAACGGCTTCTTCAATCAGTGAATCGAGAGTTCCCAGTTCTTTTTCGATGTTTGTGAATTGATTCATGGAATGAACATTAAACAGTCTGTTACGAGATCCAATTGCAATCGAGCCTCCGGGATTACAAATGGATTTCAAAAGCTGCAGGAATTCGTCGAGTTGTTCCAGAGAGATATATTCAATAAAGCCTTGGGCACTGATAACGTCAAAACTCTGATCACTCTCAAAATTGAAAACAGAACCGCAGATAAATTCTGCAGACGCTGAGGTGTTCTCATTATTCTTTCTGGCAATCTCAATCATGTCTTCTGCAAAATCAAGTCCCAGTGAGTTCCAACCATTCGTCGATGCTTCAATGGCTAACTGTCCGGTGCCACAACCGACATCGAGTAAGGCCGATCCTGTCGGATATTTTTTCATTGTTTCCATCACTGCCTGATGGCGGTTATGAATCGTGCTGAAAACTTCATCTTCAGCCTTAATTTGCCATTCCTTCGCATGTGATTTGAAAAAACGATATGTCTGATCTTGCTGTGACATAGATACTTCCTGTCAGAAATCTATTATGTAAGTTCGAGTACCAGTTTGTGAAACAGTACTGTGTATTGGATTTTCGGGATTGGACTGTTTCCAACTGTTCCAATAATAATTACGCCACCTTATCTTGTGTTTTAGGCACCAGGGCCTGAATAACAACCTTGGCGATACGTGTATGACAAAGTCCATCGCAATTCCATGCCTTACGCACCTTTGCTCCACGTTGTTGACGTACTTCCTCTGAATCTTTTTGAAGCGAGGTGAGTACCTTGGTGCCTTCTTCTACTGTGGTTGAGAAAGTGCCCCAGTCATAGAGATTTAGAGGGATGGCATAAGAACTGTAATCCCGATTTGAGTGGAATAAGGCAACCTGTTTTCCAAACAGTGCCGCTTCAACGGCAACCGTCGATTTATGAGTGATGAGAATATCGCAGGCTTCAGTTGCCAAAGGCAGTGGTGTTGTATCATCAAGAAATGCTGCTGCACCCAGGCGGCGGATGACGTTCTCTGCGACCTGTCTGTTGCTGTTGGGGTGGGGTCTGACCGAGACCTTAAGTTCAGGTTTTAGCGCGAGTGCCCGCTCCAGGCAGCAGACGATCAATTCTTCCACTTCATCCCAGCCAGGTTTCATTGCGTAAAGTGCTAACAGATCATCAGATTGGATCTGATGATCCTGGCGCCAGACCGGAGCATTGCTTTCTGTGATTGAAGATTGATAAACCCAGTCAAAATTCGGGTTTCCAGTTACTGTCATAGCGGACCGCTGTAGACCACGGTTGACCAGATTATCAGCTGCCTGCTGAAAGGGGACACAGACATAGTCGGCCGGAATGTCATTGTGAGACCCAAGACCGAAAAGATCCAGCACGCCAACTGAAGGAATCCCCCGTTCGGCGGCAATACGGATCGATGCCAGTTCTGCGCGGGGAGAATTGGTTGTCAGCAGGACATCCGGCTGTAGCCAGTCAAAGAAACGTCGTAATGGATTGAGAGGTAGAAAAGACTGCCTGCCGATCCGTTCAAACTCCTGCTGTGCTGCTTCGATTCCCAGTTGGTCTTCCAGGTCGGCGTATGAGAGCCCCAGGTAGGCAATTGATTCTTCCAGAGAGTTGACTTTGTTAACCTGGTGCATCTCTTCTGCCAGACGTGTTCCGTGTTCTATCGCCCGAGTATCTTCCGGTCGGAGGATGTCCCGGAAACCGAGGGGAGAAAAACCGGCATTTCGCAGGGAGGCAGCGGCGGTTGTCAGGCCAAGAACTTGAATGTCATATCCCTGTGACTCCAGGTATTTGAGTACGGGGATCAACATGAGGACGTGTCCGCCTCCGTAGCTGACTGCCAGCACGCGTTTTGATTTAGTCCGGTGAGAGAGCATTTATGCGTCGATGTTCTGGGGAAATATGCTGATTTCAGATTCTTTAAATTGAAAACTGCCCGGATTAACTGAGATATTCCTTCTTCTGTCAAGACGAAATCAATAACCAAACCAGGGCACATTTGGTGGACGAAAGAATATTTGGACTCTATCAGAAGCTGTATTTCTCTGGATTCAGCCTGTTTATCGGCCTGAAAGCTAAAAACTGCTCTTCCGTTAAGTGTCCAGAATATTCAAAATACGCAACTTCAATACAACAGGAATCTAATATCAGAGTTCGATGACTGCCTCAGCAGTGGGGGGAGTGACACGGAGTGCCACTTCATCGTTGAGGACAGTAGCAGCAAGCTGAACAGGGTTGTTCAAATCTGACGGAAGGAATCGTAATGTGTGGGATTATTGGCGGATATGATCGCGAACGGCGGCCGTTTGGAACAGCGCTGGCAGAGCGAGCCTGTGATCGCATGCTTCACCGGGGACCCGATGATCGGGGTATCTTCGAGGCAGAGGGAATGCTGGTGGGAAATCAGCGTCTGTCGATTCTCGATCTGGCAGGCGGGCATCAACCCATGTTTTCGGATGATCAGCAGATCGTGGTTGTCCAGAATGGGGAAATTTATAACTTCCAGGAGCTTGCAAAAAATCTGAACTGTCGCACCAGTTGTGACACGGAAGTCATCCTCCGACTGTATGAACGAGATGGAGAAGATTTTGTTCAACAGCTGAATGGTATGTTTGCCATTGCCATTCTTGATCGGCGAAAACAGTGTCTCCTGCTGTATCGTGATCGAATTGGCCAGAAGCCGTTGTATCTGCATGATGATGGAACGCGGCTGCTGTTTGCTTCCGAAATCAAGTCTCTGTTTGCGATGGGAGTGAAGGCAGAGATGAACTGGGAAGGTTTTGATGCCTATCTCACGTACAATTTTGTACCTCCTCCCATCACCCTGTATCAAAATATTTCCCATTTAATGCCGGGGCATCTGCTCAAGGTGAATCAACAGGGAACCGAAATCAGACGCTGGTGGGATCTGGCAGAAAAACCTGTGGAATGTCGATCAGAATCGGCCTGGTCAGAAGAGATCATTGAAACACTGCGGGCAGCGGTGAATATTCGTCTTCGAGCCGATGTGCCGTTAGGCGCTTTTCTGTCGGGAGGAATCGACAGTTCATCCGTGGTCTCACTGATGAGTCGCGAACTGCCTCACCCTGTGCAGACATTTTGTATCGGGTTTGATGATCCTCGTTTTGACGAATCACATTATGCACAGGAGCTGGCAAATTTATTTCAGACCCGACATACCTGTGACGTTGTGAGTCCTAATTTGACATCCAGCTGGCCTTTGACTTTATATCACAATGATCAGCCTCACGGGGATGTCTCTTTTATGCCTACGTACCGGGTCAGTCAACTGGCACGGAAAGCGGTCAAAGTCGTTCTGACCGGTGATGGTGGGGATGAGTTATTTGCCGGCTACGATGTTCATCGGAACTTTTTTGCGAATCAGGATCTCACGCTGCCACGTGAGCAAATTGAATCCGCTTACATCAGCGCAATCAGCCTGTTACAGCCTGCTGACAAGCAGAAACTCTTTTCTTCATCCACCCGACAACAACTGGCGGGATTGGATGCGAGTCGTTTCGCCCGGTCTCATTTACAGGATTTCCGTCATCTGGATCCCATTAATCAAGCTTTGGCCCTTGATACACGAATGTTGCTGCCCGGTAATAATCTGGTGAAACCCGATAAAATGGCGATGGCTGTTTCACTGGAACCGCGTGCGCCTTATCTGGATTATCGCATGGTCGATCTGGCGTTTCGCATACCAGGCTCCATGAAATTGAGGGATGGTGTTACGAAATCCATTCTCAAGAAAGCCTGCGAATCAATTCTGCCCGAGAAGATTATTTATCGTAAAAAACAGATGTTTACAGTGCCCATCGGAGAATGGTTTAAACGCGAATTATCTCCGTTTGTCAATGAAGTTCTGCTGTCTGAGCGATCACTGGATCGAAAAATGTTCCAGCCGGAACGGGTCCGGGAAATGATCAATGATCATCAAAATGAAAAGGTCAATCACACGCGCGCCATTCGTGCGCTGCTGGCATTAGAGCTCTGGCAACGTACTTTTATAGATCAGACATTCGATCATGCACCGACTTTTGCAGAACTGGGGGTCAACAGCTCTGTCGAATTGGGGACCGGTTCTTCCATTGCAGCCTGAATTTCGCATTTGTTTATATCAACAATTCGGATAAGTGAAAAATCATGGACGATTTTAAACTGTCGCAAACATCGACTGAAAATACGAATCTCAGCCAGGGGGGACCACATTTTGATCCTCAACTGATGAAACAGCATCAAGATGCAGATGCATCAGAGACGGATGTCAATTCTGGCTATTTTTTAAAACGCCCCTTTGATCTGCTGCTAAGCAGTATGGCACTGGTGATTTTGTCTCCCGTGTTCTTACTGATTGCCAGTATGATCAAGCTCACATCACCGGGCCCCGTTTTTTTCAGGCAGGAACGCCTGGGGGTGAATGAAGAACCGTTCTTAATCCTGAAATTTCGTTCGATGCGATCGGGGTCTGAAAAAACAGGTTCTCAATTTACGAGATCCAATGACTCCCGCATTACCCCCGTTGGAAAATTGATTCGTAAAACCAGCCTGGATGAACTGCCTCAACTGATTAATATTTTTCGCGGGGAAATGAGTCTGATTGGACCGCGACCTTATGTCGGATTTGAGTTGAAAGATGCTTCTCCTGCCATCCGGGCGAGGCGGTCCAGCGTACGGCCGGGGATTTCCGGACTGGCCCAGGTTTCTGGACGCAGTGCTTTGTCTCAGGCAACCGTAATTGAATTTGACCTTAATTATGTCGAGCAATGCAGTTTGTGGTTCGATTTGAAAATCGTGTGTCGAACACTACAGAAAGTGATTGCCTGTGATGGTAGCAATTGAAATGCTGTTCATGTTGTAAGTGATATATAGGTTATGGGTTATGTGAAATTATAAGCGGTGATACGATCAGGTTGTCTGGAAGGGCTCACTCTGAATGTAATAAATTCAAAGTGTGAGAAATTAGTATCGCAATGGAGCAGCATTCATGCTATTGAACGCTTAAGTATTGTCTTAATCAAAAGGGGACCGGGAGTGGAAATGATCCCTCGACTCAGATGATTTGACTTCGAGGCGGACAGCCTCTTTTACTGGAATGGAACTAATGCACATTTTTGAGGGCAACTCAAGTCAAATCGATACACTTGATTTCGGGTATCTTAACCGAACTCGATTTCAGGATATTGCGTTTCGGGTTGGGGTGTACCTGGCGATATTTGCTGGATTTGCAATTCCAGTTTCGACCAGTTTGACTTCCGTCTATAATCTGGGAATTTTTCTCTGCTGGGTACTCTCCGGGCAATATCGGGTTACGTTCGCCTGTTTTAAAAAATACCGGATTGTCACGATTTCGGTGGTTCTGTTCTGCTGTCTTGCCTGTAGTCTGCTATACACACCTGAGGTTCTGTCGCTGGCATCCAGAAATTTATTTAAGTATCGCCAGTTTCTGATGATGCCAATCTACCTGGCGTTTTTTATTGATCCGCGCGCGCGAAGGCGTGGGATTCAGATGTTCGAGCTGGCAATGATAATCACATTGATTGCCTCGCTGAGCTGTTGGATATTTTCGATTGATTATTCTGTACGACTTATGGATAACGCAATCTTTAAGAACCGGATTACACAAAATATCCTGATGTCATTTCTGGTCTATATTGCTGCCTGGAAATTTCTGGAACACCCGGCCAGACGCTGGCCATATGCCCTGGTCGCTGTCATCGCCACCTTTAATGTTCTGGCAATTGTTCCGGGGCGCTCCGGGTATGTGGCTTTGGGTATCCTGATTGGCCTGCTCATGTATCAGAAGCTGGGGGCAAAAGGAATATTACCCGCAGCAGCCTGTGTGGGACTCATTGGGCTGGTGACTTATCACAATTCAGAACGATTTCATAATCGGATCAATGAAGTCGTAAAAGAAATAAAAGAATATCGCAATTCAAGTAAGAGTCGCAGCTCAGTGGACCTGCGACTGGAGTTTTATGAAAACGGTTTGCAGATTGCCAAATCAAGTCCTCTGATGGGCTCGGGGATCGGCAGTTTTGCCATGAAATATCGAGAACTGATGGAGCAGAAAGGTCAGCTTGTTACTGAGAACCCACATAACGAATATGTGATGCTGCTGGTTCAAAATGGAATCATCGGTGTCGGACTCTTTCTGTGTTTCTTCTGGGTAAGTTGGCTGACGACACGTCAACTCACTGGAATTGACCAGGCCCTGGGGCAGGCGGTCCTGGCAGTCTACCTGCTTGTCTGTATGGTCAATTCTCTGATGCTGGACACCACCGAAGGCTGTCTGTTTGGTTACCTGGTAGGTTTGACGCTGGCAGGAGGGGTTGCCGGAATCAAAGTAACTCAGGAGGAAAATCTTCTGAAATCCATTCCGAATTCTCAGCCTGAAGAAGAGTCTGCACGTGAAGCGGCTTAATGCAGGAGGGCGAATACCTGGACGATTCAGATCATCTCCGATCGGGGAATTGATTCCACCTTTACACAAAAAACAGGTTGAAATATGATCTGCCTCGTGCTCCTTTCTTTTGGTCGGCGATCATGATTCCGGGAGTAGAGAGTTTGTTCTTGAGAAACTGACGATCAGATAATAATGAGGAAGGGGGCCAGGGATGGCCGGCGCGATTGGATTAATTACTGCCCGAGGTGGTTCAAAAGGGGTGCCTCGGAAGAATATCAAAGTCCTGGCTGGGAAACCTCTGATTGCCTGGACGATTGAAGCAGCGCTTCAGAGCCAGGAACTGGAGCGGGTGATTGTTTCAACTGATGATAAAGAAATCGCATCAATTTCCCGACAGTATGGTGCAGAGGTCCCTTTTCTCAGACCTCTGAAGTTGTCTCTGGATGGTTCAAGTCATGCTGATGTTGTGCTGCATGCCATCGACTGGCTGATTGAGCATGAGCAGTATGAGTCTGAATATATCACAATGCTTCAGCCAACCTCACCCTTCCGGATTGCTGATGATATTGACGGCTCCATTCGATTTGCCAGAGAGAAAAATGCGAAAGCAGTCATTGGGATGATGGAAGCTCCCAGCCACCCGGTCTGTTTGCGGTTGATGACGGAAGCAGGTCTGCTGGTGGAATTGACGCCACAGCAGGAAGAGTCTGCGCTCCGCAGGCAACTCTTGCCGGAGGTCTATGCGTTTAATGGTGCATTGTATGTACTCCGGACCGAGGAATTCAGGAAAACGAAAACGTTTCGTCCTCAGGGTGAAACTTATGGGTATAAAATGCCTGCAGAGCGGTCCTGGGAAATTGATACAGAATGGGAATTTCTCGTTGCCAGTCTGTTGATGGAGAATCAAGTCAGTCAGACGGCAACACGAACAGCTGCCTGAAATCAGGGAGCAGCTCTGCGGGATTCTATTTGAATAATGCAAATCATGCGCGAACTCATTCCGTTATCCATTCCCCATCTTGCTGGAAATGAATGGAACTACCTGAAGGACTGCCTCGATTCGGGGTGGGTTTCTTCTGTTGGTTCTTATGTTGACATGTTCGAGCAACGGATCAGTAAATATGTAGGGACAGAATATGGTATCGCCACCGTCAACGGTACTGCTGCTTTGCACCTCAGTCTGCTGGCATGTGGAGTGCAACCCGGTGATGAAGTCATTGTCCCCGCTTTTACTTTCATTGCGCCAGTAAATGCGATTCGATACTGCGGAGCGAATCCCGTATTGATTGGATCCGAATCGAAAACGATGAATCTCGATGTTCAGAAAGTACAGGAGTTTCTGGAAGAGGAATGTATTTCAGATCCAGCAGGGCTGAAAAATAAACAGACTGGTCGCTACATCAAGGCTATCTTACCGGTTCATATTTTTGGTCATCCTGCGGAAATGTCGTCACTGGTTTCGCTTGCAGACAGGTATCAGTTACCCGTTATCGAAGATGCTTCGGAAAGTCTCGGGTCTGAATATCGGGGAAAGAAAACAGGTTCGCTCGCTACAGTCGGATGTTTTTCATTTAACGGGAATAAAATCATTACCTGTGGCGGCGGAGGCATGGTAACAACAAACCAGGAGTCCCTGGCGCGACGGATCCGCCATCTCAGTACGCAGGCCAACAGCAAACCGTTTGAATACGAACACGACGAAGTGGGTTATAATTATCGACTGACCAATATTCAGGCGGCCCTGGGAGTGGCACAGCTGGAGCAACTCGATTCCTTTCTGGAAATTAAACGAAGCAACGCAGAACTTTACAGGCAGCTGCTTTCTGAAATCCCTCAGGTTGATCTGGCCTGGGAAGAACCCTGGGCAAAAAGCAATTTCTGGCTGTGTACGCTACTGGTTCCAGCAGCGGACCGGAAACCTCTCATGGATCATCTCCTTTCCGAGAATATCCAGGTCAGGCCAGCGTGGAAACTTATGCATACCTTACCGATGTACCAGGACTGTCAGAAGTATCGGCTGGAAGAAACGGAAGCAGTGTTTGAGCATTGTATCTCGATCCCATCCAGTGTGCAGTTGACTGAGGAGGAAATCAGGTTTGTAGTGAAGAGTATTCAAACCTATTTTGATCAGTCATGAATCATTCACGGGAATCCATCATTCTGTTAGGAGGCGGAGGTCACGCCAAGGTGCTGATCGATCTGATACTTCACGGTGAATCGTTTCAAGTATTTGGAATTCTGGACCCTGATCTTGTCATCGGACACACAATCAAAGGGATTCAAGTTCTGGGAACCGATGCGGTGCTTGCAGAAGTGTACGAGCAGGGAGTCAGGCATGCTGCGGTTGCCGTTGGTAGCACCGAATCGAACGGTTTAAGGAAAAGATTATATAACCAATGTCGGGATCTGGGTTTTCAGCAACCGGCTCTGATTCATCCCCAGACGGTGCTGGCGTCGGATGTCAAGCTTTGTGAAGGATCTCAAATTATGGCCGGGGCAATCATTCAAACTGATACAAAGATCGGGGAGGGAGTTGTCGTGAATACGGGAAGCCGGATCGATCATGACTGTCGGATCGGCAAACATGCCTTTCTGGCACCAGGTGTAACCTTATGTGGTGGTGTTTCAGTTGGTGAGAGTGCATTTCTAGGAGCAGGGGCGGTTGTCATTCAGGGTGTGAATATCGGTGAAAATGCAGTCATTGCAGCAGGCGCTGTCGTGACGCGAGATGTCAGAGACGGAGCTTTAGTCAAAGGAGTGCCAGCGAAATGAGTGTATTTGTCATCGCAGAAGCAGGTGTGAATCATAACGGGAGTGTGGAAACCGCCAAAAAAATGATCGAAGCCGCCGTGGAAGCGGGTGCAGATGCAATTAAATTCCAGACATTCAAAACGGAAAAACTTGTCTGTAAATCTGCGCCTCAAGCGGAATATCAGTTGAAAAACAGTGTGGAAAACGGAGAAGAGGATACTCAGTTTACGCTGCTGAAGAAACTCGAAATTAACAGGGAAACGCATCTGGAATTATTTGACTATTGTCGGGATGCCGGAATCGTTTTTATTTCCACTCCGTTCGACCTGGAAAGTATTGACCTGTTGAAAGGCCTCGGTCTGGAACGAATCAAGGTTCCCTCTGGTGAAATTACCAACTATCCCTACCTGAAAAAAGTGGGAGAGACTTTTCATAAAGTAATTCTTTCTACCGGGATGGCAGACCTGGGCGAGATCGAAGATGCTCTGGATATCCTGATCGCCGCTGGAATAGAGCGTGACAACATCACAGTCCTGCATTGCAATACCGAATATCCCACGCCGATTCAGGATGTAAATCTCAAAGCGATGCAGACCATCAGAGATGCCCTGGGAGTGAAAGTCGGATATTCTGATCATACGCTGGGTATAGAAGTTTCTATCGCTGCAACCGCCTTGGGAGCATGTGTCATTGAGAAACATTTTACACTCGACAAAAATATGGAAGGCCCTGATCATGCTGCCTCTCTGGAGCCGGATGAGCTATTGATGCTCGTTCGTGGAATTCGTAATACGGAAAGGTCGCTGGGGAGCCCGCTGAAGAAGCCCTCTTTTTCGGAAGCAAAGAATAAACCTGTTGTCCGCAAGAGTATTGTCGCTGCAGAATCCATTAAAAAAGGAGAGCCGTTTACTGAACGTAACCTCTGTGTCAAACGCCCGGGAACAGGTATCAGCCCCATGCTCTGGGATCAGATGCTGAACCAGATCGCCCGGCGGGATTATCAGGAAGACGAAATTATTGAATTATGAGTAAAACGGTCTGTCTGATAACCGGTTCGCGCGCGGAATATGGTCTGTTGAGACCTCTACTGGACGAACTGCAGGCTGATTCAGAAATCAGACTGCAACTGCTGGTGACCGGGTCTCATCTGTCTCCTGAATTTGGGCTGACTTATCAGGAAATCGAAACAGACGGGTATCGGATCGATGAAAAAGTGGAAGTCGTCATGAGTTCAGATTCCCCGGTCGGAATCTGTAAATCCATGGGGCTGGGATTGATCAGTTTTTCCGAGGCATATTCCCGTCTGAACCCTGATTTGATCGTCGTTCTGGGGGACCGTTATGAAATCTTCAGCGCAGTTTCTGCTGCTCATATCAGCCGCATTCCTGTAGCGCATTTACATGGCGGCGAAGTGACAGAAGGTGCATTTGATGATGCCCTGCGACATTCAATCACAAAAATGAGTTACCTGCATTTTACAGCGAACGAAGACTACCGCAGGCGTGTGATTCAACTTGGAGAAAATCCGGATCGAGTCTTTAATGTGGGAGCGATCGGATTGGATAATATCACTCGACTCAAGCTGCTCAGTCGAGGGGAACTCGAAGACAGTCTGGGGATTCAGTTTAATCGCCACAATCTTTTGTGTACATATCATCCGGTGACGCTGGAGTCAGATACGGCTGAATCCCACATGCAGAATTTATTAAATGTGCTGGAACAGCAGGAAGACACAAACATTATTTTTACGAAATCAAACGCTGATACCAGTGGACGAATCATTAATCAGATGATTGACGAATTTGTTCAAAAAGATCGTAATCACTACCACGCTTATGCGAGTTTAGGGCAACTGCGATATTTATCACTGATGCAATATGTCGATGCCGTAGTGGGAAATTCTTCGAGTGGAATCATTGAGGCTCCGAGTTTTGGCATTGGAACTGTGAATCTGGGCGATCGGCAGAAAGGGAGAGTTCGGTCAAAACTGGTGATCGACTGCGGGCCGGACGAAACTGCTATAGCCACAGCGTTTAAAACGTTATATTCTCCCGCCTTTGATAAGCTTCGGAAGACTGCCACCAACCCCTATGGGGATGGTCAGTCAGCACCGCGAATCGCCAGAATACTCAGAGAAAGTCCTCTGACACAGACGACACAAAAATCGTTTTATGATCTGGCGAGTGACCGCGTATCGCCTCACGGCGTTAACAGGGTACCTGCAAACTGAAATGAATCCTGTGACTGATAAGATATCTCAGCCGGGAGAGGGAGACCAGGGATGGACTCGATCAATGAGTGTCTGATCAATGAGACAGCAGATATCAGAGACACAATCCGCGCCATCGAATCTGGCAAAAAAGGCATCGCGGTGGTGGTTGATCACTGCGGTACGTTACAGGGTGTTGTTACCGACGGTGATGTCCGGCGTGGTTTACTGGCAGGACAGAAACTGAAAGATTCTGTCACAGCGATTATGAATCGCAGACCAACCAAGGCAGATGTGTGTTCCTCGCAGGCATCAATTATCGAATTGCTGGAACAGAGTGGTCTGGAAGCACTGCCACTCGTGAATGAGCAAAACTGCGTCGTTGATATTGCATTACTTTCAGCAATCAGACGCCATTCGGATCCGGGACAGGCAACCGGGTTCAGTAGTGCCCTCATCATGGCTGGTGGTGAAGGGCGGAGATTATTACCGCTGACTGAGAATCTGCCTAAACCCCTGGTAGAAGTAGGGGGGATGCCTCTGATTGAACGACAGGTCCGCAGAATCGCACATGCCGGCGTCAATCGAATTTACGTCGCAGTGAATTATCTGGCCGAAATGATTGAATCACACCTGGGAGATGGCAGCCGATTTGGTGTGGAGATTCATTACTTACGCGAACCGAAAAAGCTGGGTACGGCTGGATCGCTTTCGCTGATCACAGAAAAACTGGATGGTCCACTGCTGTTAATGAATGGAGATGTCTTTACCTCGATCAATTTTCAGTACTTACTGGATTTTCATTCTAAGCACCAGCCTCTGATTACTGTCGCCGCCATTGATTATCATGTCGAGATCCCCTATGGAGTCATCAAGACAGAGGGGCCATTTGCCATTTGCCTGGAAGAAAAACCGTCACAGCAGTTTTTATGTAACGCTGGCATTTATGCGCTATCCCCCGAAGCTGTCAGTCGTGTTCCCCCTAATCAGATATTCAATATGACCGATCTTATCGAGTCCGGACTGTCACAGAAAGACGGAGTCGCTGTGTTTCCGGTACATGAGTACTGGTCTGATATTGGGACTCATGCAGAACTGGATAAAGCACGCTCTGAATTGAAGATCGTGAGAGAAACCCTGGGTGACCTGGAAGAAAGTGATGAAATTGCGGTACACATTGAATTAAACCACCGCAGGGCAGCATAGACCTTTTAAAAGCGAAATACTAAAGAAATCAAGCATGTCAGAGTCATTAAAAGATCAACAGGTTCTGGTCACAGGAGCCGATGGTTTCATCGGGAGCCACCTGGTCGAACAGCTTGTCGCCTCCGGTGCGCGGGTACGTGCACTGGTGTATTACAATTCCTGGAACCAGATTGGCTGGTTGAGCGATCTTTCGAATGAAGTACTGCAGTCGATTGAAATCATCCAGGGAGATATTCGGGATACCGAACGGGTTAAGGGAGCTGTCACAGGCTGCGGATATGTCTTTCATTTATCAAGCCTGATCGCCATTCCCTATAGCTACGTAGCAGCCCGTTCCTACGTCGATACCAATATCACAGGGGCATTAAATGTTCTGCAGGCATGTCGCAGTTCAGACAGTCTTACCAGGCTGGTACATGTTTCCACTTCGGAAGTATATGGCTCTGCGCAACGGGTCCCCATTGATGAAGATCACCCCCTGGTCGGTCAGTCACCTTATTCTGCCAGTAAAATCGGCGCGGATAAGATGGCTGAAAGCTATTATCTATCGTTTGAATTGCCCGTTGTCACGGCTCGTCCTTTTAATACCTATGGACCGCGGCAGACGGCCCGCGCCGTAATTCCGACTATTGCCAGCCAGCTACTTTCTGGCTGTTCAGAATTAAAGCTGGGCGCATTAACTCCCACACGCGATTTTAATTTTGCTACTGATACGGCGGCAGGAATGATTGCCCTGGCACTTTGTAAACAGGCCGAGGGAGAAGTCGTCAATATAGGGAGTGGCAGAGAATGGTCTATTGAGGAAACTGCGAAAATTCTGATGGAAGTTACGGGATGTGAGGTACCCATCCTGTGTGATGAGGACCGAATTCGTCCCGAAAAAAGTGAAGTCAATCGCCTCCTGGCAGATAATACGAAAATTCAGAAACTGACTGACTGGAAGAGCCAGGTCTCTTTTCAGGCAGGGCTTGGTGCCACTGCCGATTGGATCGGACGGAATCTTCAGTATTTCAACGTAGAGCGCTATACCATCTGACGGCCTTACGACATGATTTCTGAAACAAATAATTTATAACGAAGTTGTAGCGTACATGACACAACGAGCCACGTCACTCTCAGCGATGTTTGTAACCCTGGCGATGCTGCTGGGGCGAATGACAGGTCTGTTGCGCGTCTTGGGACTTGCAATGGTGCTCGGTGTTACCCATGCGAATGATCTTGCCATACTGGTCATTTCCGTCCCGGATATCCTGAATGCCATGCTGGTGGGAGGCGCTTTAGGAGTGGTTCTCATACCAGAGATGCATCGTCGCAGTGAATTGTCTGAACAGCCTGCCGGTCAGTTGATTGTCCAGACTTTTTTTGTGATCGCTGTTCTGACCAGTGCTCTGGCATTCCTGTTGAATATGGGAGGGACCTGGTTTACAGAGCTCCTTGCTTCCGGGTTCACTCCAGATCAAATAAAAGAGACCGGTAAACTGATTTCCATTGTATTGATAGCATTTCCCATCAGCGCTGTCACTGCGGTCACTTCTGCCGTTCTGCAGGGGCACCATAAACCAGTGATTCCCGCTTATGGTAACCTGTTTTTTAATCTTGTCCTGATCATGGTGATTTTTCTCTGGGTGACACCAGGGCACATAGAGATTCTCGCCTGGGCAGTGGTGGCGGCAAGTGCATTTCGGTTACTGACTCAACTCATCTGCTGTTATTTTGTAACTGATTTGAAGGGGGCATTTCAATCTTTCTTCCGCTTGAGTTCCTTGAACCGTCAACTGATGGTAAAATACTTTCAGGCACTTACCGCGATTGGTCTGGTCGTTGCTTTTCCAGTTGTATCACGATCTTTTGCTTCAATGTATGAAGGGGGGATCAGCCTGTTTGAATATTCACAAAAACTGGTAGAACTGCCACGAGGATTAATCGGTGCCGTGATCTCAATGGTGATTTTTCCCCGATTGAGTCAAATTTTTGCGGCGGGGGATCTGAAGACAGGAGCGAGAATGGTTAGCCAGATAGCCGGATTGATTCTGTTAATTTCGATTCCTGCGGGAATTGCCATTTACGTCTGTGCTGAACCAGTCGTTTCACTGTTGTTTCAGCGCGGTCAGTTTTCGGCTCTGGATGTCGCAAATACAGCGAAACTGCTGCAGATTTCCATCCTGTCAATGCCAGCCCTGTTTTTATCTATTTTGACAATGAATGTGTTTTATGCCAGACATGAGACGATCATACCTTTTAAAATCAGTTGTGTCTCACTAGTCTGTCTCGTCCTGCTTTCGCTGGGTCTGAGAGAGTTTCTGGGAATATCAGGGGTCATGCTGGCGTTTGTTTTGACCAGCTGGTTGCATTTTCTGGGGCTGGCCGTTTCATTGTATGTAAAATTAGAGGTGTCCGTAATTCAGGGGATTGATTTGAAACATTATTCAGCACTGGTCTTTCTGACATTCTCAGGAATCTCGATTTCTACTATGATAGTCAATATTGTGTCGGATCATGTCCAACTGTTTATGTGCTCTGTGGGACTGGGGGGGCTTTGTTTTGGGGCTGTTTTATTGATCCTGAAGAATCACTTGCCGAGTTTCAACGGGAAGCTGTCTTTATAATGAAGTATTTATTTATCACTGATTGCCCTGAGATTGCAAAATACGTCGATCATTGTGGCGTACATTGTATCTTCATTGACCTCGAATTATTGGGAAAAGTCGAGCGTCAGGGGGGGCGAGATACCGTTATTTCTCATCACAAAGTAGAGAATATCTCGCGTGTGAAGGACGCGATCCAGAATGCTGAAGTTCTGGTTCGCTTAAATCCTCTGAATCCGCAATCATCTGTCGAGATTGAAAATGCCCTGGACCAGGGGGCAGATGCTCTGATGTTGCCGATGTTCCGTTCTCTGGAAGAAATAGAATGGTTCTGTAACCAGGTCAACTCACGTGCCAGAGTGGTGCCTCTGGTAGAAACGATCGGAGCAATGAATCAGCTCGATCAAATCGTACAACTGCCTGATGTCTCACAGATTCATATTGGTTTAAATGATTTACATCTCGATATGGAGCTGAATTTCATGTTTGAACTGATGTCGAATGGAATTGTGGACAATATGTCTGAAATTTGCAGAAATGCCGGGATTCCTTTCGGTATTGGTGGGATATCTACAATGGATCAGGGGCTGGTCTCGGGGCGTCTGGTATTGAGTGCACATGCCAGGCTGGGGTCTGAATGGGTGATACTCTCTCGTTCTTTTCACCAGCTTGCGTCAAGCCTGTCAGAACTGCAGTCTAAAATCAACCTGCCGCTGGAACTTCAGAAAGTGGACGAAGTTTACGCTGAATTATTGAAGCGTACCGATTTTGAGATTGAACAGGATAAGCAATTGCTCTGCCAGGAAGTAAATAAAGTTGCATCAAATGAAATGGCAGAACGTAACGCCTCGTAAGCCTGTTTTTCTCCAGAATCTTTTGTCGTATCAGGCCCTGTTTTGATTCGTCCCTCCCGATTCTCGAATGAATTCCATAGATTTCCAGAGTGGAAACAAATATCTATTCTCGTTTTTCTAGTTCTGTTTAAGTACACTGGCGATATGACGTTGCTGTAATTCAAGGGAGCGATCCTTGATCATCGTGGCTTAATTTTCAAAAAGGAATGATAGGTGAACTCTGTTTTAGTAACTGGCGGGGCCGGATTTCTGGGAAGTCATTTATGTGACCGTCTGATCGAACAGGGCAGGGAAGTCATCTGCCTCGACAACTTTTTTTCAGGTAGCAAAAGAAATATCGCTCATCTGATCGGGCATCCCCGATTTGAATTGATCCGGCATGATATTGTTCATCCGTTTTATCTGGAAGTCAGCGAGATCTACAACCTCGCCTGTCCGGCGTCTCCGGTTGCCTACCAGTACAATCCCATCAAAACCATCAAGACATCAAGTGTCGGAATGGTGAATGTACTGGGACTGGCAAAACGCTGTCGTGCCAAAGTACTGCATGCATCAACATCCGAAGTGTATGGTGATCCGGAAGTGCACCCGCAGGTAGAGGAATATTGGGGGAATGTGAATCCCCTTGGTCCGCGCAGTTGTTACGATGAAGGCAAACGGATCGCAGAATCGCTCTGTATTAATTATCATCAGGCACATGAGGTGCCGATTCGCATCGTTAGAATTTTCAATACCTATGGGCCGAGAATGGATCCTAATGATGGTCGAGTGATCTCGAATTTCATCAACCAGGCGCTGCGGGGTGAACCGCTGACGATCTATGGTGATGGTCAACAGACCCGTTCTTTCTGCTATGTGGATGACCTGATCGAAGGTTTCCTGAGAATGATGAATCAGGAAGAAACAACCGGACCGGTAAACCTGGGGAACCCAGTCGAGAACACCATGCTGGAACTGGCACAGGCAGTAATCAAATCAGTCAATTCTGAATCAGAATTGGTGCATGAAACGTTACCAACCGATGATCCGAAACAACGTTGTCCCGACATTTCTAAAGCACGAAAATTTCTAAAGTGGGAACCTGAAGTAGCTTTAAAGGATGGTCTGGCCAAGACCGTTGAGTACTATCGGAATCTGATGCAACAGGAATCGTCATGAACCATATTCTGGTGACGGGGGCGGCTGGTTTCATCGGGTTTCACGTTACTGCACGCCTGCTTTCACAAGGACATCGGGTGACGGGCGTTGATAATCTTAACAGCCATTATGATGTCAGATTGAAACGCGATCGACTGGCAGAATTACGGCAGTTTGAGACGTTCGAATTTCATGAAGCAGATATTACAGATGTGGAATCACTTTCACATCTGTTTGTGCAGAATCCCTTTCAAAAGGTGATCCATCTGGCAGCTGAAGTGGGAGTCAGGAACTCCCTGCTCAAGCCACTGGAATATGTTCAGAGTAATGTGCTGGGCTTTGTAAATCTGCTGGAGCAATGTCGCCTGAAAGAAGTGGAACACGTTGTCTATGCCTCATCCAGTTCTGTGTATGGGGCGAATCGGAAGATTCCTTATTCTACACATGATGCCGTTGATCACCCCATCAGTCTGTATGCGGCGACTAAACGGGCCGACGAACTGATAGCCCACAGTTACAGCCATCTGTACGATCTGCCCACAACCGGATTGCGATTTTTTACAGTCTATGGTCCCTGGGGACGTCCTGACATGGCCGTCTATCTATTTACGAAAGCGATATTGGAAGGGACGCCTATTAAGGTGTTCAATCACGGAAATCTCAAACGGGATTTTACCTACGTTGATGATATCGTAAGCGGAGTCCTGGGAGTTCTGGAGCAGATACCCGTACGAACAGAACCTGTTTCGGAAGCTACTGCTGTCGATCTGAATGACCAGACTGTTGCCCCTTATCGATTGTATAATATCGGGAATCATCAGCCTGTCGGAATTGCCCGGCTGATTGATGTGATAGAACAGAGAATCGGCAAGCCTGCGATTCGAGAAAATTTTCCGATGCAACCAGGGGATGTTCTGGAAACCTATGCGGATATTTCAGAGCTTCAGCAGGCAACGGGATTCACACCCTCTACCTCGATTGAACAGGGGATTGATCGATTTGTAGACTGGTATCTGGCCTATCATTCCCGGGGAAAATGACTTTCTCAGAGATTCCCGGGTATGCTCGTGCAGATAATATCGCTTACAATTCTGCAATGATTTTCGGGATCAGACGAGCCAGCTTCTGACCGCCATCTGCTGCCACTTTTAAGATCTTACTGATCTCAACAGGTTCCAGCGCGTCGGGTAGACAGAGGTCCGTCACTACCGAGAGGCCCAATACTTTCAGGGAAGCATGGTTGGCGACAATGCATTCAGGAACAGTCGACATACCCACACAGTCTGCTCCCATCTGACGCAGCATGCGATATTCCGCGCGTGTTTCCAGGTTTGGACCGGTGACGGCTACAAATACACCTGTCTGTGTACGAATCTGGAGTTCCAGTGCCTTCTGTTCAGCCAGCCTGATTAAGCTGCGGTCGTAAGGGGCACTCATATCGGGGAAGCGGACGCCGAGTCGGTCATCATTGATACCCCGTAATGGATTGTCACCCATTAAATTGATCTGATCGTCGATGATCATGATATCGGCCAGCTGATAGTGTGGATTCATCCCTCCCGATGCATTTGTGATGATCAAAGTTTCGACCCCGAGGGCTTTCATTACCCGGACTGGAAAGGTGACTTCCTTCATGGAGTACCCTTCATAAAAATGGAACCGACCTTCCATCGCGATAATCGGAGTCCCATTTAAATTTCCAGATACCAGTTGACCTGCGTGAGATTCTACAGTGGATCGGGGAAAGTGAGGAATTGATTCGTAAGGAATGGAATTCGTCTGGGTGATTTGTTGAGTAAAATCACCCAGTCCCGTACCAAGGATTAAACCAACGCGGGGCGCTTCAGAAATCTGAGGTTTCAGAAACTCTACGGCATCATTAATTTTTTCGACCAGTCCCTGCATGGTTAGTTTCTATTTTCTATTGGAGAGTTCAGGAAGCTGGTGGGAGCACCTATACTCAGGTGGTTGACGGGTGGTGCGTGTCTGACGCATTATTTAGGCGGAGAAGTGAACGGCGTATTCGTCTTTGAACAGAATCAAAGACGAATTCCTCTGCTGAACTGCGAATGAGCTTTAAAAGATGTCATCATCATCATCGAAATCGTCGTCGAATTCGTCGTCAAACTCATCCTCTTCTTCGTCATCGAAGTCATCATCCTCTTCTTCATCGTCATCATCGAAGTCGTCTTCGTCATCGTCGAATTCATCATCGTCGAGATCTTCCAGATCGTCGAAACCAATGTTTTCTTCATCGTCATCCAGTGAAAAGAAAACGATGGGGGGCTCTTCCGTAAATAGATCAGGTTCTTCAGTAGATTCGATAAGAGTTGAATCGGCTAGTAACACAGTTAAATCCTCGTTGCTTCTTTGTGCAATCTTTCCAAATTTCTAAACGATTTTTACAGAGCATAAAAGCCCGATGTCAACATCCAATCGTGGGATCTTTATAACATTCGGGAAGAACTATTTCGACCGTTTTCAGGGAAATATTAAGTTCAGAATATTTCCATTATGATATTTAAAATGCTTTGTCAAGTGCGAAAAAAATGAACTGGAAATATATAGTTCTATTTCCGCCTCCGTGGCGCAAACGCATTAGGAAAAAATCCCCATTTTTCACTAGCGACAGGAAATATTTCTCTCCACGCTGGCCATTTTCCCCATAAAAAGAGATAGTGATAACCTGAATAGTCAGTAAACGGGCAGAGCAGCGAATGGCTGGTATTTACGGTCTGTGGAACTTCATCAATTATTTAAACTGACTTCACGAATCAACTGGTTTCACATCTGAGTACTGCGATTCTTGAGCCTGCTCAATCATCAACGAGCTGCAGTATCAGGGAGGGGTTATCGCGCCACCACAACTGGATCCGGCTCCTGCAGTACACCCGAAACAATGCTGACCGGTCACGATTTTTCGACTGACGAGATCATCATAATCGAAATCGCGGATGTGCCTTCGTTTCAGTGCTGCGACCGGCAGATTCAGCATCTGGTTAAAATCACAGTCGTAAAGAAAACCCTGCCAGTCGACTGAAAGAATAGAACGGCACATCAGACCGGATACCGTGGCCGGATTAAATGCGTTTACGAGCCGCTCCATATATTCTTCAAAGCGTTCCTGCTGGATTAATTCGCTGAGGAAACGACTGATGGGCATGTTCGTAATCGTTATCAGGTTGGTGAACTGAACCTCAAATCGTTGATTCAATTCACGACGGTACGCTGCCTCAAGTTCGGATTGGTTGGGGGGCAGAGAGAAACCAACCGGATTATAAACCAGGGTCAGTTTCAATTCGGAGCCTGGAATTCCATAACCGAGCGAATTCAACTTCTGCAGAGCCTGAATTGATTTCTGGAATGCGCCGTCGCCTCGTTGTGCATCCGTATTTTCCTGCAGATAGCAGGGAAGGGAAGCGATAATCTCGACATTCTGATCTGCCAGAAATTGAGGAAGATCCTGAAAACCGGGCGCCAGCAGAATCGTCAGATTACTACGATCTATGATTCGCCTTCCCAGTTTCCGGGCGGCGATTACCAGATCTTTAAAATGCGGATTCATTTCCGGCGCACCGCCCGTTAAATCCAGCGTCTGAAAGCCAGGATGTTCCAAGGCCTGTAAACATTCCTGTACGGTTTCAGCCGTCATGATTTCTCTGCGGTCAGGACCTGCATCAACGTGACAGTGCTCACAAGTCATATTACAGAGTTTTCCCATGTTGATCTGAAGTGTCTCAATTGATGTCGCATGCAGTCCCGGGAGTTGCTGGTTCTGAAACTGTGCTTCAAATGCCGGTTGTTGAGATCGTTCATTGAGAATACGAAGTTGCTCACGCGGATCCGCCAGTTTACTGTGTTGTCTGAGCAGAGTGAGAGATGCCATTGTTGTTTTCCGTCTATACGAACTCAAGTGAATGTGTGCTGGCAGAGATTAGCAGCAACCGCTGTCCGGACTGCAACACTCATCCACAATCTGTGTCGTGAGATCAAAATTTTTGCCTTTGGTTTCCTGCGGGCTGCGGATTGCATTCCTGCGGCAGTCCATCTCGCGTGCCTGTTCCAGGGGAATGTCCTGATATGGGGCGACCGAAAGAAACTGACCTGCATAGGGGGCCTTCTGCAGGAGTTGAAATGTTTTATCGCAGACGGCGATCCTTTCGCCACGGAAATAGGTGTGTCCATCGTCATCTTCGACTTTTTTAAACGGACCACGATAAATCATCGCCTGGTTCCGTTCCAGGCAGGGGCCCTGCTTGCCTTTATAAGCAGAGACAACCATTGAGCGGAATTCGATACCTTCCACGGTCCGCCAGGGAGTTTCTTCCCGTTTGAGAATTTCGATCCCATGGAACCCGGCGTCTTCAAAAGCTTTCAGAAACGCGGCTTCCTGAAAGGCACCTGAAATACAGCCTGACCAGAGTTCAGGATCTTTCCGCATATGTTGAGGCACGATATCATCGCAGACAATATCACTGATGACCGCTTTTCCGCCACGTTTTAAAACTCGAAAGACTTCCTGCAGTAATTGACTGCGATCACTTTCGCGCACCAGGTTTAATACACAGTTTGAGATTACACAATCAATCGAGTCACCGGGGATCAGTGGCGACTCCTGTCGCAGGCGTTCTTCCAGATTTCTTAATTCCAGCCAGCGCGCCTGGCTGTCGATCGGGCTGGCAGACAATTCCTGGTTCAACAGTTCCAGGTCCAGCTTAAGGTCCTGGATCAGTCCACTGCGAAATTCGACATTTGAGTATCCCAGTTTATCGGAGACTTCCTGTTGATACTTTCGGGCGAGAGCCAGCATCTCTGCATTGCAGTCCACCCCAATTACTTTTCCCGAAGGACCTGCAATCTGTGAGGCAATATAGCAGATCTTGCCTCCCCCTGAGCCCAGATCGAGAACGGTATCGCCCGGCGAGAGATAAGGAGTGGGATCACCACAACCATAATCCTTTTCCAGAATCTCTTGCGGAATGATCGATAAATATTCCTGATTGTATTCGACAGGGCAGCATAGTGCCGCTTCAGCCTGGCGAGCCGCATTTGCATAACGGGTATAGACTGATTCTTCTTCACTGGATTGCGGCTGTGTATTGACAGAATTCATCTTGATCAAGGTTCCTTTAAAGTCCGGTCGGTTTTTTGAATTCCTGACGAAAACAGTTACTGGCAGCAAGCGACTGCCCGAGGTTCTTCCAGTATATCCGACTCAGCCAATTTCAGAAACATTGCGTTTCCGAATGAACATTCCTTTTGGGAGTTTGTATTATGTACTACTATGAATTCACATACTGTGAAACGAAATACATTTCCAGTTTAAGTACAAAAAAATGAGTAACGTCAACCAGGGGAGCGCAGCCTGCTCGATTTCAGTCATTATTCCCGTATTACAGGGGGATAGCAGCTGGCAGGAATTACTGGCAGATCTGAGAGCTTTCCCGGAAACTGCCGAATTTCTATTTATTTCAAACGGATTGGCTCCACCTGAATTTCAAGATCGCCTCAATTCATCTGGATTAAACAGTCGCAGCCACTGGCATTGTACTTCCAGAGGCAGGGCGATTCAGATGAATTATGGAGCGAAATATGCTCAATCTGATCATCTGCTTTTTTTACACGCTGACTCACGATTAAGTGATTCAGCTGTGCAGCAACTGTTAAAAACTCTGGATTCCTGTCCGGAGGCCTTTCTCTATTTTAATCTCAAGTTTCAGGACCAGAGTTTTTTGTTAATGCGACTCAACTCCTGGGGCGTCTATTTCCGCTCGCATGTACTGGGGGTTCCCTTTGGCGACCAGGGATTCTGTTTGCCACGGTCTATGTTTCGCGAACTCAAAGGGTTTAATGAAGAGGCAGCCTATGGTGAAGATCATCTGCTGGTATGGGCGGCCAGGCGTCAGGGAATTCGTCTCAAGTGCACCGACGCAGACATCGAAACCAGTGCCCGGAAATATCGAGAGCAGGGCTGGCTGAAAGTGACAGTCAGACATCTCTGGCTGACGGCACGGCAGGCGATCCCGCAGTTTTTACTCCTGATAAAAGATCGAATTTTGAAATGCTGCCAAAGCAAGGCGCCATCGCCGTCTTCGTAAAAACTCCCGGTTACTCTCCTTTAAAAACCAGGCTGGCGCAATCGGTCGGCACGGTGCAGGCGGAGCAGTTTCATATCCTTTCGGCAAACGCAGTCGCAGCGGTTGTGCACAGCGTCGCGAATCAGAAATCGGTCACTCCCTTCTGGGCGGTCGCCGAACCAGAAGCGCAGCAGGATTCGCTTTGGAATCAGTTTAAAACTATGGGACAGGGAGCCGGGGGCTTGGGTAACCGACTGGCATATGTACAACAGCAGTTGTTTGAATTCAGTCAGTTCGTCATTTTTCTGGGCGCGGATACGCCACATCTGCCTGTTACGTTGCTGAATGAAGCAGTTGAGATCCTGTCAGTGGAAAGTGCTACACCGCAGTTTGTAATCGGGCCTGCCTGCGATGGGGGCTTTTATCTGTTTGGAAGCCAGATTGCGCTTGATCCTGCTGTCTGGCTGAATGTGCCATACAGTGTCGAGGACACCACAAGGGCACTTCGGGAACAGATTCAGGATCTGGGTGAAATCCACCTGCTGCCTGAGTTGAGTGATGTGGACACCGTTCAGGAATTGCCGCTGGTGGCCCGGCAATTAACTGAAGGTGATGACTGGCTGACAGAACAACTGCAGGTTCTCGAGTGGATACAGGAATGGGAAGCACGGTCAGATTAGTTTCGCTACTGGGCAATGCTTGTGGAGGGAGTGGTACGAGCGGACAACTCTGGTTTCAGCTCTTTCTCGTCGGCGCTTCCCTGAATGACCATATACAGCGAACTGACTGCGAGTAACATCAGCAGGCAGCGTTTGAAAATCACAGGATTAATCCGGGGGCCGATCAAAGTGCCCAGCGCCATGCCTGTGATCACAAACGGAATCGCAATGGCGGATGTCAGGATCACAGGCGTGGTGACCAGTCCCATTAGCGACAAACCTATGACACGTGTGATCGAGATCAGGATGAAAAACCCAAATATAAATCCCTTGTATTGGTCCTGTGTCCAGGGTTGGCGGATGGCATAAATCACAATCGGTGGACCGGCAATACTGGTTGAGCCGGCCAGGAAGCCGCTGCAGAAGCCGGCAAACGTACTCCAGATTGGGGAGGCCTGTTGGGGGCCGGATTCTGTCTGAACGGGTTTCTGGAAAAAACCATCGATCACAATCAGCAGGATCACCAGTCCGGTCCCACGCACCAGGTAATCCAGGTCAATCACGGTAAACATCAGCAGCCCCAGAGGCAATCCTACCAGGGAACCAGCAATTGCTCCCAGCAGCACTTTAAAATTCGAATGCTTCCGATAGGCCCAGAAGATCCAGATCACGGGTAATACGATGCTCAAAGCAACCAGGAGATTGGCTTCGCGAAAATCCAGCATTAAGGGAAGAACCGCCATCGCGACGATGGCATATCCAAAACCGATAATTCCCTGGATGAATGCAGACAGAAAAATGACAGCCAGGACAAAAAACCACAGCTGTGGATCAGAAAACATCATGATTATGAACAAGTCAATATGAGTCAAGATTTTACTGATGACTCGAGAAAGCGGGGGTGAACGCGGCGGGAAAAGTTATTCCATCAGAGCGCTGCCTCTGGTCTCTTTCGCAAAGAAGGGCAGGATGGCACCAACGATGTAGAGCAAGCTTAGTATCGTTGCCGTTTGCGCTAATGTGAAACCTACTTTTTGACTTTGCATCCAGCCAGCAAGAAGCAGAATCGGGGCAGCTAAAATGCGGCCCCCATTGAAACAGGTACCAGCGCCCGTAGATCTGAGACGGGTTGGATAAAGTTCGGGGAAGTAAATGGCATATCCCGCATGCATACCGAGCGTCAGAAAACCAAACACCGGTAAGAAACATCCGATCACAATGGAATTATTGAACAACTGAAATAATAGATACGTGCTGATTAGCCCGCCAATATGAAACAGAAAAAACGCCCATCTTCGTCCCAGCCATTCACAAAGTGGCCCAAAGGCTAATAGACCTAAACCCCCGCCGGTTGTCGTTAAGAACATCCCCAGCATTTCCCATTTTTTTAATGTCGCCTTAATTGAATCCAGATATACCTCAATCTCCTCTTGTGTGACCGTTGGTTCATTTGCTTTGAATTCAGCAACATATTCCGACTCGATTGTTTTCAAGAATGCATCCTTACCATAAATGTGAACGCCCCAAAAAGTCGCGAACCCAATAGATGCCAATATGATTCCAATACATGTACTCTTCAGGTATGGCGAACTGAAAAGATTGAGGATACTTCCCATCTGTTTGCTGGAGTCGCTTTTAGCAGCGTTTTGTGCATTCTGCCAAGATTCTGGTTCCTTTAAGGAGCGGCGAATCCAGATAATCAAAAAGGAGGGCACGACACCCAGGGCAAAGCCGATACGCCAGGGCAGTGAAGGGTACCCTGCATCTTCAGCATACTGCTGAATGCTCTCATTACCGATAATAAATGCTCCCGCCAGAATCGCGAGATAGGTTCCCAGAACACTGGATGCATGGAAAATACTGCCGACTCTAGCGCGAGCTTTGGGAGGAAACGATTCGGCAACGAGGGTACTCGCGACTGCCCACTCACCTCCGACCCCGAGCGCTACCAGAAAACGAAACCCCGCAAATTGCCACCAGTCCTGTGAAAATGCTGATAAACAGGTAAATAATGAATAAAACAAAATTGTGAGAGACATTGTTTTTTTACGACCAATCCGGTCGCTGAGTGCACCAAATAAAATTCCACCCAGTGCCCCACCAATCAGAAATGCACTAAAGGTGATGGCATTATATTCGGAAATGGTTCCTTTTGTTGTCCCTTCAGGAACCAGTGAAGGCATGGCTTCGTTCATGCTGGCAACGAAGATCTGTCCTTCGAAGACATCAAAGACCCAGCCCAGGGAAGCGATCGTCAAAACGAGCCACTGGTAACGCGAAATGCCGTGATACCATTTGTCTTCTTTGAGTTCGTTCTGCATCAGGCTGTGTCTCTCAGACTAAGGTTCAAAAACATTGATTGCTTTTTTTCCACTCAACACCAGCCGGACGTCTTCGCAGACCGAATCGACCACTCGGTCCTGTGCTTCGACAGTAAACGCCGCGATGTGAGGGGTTAAGATCACATTTTCCATCTGGTTCAAGGGGCTCTGTTTGGGGGGCTCGGTTTCCCGGACATCCAAAGCTGCTCCTGCCAGTTTATGCTCGAGCAATGCCTGGGTCAGTCCGCGTTCATCGACGACTTCCCCGCGCGAGGTGTTGATGAAAAAGGCATCCGGTTTCATCTTTCTGAAATGCTGATAAGTCAGCATCTTGCGTGTATCGGGGGTCAGCGGGCTGTGGCAGGAAACAACATCTGACTCAGCCAGCAGATCATCGAGGGAGAGCAGGGTGGCATTGAGCTTTTTGAGCTGTGGAGCATCCGCTTTGAGAAACGGGTCGGCGGCAAGGATGTTCATTCCGAATGCTTTTGCGCGTGTCGCAGTGAAAGAACCAATGCGTCCCAAGCCGATCAGTCCGAATGACTTGCCATAAAGTTCAGTGCCGGTGAATTTAAGTCGGTTCCAGCCTCCTGTCAGGGTATCCTGACGGGCTTCCGGAATTTTTCGCATCAATGCCAGCATCAGCCCGATAGTGAGTTCTGCTACTGAGAGCGAATTGGCATCCGGAGTAAAGCAGACCACGATCCCTTTTTCATGAGCATATTCTGTGTCGACATTATCCAGACCTGCGCCGGCCCGGGCGATGATTTTGAGCTCGGGAGCCGCATCGATCAACTCGCGATCGACTTTCGTCTGATTTCTGACGATCAAGGCTCTGGTGTTTTGAATTTTCTGTTTGAGCAGATCGATATTCTGCCACAGGTAGGCATCGAACTCGACATCGTGCTCCTGGATGAGACGATTCATGGACACGCCTTGAATATTCTCTGTTACCAGAACATCGCTCATGTCACTACTTCCTGCAAGAACGTTTTTCTACTACTGCCTCGATTAATTAAATTGAGAGTAATCGATTGGCTGATGAATGTCGATTGACTGGTTGGCTGGCGGGAGTTCGTATTTCAAACCGGTGGCACAATTGAACAGCACAGCACTCTCATCCGGGCTGATTCTGCCAGAGGCCAGTTCCTGTTTGTAGGCGGCGTAAGTTGCTGCTCCTTCCGGACACATCAGGAACCCTTCCTTCTGCGAGCATTCATCCAGAGCGGCGGTGATCAGTTCATCATCGACGGCCGTCGCGAAACCATTACTTTCCCGGACGGCTCGCAAGATCAGAAAGTCGCCTACCGCAACCGGGACGCGAATCCCGGCTGCCACCGTGTGGGCATTCTGCCAGAGCTCTGCGTGTTCTTCGCCGGCTTCGTAGGCTTTGACCATGGGAGCACAGCCAGATGCCTGAACGGCGACCATGCGGGGCAGTTTGCCTTTCAGCCAGCCCATGGCTTTGAGTTCGTTAAACGCCTTCCACATGCCGATCAGTCCGGTCCCGCCACCGGTCGGATATAAAATCACGTCGGGAACCTCCCAGCCCATCTGGTCGGCCAGTTCCAGTCCCATCGTCTTTTTCCCTTCGATGCGATAAGGTTCTTTCAGGGTTGAAAAATCAAACCAGCCCACCTGTTCTTTGCCCTGGCCGACGATCTTGCCGCAGTCATTGATCAGGCCATTCACGCGCCAGACCTGGGCTCCCTGGGCAGCGATTTCTCGCACATTGATTTCCGGTGTATCGTCCGGGCAGAAGATATAGGACTTCATCCCGGCCCGGGTTCCATAGGCGGCCAGCGCAGCGCCCGCATTGCCGTTGGTCGGCATCGCGACTTTGGAGACTCCCAGTTCTTTCGCCATCGAGACAGCCATACAGAGTCCACGCGCTTTGAAGGAACCCGTGGGGAGGCGACCCTCGTCTTTAATCCAGGCTGTGCCCTTGCCTCCCTGCAGACGGGGAACGGGGATCAGGGGAGTGTGAACTTCTCCCAGGCTGACAATATTTTCTGATTTGCGTACCGGCAGGAATTCGCGGTACCGCCAGAGAGTTGCCGGGCGGGAGGCCAGTTCTTCCTTTGTGACTGCCTGGGCGAGCGCCTCTAAGTCATATTTAACCAGCAGAGGTTTTCCCGATTTGGAAAGACCGTGCAACTGATCTGCTTCGTAACGATCATGGTGCATTCCGCACTCAAGATGCGTGACAAACGTTTGAGCTTCGGGAAATGGATTATCCATGAGAGCGTACCTGTTATCAGATCGTTATATGGTAGTGATAATTCTGTTGATTTTTACGCGGAACGATGGTTCAGTTATTCAGCAATTAGTTTGAAAGTCAACCTTTTGAGTCTGGTGAAATCGTTTTCCTCTGGCGGTTTTGAGTCCTGACAGTCTAATCTATTCCAGATGGGAAGCAAAATGAAAGAACGACCACCCGCAGGCGGGCAGTCGTTCCATTGTTTCAGGGAGACGGATTATTATTCCACAGGCCCTTCAACGCCCCCGGTATAGTGTTCACCCACGGGTTCTTCGCCATGGAGTACTTCCGCTTTGTAACCACCTTTACTGTAGAAGTAGATCACGAGAATCAGGTAGCCGAAGGCCATGAACAACGGAACAAAGGCCGTACATATGAGGGCCATGCGACCTCCGTAAATACCGGCTTCTTTGACTTCCGGTTGATCCTCTTTGGCATATTCTTCTGCACCTTGCCACCATTGATTCAAGGTCTCGATGTTTTCGTTCGTCTTACCTTCTGCTTTCAGTTGTGCCACAGCTTTGTCCAGTTCTTCGCCATCGTTCTTCAGAACATCAACTTTCTGTCCGTTGAGGCCCTTGATCTCCGGCAGAAAGAGAAAGCCTTTTTCCTCTGCTGCGGAGTAACGCTCATAGGCATCAGGAGAAAGTGATTCCAGTTTCTGTGTTGCATAATAGTCCTGGTTGTAGCCGATGCCCGGACCGCCGAGCAGTCCGGCTGACAGCATTCCGATACCTCCCATGGCTCCCATCGTTAAAGCGCCCCCTTTAGGGAACCGTTCGCCAACCACACCCAGCATGGTGGGCCAGAGGAATGTTTTTCCCAGACTGTAGACAGTCATAGCCAGCCAGATGTAAATGGCTGCTTCGAATGTTCCGATCATGTAGAGTCCTACTGCACCAAAGCAGGCGCTGATGCAGAGCAGGCCCAGCGGATTGATTTTTTCTACGATCGGGCCAGCAAAGAAACGCAGGACGAACATGATTGAAGATGCATAGATAAAGAGGTAAAGCCCCTGACCTTCTCCCTGACCTTCCAGAATGGATTCCGTAATACTGGCAATCCAACTGTCTGTACCCAGTTCTACATACCCAACACAGGCCTGTAATAGAAGCAGAAAGATCAGTAACGGACTGGCAAAGGTCATCAACATTTGCCCGAAGCTGACGCCAGCCGACTTCGCTTCGGAGAGAGGGAATTTTTGTTTGATGACAATGTAGCCATAAATGAGGGTGGGGATCAGAAAAACGGCCATGGGGATTTCCCATCGGAGCCATTCAGTGGATTCTTTCATGTTGGCATAAATGGCTGCCACGATCCCACCTATAATCAAACCGCCGGGCCAGCCCGCATGCAGAATGTTGAGGTAATGCGTTTTCTTGTGGGGGTAGAGTGTCGCCACCAGGGGGTTGATCACCGCTTCACACAGGCCGTTGGCGACAGCGAACATGAACATGCCGACGTACAGGCACCAGTAAGTCGCACCTTTACCAGCGGCTTCGAAAACCGGTGTGGCTGCGAAGGTGATCAAAGCAGATAGAACATGCAGAATGAACGCCAGCAGCAGGATCGGTTTGTAACCAACATTGTCAGTAATCAGACTGGCTAACAGAATCACAATTCCGAAACCAACCAGTCCGCCGCCAGTGATTGTTCCCAGTTCAAATTTGGTAAATCCATACTGGGCACCCCAGTCAGCCAGGATACCTCCACGAATGGCAAACCCCACGCCGGCGGCGATGAGCGTCATAAAACTCGCAATAAACAGTGGTTTATTGTTGTTCATAGTTGCGACTTCTTTGAATGAATGAGGGCGAGTGGTTTAGGTGCAACGTGTTCTGCAAGAGTTCTAAATTCAAAAGCGGATCGATCGGATTGCTGATCAGGAATGGATGCTTTGAATGGTCTTGTTCACACAACGGTAACTCATAACGACCGTTCGTGAGAAGGAAAGGATCTCGATGAACAGACCGATATCAGTATCAGCAACGCCAGATTCTAACCAACCCGGATCGAGATTTCCACAACACGTATGCAGGAATGTGAATGTTTATCAGATTCGCTATGCGTCACCGGTGGCTGTCAATCCGCTTGCGCAAAATCAGTAATTTGTCTCGACGTTCCGCTTCAACCTGATCGGGCAGACTTAACTTTTGACCAGACAATGTCAGTTCCTGCAACCGCTGCCAGTGATCAAAGCCCATCCTTCTGCGGGACCAGTTCATTTTCTGCCAGATCTTCAGGAAACACTGTCGGACGAGGTAATCGGGACTGTCCTGCAAGACCAGACAGTCGAGCCGCCAGGTCTCCTGGTTCTGATCGAGTGTAGCGGCTTTCAATATCTGGTCGACTTCTGCATTGAGGACACAGGTCACTTCTTCCGCCTGCTGCGACAATCGCTGAATGGACTGTACTACGTTGGGATTGAATTCTTTTTTTAATAAAGGTAACAGTTGATGGCGGATTCGATTGCGGGTGAAACTGGTGTCCGCATTGCTTTCGTCATTCCGGTATTCCTGGCCACATACGTTCAGAAATTCCACGACTTCTTCACGACTGATCTGCAACAGCGGGCGAATCAGATGCAGACCCTGCTGTAAGACCCGGGTCTGGGGAATTCCTCTCAGTCCTGTGATACCTGTCCCGCGAATAATGTGATGGAGCACCGTTTCAGCCTGATCATCCAGGGTATGTGCGACGGCAATCTGCGTGCACTGTTCTGCAATCGCAACCCGGGTGAGAAAACCATACCGTGCTGTGCGGCACTGTTCTTCCAGGCCGGAATCAGGCCCCTGATTCAGCTCCTGTTTCTCGGTCACACAGGGGAGTGAGAGACGCCGGCATTCCTGTTTCAGCCACTCCGCATCTTCATCAGAGGCGGTTCCTCGCAGGCCATGATTCAAATGGGCGATCACCAGTCCATCGGGAGGGATCAGCGATTCGGAAGACTGCGCCAGACACTTCAGTGCTCGTAACAAAGCCATGCTGTCCGCGCCTCCGGATACGGCGATCAACGTGCGTTGCGCAGGTGATTTTTGATGTGAACTAATGTTGGGAGCAGGGTTTGATTCGTCCTGAATCCGTTGCTGGCAGGTAAGTAATCCGCGTTTCACGGTCTGGATAAACTGATTCATCGGAAACGGGAATTCTGCAAAGCGGGTTAAGGCCGGAAACGGAGCACCCCGCGGGTGTCGGTTCGAGATTGGACTTTCAGGCAATATTTCTGACTATATACTATCGAAACCGGAAATGTCTTGTTACCATAAAAAAGGAATTTTACGAGAAGTTATCACTGTCATTCAAGTTACACTCACACTCAGCTTCCTTTTCGATGGTTATTGAACTTTACGAATTGGCAGATGTTTGTCGTTTTTTTCTGGATGTTCTGGAGTTGGCTTTTCATAATAGTTTCATTGTTTATTTATTTTTAGGTTTCCTTTCGGCATTTCAAAGTTTGACAGGGAGCATTGTCGCAAGCGGGTATTATCACTTAACTTTAAGTGGAGTACTCTTTGTGATTTAAGAGTTTCTAAAGTAGACCCGGTTTCAGTTGAGTTGGAGAATCAACAATGTCTGGTATTCTCAATGAGACAATTCTAGCAATTTATGTTCTGCTCACCAGAGCGGTGCGCGTATTGCCGACGCTGATGCAACCATGGAAATCGACTCGTTCCGCGAGCGATTTCTATCCGCAAGTTGAGTCGTTGACTCAGCAGGCAGAGGAAAATGAAATGATGCGTCGAGTCTTGTCTTGTCTGGGGATCGAACAGCGGTTACGTGTGCCAGTCAAGGTGCGCTCTGACCAATGGTGCTTTAAGCGTCGTTAAAAGGTAAAAAGCACGGGCCATATGTTTGTTGAAAGCGTATTATCTTTTTTCCGGACTGCTTGAGGTTTCGCCATGCCTTTGATTTCATTTCTTTTATCAGGCATGCAAAATCGAGGAACTCCCTGACGCTCCTGTCATTCTCATGAAATTCCTGACAACATGATTTGTATCGATCTGATTGAATTCGCTTGCGGGTGAGTTCAGGGAGATACAATTTTGTCTCTGTCGAATATCAACGCCAAATGGTATCAGGCAGGAAAGGGGCTTTCACTATAGGCGCATAGGAAGCACCTGGGATATGTTAACCGAAGTCGCTATCGGAGCGGCCCTGGCGTTCATTGTCGGGGTCATTATTGGGTATTTCATTGATCGGATCCGTCGCGGGTCTGCCTACCAGTCTTATGCTCAGATTCTGAAACAGGCCGAGCTCGATTCAGAAAACCTGCTCAAAAGCCAGAAGCTGGAAGCGAAAGAGGAACTGCTTAAACGGCGTGAGGCGCTGGAAGAGGAAGTCAACAAGCAACGGGAAGAGCTATGGTCCGTCGAAAAGAAACTCAGCAAACGCGAAAATGCGCTGGAAGATCAGCAGGCTGATTTTCTTAAAAAAGAGGCGATGATTCAGACCACACAGTCAAAGCTCGCCGCCCGCTCCAAAGCTGTGGAAGCACGCGAGCAGGAGCTGGAACGTTCTCTGAAGAAACAGCAGGAAGAACTGTTTAAGATCAGTGGCCTGGATCGGGAGACCGCTTCGCAGATGCTGCTGGATCGACTGGATAATGATCTGAAAAACGAAACGGGTGCTTTGATTATGAAGCACCAGAACGAGTTGAAGCAGACCTGTGATAAAATTGCCCGCGAGACGATTGGCATGGCCGTGCAGCGTTTCGCTTCCGGTCACGTGGCGGAAACAACTGTTTCCACAGTCGAACTGCCTGAAGAAGAAATGAAAGGTCGGATTATCGGTCGTGAAGGGCGCAACATCCGTGCCTTTGAAAAAGCGACCGGAGTCGATGTGATTGTGGATGACACTCCCGGCGTTGTTGTGGTTTCCGCTTTTGATAACGTCCGCCGCCAGATCGGTAAAATGTCATTGCAGAAACTGGTCAACGATGGACGAATCCATCCTGCACGAATCGAAGAAGTGGTCGAAGAGACCCAGAAAGAGCTGGAAGAATATATTCAGACCATGGGGCAGAATGCCTGCCAGGAAGTGAATATTTCCGGCGTGAATCCCAAACTGATCGATCTGCTGGGACGTCTGCATTTCCGCACCAGTTACAGCCAGAACGTGCTTCGGCACTCGATTGAAGTCTCAGCTTTGACCGGCATGATGGCGGAGCAACTCGGTCTGGACGGGACCATCGCCCGACGATGTGGTCTGTTTCATGACATCGGTAAAGCAGCTGACCATGAGATGGAAGGGGGGCACCCTGCTGTCGGGGCGCAGTTACTGAAACGCTATGGTGAATCTCAGGAAGTGGTGCATGCTGCTGCCGGCCATCATGATGATATTCGTCCTGATTATATCTACACCGTACTTGTGGCTGCTGCAGACGCCTGTTCTGCATCGCGTCCTGGAGCACGGCGAGATACTCTCGAGAAATATGTCCGTCGACTCGAAGAGCTGGAAACCCTGGTTTGTGGTTTTCCAGGCGTGGACCATACTTATGCCATTCAGGCGGGCCGTGAAGTCCGGGTGATTGTTGACTCCGATCAGGTGAATGACCGGGAAGCGGCAAAGATGTGTAAAGATATTGCCAAGGCTATTGAGGATACACTGACTTATCCCGGAGAGATTCGCGTGACCGTCATGCGGGAAGCACGCACTGTGGAATATGCACGCTAAGACCGGGAAGGGGAGTCGTTTCCACTTTGATGCAGATTGGCCTGCATCTGGGCGGCGATGGCTCTTTCGTTTTCACCAGTCTGGCGTAGAAGTGCATTGATGACTTTTTGCTGGCGTTCTGCAGAATGGTTCTGATTGAGTTTGAATTTTCCTTCAATTCGCTCAATCTGTATCCTGAAGCCGACAATCGCCGGCAATAAAGAATCCACAAAATCAATGTCCGAATCGGGTATCGACCATGGTACTGGTTGAGTTGCCTCATAGAAGGCAACATATTGATCGAGAATCCGTTTCAGTTGAGCTGGATCAGTCTCAAGTGTGCAGGAACCATATACGTGTACTGCCTGATAATTCCAGGTGGGAACCGTGTGGTCCGATTCATACCAGGCTGGAGAAATATAAGCATGCGGTCCATAAAAGATCATCAGCAGACTTTGGTTCTGAAGCTGATCTGACTGTGGGTTAGCCTTCGCCAGATGGCCGATTAGCTGCCCGAATTCACCCACAGAGCGATCCAGTAACAGAGGCAGATGACTTGCAAAAGAAGAGCCTTCTGCATTTGTGATCAGGGTAGCAAAGCTGTGCTCTTCGATAAATCGGTGCAGTGTCTTCAACTCCGTTTCTGCAAACGAGGATGGTACGTACATGAGAGTAGTCCTGCAGCGAGAGATTCAAGGTTTACTGTCAACCGGTTATGACAGTGAAAGAGTACAGCAGGTTCGTCTGACTATCAATTCCCATACGATTTCTTTATTTTGAGAGGGTGAGCTGACATTTCTTTCAGCGGACATCCCATTGAATAAAGGAGTGATTCCACATGCCGTTCATCGATATCAAATCCGTTAAACCACTGGAAGTTCTTCCCGGTTGTAAAATGCGAACTCCTTTTGGAGAAAATCTGATGCTCTCTTATCTGGAGATGGATGAAGGTGCGATTGTGCCCCTGCATCATCACCCTCATGAGCAGGGGGGGATGTTGCTGAAAGGCAAACTGGAACTGACGATGGGTGACGAAGTCCGGGTTGTCGAAGCAGGTGCCATGTTTATCATTCCTCCAAACACGCCTCACCAGGCTGTTGCCGTCGATGGCCCTGCTGTTGTTCTGGACGTATTCAGTCCGGTGCGGGAAGACTACGCGGAACTGTTTAACAAATATATTCCAGTATCAGGCGATGATGCCTGAGCGGTTCATTGTTGCTGCTGGGCCTGTTGTGCTTTGAACTCTTCTGCTCGCTGGTGAAGTTCTTCGGTGGTGAGCTCTTCAGTCTGAGTTGCGATGTGCCAGCTGATACCATAGGGATCTTTCACTGACGCGCCCCGTTCTCCATAAAACATGTCGGCGGGCTCACGCAAGCTTGTTGCGCCTGCATCAAGGGCTTTCTGATAAGTTGCATCGACGTCGGGCACATACAGATGAATGGCTGCGGTAGTCTGCCCCCATTCCTCACAGGCATCGGCTACTTCGAGCATGGAATCACCAATCTGCAGTGCCGCGTGCCCGATTTCATCGCCATGCCGGGAAATTAGGATCGGGGTGGCATCAAACACCGTTTGCAGAAATTCGATCATTTCAGCTGCCCCTTCCACAAGCAGGTAGGGAGTAATGGTGTGATAGCCTTTGGGGATATAGGGAGTCGTCATCGGATCTCTCCTTCCTCGGTTGATTGAAATTGAATCTGAAAAGGGTATATTCTCAAGCAGCAGAGTTTGATGCCGATAAAAGCCCATTATACAATCAATGGTTCGAGACCCATATCGGTAACTTCAAATTTTGCGTCGATTGAATGCAGACAGCGGTTCCTTTCAATTTGGGGAAAACTTCTAATGCGATTATCGTTCGTTATCTGTGTTCTGCTTTTATCGATTAATTCAATCAATGCTGCTTCACGACCGAATGTGATTCTGATCATGAGTGATGACCAGGGTTACGGCGAACTCTCCTGTCACGGGAATCCGATTTTAAAAACGCCTCATCTGGATCAGCTGGCTGCAGAGAGTATTCGGCTGACCGATTTTCATGTCGCCCCCATGTGTACGCCAACGCGGGGGCAACTGATGTCCGGGCTGGATGCATTTCGGAATGGGGCAATGAATGTCAGCAGTGGACGCACTTTGTTACGCCCCGAACTGAAAACCATGGCTGATCTGTTTCAGGCAGCCGGTTATCGGACAGGGATCTTCGGCAAATGGCATTTAGGCGATAATTACCCGTTTCGTCCGGAAGATCGAGGTTTTCAGGAGACTCTCTGGTTTCCTTCTTCGCATATAGGGGCTGTGCCTGATTTCTGGAATAATGATTATTTTGAAGATACCTACACGCATAATGGAAACAGGGAAAAATTTCAGGGCTATTGTACTGATGTGTTTTTTCGTGAAATGACCAGGTGGGTCTGTTCGCAGGATTCCTCGCAACCCTGCTTTGCCTATCTGCCTTTGAATGCGCCGCATGGTCCCCACTTTGTTCCCGACCAGTTTCGCAGACCCATTGAGCAGGCTATAGAGAAAAATGAATCGCTGGTTGCCCATCTCTCAGCAGCAAAACGTAAGTCGCTGGTCAGCTATCTCGCCATGTGTGCGAACATTGATCAGAATATAGGTAAGCTTGATCAGGAGCTGAGAAATTCCCGATTGCTTGATAATACGATTGTTGTCTTTCTGACCGATAATGGCAGCACGATGGGGCCGGATTACTTTAATGCCGGTATGCGAGGCAAAAAAGTCACACTCTGGGAAGGCGGCCATCGCGTTCCCTGTTTTATTCGCTGGCCGGCCGGCAAGCTGGGGGCACCTCGCGCTCTGAATGACTTAACCCACGTGCAGGATCTGCTGCCGACTTTAACCGAATTGTGTGACGTTCCACAGTCACTTCCCCGCCTGGATGGCATCAGTCTGGTACCCAGATTGAGAGGTGCTGTGAAGTCTTTGCCAGACCGGATGCTGGTCATCGACTACAGCCGTATGCCTTTCCCCGGAAATAAGAAAAGCATGTATCTCTCTCAGCCACGCAAAGAGGGTTCAGCGGTGCTGTGGAAGCGGTGGCGCTGGCTGGAGAACAGGGAACTCTATGATCTCACGACGGACCCGCTTCAGCAGAAAAATGTTGTCGCGGAATATCCGGAAGTTGTCAAAAAAATGCAGGCACACCTGGATCAATGGTGGAGTGAATTAGAGCCCACTGTTGCAGTCCCGCAACGGGTCATCGTCGGACATCCGTCAGAGAATCCTGCGATGCTGACAGCGTGTGAATGGCTGGATGTCTTCGTTGATCAGCAAAGGCAGGTACGGCGGGGAGTCAGGAGAAATGGTACGTGGCATTTAATCGTAGATCGCCCTGGCAACTATCAGTTTGAACTGCGTCGCTGGCCGCGAGAGAGTGGTTTGCAACTGACGGAAGGAACCCCTGCACTCAAAGTAACCGATGGACTGCTTGTTCAAGGGGTCGCTTTACCGGTCACAAAGGCAAAAATTAAAATTGGAACATTCACAGCGACTGCAAATTCAGATTCTAAAGCGGAATCGATTACTTTTACTACTTCATTAGAGAAAGGGCCCGTCGAGTTAACGACCTGGCTACTGGATGGGCAGGGGAAAGAGATTTGCGGAGCCTATTATGTCTATGTAAATCGTCAAAGTGACTGATTTCGATCCGCATTTTTTTCAGTGGTATTTTTAATGGTCTGAGCAAACGATTCCAGATGTCGGACGTTATCGCAGAATGCAGAGTATTGTATCTGTTGACGTATCGACTCGGTCATGCCACGACCGCCTGCAACAAAAGCAACATCCAGTCCAAATTCATCATAAAGTTCTGTGTATTCACGGATGAAATTCTGATCATCAATGATATGGCTGACACTGAGCCAGAAGATACGTGGACGATGCTGCAGGATCGCGGCTCTCAGGGTCGCGAAAGGCAGGTTTGTTCCCAGCGAGACTGCATTCCATTTTGAATCTCTCAGTACCAGTTCGACCATTGTTGTCGGCAGACTGTATTGATCACCCTCGGGGGTCCCGCCGATTGCCACCGGTGCATCTGCTGGAGGATTTGGAATGAGAGTCCGTAATTCATGTAGTACCCGTAAGGAAACTTCACAGCCATACCGTTCCTGATAGACCTCTGCTTTTCCGCATTCCCAGCGATCACCAATATTGCTGAAAGCTTTGGCAATTACCAGGTCACAGATGGAACTGATGCAATGCTCCGCCAGATAAAGATCGAGAATGATCTGACGACACTGTTCCTCATCTCCTTTGAGGAGTGCTTCCGTAACCTGTTCTGCCGCTCGATCAATTACCCAGACCGTTTGACCGGTGGTAGAAGGAAGTCCCAGCACTTCCGGACGAACCAGTTGATGCTTACTGGATCTGAGAAATTCGATCAATTCTGAGAGGGCGATTCGTCGATGTCCACCCGCAGTGTATTGAGTGGGAATGATTCCCTTGTCGCACCAGCGTTTCACGGAAGATTCACTGACCTGAATTGCTCGGGAGACCTGTTTGGGGGTTAGGAATACGCTCATTTTTACCATCTTTGATTGAACGATATGGTCGAATTAACGTCAGGGAACTTAATCACATATTAAAATCTTAGCTTGCAAACCGGTATATGACAAGGGTGATATTTGTAAGTCTCTATGGTTGCTCGATATAGGCTAACACACTCGAAAAGAACGATTTGAACGAATTTAGGGTTGTTTTACGAGAGGGTGATGGATATAGTTTAATCAGAACGTAATCAACGATTTCTCTTATTGGGAAGAAGACAATGGTCGTATGTTCAATGGAGTATGATGTTTGCCGGAATGAACGTTTATCCTGTCGTGCCCGCAAATTACTGGATCAGGAAATCGAGTTTATTTCCAACCCCTGTTTCGGTGACGCCAATCTGGAATCAGAGATCCCAGGTGATTTCGCTACCAGTTCTATGGGGGCGTGGGTTGATCCTGGTCAGGGAGCCAGCTCATCTGGCGGTAGTACAACGATCTCACGACTGTGTCGAGCGGATGTGCTTTCTGCTGAAGAGGAAAAAAAACTGTTTCGCAGTTTTAATTTTCTCAAATATAAAGCAAATCAATATCGATCACAGCTGGATCCCGACTGGGTCACTGAAGACCAGCTTGAGCTGATTGAGCAACTGCTGCATCGAGCTCAACTGGTGCGTGATGAAATTCTGCGTCGCAATATGCGGCTGGTTGCCTCCATCGTCAAGAAATGTACAACGACAGGTGTTTCATTTGACGAGTTGTTCAGCGATGGTTGTCTGACAATGTTGAAAGCCATTGATAAATTTGACTATTCACGGGGATTTCGTTTCAGCACTTACGCATATCATGCGATCTCAAATTTTGCTTATCGAAAAATAGCCAATCGCAAAAAAGAACGTGCAAAGTACAAGCAACTGCCCCCGGAACAATCTATGGAAGAAACCGGGGCAGTAAAAAATCCCTTGATGGGAACCGATACCTGGGATGAGCTTTCTGAATTGCTGAATCAATCGATTGACACTCTGGATGAACGCGAGCAGTTGATTGTGAAAAGCCGGTTTGCCCTGGGAAAGCATCGCAAGACACTGACCTTTCAGAAACTGGCGGACCAGTTGGGAATATCCAAGGAGCGAGTGAGACAACTGGAGCAGCGTGCAGTTGCGAAATTAAAAGCCGTAACACAGGGGACCCGGCTGGAACTGATTCGTGATCTGGTCTGCGATTAGATTCAATCACGAAACTTCTGAGGAGAAGCCAGATGCAAAATCTATGTTATGATCTGGAAGCATTTTACGATGGGGCCTGTCCACTCTGTCTGCGGGAAGTCAAACTGTTAAAACGTCTGGACCGCCAGAACAGGATTCAGTTTACGGATATCTCCAGCCCGAATTTTAAAGCAGCGGAATATGGTATCACGCAGCAGCAGTTCATGCAGGAAATGCATGCCCGCCTGCCAGACGGTTCCTGGATTACCGGAGTTGAAGTCTTTCGACGTCTTTATTCTGCAGTCGGGTATCGTTGTCTGGTCTGGCCTTCGCGTCTGCCTGGAATCTCACACGGTCTGAATTATCTGTATCAGATTTTTGCGAAGAAGCGATTGAGCCTGACAGGACGTTGTCAGAATCAGGATTCAAGCTGCCGCATTACCACTCATAAGTCTGAGGTCAATTCATGAAGATCGCCATCATCGGTGGAGGAATATCAGGACTCACGGCTGCTTATTTTCTACATCATCAACATGAAATTACGTTGTTTGAAGCAAATCAGTATATCGGCGGCCATACAAATACGATTGATGTCGAGATAAAAGGAGAACAGCACGCCGTCGACACAGGATTTATTGTCTTCAATCATCAGACGTATCCTCATTTTACCCGGCTCTTAAATGAACTGGGGGTCAAGTCGCAGCCGACCGAGATGAGCTTCAGTATGAAGTGCGGCCGATCGGGTCTTGAGTATCGGGGGGCTGACTTGAATGGATTTTTTGCACAACGTCGCAACCTGATCAATCCCCGTTTTTATCGTCTGCTGGCTGATATTCTCAGGTTTAATCGGCAGTCGGTTCAACTTTTAGAGTCTGAGGAAGATCAACTGACGGTGGGAGAGTATTTAAAAGCGAATGAGTACTCTCAAGAATTTATCGAACAGTATTTTTTACCCATGGGGTCGGCAATCTGGTCCTGTCCGGTTGGAACATTTGAAAAATTCCCGGTCCGTTTCATTGTCGAGTTTTATTTGAATCATGGGATTCTGGCGATTCGCGACCGTCCTGAGTGGCGTGTCATCTGCGGCGGTTCAAAGCAGTACGTTAAAGAATTGACCGCTGGATTTACAAAATCCATTCGTGTGAATTCCCCGGTCAATTCTGTGCTGCGTAATGAAAGTCAGGTCGATGTCAATCTACAGGATGGCTCGCTCGAACAGTTCGATCATGTGGTCTTCGCCTGTCACAGCGATCAGGCATTACGTATCTTGGGGAATCAGGCTTCGCCGATTGAACAGGAACTCCTGTCAGCTTTTCCTTACGAGAAAAATATAGCTCAACTGCATACCGATACATCGGTCCTGCCTGTTTCACGACGCGCCTGGGCCTGTTGGAATTACTTTATGCCGCGTGGGGAAAACCGGAAAGCGACTGTCACTTATCAGATGAATCTATTGCAGGGAATTCAGTCGAAGCATGTCTTTTGTGTTACCCTGAATGGGCAGGATCGGGTTGATCCCACGAAAGTGATTCGGGAAATCGAGTATGCTCACCCTGTCTTTACCAGCGAACGTGCAGCGGCGCAGCAAAGGCAGGCTGCGGTGATCAATCAGAATTCCACATCGTTTTGTGGAGCGTACTGGGGAAATGGTTTCCACGAAGATGGCGTGAACAGTGCCATGGCTGTCTGTCGCGAATTACTGGGAGTGACAGATCTATGGAAAGTGGTATCTACACGGGCTGGGTTCAACACAGACGCCATGCTCCCGTCGAGCACAGCTTTCGCAATCGAATCTTCCTGATGTATCTGGATCTGGCTGAACTCGATTCTGTTTTTAAAGGTCGATTCTGCTGGTCTACACGGCGAATGGCTCTGGCACAGTTCTGTCGGGAAGATCACCTGGGGGATCCACAGGTATCACTTGATGAATCCGTCAGGGACATGGTAGCTCAGTCAGGCAGAACCAGACCGGGTGGGCCAATTCGACTATTGACTCATTTGAGGTATTTTGGATTTGTGATGAACCCCGTTTCATTTTACTTCTGTTTCGATCAGCAAAATGAAAGTCTGGAAACGATCGTGGCTGAAGTGAATAATACTCCCTGGGGGGAGCGGCATTGTTATATAATTGATCAAGATCAGTTTGGGCAACAATTACAAAGGAAGCCCACAAGAAAGAATTTCCATGTCTCGCCATTTCTCCCGCTGGACATGGAATACTTCTGGCGGTTCACATTACCTGCAGAAAATGTGGCAGTTCATATAGAAAATTATCAGAACCAGCAACGGGTATTGGATGTGACCATGAGCCTGAAGCGACAGGAGATCACGACGTTGAACCTGCTGCGTTCCCTGGTCTCCTATCCGTTTATGATGTGGTATATTATTGCCGCCATTTACTGGCAGGCCCTGAGATTATGGTTGAAACGGGTGCCCTTTTATCCGCATCCGAAACAGCGAACTGCTTCAAAACAAGGTAATAGATCAAGGACACCATAATGCTGCAAAACCATCCTATCACACAGCAGGAATCGTCATCTTCAAAAATTGGAATATTGAATTCTACCTGTCGACAGTTGCTTTTAAAAAAGCTGAACGGGTTAGTTCGAGGACAGATCACACTGAGAGAAGGGACGCAATCTACTGTTTTTGGTAAAGATGAATCAGATTTACGGGTCGTAGTCACTGTTCATCACCCTCGCTTTTATCAGGCCGCAGTACGGGGGGGCGGGTTGGGTATCGCACAGGCTTTAATGGATGGTGACTGGTCCACGGATGACCTCACAGGACTCGTGCGGATCTTTATCCGAAACCTGGATGTGACCGACCAGTTTGAAGGGGGGCTGGCCCGCATGCGACAGGCTGTTGCACGCATGGGGCACTGGTTTCGAAGGAATACACGCATCGGCGCTGCTCAGAATATTCAGGAACACTACGATCTGGGCAACGACTTTTATCGTTTGTTTCTTGACGAAACGATGAGTTACTCCTGTGGCGTCTTTGAGCACTCTGATGCAACAATGCGGGAAGCCTCCGTGTCAAAACTGGATCGGGTTTGTCGACATCTGAATCTGCAGCCTCATGATCATCTGCTGGAAATCGGAACTGGCTGGGGAGGTCTGGCATTATATGCTGCACAGAATTATGGTTGTCGCGTAACGACAACAACCATCTCTCGAGAACAGTACCATCTGGCAGCAGAGCGTATTGATGCTGCAGGATTGTCGGGTAAGGTGAAACTGTTGTTAACGGATTATCGGGATCTGGAGGGACAATATGACAAACTGGTGTCGATTGAAATGATCGAAGCTGTGGGAGCCGAGTTCTTTGAAACCTACTTTCAAAAATGTTGTGAACTGCTGCGACCAGAGGGGATGATGTTTCTCCAGAGTATTGTGATCAAAGATCAGCGGTTTCAGGAATATCTTAAGAGTGTTGATTTCATCAGACGATATATTTTTCCCGGCGGTTGTCTGCCTTCTGTCGCCGCGATATTAGAAACCACTGCCAGGGTGACCGATCTGCGACTGTTGCGACTGGATGATATCGCCCCGCATTATGCACAGACCCTGCGTTGCTGGCGAGAACAGTTCCACGAACGACTCGATGAGGTGCGCGCGTTGGGTTATTCCGAATCTTTTATCCGGATGTGGAATTATTACTTCTGTTATTGTGAAGCAGCATTTGAAGAGCGGCAATGCAATACCGTGCAGATGTTGTTTGCCCGGCCTGATAGTCGGTTCGACCCGCAGTTCATTCAGTCTGATGAGATTCGTTCATTGCCGGAGCTGGAGGTTTCTGCATGAATCTGTGGTTGATGATTCTATATGGCTGGCTGAGCATGTCTGCTGTGATGGCGCTGTTGTGGTTGTTGCAGCGTAAAACCGGAGACGCCGGTATTGTCGATGTGGCCTGGGGAATGGGAGTCGGTCTGTTGACTCTCTTTTTTGTGTGGGGCCGACATGATGGCGATATGACAAGACGAATTGTACTGGCGGTACTGGCAATGGGTTGGGCACTGCGACTCAGTGGATACGTTCTCTGGAGAGTTATGACGATGCCCGAAGACGGGCGATATCAGACATTAAAAGAAAACTGGGGATCCGCGGCACAATACCGTATGTTCTGGTTCTACCAGCTTCAGGCTGCGGGGAGTCTGTTATTTGCTTTACCGATGCTGATCGCTGCCGGAGGGAAGTCTCCTTTTGGTCTGGTAGATTTAGCTGGTGTTCTGATCTGGTTGGTCGCAATTGCAGGTGAGTTGACAGCAGACAGACAACTGTCCCGTTTTCGTGCCAATCCAGTTCACAAAGGGCAGGTCTGTCGAGAAGGACTCTGGAACTATTCCCGACATCCCAACTATTTTTTTGAATGGCTGCACTGGTGGGCTTATGTCTGTCTGGCTTTGAGTGCCCCCTGGGGTTGGCTCACACTGTTCGGCCCCATTCTGATGTTGCATTTTATTATTAACGTGACCGGAATTCCTCCAACAGAAGCGCAGGCTTTGAAAAGTCGTGGTGATGCGTATCGAGAATATCAGCGAACGACGAGTGCTTTTTTTCCCTGGCTACCCCGTTCAAAACAGGTGACAACATGAACTATGAAACATTAACCAAAATTGGAATTGAGCTGGTAGAGCGGGGCTGGGTACCGGATGTGATCGTTCGTCGTGCGATCAGAAAACTCTGCGCTCAAAGGTTGTCGAATCTGGAAACTGGTGATCCAGAATCAAATAGCAAGATACAGCAGAACTTCATTGACGCCAGTCGGCAAGGCCCCATTGCATTAGTGCCGGAAAAGGCCAACGAGCAACATTACGAAGTACCCGCTGAATTCTACAAGAGCGTGTTAGGCAGCCATCGCAAGTACAGTTGCTGTTACTGGCCTGAAGGTGTGGAAACACTGGATGAAGCAGAGGCATCCGCTCTAAGTGAGACTTGTCAGCATGCGGATATTCAGGATGGCATGTCGATACTCGAACTGGGCTGCGGGTGGGGATCATTAACATTATGGCTGGCGGAAAATTATCCTGACTCCCGGATTACGGCGGTCTCGAATTCTCATTCACAAAGAGAATATATTGAACAACAGGCGGTGGCACGGGGAGTAGCAGACCGAATCCAGGTGATTACCGCTGATATGAATGAATTCATTCCAGAGGAAACGTATGATCGTGTGGTCTCTGTTGAAATGTTCGAACATATGCGGAACTATGAACAACTCCTGCAGCGAATTGCAGGCTGGCTGAATGAACAGGGGAAACTGCTGATTCACGTCTTCTGCCATCGGGAATTTGCATACGAATTCAATGATCAAAACGCGGATGACTGGATGGGTCGCCATTTCTTTTCCGGCGGCATCATGCCCAGCGATCAGCTGTTAACTCAGTTTCCAGAGCAGATGCGCGTGACAAAACAATGGCGCTGGGGAGGTGAGCATTATCAGAAAACATCTGAAGCATGGCTGTCAAAACTGGATCAGCAGCGAAAAACGATCCTGCCCATTCTGGTTGACACTTATGGAAAAAGAGAAGCAGCACGCTGGCTGATCCGCTGGCGGTTGTTCTTTATGGCCGTTGCGGAGCTGTTTGGCTATCGCGCAGGGACGGAATGGTATGTCTCACACTATCTTCTGGTGCCACAGTCGTCAGAGAAAACGAATACTGTTTCTTCAGAGAGAGAATATTCTTCATTCTGAATTCATGGTTTTGATTTCTTCTCTGAGACGGGGGAGCTCTGCAAGACAACGCTGCATCTCCTGTGCTACCCCATCGACCAGAGTTGTGATCTTGTCCAGTTCGGCTGCTTCGCCCGCCTGTTCAATCTCGCTGGAGAGTTGCTTGAGCTTCATTGCACACAGGAAACCGGAGGCACCTTTCAGGGAGTGAGCCGCTTCTGCAATACCTCTCGCATCAGATGTTTCCGCTGATTTCTGGATTTGTGTGATGCGCGCATCTCCCGATGACTCCAGCTCATCGAGCAATGAGTTGATTAAATCCAGATTGCCACCGCAGAGTTCCCGCAATGCCACACTATCAATGGCAGGTTGATGTGTTTCCACTTCACTCGTACCGTGTAAAGGAGACTGATCCGCCTCTTCTGATTGAGTTTGCTTAAGAAACTGTTTCATCACGGTTATAATATGATCACTTTGCACCGGTTTACTCAAATATTCATTCATCCCTGCGTCCAGGCATTTTTCGCGGTCGCCTTTGATTGCGTTTGCTGTAAGTGCAATGATCGGCAGTTTATTCTTTAACTGCCCCCGTTTCTCGAGTTCTCGAATCCGTCGCGTTGCTTCCAGCCCATCCAGTTCCGGCATCTGGCAGTCCATTAATACCAGGTCATAATGACTTGACAGCACCGCGTCAATTGCTTCCTGGCCATTCAGGACTGTATCGCACTGGCAGCCCAACTGTTTGACCAGTTCCGTTAAATACAATTGATTGATTCTGTTATCTTCCGCAAGCAGGATGCGTGTTGTTTGAGAGAAAATCGGTCTCTGTTCTGTGGTGCCAGTGCAGTTTCTGATTGATTCCTCTTTTTGACTGGTTAACAGATGGTAAATACTTTCCAACAATTTATGTCGTTGTACCGGCTTTCTCATGGTGAGCGTAATATGACATTTCTGCAGTTCGATTGGATCTAACCGGGTATCGGGTGAGCTTGTCAGCAGAATTACAGGTATATCTGAATGTTGCAATGCCCGGCCGGTTTCCAGACCATTCTGGTTAGGCATTTCAAAGTCAGTCACGACAATATCGAAAGCGTTTTTCAGGTGATGGGCTTCCTGAAGGGCCGTTTTTGCTTCGGCAACCGAAGCTGTTTCAACGGGATCCAGTCCCCATTCCAGCATGTAATCAGAAAGAATATTGCGACTGGTTCGGTTGTCGTCGACAATCAGGACACGCTTTCCGGCAAGCTGTTTGATCTCCGGTTGTGAATTTGTACTGGATGTTGAGATTTCAAAGGGGATTTCAAACCAGAATGTAGATCCGACACCATCCTGACTTTCGATTCCAATCCTGCCCCCCATCAGTTCCACCAGATTTTGTGAGATCACCAGACCGAGTCCCGTGCCACCATAGTTTCGAGTGGTCGATGCATCGACCTGTGAAAATGACTGAAACAGACGATTGATTTTGGATTCGGAGATCCCGATTCCCGTGTCCGTCACTGAAAAATGAATTCGGATGTTTCCGTTCTCGCGCGAAACGGTTCTGGTACGAACCACGACTTCACCGGAGTCCGTAAATTTAATCGCATTCCCGATCAGGTTCACCAGGATTTGTCTTAAGCGGTAGCTGTCACCTTTCAGCGTCAGTCGAGATTCCGGGTCAACAAAGCAGGGGAGTTCGAGATTCTTTTCATTGGTGCGCCACACCAGGGTACTGACCGTATCCATTAAAACGTTTTCCAGATCGAATTCATGCAGATCCAGATCCAGCTTACCCGCTTCAATTTTAGAAAAATCGAGGATATCATTAATCAGATTGAGCAGGGACTCTCCACTGCTCCTGCAGGCGTCCACAAACTCCTGCTGATGCTGATTCAGATGCGTTCCTTGCAGCAGTTCTGTCATGCCGATCACACCGTTCAGTGGAGTACGCAGTTCATGGCTCATATTCGCCAGAAATTCGCTTTTGGTCTGGCTGGCCTCCTCAGCAGTCAGTTTAGCTGCTTTGAGTTTTTGTTCTGTTTCCTTACGCCTCTGGATATTTTTAATTCCAAAGATGAAATGTTTTGGTTCCCCGGACTGATGCCTGACGAGTGAGACCATCAGGTTTGTCCAAATAGAAGAACCATCCTTTCTGAGGTATCGTTTTTCGATTGAGTAAGATTTGATTTCTCCCGCCTGCATGCGTTGCATATTTTTTAAGACAATCTCCAGTTCATCAGGATGCGACAAATCATGGATTCGGAGTTCGAGGAGTTCTTCTGCTTGATAATCAAAGATTTCGCAGAGCCTCTGATTCACCCGCAGCCAGCGTCCATCCAAGGCGACATGGGCAATTCCCATCGCGACCTGCTCAAACGTGCTGCGGAAATTCAGTTCGCTTTCTGCCAGGGCATCTTCCTGAAGCTGTTTGTCTGTGAAATCATGACAGACACCGATATACTGCTCCGGCTCACCATCATTGCCCAGAAAAGCCCGCCCCTGTGCATGGACATAACGGATCGAACCATCTGAGTGAACTACCCGGAATTTTGAATTATAGGGTGTTCTCGTTTGAATACATTGTTCAAGTTGATTCGTAACCTCATTTCTGTCTTCAGGATGCAGACATTGAGTGAAGTCAGTGAGATAGAGGTCTCTCACCTCAGGATCAATGTTGAAAATCTGCCGGGTCCGTCGATCCCAGAGCAGTGTGTCAGTTTTCAGGTTCCATTCCCAGACGCCGATTTGACCAGCATCGAGTGCGAAATCCAGACGTTCTTTACTTCGCTGTAATTCCTGTGCTAACAGGGCCGTTGAAGGCAGTTTCAAGGCTTCGGGGACAAATCGAATCAGAGCAAATACCGTGATCCAGGAAACGATGGCGGTACAGGCTTTGATCAATCCGGAAAAACGATAAATGGGCCACCAGAAGATGCCTGCTTCTATTAAATGACCGAAACCGCAAAACAGGATAAAAGCGGCAAACAGCCAGATGATTTTAGGGAATGGCAGATCTTTTCGTTGCAGAAGAAAGTAGAGCAGCACTACGGGAATCGCAAAGTAGGCGCCGAAGATGGCCGTGTCTGAAATGATATGCAGCCAGCCTACATCAGTAGACCAGGTGCCACAGTACCAGCGCTGTGGAAAACTGCTGGTATCAAACAATTTTGAAAAAAAGACAGCAGGACCTTCCGCCTGCAGTTCGGGTTTTGCTGCCTTTTGCGCACAGTGACCGTCGGCACAACTCTTTGTGGGAGCGGAAGACACAGTCTCCGCTGCTGTCAAGGTGTCGTAAATCCCGAACTGAATCAAACACAACAGGCAGGCAGTCCTGATCATCCTGGCGCGAAATAATGGTATAGTTCTCGAACGCATAATCAGATCTCATACAGGTCGGAATAGAGACGGTGATCCTGTGATGCCAGACAGAATCGCTGCAGAAAGGTAATCTGTTCCCAGAAGGACGCATCAAATACCACAGAAACTTAGGTCAATTTTCCAGAAGTTGAGTGAAAAACTGCAGGGTTCACCATGGTTGCAGGGAGATTCCTCACTGTGGAGAAGACGGTATTATCGTTTACAACGGCAGGAAGTGGTAAATCGAACTAAAGGAGATGTGGGTGCCGGATAAGTTTGTCAACGATCTTTTCGAATCGAAAATGAATCTTCGAAATGCCGATTCCATTTGTTCTGGCGGAGTTTCTGAAGTGTGATTCTATTTTTGTTCTGCCTCTTCAATCAGCCTCTGTTTAATTTCTCTAATTTGCTGGTTGAACGACTGCATCAACGCCCGATCTTTCTTGATTTCAGCCTTAATCTGGTCGACCTTTTGTAGTGGTTCTAATGGATTTATCAGGGCTTGATATCGTCTCCGGTGGTTTCGGTTGTCTGCTTTGATCACAGAGGGAAGGGCAGCCAGGTAAACCGTCATCACGACCAGCAGGGCAATCAGGCTGGAACGCCTCAACAGGCTAACTCCCGCCTGCCAGTTCTTTGGTCGTGGACTGACAGCAGCAGAGTCAGGCTGCGGGGCTTGGGAGGAACGTGACCATCGCAGTAGAGACCAGCCGAGCAGAATGGAAAGCGAAAGTAAAACGGCGAAACCTTCGCCCTGTCGGGCAGTCCATTGCGGATAAATCCAGATCCAGGCGGGGATCTGCTTTTGCGGTTGCTTGTTCCAGGCAGCCCGCATGCGAAAAAAATCCGTATCTGCCACGGTAACTTCACGGCCGAACCAGGTTTGCATTTCCGCTGGATTCAGGGTGCCTCGGAAGACCATGGCGCCGGCGGGAAAGATTAACAAAGTGACCAGGAAAACGAGACAGCAGGCAATCAGCTTTCGACGTGCAGACAGCCCGGCAGAACGTAAAAAACAAAATGCAATGAAGACTGCAGTTCCATAAAGTACAACGAGTAGCAGCGAAACCGGGATGAGCAACACCAGGGATGCGTGTATCCAGTTCTGTTCCACAAATGCCAGCAGGGACGTGAATTGAAAATAGATCAGTACGGGAGCTGCCAGGACCAGCAGCAGCGAAATCAGCTGAGGCCAGGACAGATCTTTTTGCCTGCGGAGCAGTCGCAGGGAAACCGCTAAAACCAGGATCAGAGTCAGCCAGCAGAGGCAGAGCAGCGAGATATTCCACGCCTGTTCCGGGAGGATACCAGCCGGGATGACACCCCAGATAAACAGGCTCAGACTCACCCCAGCGCACCAGGCAATCAGGGTTCTCCACCAGCCCGGTTGAGGCGCGGGGCTGTCAGCCGGTTGGCCGGTCAATGAGGCTATCAGAACCAGCAGCAGTGACAAAGGAAGTAGAAAGATGATGAAACGCTGGGCCGGCTCAATCAGTACGGCAGCCATGGACGCGTCACCAGCAGGTTGCTCATCTTTATGTTCGTGGTATTGATCCAGAGCTTCCATAAAGATGTTTCGCTGCAGCCAGGCCTGATGCAGGTCCTGCTTGAGTTCTGCTGTCTCCGCAGGAGTGAATGACTCAGGATGCAACTGCAGTACCTGGTATAAATGTCCCAATCCCGATGTGCGAAAGCTGAATTTGAAGAACGTCCGCTCGTAGAAATTCTGTTTGCCCGATAACTGCTCTGCGATCCGCAACTCACGGCCTGCATTCTGTATCACCGAGTCATATTTTTCTTGTCGCAGATCGGATTCGCAGGCATTGTTTAACCAGCGTGACAGTTGAGAGACGATCATGACAGCCGGGTAACTGGGATTCTTGGCTTCTGCAGCTTTGAACTGTTCTCCCAGCGGGAGTGATGTTTGTTTTAAAAATGCCAGGGTGGCCGACCAGGTGATCGTGCCGACATCCAGGGTTGTTTTTTTCAATCCCGCCTGCAGTCGTTGCTCAGCCTGTGCATAGATCTGTGGATCGGTAATTATCAGCTTCAGTTGATCTTCCTCATCCCAGACCGGTTCGGCGGACAACTCATAGAACTGGAGTGCTGCAAGGTAATCGTAGAGCGCATTCTCCGGATCGTGGGCCACACCTTCTTCCAGTATTTGTAGCCAGCCTTCAGTGGGCAGCTCCTGTTCTGAATCATCATGGACCGCAAACAGCAGCAATGCGCGTTGTCTCCAGAATTCGACTTTCTCCGGAGCCAGACGCGTGGCCATCGCCGCCTGCGCCAGGCAGCCGGTGCGGCAGATTGACTGATATTCCGCCTGGGACTGATGGAATCTGTCAAAATATCCCTCAGACAGTTCCTGTAGATCCTGGCTGGAAGTGATATTTCGTTTCAGGAATCCGTATTGCGGCTCGGCCAGCATCCAGGCTGCTCCCAGTGCGACCTGGGGATCTGTCTGCGTCGTTGGGATCCGGCTGATCTGATCCAGCCAGTATTCCGCCTGAACCGGGGGTGGCTCCTCTCCGACTGATGTCGCCCGGCCGAGCAGTCGCAGCACCTGAACTTCCCAGTCATTCCGAAAGGACCGCCAGCCGGAGGGGGAACTGCTGACGACCACCATCAGACGAAGACTAAGCACGAATATGACCAGCAGGAATAACAGCCGCGGCCCGTTTGTCTTCAGTTTTCCGATTTTTGCTGTGTGAAGAAATTTCATGCTTTAGTGACTAACGCAGGCAGGCAGAGCGTGGATTAAACAGATCCGTGTTTTTTTTCCTTTTAGAGCTGCGATTGATCATTGGCAGCAGCCTGCGGCGCCCGCTGATACTGGTACTGCATTCCCAGCAGTACAAAACCGATGATTGGAATCAGGATATCGGTGTAAAAGATGATACCCGCATTTCCCGGTGCGAAATTATGCGCTGTGATCATCTGGTAAATGTGCCCGCCTGCAGCGCCCAGCAGAAACATTGACGGTCCCACAACGGCGGCAGCCCGCATGCCGAAGCTTCCGCGGAAGGCCAGGAAACCGACGACGGCGTATCCCAGGCTGGCGGTCCCCACCTCGAACTGAAACGGACTCTGCTCCCAGCCAATATATCGGGCTGCGGTTTCACCAAAAAAAGAATGCATGATGAAGTTGTAGAAAAAAGAACAGCCGACGGAGAACAGGAGAAAGTAAGCAAAACATGCTTCGATAATTACAGCGGCATTCCGCGGGCGTTTTTGTCTCCAGAGTGATATGCCGGAAACGATTAGTCCCAAAACCAGGAAACTGAAGGTGAAGTTTTCCATGACAAGGCGAATTGCGGTACTCATCAGTTTCCTTCTGCATTAAACCCAAAATGATTTGATCGATCAAAATATTATATTCGTATCACATTTTTTCAAAAACAAATGAATTTGGTTTGAATCCCCTGTTTTCCAGATCGAAAAGATTTGTTCGCTGTTCTTCTCAGTCTGGCATTGATGCAGACGGCAGTATAACAGCATTCATACAGTTGCGATGCGATTGTCATTCGTATATTGTTAATCTATCCAGTCGATGTGTTATTTCGTTTGAAATGACTCCCTGTGAATTCCGATGATGGTTTGACGACACGCGTTGTCCCTGAATTCGTGAACTCAAAGCCCTTAAACTCCGGGCAGATAATCATTGACGTTGAATCGACTAACGACTCCGTCTGCTTTATATAACACAACACAATCAGTAGTGAAGTTCCACAGCATGACCGTCTGTAATCGATCGGTCGTGTGCAGCAGTGAATGGATCACAAAAAAATCATAAAGAGAGAAACCGGTTAGAATGACAAACAGTGTAGTCTGTAAGTTTGGTGGCAGCTCCGTAGCAAACGCAGATCAGATCGAAAAAGTGCGACGAATTGTCGCAGATGATTCCCAGCGACGATTTGTCGTCGTTTCCGCACCAGGACGCATCTATAAAAATGAAGAGAAAATCACAGATCATCTCCTGAATATTGCCTCAAATGGTACTCACTTCCAGGAAAAACGAAAGACCATTTCTGCTGGTGAGAGCAAGCAGGCCGTCTTAGAGCGATTTACCAGCATCATCAATGATCTGAGAATCGACGGCAAAAAAATGCTGGAATCGCTGAAGCAGGATCTGGAGACCAAGCTGCAAGGCGAACGGCAAATTGCATTTCTGGCATCACGTGGAGAGCATTATAATGCGCGCATTATAGCCGCTTATTTTCAAAAGCAGGGGATGGAGGCCCGCGTCTCTCTGCCGGAAGAATTCGGATTTCTGGTGACAGAAAGTTTTCTGGATGCCAAGGTGGAAGAGATCGCCTATGAAAATATCGCCGCCCTGGATGGCACGGAAATGATCACTGTCGTTCCCGGTTTTTATGGCGTGACAGAGCATGGAGAAATCGCCGTCTTCTCACGTGGCGGTTCCGATCTCACTGGAGGCGAAATCGCGTACGCCATTGATGCGGATAAATACGAAAACTGGACCGACGTAAATGGCGTGCTGGAATCAGATCCCGGCATCATCCCCGCTGCCCGTGCGATTCCGCGGCTCACGTTTAAAGAAATTCGCCTGCTGTCATCCAAGGGCGTGAACGTGTTCCACCTCGATGCAATGCTCAACTGCCGCAAACGAAAAATTCCGATTCACGTCCGTAATACCAATCACCCCGATGATCCCGGCACGCAGATTCTCAACGAGCGCGTCCCCGAAGAAGGCGTAGTCGGTATCGCCCGGCTGGATAACATGGCCTATATCTATCTGGAAAAAGACATGCTCTGCGAAGAGGTCGGCTTTACCGCCACACTGTTGACCATCTTTCAGAATTACGGAATCAATACATACCACTATCCCACCGATAAAGACGACATCGCCGTACTCGTGAAACAGGATGACCTCAAAGGCAGCATCAACGATCTCCGGCGGACGATTGAAAAACAGCTCAAGCCCGATTTCATGGACGTCGTTTACAATCTGTCGATCATTACCCCGGTTGGGCTGGGGCTCAAACGTAACTCCTATCCCCTGGTCGATGCGATCAATGCATTGGGCGAGCACCATATCCCGATCGAAATGATCGACCAGAGTCCGTCGCAAATCTGCTTCCACATCGGCGTCAGCCAGGCAATCGCCGACGATGCCCTGCGGCTCCTGTATCGAGTACTGATTGCCGGCTCGTGAGTTTTTAATACTTCTCAATTATCGTATGCGGGTGGGAAAATACCTTCTAGCGCCGAGGCGATTGTCGAGTCCAGATTCCCATCATTCAGTTCGGTCATAGCACGCCCTGCGATCTCCTGTGCTTCCACTTTGCGATCATTGAGAACCAGCAGGGCAACGATTGTGGCGATGGAGTTAGTGAAACTATCCTTAGTCGCTTTCTCGACTAGTGGACCGAGATCTGGCCTCGCAGTTCTCAACTTTTGATAGAGCGGATTATCAGGCAGTCGCTTTTGATGCTCGAAAATATGAAGACGTTGTTGGAATGCTTCGTGCGGGTCCATATACTTTCCACAAAGCTGATACTCACCGGCACTAATGAGCGCTGATTCTGCAAAAGGGTAGCATTTTCTGGCGAGTTCAGTATCCAGGGTTTCCAGCCAGAGAAACATTTCAGCAGTCAGTCGCTCATCGCCCAGACATTGATTGATGCTGGCAAACTCATGAAATGATTCCTCACGATCATTTCCATTAAAGAGTTTTTCTTTTGCAGTATCTCGGATGACTATGAGCTTTTCCAAGGCGGGATGATAAACCTGACTCAATTCGGCCCAGTCTCCTAGCGCAAATGACAATCGAACAGGTGATTCGATAGCATTCTCATGGTACCAGACTCGTTTGGCTAACGCCTCTGCATAACGGCCAGCGCGTCGGTCCTCACAGGCTTCAGTATGAATCGATTCAAAATTCTGGTAGTCAGCAGGCTTCCAGCCTGAGGATTGATCTGTCATGTTAACATTCCTTGCTCATCAAGACCGGGTTCTACCTGGATCAGTTTACCACAAATGGACGGAAACAAAATGGAATTCCCGCACCTGCTGCTACACATTCCCGCACTCCTCCTGCATAAAATGAACTTGACCGCGGCGCGCCACTGGAGATAAGCGTTGATTCGGGTCGCGCGCGTGGCCAGTTTACAGTGCACCAAAACACGCGACACTTGTTCGTTCTCTTCACTATAAATGAGCCTGTTTTTTCCAGATATTCAGTTGTCGAATCCACACACGTTACCGATGTATGCCTGCGGGTCGCCGCACATCGCAGGTTTTCGTCCCGGCACCACATCAGCACCGCCAGACATCGTACCCCTGTCAACACAGATCGCCACATTTTGTTGTTCATCCCCCTTGACCTCCCCACGCCCTTCCACAAAATAATCCACCATGCAATGAACCACTGACACCAGCCATCAGATTGGTCATCAGATTGAACATCACAACCACAAACATAATTCAATATCCTCCCACACCTCGGGCGCCATCTGTCGGCTTGCCGGAGAGTGCTCAGCTAGCCAGCACACGCCCATAAAGCAGTGTGAGCCTGAATGCAAATCGGGCCGAGCACAGCGAGCAGGATGTAGCAGCTCCCGCGTTCGTTCCAGAACCGAGCTTCCATACACTGTTTTCACGGCCGGACGAGCCGGGCCGTGGCACCCGTAAACCTCTTATCTTAATTGCAATGTCTCCTGCAAAATCAGACGAGCGCGTGCCATCTGTTCGGCTTGCCCGACAGTGCTTGTGTAAACGTCCCCTTTTATGTTTCACAAAGAATTATAAAAGAAGTGTCCCCACGCCCGCAGATGAAAATCTTGAATCACTAAAAAGCGAATGTAGTTCTGGATTGCTGCGGGCAACAGGAGGTCTGAGAGTGATCGCGGGAGACGATCAGGGAACAGAGTTCGCTGACCTGTCTACTCCCAGACTGCGGTAAGTCGCCTCACGAGTCGGCCCCCGTTTTCAATATCCCTCTCTCTCAAACAGCGCCGTCACAGAATCGGCAACCAGTTGAAAACTCTGTTTTGTGTAGCCGCCGCTCAGCAACATGATCGTGGGAATCTGCCGTTTGCGTAACTCGCTGACAACATATAAGTCGCGTTCACGGATCATTGGTGCGGAGATATTCAGCCCCCCCAGGGGATCGCCCGCGAAAATGTCAGTGCCTGCATTGTAAATCGCCAGTCCGACGGGCGACTGGCAAACCGAATCGAGAAAGCCGGGGAGTCTGTTTTCCAGCTCCAGCATGTATTCGCGATCGGTCCAACTCCCCGTGATCCCAATCTCACAGTCCAGTCGTTCCCGCGCAGCGACATCGTTCTGCGGATAGGCCCGCGCATTGAAGATATCGAACAGAAACGCCCGATTGTCGTTCATAAACGCATGGCTCACTCCGTTCCCCTGATGCGCGTCGGTATCAACGTAAACAATCCGGTCGGTCTCTGAGATCAAAGCCTGTTGTCGCAGTGTAGCCACCGCGATCGCTGCATCAGCATAAACACAAAACCCCTCGCCTTGGGCTGGTTTTGAGTGGTGATATCCCCCGCTCAGATTGATGGCCAGACCATGTTCCAGCGATTCTTGAGCGGCCACAATCGTACCACGTGTAGCCCAGCGCATCGGACGCAGCACGTGGTGATCAATGATCCAGAATGGTAGAAACTGCAGCGGTGCCAGTTCGAGTGCCTGCGCGACATACATCGAATTGGAAAGTTGTTTCAAATAGCCTTCCGTGTGAACCAGTAACAGTTCCTCACGACTGACGGCTCGTTCCGGGGAAACATGGATCTGACGCAGCGACTTTCCAAAACGTGCACGAAGCTGTTTCCACGCGCGCCCGTATTTGCGAGAGTCGAACGGATGCAGGCGCTCCAGTCCGTAAAAACCAATATTGTATTTGGGAGAATAAACAATGCGGCACATGGCAGGACTTCCGACTTTCCTTTAAAAGTAATTCGCATCTCATGTCGATGTCGCGTGACTCCCTGGTAAAGCGCAGGTGGCAACATCAGATCATTGAAACGACTGCTAAGTAGATTGATTCTATTTTTCCTCCTGGGTTCGCTCAACAGAAGGCTCTCAAGAAAACCGGTTACTTTGAATTGATCGCGGTAGCTGCGAATCCCTGCCCGCGGATTGAATTACCTTCGATCCCAGCTTCTGCTTTTGGGGGGAGGATTGAGCCGATTTCAGCTAAATCATCCTCGTTTTGTTGAGATTGTTCTCCCCTGGTTTTGATTACTTGATAAACTTCACCATCAGGTCAGGGTTCAACCTGGATCAGCTTACCATAAATGGACTGAAACGTAATCCAGCCGTTGATCCGGCCGATGTTATTGCCGATCTGAAAGCGTTTGCCCTGTATGGCTTTGATCAGGTGCAGATACTGACTGCCATTCACTTTACAGAGCACGATGTCTCCCTTCTGGAGATCATCTTCCAGAACGGGGGCGACCGTGCAGAGCTGCCCGGATTCAATTTTTCCTTTCATGGAATTCCCCCGCGGACGAAAAGAGACGGTCTCACCTGCCTGCAGTTGTTCAATGTAGTGTGTGGCCCAGCCGATGGGGGTGCTCCTTCTATATCGTTTCGATTGGCAATACTGAACTTAATTAGGCCACAGCGGAGGTACTTTCCCGGTCAGGGCGGAATCAAGTGCTTTGTGGAAGTCGGCATTATCCCACTCTTGTCGGGCCTGGTTTGCGATTTTATGGGCTTCGTCTGCCCGGTCATTGACCACCAGTAAAGCGACCAGAATTCCAACATCGCTGGTAAATCGCTTGTCTGAAAACATCAGAGTATTGGGACTGCTCTGTGGGGTTTGGCTCAGCCTCAGTTCGGCATGCCGGATCTCAAGTATATTCTGATAGAAACTCTCCGGCTCCAGATACTGACCACAGACTGTGTATTCCCCCGCTTTGACCAGAGCCGGTTGGGCCAGTACATACACTGTCCTGGCCGCCGTGGGGTTTTGTTGCTGGAGTAGGAGAAACGTGTCTTTTGTCAGCGTGTCTTCATTCAAATGATGGTTCAGTGAAGTCAGATCCTGGAATGCAGGCCAGACATCTTCTCCCTCACGCACCTGTTTCAACGCCTTATCGCGCGCCTCTTTGAGTTTCACGAGGGCTGGTGGATAGATTTTTGCCAATTCAGCCCATTCCCTCAAACCACTAAGAAGTCGTACGCCATACAACTTTGGTTTATATTGCAGCGCGTTTTCAAAAAACCAGACATGTTTCGCCAGAGCTGTCTGATAGCGTTTTGCGACCACGTCATCATGGATGCTGTTCAGAATCTCTTCCGGGTCGGGATTCTCGGGAGGCTGCCAGTTTTCGGGCTCTTGCCGGACTGTAGAACAGGCCGGTAACAAAATCAGGCACAGTAAGCTGAGTAAGAAGTCTCTCATGAGGATCAGTCAGAGGTCAAAAAGAACAAGAATGAATGCGGTGCCTGCGTCGCCATTGATTATAACGGTTGCAGGGGAAAATGAAATTCTTAACTGAAACGCATGCGAGATTTCATTGTCCCACCGCAAACTTCTGAATACGGTGGTTATAGGCATCGACCACATACAGGTGACCTTTGCTGTCGAATGCCATGCCATGCGGCGCGTAGAACTGACCGGGAGCGGTACCCTGTTCCATACCAAAGCCGCGGAGATACTTTCCTGCAGGAGAAAACTGTTGCACGCGGCCGCTGACGGCGGAGATCCAGAGACGATCTTTCTGATCGATACAGACCGCAATCGGCCCGGTGAGAATTTTTACAGGCTTGCCGTCAAAACCGCTGAAATAACCGCCCAGTCCTCCCCGTGCGTCGGCATCAGTTCCCCAGTACTTGAGCAGCTTTCCTTCCGCTGTAAACTGCTGGACGCGGCAGTTCGCCCCTTCGGTCGTCCAGAGGTTTCCCTCTGAGTCGAAGGCCAGGAACTGCGGACCGCCGACTCGCGAGTTGGGAGATGCTTTGCCGCCGAATTCGCCCGGCTGACTGCCGTACTTGCCCCATTCAAACAGAAACTGGCCCGTGGGATCAAAGACCTGGACCCGGTGGTTGGTCTGATCGGCGATATAGATCCGGCCATTGTCTGCCACCGCGATGCCTCCCGGGCAGTTGAATTCGCCCGGTCCTTTCCCCGGCTTTCCCCATTGGCGAATGAGCTTGCCTTGAGGGGAATAGATCGAAATTCGATCGCCGCTTTTATGTCTGCTCGATCCCGAAGCCACGATGTGCGCGAGAACCAGGTTCCCCTGTTTATCCAGCGCGAGTCCACCCGGATTGGGAAGCACCGGGAACTGTGCCAGCAGATTGCCTGTGCGATCGAATTTCTGCACGCGGTCATTCAGGTGATCGGTCACGAAAATTTCATCGCTGGCGTTAATCGCAAGATCAATCGGAAAATGGAACTCACCCGGCTGGTCTCCCTGTTGACCCCAGGTTTTCAGGAACGTGGCTGTCTGAGGTTTTTCATCAGCAGCGACGACGGGAAGTATGCTGTGGGATATCAGGAAACACAGAGTATAGAGCAGCCAATGTTTCAGCATTGTCGTTTCCAATGTACAGGACAATTCCGTTTACTTTCTGGTCATCACGGGCTTAAAACTCATACGATCATACCCGACTGAGTCTTTTCGATCAAAGAGATTCGAAGACTGCTGAATTTCCAGTAAATTATTATGACGGGAAGTGGCCCGCACGTATAGAATGGAGACAGTCCTGAGTTGTTCTGGTGAAAGTATTGAGTATGTCAAAAGTCGAATCTGCCTCGCAAAAAGAACCGAAGTTTTCCCGCCGCAGCGCACTGGGCGCGGTGTTTGTCGGCACTTTGACTGCACTACGTAACTGGTGGCGCGGCACTCTGGTTCAGGCAGGCTTTCCTGTGATCCCGGAGCATGTCACCCCGCAGACACAGGCGGCCATCGAACGCGGCCTGAAATGGCTGGTTTCACAACAGATGACAGATGGCGGATTCGGCAGGCAAGGTTCTTACGCGCGGAATGTCGGCATCTGTGCGCTGGCGGGGACGGCGTTTCTGTCACATCGTGGCATGACCGGCCCGTATCGTCGTTCGATCCAGGAGTGCATGCGTTATCTCCTGGGAAGGGCACAGGAGAATGGCTTCATCGTCGAAGCAGAGGTCCGCACGCATGCGACGCTATATGGTCACGGATTCGCGACCATGTTACTGGGACAAGTGTTTGGCGAGTCGTTCGATCCGAACGTCCGCGCTAAATTGAAAGCGGCGACGGAATTGATTTTGAATCTACAGAACGAGCAGGGGGGCTGGAGTTATACTTCCGACCCCAAAGACGCGGATGTATCAATCACCACCTGTCAGCTGCTGGCGTTGTTCTCAGCCCGTCAGGCGGGAATTGGCGTGCCTCGGGAAGCCATTGAGCGGAGCGTTGAATTTCTCAAGCGGGCACAGAACGAGGATGGGGGATTCCGTTATCGACTGGACGATCCTCCCGAATCGCTGTTTCCCCGCTCCGCAGCCGCAGTGGTGGCACTCACCTGTGCCGGACTCCAGGATGACGAAGTTGTCAAACGTGGACGCGACTATTTGAAACAACCACATCCCCCGCAGGAACTTTCACCGGGACAACTGGCCGAGTACCATTTCTACGGACGATTCTACGCGACACACGCCGCCTGGCAGGCAGGCAAACCGGAATGGGATCGCTGGTATCCGCTGGTTCGTGACGAGCTTCTCGAACAGCAGTCAACCAGTGGCGCCTGGCACGACGCCAGCATCGGGGACGAATACGCGACCGCGATGGCGCTGCTTGTGTTACAGTTTCCTTATGGCAATGTGCCTCTGCTGGCAATGCGGTGATTGTATCTCTTTTGATGACGACGCGTTGGATATATCTCTTTAAAACAGATGAGCGCGCAGATCGATGCTGTGATCCGGAGTCTGGGTTAGAAACAGATTGTCGTGAAAGCGATCGACGAAGCCTAGATTGACAGTATGCGATTGATAATACGGGCCCTGATATGAAGAAAATCGGCCGTTGATTGAGAAGGTTCCCGTCTGGTTCAGCTTCAGACTGAACAGCGGGCGGGTGCAGGAGCCCCGGTCTGGTGCACCGTGCTCGGTCCTACAGTATGTAAATGCCACTTCCAGTTGATCTCCCTGCTGTTGAAACTGGAATGACCAGTATTGCTCCTCTGAGTGGGGGAACTGTGTTGTCTGTTTCAATTGAAAGTCATTTTCTTCGGCGAAGATTTTATGCACGAATACCGGTGGCAGGGGCTGAGGCGCAACAGGTAAGAGTAACTTGAGCGGAACGGCGTTCCTTTTCTCCGCGGCAGGCATCCCTCGCGATTTTTTGGTCCAGAGAGTTGTGATATGTTGGATGATGATCATGAGAAGAATGGATTGATCTGACAAGAGTTGATTCAAGAATCTTTGATTGACCTGATAGACGCCATTCGGTTCACCACGCCCCGAGATTAATGCGATTATTCCTTGGCTTACCGTTGAAATCCAGCTCCACTTCCGGGAGTATCATTCCGGCGTTGCGGGCGGGTGAGCTTTCACTCAGTTGATAGGCTTCCGGGTTGAAGGATCCCCCGTTAATGAGCTGTGGGTCAGCCTGGAGATCACTGGTGCTGCGCGCAGACTGCTGAGGCACGCCACCATGCCAGAGGTTGTTACTGAATTCAATCTGAGTGGTCGAACCCTGAATGTCAGTCAGAGGAATCTTTCCAGTCTGTTTGAAAATATTGTTGCTGATACGCGACTTGTAATGACGTGTGTCGGCATCGATGTGCAGCAGAGGACCGATCGAACCCCAGGCCGTATTATTGGCAATGAGGGTATGTTTCAATCCGCCGCCACGTTGATAACTACCCGAGGAAATAGCGATATAGTTGCCGATCAGAATGTTGTTGGTAATGACGTTATGTGAAGAAGGGTTGTTAAAGCCCTGGTAATTTTCGTTGGCAATCTGAATCCCTGACGCCGGGTGATTAAAGCGGTAGAATCGCTGATCTTCAGTTGAATAAACCAGATTGCGACTGACACGCGTATTGGTTGTGTTATCCAGATAGATGTTGACTGAAAAATTATCGTGGACTGTGTTTCCTTCAATGGTTCCTTTGTTGGAAAGATAGAGGCCGATTCCTTCGCCATAACAATGAGAAACGGTGTTGTTTATAATGGTTACTTTTCGGGAAAGGCCGGCTCCTGCGCCAAAGCTCCACTGGTTATATTGTCCGCCTTCATTCATCAGCGAACATTCTGAGATAATATTATCAGCGATAAGCAGGTCACGCACGGGATCACTCAGTCTGTTAAACCCGGCATAGATACCACTGTTCTGACAATGATGCACGCGATTGCCGCTGACTTCGACGGCATGCACGCGCGTGCCCGGCCCCCAGATCGAGATGCCTATGTTCTGTGAATTGCGGACGGTCAAGCCTTGAATACGGATATGATGAGCGAGGACGGCTATCAGCGTCGCATCTTCCGGTAAATTGCTGCCGTCGATGATGACTTCTTCATTCTCAAAAGCCTTTAATGTGATGAATCGGCCTTCAGTACCAGGGTTGGCGAGATTCAACGTACGTATCTGCGGATAGATTCCTGCGCGGATCAAAACAGTGTCACCAGGTTGACGGGCTGCATTGATACCGCGGGCAACAGTACGAAATGGTTGATTCTGAGTGCCGGGATTTTGATTGTTACCTGACGTGGCGACATAATAATCTGTAGCGGACAGGGGGCCCGCAGGTAAGATTGCCAGTAGAACAGAGATGGGAAACGTCTTAATGAGATTGAGTGAAAACAAAGACCTGATCCTGTTCTAAAGCAGAGGGACTCGCTGGATGATTTCGCCTTTCTTCAGGTTAATCTTCAGAATTGAGAAAAACAATGAAATAATCCGTCCCCCTCGCGCATCTGAAAAGAAACCGCTTTTTCTCAAAAAAACAGCGAACCGTTTCTTCTGAAACGCATCTAATCAGGCAGTCAGTACAACTGACAGACACGTTGGCTTATTTTTCATCACATTCAAAAACGGAATATGATCTTCCATGATTTCTTATCTGTGGACAATCAGTTTAAACGGCAAACCCGCAGGCAATCCTGCAGCCGGCCTCCCGGCTGAAGATATGCTCGCGCTCAATTTGCGCTGTTAACACCTGGTTGATCTGCAGTCTTCTGAAATCACCCGGTGTCATCAGGCAGCGGGTTTTTTTGCGTCTTCACAAAACTCAAATGGAATTCTAAACACACAAGTGCCGCTTCGTCTGCATGACGCTTGAGGTACGTACTGAAACAAGGCCCGTTCGACTTCGGGTGAGGTCACCGGTTTCTCAAGCCGGTCAGGTCGGGTTCGACTCCCACACGGGTCATTAAAAACATTTAAGGAGTATTTATCATGGTTGATCTGTTTTGTTCTAAACGCACGCCCCTCTCTATTTGGGGTCGTGGTGTAACGGCTGCATCGCTGGCTTTTAACCAGACAGGTGGGGGTTCGAATCCCTCCGGCCCCATTTTGAAATGAAAGATCTAGAGCGCATCACATTTAACCATAGCGTCTTTCAATCTAATATACTCGATCCAATTGGCTCTGGAGACGCTACAGTAAAACTGGACGCAGTCTAACGCACCGGTCGTCTAACCTGGTAAGACGTCGCCTTTGTAACACGGTCATGTGGGTTCAAATCCCACCTGGTGCTCTTGAACTATGACAATCAACAAACCAATCAGCGCCCATGATGTAACGGCAGCCTACTGTCTTGCCATGGCGGAAGTGCGGGTTCGACTCCCGCTGGGCGCTCTTTTTTAAACAGGGTGTAGGGAAGTCTGGTCTAACCCGCGTGCCTTGGAAGCACGAGATCACTGGTTCAAATCCAGTCACCCTGACTCCGCGAAACGCGGGATCATGAAAGAGAAAGATAATAATGCGGTGGTACTCGTGCTGGTACGGGTGGGCGACTGTTAATCGTCTTGACGCAGGTTCGATTCCTGCCACCGCAGCTGGAGTGGAAGTCATCGTCTTCTATCTCAAAACAGACGCCTCTGGTGTAACGGCAGCATGACCGGTTCCAACCCGGTCGATCGGGGTTCAAATCCCTGGGGGCGTGCTTAATCCAATCCGGCTCGGTAGGCAACTGGCAGACCACACTGACTTAGAATCAGTGATGCTGTGGGTTCGAATCCCACTCGAGCTACTGAAAAATATTACGTCCTCGTGGAGCAGTCCGGAGTGCTCGTCTGCCTGTCACGCAGAAGGTCGTGGGTTCAAATCCCATCGGGGACGCTTAAATTCGGCGCGGTATGCAAACTGGTAAAGCAACGAAACTTAAAATTTCGTGATTGTCTGCGGGTTCGACTCCCGCCCGCGCTACTGACTGAAAACTTATGATCTGCGTTGGCTGGGCATTGGCGAGCCCCGGTGGCTGTAACCCACCCGCTGTTAAGCTGTGGCGGTTCGACTCCGTCCCGACGCACTTTTACTTATGGCCAAGTGGCGAAACTGGTAGACGCGCGACTCTCAGAAAGTCGTTCCCTCAGGGATTGCGAGTTCGAATCTCGCCTTGGCTATTACATTACGCAGAGGGGCAGGTGCCCGGCCGACTCTCATAAGGTTGGTGCACCCGGTTCGATTCCGGGCTCTGCTATTTATTACTTTTGGGCTGGCATGTACCTTGGGGGCGACTGACTCTTGCAAAGTCGGTGTGTTGGGTTCGATTCCCATCCGGTCCACTTTTCTGGCTATGACAATCAATCCTGCGATCAGGACAGGGAATTGAGAGAGACCGATGAGACGCATTATCCAGGTGAGAAACTTCCTCAGCGCGACGGAATGTGCTGCGCTCATCGAACGACTGGAAACGCAGGGCTTCAAAGAACAACTCTCCGGCGATCGTGATCGCGTGGTCCGCGCCCGTTGCGTTTTTACGGATCAGGAACTGGCAGACACTTACTGGCAGCGTCTGCAGCAACATGTTCCCGCTTTGACAGAAGTTTATACGGATGGATTCACACCGTATCCGCACCTGAATTCACCACTGGCGACCTTTCAGCCATGCGGTCTGAATGAAGTGCTGCGCTGTTACAAATATCTGCCAGGCGAACAGTTCCGTCGGCATGAAGACTTTGCCTACGAATGGAGCGAAACCCGTCGGACATTTTACACGGTGCTGTTTTATCTCAACAACGAGTATACGGGCGGGGAAACCACTTTTGATCACAATCAGGTCGTGCCGGAAACCGGACTGGCCGTGATCTTTCCACACGAACTCTATCATTCAGGCAACATGGTGGAGACGGGCATCAAGTACGCAATGCGTTCGGATGTCGTTTTTGCCGTGCCGGAAAAATGAAAAAGAGTGGTTTACAGGCGGGGCAATTGTTTCTTGACTACTCTTATTCTTATATTTACAGGTATCAAAACAGGAATTGACAAGAGGCTTGGAGTAGGGATGGGAGGCAGTTCAGGATGAAATATGGCTCCACCCGGCTGCTTCATTTAATCTCTTTTCGTTGTGTGAACTCATCCCCATTCGATATTTCTGGGTAATGGGAACAGTTCTAGTTGAAGAAGTGGGTATCTTAATGAGTCGTAATTCGAAAAATATAAATGCAGGGTGGTTCAAGTTACTTAACCCTGCACTATTAAAATCAAATTTAATTAACGCTTCCCTGTATCTCGCAGCCTGGGAATTATTCTGTGATTCCGTAATCGTTCAACTCAAAAAAAATTATCAGATGGGATTGGATGAAAAGGATGCACGCTTTCTTTCGAAATATGAGAGTGAAGTAATATCATTAGATCCTAAAGGGAAAAAGAGCCCCCTGCATGCGTCGTTGATGTGGCTGTGTCAGAATGGGGCGATAAACTCTGTTGAACATGATTTGGCTAATAAGATCCTTCATCACCGAAACGAAATTACTCACGAATTACCGGAGTTCGTTGCATCCGTAAAAGAGATTGATCTGGATTTACTGAATGCAATTGTTAAGTTGACAACAAAGATCGACAAATGGTGGATACGTGAATTTGCAATCCCTGCCAACCCGGATTTTGATAATACTGAAATCGATGATTCTGAAATCTCATCCGGACGGATGTTAATTCTCAGCTTAATGTTCAATATTGCCACGGGCGATGATGAAAACATTGCTGATGCTCGTAAAGAATTTGATGACTTATTCGAAAAGTAATGATCCCTCAATGCTCTGGTAGTTTAATTCAGAGCCATTAAGTTGAGCATTTAGAGTAGTGCATTCAATACTTTAAATAGTTCTTCAAATCGATCCAGTGCAACTTCCGGTTTTTTGAGATTGTAGCTGAGGCCTTTTTGTGTAAGAAATTCAGCTGGCCGGTAATGATCGAATTCATCACCAGAAGTTGCTTTTGTTTTAAAGTGCTCTTCTACTTCTTTCACTACGCGATCTGGAGCATCTGCTGGTTTTTTAGCTGGAATTCTTTCATCACCTTTTAGGCCATAGCAATCATTTATTAAGCCGATATAGGCATCTCGGCCTAAAAGATCTTCCGTGTCAGCTTCGTCTTGTCCTGCAAATATATCTGCGGATAATACATGGCCGCTTGTTAAAAGTTCACTTGATCGCAGGTCACGAACTCGTTTTTTTCCTCCATCAGCGAAATCAACAAGCGTAGCAATATGTAATTTTTGGCCAGCAAATAGTGATAGAAACGATGGTACTTTATCGATACCACCGCAGGGCGTTAACGTCCATCGCGGATCTAAGTAAGTACGTCCTTCTGCTTTTAGTTTTCTACTGAACCACGGCAGATAAAGGATTTCTGAAGGTCCCTCTACTAGCAAAGTGTGCTCTCCAATAAAAAGAGTTTGGGTAATGTCATATCCCAATGCTGCTTGTAATGGAAATAGAGTATCTTTATCGGTGCTTAAGACTTTATCACCCACTACAGTTCCCAAATCACTTTCTTGTTCCTCAAACGGATCGTCGGATTCAACAAAAATATCTTCTACTGTTCTTACTCGTTCTAAATGTTCTGAGTCGATCATAAAGGGGGAGTGAGTTGTAAAGGTCACTTGGAACTCTTTTAGTCTTTCCTCAATATATCTCAGTAGATCTGCTTGGGCTTTGGCATGTAGTGATAAACCGGGTTCATCTAGCAAGATTATTAGGTTTTTACCATAGTTCTTTCTCACTTGGCTAAACCAAACAAGGAAAGAAAAGAACCACACAAAACCCGTGCTTCGATCATCAAAGCTAGTCGTTACTCCATATCTCAGGTTTTCAATTCGAGTTCGCATTACATATCCAGAGTTGAATGGGGCTGGATCATTAGGCATTCCTTGCTCAAACCTGAACTGTACCCTGAGATTGCGGTTCTGTGTCCAATAATTAAAAATTTCTCTTGTAAGGCTGCTCGAAGCGGCTTCAAGTTCTGCTTGCATCATTTCAAACTCACCGATTTCCACTAAATCTTCGGGAGTTTTATTTATCAGACTGAGCAATGCGAGAAATACTTTATTAGGTTCCTCTTCCTTCGCACCCGGACGTTTATTGAGGTCTTCAATCGATATCTGACCTGGCATGGTCATATAGTTTCCAAAGTAAACCATTTTTGGCAATCGTTCGTGTAGAACATCGACAATTGCTTGCCAGGAAGAAGCTTTAGTTCCGTAGTAATCATTAATTGTTTCAAGCAGCTCCTCTTCACGCTTGGAACGGATTTCACCACCGCCTTCCTCAGCTGTTTTGCTCTTACTTAAAATATATTCTTTTGCTTTCTTAATAGAACCAGTTAGTCTTATAGAATCTTTCTCTTCCGCATGAAGAGAAGATTCATCAAGGAGATTTTCAAATCCTTTTTTTTCATCTTGATTGAAAATCCAATATGTTGAATTGTAATATCCTCTAGATATTTTGATTTCTCTTGATTTTAAGACTCCCTCGCCAACTATTTCTTCAACTGCTTTGACATCACTGTCGTCAAGTTTCCAAAAAGTAGTAACAGAATGAACGTCTTCTTCCTCATCTTGTCGAGTGCGAAACTCTGTTAATCTCGCACGAGGAAAGTCTAAGGAGCGAAACTCACGATGACTGGAATCTAAAGGGTTGATTTTTTCAAGTGCTTGCAGAATGGCGGTTTTTCCACTTTCATTTTTACCAACAAGGCATGTGACTTTGGGATCAATTGAAAATATTCCAGAGTCAGTGATACTTCGGAAATTCGTAATTTGTGCAGAAATGAGTTGCATGATATAACCACCTTTTCTCTGTACTGAAGATAACTTGGTGGAAGGATTATCATGCTTTGCGTTATTAAGTTCAAGTGTCTAGATATGTGGCATTGAATGTATAGAAGCATAATAATTCAGATAATCCAGTCTGAAACAGAGATTAAGCAAGTAGAAGGAAATCTGCTTGCAGAAGAAATGAAAAATGAAGGGATAAGCAGATAAGATTGGAGGCCCTGTTTCGAGGCCAGAGTAGTAATAAACGGGGGTGGGTTATTTCATTTCGTGAAATCCCAAGGTAAATACTACTGAAATCCTATGATTCATAGGGTGAAACGCATTGTCTGGATGCTTTGAGAATAAAGAGTGAATCAGAAAAAGTAACATTTTTCAAAACGTTTTTTTCAACCACGTACAGATTGTTTTTGGCTGACTTAGGAGCGTCTTAGCCACGGAGTGCTGCTGGTTAAAGTAACATACAAAGAAAACTCCCCTCCCGACGGGAAACCATCGGGAGGGGAGTTTCTATTTTAAGACAGCTCACTATCAGGAAGCGTTCAACGCTGCCCGCACGCCGGCAGCATACGCGGAATCGACCAGCTCGAAGTGTTTGAGCTGGCGGTCGACAATTTCCTGGGGCACGCCCTGCATGGCGGCGGCGATGTTGGAGAACAGTCGCGATTTCTGTCCGTCGTCGAACAGATTGAACAGGGCGCGGGGCTGCGAGTAATCGTCGTTGCCTTCGCGGTGATCATAGCGGGCGGCATCGCCCGAAATCTTCAGTGGCGGCTCGGCGACATCGGGTTTTTCAACCGGACCGTTGAAGGAGTTGGGTTCGTAATAGGCGTCTACGGGGCAACCGTTGGATTTGAAGTGCATCGCGCCGTCTTTGTGGTAGTGATGCACGGGGCATTTTGGTTCGTTTACCGGCAGTGCATCGTAGTGCGTGCCGATGCGATGACGGTGCGCGTCGGCATAGGAGAAGACGCGGGCCTGCAGCATTTTATCAGGAGAAAAGCCGATGCCGGGGACCTTGTTCGAAGGGGAGAAGGCAGCCTGTTCGATTTCCGCGAAATAGTTTTCAGGATTGCGGTTCAATTCCATCGTACCCACGTCGATTAAAGGATAGTCGCCGTGCGGCCAGACTTTGGTCAGGTCGAACGGATTATAGGGTGTGAGGTCGGCATCCGTTTCCGGCATAACCTGGATCTGCATATTCCATTTGGGGAAGTCCCCTTTTTCAATGGCATAGAACAGATCTTCCTGTGTACTTTCTCTGGTTTTTCCAATGACCTGTTCGGCTTCCGCGTTTGTCCAGTGCTTGTGACCCTGTTGGGTTTTGAAGTGGAACTTCACCCAGAAGCGTTCGTTTTGGTCGTTGATGAGACTGTAAGTGTGGCTGCCGTATCCGTTCATGTTTCTGACGCCGACTGGTAAGCCACGGTCGGAGAACAGAATGGTCACCTGATGCAGTGATTCGGGTGAGAGCGACCAGAAGTCCCACATTGCGGTGGGGGACCGCAGATTGGTTTTGGGATGCCGTTTCTGGGTGTGGATAAAATCAGGGAACTTATAGGCGTCTCGAACAAAGAAGACAGGTGTGTTATTGCCGACCAGGTCCCAGTTTCCCTCTTCTGTATAGAACTTGAGGGCGAAGCCGCGCACGTCACGTTCGGCATCTGCGGCGCCTGCTTCGCCGGCGACGGTCGAGAAACGGGCGATCATCTCGGTTTTCGTTCCGGGCTGCAGGACTTTGGCCTTTGTATATTTACTGATGTCATGTTCGATTGTCAGTGTGCCATGCGCACCCCAGCCTTTCGCATGCACGACCCGCTCGGCGATCCGCTCCCGATTTTGGTGTGCCAGTTTTTCGATTAACTGGTAATCTTCCATTAATACAGGTCCACGCGGCCCGGCGGTAAGAGAATTCTGATTATCGGGGACGGGGGCTCCGCCGGTTGTCGTCAGTGTCGGCTTGTCGGTCATGGTAACTGTTCCTTGAGAGTTTGCAGGATCACGTCGTTTTCTATTCAATCGTGACAGGGACATAGAGCTCAATCTGAGCTGCCTGTTAACTATATTGATCTGCGCGCAGGAAGTCTAATGCTATGAGTGGATAGCTGTCATACCTCACGCGCATGGTTTTACGAAAATTATTTCAGTGAGCACTGAGTCTGTGAATACTCGTGAAGACGTTTTCGGAATTCCAGTAGCAGTTGGCTCTGAAAGCGATAGGGATTCCAGACGACGGCGATTTTTCGCGTGGGTCTGTTTCCACTGATGGAGCGATAGACACGGCGGTCTGTTTTGTCGAGTTGGCGTGCCATCTGGGGAATCATGGAGATTCCATGCGATAAAGAGACCAGTTCCTGCACCATCGCCAGCTGACTGGTCTGCTCAACCGCCACGGGATGAAAGGAGCGTTGTCGGCAGAAGGATACAATATTATCTGACAGGCAGTGTGCTTCATCCAGCAGTACGAAGGGGTACGATTTGATATCGTTTAAGCGGATATGAGGTTTGTTTACCAGGGGGTGATCTGGTGGCAGGACCAGAAACAGTTCTTCTTCGAACAGTTCCTCGACTTCCAGATATTTGGCCGGGATCGGAAGGGCGATGATGGCGAGATCAATTTCTCCCTGGGTACAGCGTTTGAGCAAATGGTCGGTTGTGTCTTCCTGAACGATCAGCGACGCTTTAGGGAACTCGGCAGAGAACTGACGTAACAAATCAGGCAGGAAAAAAGGGGCAATGGTGGGGATGGCACCTACCCGAATCTGGCCGCTTTGACCATCGTCTGAAATTTCCGCCTTCGTATCGGCAAGTAACGTGAGTACCTGCTGAGCACGAGACTGTAGTAACTTCCCCGCTTCCGTTAATGCGACGGAGCGGGTTTTACGCTCGAAGACCGGTTGCCCCAGTTCTTCTTCCAGTTTTTGAATGGAACGGCTGAGAGCAGGCTGCGAAATCATCAATTCTTCGGCTGCCCGGGTAAAATTACCGCGTTCGGCAACTCGTAAAAAATAGCGTAACTGATCAACTTCCATCGCAGCGGGTTCCGATCTTGTGATGTTGAAAAGGTATTTAGAATCTGTGTTCTATGCTGTGAAGGTATAGTTTAGTGGTTAAGCACCGCTGATAGCCATTACGAACCTGTTTCTGGATCTGATTTTTTCTCAAATCATTGGTAAAACTGGATTTGGAGGTTTGTCAAACTGAGTCTGCCTGCGAAAATAGAAGAGAACGGACAATATATATCCAAATATCTAAATCCTTGAATGTTATTAAGGAGTGATTTACGATACCTGTACTGAGATCCGTCAAATTTACTTCTTATGGAGTCCTGTATGGCGACCCTGTTCAAACGATTCAGTTTGATGTTACTTATGAGTTCCTGTGTGTTGCGCGCAGGTATTTCTGCTGAGGAAGTAAAGCCGGAAAAATTAACTTACGAAGAGCATATTCGCCCGATCTTCCGCGCCCATTGTTTTGACTGCCACGGCGCCGTTGAAGAAATGCAGGGGGGCCTCGATTTACGTCTGGTCCGTTTCATGACCAAAGGGGGAGAATCGGGTGAAGCGATCATTCCAGGGAAACCGGATGAGAGTTATCTGATTGAACGCATTGAAAGTGGCGATATGCCACCTGGCGAGGCACGGGTGCCTCAGGATCAGATCGAAACGCTGAAACGCTGGATCACCGCAGGAGCGAAAACGGCTCGACCGGAACCAGATACCATTGAACCAGGATTGGGAATCACACCCGAAGAACGGGCCTACTGGGCGTTCCAGCCTGTAAAGAGGCCAGCGGTTTCAGAGGAATTGAAAAGCCGTCAGGGAGTGCGTTCGCCCATCGATGCTTTACTTTTAAAAGCAATGCCGGAAGGGCTGGCATTTTCTCCCGACGCCGAAAAACTGACACAGATCAAGCGCGCCAGTTTCGATCTGCTGGGCCTGCCTCCCAGTCCCGAACAGATTCGCCGAGTCATGGCTGATCAGTCGGTCGGCTGGTATGAAACTTATCTGGATGAACTGTTACAGTCGCCTCACTATGGCGAACGCTGGGCGCGTCACTGGCTGGATGTCGCCGGCTATGCAGACTCCGAAGGTTATACGGTCAATGATGTGGTGCGACCCTGGGCCTGGAAGTACCGCGACTATGTAATTCGATCTCTGAATGCCAATAAACCTTTCGATCAATTCATCCAGGAACAGCTTGCCGGGGATGAATTAGCCGGAAAGCGTGAAGGCGATCTGACGGAAAAACAGATTGCACTGCTGACGGCGACCGGTTTTTTACGCATGGCCGCCGATGGTACGGGGAGTGGCAGTAATACACCTGAAGCCCGCAATCAGGTGATTGCGGATACAATGAAAATTGTCAGCAGTTCTTTGATGGGGGTCAGTGTCGCTTGTGCACAATGCCACGACCACCGCTATGACCCGATTCCGCAATCGGATTACTTCGCGATGCGGGCCATCTTTGAACCGGCGTTTGACTGGCAGAAGTGGCAGACACCACCACAACGGCAAGTTTCACTTTACACAGCCGCTGATCGGGCGAAAGCAGCTGAAATTGAAGCCGAAGTTCAGAAAGTCGTTGCTAAGAAAAGTGAAAAGCAGGCAGCGTATATGGCGGAAGCCCTGGAGACGGAGCTGAAGAAATATGAGCAGCCTTTGCGGGATCAGCTCAAAGCGGCTTACCAGACAGCCGCGGATAAAAGAACTCCTGAGCAGAAAGAACTGCTTAAGAAAAACCCGAGCGTGAATATTTCACCGGGCGTGTTGTATCAGTATCTGCCTAAAGCTGCAGAAGAATTGAAGGAATTTGATAAACAGATTGCCGACATCAGAAGTAAAAAACCGGTAGAAGAGTTTTTGCGCGTGGCCGTAGAGCCTGCTAATCATCTACCCGTCACAAAGCTGTTTTATCGTGGTGATTACCGTCAACCCAAACAGGTGGTTGAGCCTGCAGGATTGACAGTGGTCGCACCAGAAGGGGAACGCAGGAAATTCCCGGTGAATGACGATACTCTGCCTACGTCCGGACGACGTCTGGCCTTCGCTCGCTGGCTGACGAACGGAGAACATCCGCTGGTCGCACGTGTGCTGGTAAACCGGATCTGGTTACATCACTTTGGCCGGGCGATTGTCAGCACGCCGGGGGAATTCGGCAAGCTGGGTTCGACTCCCACGCATCCGGAATTACTCGACTGGCTGGCTTCAGAATTCATGCAGCAGGGATGGGATCTCAAGCAACTGCATCGAACGATCATGCTGTCGACCGCGTACCGCCAGGCAGGTGCCTCTGATCCGAGTAAGGAATCCATCGACCCGGAAAATAATTACTACTGGCGGAAACCCATTGTCCGTCTCGAGGCGGAAACGCTGCGGGATCGGATGCTGGCCGTTTCCGGTGTACTCGATCCACAGCTGTTTGGTGCCCCGGTAGGAATAAAAGAGGACGACTTCGGTCAGGTTGTGGTCTCCGGCGATCAGCTTCGTCGCAGTCTGTATATTCAGGCCCGCCGCAGTCAGCCGGTGGGAATGCTGCAGACCTTTGATGCGCCGGTAATGGAGATCAACTGTGAGCGGCGTTCCAGTTCGACTGTCGCCACGCAGTCCCTGATGCTGATGAACGGCAGTTTTATCCTTTCTCAATCTGCGAAGCTGGCAGAACGTCTGTCGCGGGAAGCACCCGAACTCAAACCCGATCTGCTGGCATCACTGCCTGAACTGCCACCAACTGCCAGGCCGGTGTGGAGTTACGGTTATGGTAAACTGGATGAATCGACAGCGCCGCAGCTTACTTTTACTGCGCTTCCGCATTGGACCGGTTCCAGCTGGCAGGGCGGTCCCCAGCTTCCGGATCCTGCTCTGGGCTGGGTGACGTTGAATGCGGGAGGCGGTCACCCTGCCAGTCAGTATGTTGCCATCCGTCGCTGGACAGCGCCTGTATCGGGGACTTTGTCAGTCAGCGGAAAATTACAGCATGGCAGTGAGCACGGGAATGGCGTGCGGGCACTGGTACTTTCCAGTCGATCCGGTCTCGCTGGCCAGTGGGCTGGTAAGAATCAGTCAGTCGATACAACCGTCAGTTCACTCGCCGTTCAACAGGGGGATACGATCGATTTTATTACGGATTGTAAACAGAACGATGTCGGCTTCGATTCCTTCTCCTGGGGTGTTAAGTTGTCGCTGAAAAACGAGCAGGGGGGAGTGCAGAAGTGGGATTCAGCCGCTGAGTTTCGGGGACCGGAACCAGAGCAGAAAAGTCTGCCTGCCCAGGCCGCTTATGCATTTGAACTGGCTCTCTGTCGTCAACCGACGCCGGACGAACTGCTGCTGGTGACCCGTTTTATCAACAACCAGATGGTTTATCTGCAACAGCACCCGGAACAGCTTCCCAAAGACGTCACGCCCGGCAGACAGGTCATTACGAATTTGTGCCAGGCATTGATGAGTTCCAATGAATTCTTATATGTCGATTAATATTAGTCGATTAATATTACATGTGATGTGCGGTTTGACTGATGCCCATTCTCGAAAGCATTCGAGTTCCTTCTTTCTGGTATTTAACAGATGACACAATTTAGCAGACGACAGTTTTTAGCAGAAAACGCAATGGGAATTGGGACTGTTGCGCTGGCCTGGCTGCTTCAACAGGATCAACTCCTGGCGCGTCCCAAGAATATTCCCATCAAGCAGCCTCATTTCGATCTGACTCCTAAAGCTGCCCAGTTTGCACCGCAGGCCAAAGCCATGATCTCGCTGTTTCAACATGGCGGTCCGGCGCATATGGATCTGACCGATCCCAAGCCGGAGTTGACCAAATATAGCGGGACCGATTTTAAAGGCGATATCCAATACAGCTTCGTGCAGCAGGCCAGTAAAAAACTGCTGGGGAGTCCGTGGAAATTTCAGAAACATGGGGAATGTGGGACCGAACTTTCGGAACTACTGCCTCACCTGGCAGAAATCGTGGACGACATCTGTGTGGTTCGTTCGATGCATACCGGCGCCAATGGTCACGAAGTCTCGATCCGATATTTTCATGGCGGGATTCCCGGAGTGCTGGGGCGTCCTAATCTGGGGTCCTGGCTGGTGTATGGATTAGGTTCAGAATCTCAAAATCTGCCGGCTTATATGGTGTTGACCGATCCGGGGGGATTGCCCGTGGACGGCGTCACAAACTGGTCAAACGGATTTATGCCGTCATTGTTTCAAGGGACCGTGTTGCGACCCAGGGAGCCACGAATTCTGAATCTGGATGCGCCGGCACATCTGCAGGGCTCTCTGCAGCAGCAGAATCTGGAACTGTTGCAGACACTCAATAAGCGACATTACGAGCAGCATCCGCACGAATCGGATCTGGAAGCGCGAATCTCCAGCTATGAACTGGCAGCGCGGATGCAGACCTCTGCCCGCGAAGCATTGGATCTCTCTCAGGAAACCAAAGCGACGCAGGAGATGTATGGTCTGGATGATCCCAAAACAAAAGAATACGGAACCAGGTGCCTGATCGCCCGCCGCCTGGTGGAACGCGGGGTGCGATTCGTACAACTGTTCCTTGGAGGTCAACCCTGGGACAATCACAGCAATATTTCAACCGGACTGCCGGCCATTTGTCATCGGACAGATCAACCGTCCGCTGCCTTGGTAAAAGACCTGAAACAGCGGGGCATGCTGGATTCGACGCTGGTACACTGGGGAGGTGAAATCGGGCGATTGCCTGTGACGCAGAACCATGGTGATGCCAAGAGTGCAGGCCGCGACCATAACGGCCAGGGTTTCAGTATCTGGTTGGCCGGTGGCGGAATCAAAGGGGGGATGACCTTTGGGAAAACCGATGAGTTCGGGCATAAGGCGGTCGAAAATGTGGTGACCCCCAACGACTTCCAGGCTACCATCATGCGGTTGTTTGGTCTCGATTATCAGCAACTGCTCTATCACCACAATGGCCAGGAACAGATTATTACCAATGGTCGTCCCGCGCGGATTGTTTCGGACATTTTGTCGTAGTTGGATGTGATCAGTACTGTCTGCGCGTTGTACCTGATAAACTGTATGCGGTCTGGTGGGGACAGGTCCGTTTGTAGTACCCCTGGTTTTAAAGTCATTGATCTTCTGGTTGCCTGGAGTGATGCTCACACAGCAGGGGCCCGGAGGAAGTGATGGAGCGACTCGAATCGACTTAGATATGAATTTCAAAATCCGACAGCGAGAACCGGAATTGATGGATCAGCCCGGTTTGTCTGCAGGCGAGCATGGTCGCGCCCTGGCGGGGCTGGGACGCATCAACTGGTGGAGTCGCAGTGATGCCATCGTATGGCCGGCCGTTCTGGAATCAGCCCGACGTCGCGCTGGGAAACCTTTGCAGATACTGGATATTGCCAGTGGTGGCGGAGATGTCGCGCTGAGTATTGCTGCCCGCGCAGAACGCGCGGGAATTCCTGTTGAGATTGATGGCTGTGATATCAGCCCTTTCGCTATCAGCTACGCCACTCAGCAGGCCGCAGCCCGGGGACTGGAGCAGGTGCGTTTTTTTGAATGCGACGTGCTCACACAATCGCTGGATAAACAATATGACGTGGTCATGTGCTCGTTATTCCTGCATCATCTCGATGAGGAGCCTGCTCAGCAGCTTCTCAAAATCATGGCAGAGTCGAGCAGAGAACTGATACTGGTGAATGATTTATGCCGGTCGCGCGCCGGTTATTGTCTGGCGTGGACTGCCTGTCGTTTATTGACTCGTTCACCAGTGGTGCATGCGGATGGCCCGCTTTCGGTCGCGGGTGCGTTTACGGTGAATGAAATTACCGAACTGGCGAGACAGGCCGGCTTGAGTGGATTTCAGGTCACGCGTCACTGGCCTCAACGCTGGTTACTGAAGTGGAGTCGGAAATGACTCTGACCAGTTCTCTGAACCGGGAAACTGCCTGCGGGCAAAGTTGGGATGTCATCGTGATTGGCGCGGGGCCGGCGGGAGCGGTGGCAGCCCGTCAGCTGGCACTACAGAAGTTGCGGACACTGTTGATCGAACGTAAAACATTTCCCCGCTACAAAGTCTGTGGCTGCTGTCTGAATCAGCGGGCGATCAATGCCTTGCAACAGATCGGTCTGGGACAGTTACTGGAATCTGCGGGGGCTGTGCCGTTAACTCAGTTTCGCATGCAATACCAGGGACGAAAAGCAGCCGTATCTTTACCGGGAGGACTGGCGATTTCTCGCGAAGTCTTCGACACACTTCTGGTTCAGTCAGCGATCGATGCAGGTGCTGCGTATCTTCAGGAGACTTCCGCGACAATTGTCGACAGTGCAGAAAAACGATCTTCCCGAACAGTGGAACTCAATTTTCAGGGACACACAGCCGGTTCAGTGTCTGCCAAAATTGTGCTGGCAGCAGATGGGCTGGGGCATCCCAGTCTGCAGAATTGTGCGGGGTTTGACATGCAGGTTGCCTCTGATTCTCGAATAGGCGTCGGTGCTGCGTTTGTTGTCAAAAATCAGTCATCCTATCCGGCTGGTTTGATTCACATGGCGATACACAAATCCGGATATGTGGGACTGGTGCGTGTTGAGGGAGATCTCCTGAATCTGGCTGCTGCCATTGACCGGGATTTTATGAAACAGTGTGCCGGGCCTGCAGACGCGGTATTGCAGATCCTGAGAGCCTCTGAATCTCCCTTGTTGCCTGAAATGACCGAGAGCAATTTTAAGGGAACATTGCCCGTCACCCGTAAAACTCTGCGACCGGTGGGTAACCGGTTGTTTATACTGGGAGATGCGGCCGGCTATCTGGAACCGTTTACCGGAGAAGGGATGGCGAATGCGATCACGGAAGGAATGGCTGTCGCGCAACTGGTGCCGCAAGGATTACGCCATTGGGATTCCGCGCTGGAACAAAAATGGTTAAAGGCCCACTATGCATTGACGGAGGGGCGTTTGTTCTGGTGCCGCTGGCTGGCGCGGTTATTGCGTTCTCCTGCCGCTGTGGGTTGGGGACTGCGACTGTTTCACCTGTTTCCCGGAATGGCCCGGCCGATTGTCGCCCGCTTGAATCATTGAAAAATTATGACAGTAATTAAAGAGTATTTATGAGTTTTGAAATATTGGGAATTGGTACCACAAATCCAGAGCATTCGATTCAGCAGTCGGAGGCAGCTGTTCACGCGCAGTCGCTTTCGTGTCATGCCGAATCAACAGAACAGCAGCGACGTCTGCTGCCTGTACTCTATCGCAGGGCGGGAGTGAAAACACGACACAGCGTTGTTCTGGAAAACAGTTCGGGTGAGGAAGCGGTCAGACAGACGTTTTATCAGCCCGCCGATTCTCCCGTTGATCTGGGACCTGCGACATCGACACGCATGCAGGAATATGAGAAACATGCGGCTGAGCTGGCAATCACTGCTGTGCGAGAAGCATTGGACTCAGCGAATGTCAATCCCGCCGAAGTGACTCAACTGGTGACCGTTTCCTGCAGTGGATTCAGTGCCCCGGGTTTTGATCTGCAGGTGTTGAAGCAGCCTGGTTTTTCTCCTGATGTTTCGCGGACACACATCGGTTTTATGGGATGCCATGGCGCATTGAACGGTCTGCGTGTGGCGAAGTCATTTACCGATAACGATCCGGAGGCCTGTGTGGTCGTCTGTGCGGTTGAGCTTTGCAGTCTGCATCAGCAGTATGGCTGGTGTCCTGATAAAATTGTGGCCAACGCCCTGTTTGCAGACGGCGCTGCCGCTGTTGTGGGGAAACAGTCACAAAGCAGTTCCAGCGATCATTGGAAATTAGTTGCCTCCGGTTCGACGGTTGTCCCGGATTCGGAAGAGATGATGAGCTGGCGGATTGGAGACCACGGATTTGAAATGACACTGTCTCCACTGATACCGGATCTGATCAAGTCCCGGTTACGCCCCTGGCTGGAGAACTGGCTGGCCGGACAGGGAACGAGTATTGAAGAAATCCGGAGCTGGGCCATTCATCCAGGCGGCCCAAGGATACTGACTGCGGTGTCAGAAGCAGTCGGGTTTGACGAAGAAAAACTGGTACCTTCCCGCGCGATCCTTGCCGAGTTTGGAAACATGTCGTCACCAACGGTGCTCTTTATTTTGCAGCGTTTGCAGGCAACTCGGACAGCGCGTCCCTGTGTGATGCTGGGCTTTGGTCCCGGTCTGACGATTGAAGCGGCTCTGGTGAAATAATGCCGGACCGACAGCACAACCGTATTTACAGCGGCTTGCGGGCAATAAAGCATCCATACTGCATTGCCCCCGTTTCATAGGCTTGCAAAATGGTCTCGAAACGGTCCAGAAACAGGACCGTGTTTCGATCGATAAGTCGTGCCAGCCAGCGGACGCCGGTTTTTTGAACGCGCTGCCGGCAGATTTCCCAGGTCGGCGCGACGCGATTCGTCCAGTTGTGATACGCCTCGAATTCCAGCCCGGCATTTTCCATCCAGGACTGATAGTCTGTGGCGTTTCCCAGGGAAGGGCAGAAAAAACCTTCACAGACATCGTAAACCTGCTGTCGCGCTTCTTCTGTTTCCAGTTGATCACCCGCCAGCCACGCACAGATCGCCATACTGCCACCAGGTCGCAACCAGCTGGCTGCCTTGTTGAAAAAGGCCCGCTTATCAAACAGGTGCTCTGTACATTCAATACTCCAGACGTAGTCAAAAGATGCATCTGGAAAATCAGCTGTTTCCGCATCCTGACAGAGGAATTGTGTCCGCTGCCGCTGACCCCGCCAGTGTGCTTCCAGCGCAGCCCAGCGGCGCTGAACCGGGCTGAGAGTGATACCGGTCACCTGGCAGCCGAAGGTCTTGGCCAGATGTATTGACGAGCCCCCCATACCACAGCCGACATCCAGCAGATCTGCATCAGGCTGGACCCCCAGCAGTTCCGCGAGTGTTTCGGTTAACTGTTGCTGGGCGACGGCAGAAGATTTTCCATAATCAATCTGACTGGTTGACGGGGCATCAGGCTCTGCCCACAAACCATGATGAATGTGGCGTCCCCAGAGCAGGCGATAAAACAGCGTTGTCAGATTGTAATGACTGCGAATGACTTCCTTTTGGACAGTCGGGCAACTGATCATGAGGTCAGGCTCAAGTGGTTTAACAAAAACGTTGTTTCATAACTGGATATGTTATCGATTAGATTCTCATGTGCAAATAATATTCTGCTGCCCTGCTCATTTTCAAATGAGATCAAGGGTCGTGGCAATAACATAAATTCATTGCTTAACTAATTTTCTATAGTGGGTTTATGAATATATATCAGTCTGCTAAATGAAACTTATTTATTGACATTCGAGATTCGCATCTGTATGCTTTTATATATATTATATATAGAGATAGCGCTATTTTAGTATGCCCCCCATGAAACCTTCCCACCTCAATCAGAATCGACATGAACACATTGCATAACACTGCTTCGAGACGTCTGTTCGTTTTCTGCCTCCCGGTTGTGATTCTTCTGAGCTGTTTTGCAGGCGTTACTAACGCGGAAGAAAAAAACACCCCGGTCAGTTTCGTCAATGATGTGGTGCCTGTATTGACCAAGGCAGGGTGCAACATGGGGGTCTGCCATGCCAAAGCAGGAGGAGGGCAGAATGGTTTTCAGCTGTCCCTGCTGGGATTTGAGCCGCTGGATGACTATGAAAGTCTGGTCAAGGAAGCGCAGGGGCGTCGTCTGTTTCCTTCGGTTCCATCCAAAAGCCTGCTGCTCACCAAAGCATCAAATGAAAATCCACACGGGGGCGGAATCCGTCTGCCTAAGGATTCTGAAGGTTATCGGGTAATCCGCCGCTGGATTGAAGAAGGTGCCCGCTATTCAACCGGAAAAGAACCGACGCTGGAATCAGTGGAAGTTCAGCCGGAACGTGGCGTGGTGAATATGGGTGAGACGCAACAGCTGAAGGCGATCGCAAAATATTCGGATGGAAGTATCCGCGACGTCACTGAGGTGGCCTTGTATGAGTCGAATATCAACTCGATGGCAGAAGCAACCGAGGAAGGGGTTGTCAAAGTTCATGATATCCCGGGAAAAGTGGCTGTGATGGTTCGCTACCAGGGTAAGATTGCGGTCTTCACAGCGGCAATTCCTCTGGGAGCACCGATTCAGGAAGTACCCTCCGAAAAGAACATGATAGACCGTCATGTGTTTGCCAACTTGAAAGAGTTGGGAATTCCCCCATCACCGGTCTGTGATGATCAGACTTTCTTGCGTCGCGTGACCCTTGATATTTGTGGTCGTTTTCCGACACAGGAAGAAACCGAAACGTTTCTGGCGAGTAAGGATCCCAAAAAACGGGATGAAGTTGTGGAACGTCTGCTGCGGAGTCCCAACTATGCAGACTACTTTGCCTCCAAGTGGACGCCGCTGCTGAAGAACCGCCGCGATGCAGCCAACGATATCACTTCTAACTTCGCATTCCATGCCTGGATTCGAGACAGTCTGCTGGCGAATGTCCCCTATGATCAACTGGTTCGCGAACTGCTGGGAGCAACCGGAACCGTCGTGAGCAATCCGCCTGTTGCCTGGTACAAACGCGTCAAAGATCCCAAGGATCAACTGGAAGATATTGCCCAGCTGTTTCTGGGAGTGCGGATGCAATGTGCTCAATGCCATCATCATCCCTTTGAACGCTGGAGTCAGGACGATTATTACAGTCTGTCCGCATTTTTCTCTCAGATTGGTCGTAAGCCGACCGGGACTCAGGGAGAAGACCTGATATTTCATAAACGCGGTATCGCACAGGCAAAGAATGTGAAATCGGGCGAGATGCTCAAGCCGGTGGCGTTGGGCGATGATATCGGCGAGATTTCTCCCGATGAAGACCCCCGTCTGCGTTTAGGCAACTGGATGAGTTCCAAAGACAATCCCTTTTTTGCCAAAGCGCTGGTGAACCGCTACTGGAAACATTTTTTCAAGCGGGCTCTGATTGAGCCGGAAGATGATATCCGGGATACGAATCCCCCTTCCAATCCGGAACTGATGGCTGCATTGGAAGAACATTTCATCCAGTCAGGCTTTGATCTGAAGCAACTGATCAAGCTGATTACTCAGTCGCATACCTATCAACTGAGTTCGATGCCGAACGAATACAATTTGCAGGATCGCCAGAATTATTCGCGATTCTATCCGCGTCGTCTGCAGGCGGAAGTGCTGCTGGACTCGGTCGATCAACTGGCTGGTTCGACCACGGCGTTTGCCAATTTACCACCGGGAACGCGTGCGATTGCCTTGCCCGATAACAGCTATACCAACGCTTCGGCTTTCCTGAAGGTCTTTGGCCGTCCCAACAGTGCCAGCGTCTGTGAATGCGAGCGGGTGCAATCATCCAGTCTGGCGCAGAGTCTGCATCTGATTAACTCCTCGGAGATGAAGTCCAAACTGGCCACGGCTAACGGGCGGGCTGCTGAATTAGCCAAAATGAAAGATAAGACTGTAGAAGAAAAAGTGAATGCGTTGTATCTGATTGCGTTTGCACGCAGGCCTCAGCCTGAAGAATTACAGACTGCAGTGCAGTTTCTGACGACACCGGCTGCTGATGCAAAGGCAAAACCGGATGCAAAGAAAACGCCGACTTCCAAAGATTATCAGGACCTGATCTGGGCCCTGATGAATACGAAAGAGTTTTTGTTTAATCATTAATGAATGGTGGCGCATAATAGTCATCCTGCTCTGAAGCAGTATCTCTCACTATCATCGAGTTCGAAACCAATACAGTAGAGGCCGGGAAACATGAAATACATTCGATTGCAGTTCTCACTTGTGATGGGGGTCTGCCTGGCAGTGAGTTGTCTGGTTTCAGCGACAGCACAGGCACAACTGGTCTGTCTGCCTGCACCCCGGTTATTGACGACCATGCCGATGGGCGGTCAGGTCGGGACCACCTTTGAACTGACGATCACCGGTGAAGATATCGATGATGCCGATGAACTCAGCTTCTCACACCCGGATATTACTGCCACCCCAACACTGGGAAAAGACGGCCTGCCGGTTCCCAACAAATATACTGTGACCATCGGCAAAGACTGTCCCGTTGGAGTTCACGAAGCACGCGTCATGACGCGCCTCGGTGTTTCTTCCAGTCGAGCGTTTAATGTTGGACGCCTGCCTGAAGCTTCACAGACCGCCGCAAATACCACACTGGAAACGGCAAAGAAACTCGAACTGAATTCGATCTGCAATGCAGTGATGTCTCGCCAGAAAATCGATTACTACACTTTCGAAGCCGGTAAGGATCAACGGGTGATTGTTGACTGCGCCGCGAAAGGCATCGACTCCAAACTCAATCCGGTGGTGATCATTGCCGATGAGCGTGGCATGGACCTGGTTGTAGAACGTCGCGGAGGGATGCTTGATTTTAAAGTTCCTGAAACAGGGAAATACGTGATTAAGGTGCACGGTTTGACCTATGATGGCGGTCCTTATCATTTTTATCGACTCGCAGTCAAGAACGTGGCCCGGGATGAGTTTGTGCCCCGGATGCCATCCATTAAAAAGGTCAGCGCGTTCTCCTGGCCACCCGCAGGGCTCACAAATGAAATGCTCAAGCCGGAAGTAGAACCGAATAATGCACGTGCGAAAGCACAAAAAATTACTCTGCCTTGCGATATCAGTGGCAGTTTCTTTCCCGCTGCAGACGTTGATACATTTGAGTTTACCGCTAAAAAAGGTGAAGTCTGGTGGGTCGAAGTTGCTTCGGAGCGCCTGGGCCGCCCGACCGATCCTTCCATTGTCGTGCAGCATGTCAGTGGATCCGGTTCCGAAGTCAAAGTTACGGATCTGGTTGAACTGAGCGACATTCCCAGTCCGGTGAAGGTTTCCAGCAATGGATATTCTTACAATGGCCCTCCTTATAATGCCGGCTCCTCAGATATTATCGGGAAAGTCGAGATTAAGCAGGATGGAGTGCATCATCTGCAGATCCGGGATCTGTTTGGCGGGACACGCAATGATGCAAAAAATATTTATCGACTGATCATCCGCAAAGCGGCTCCCGATTTTGCGCTGGTCGGTTGGGCTCTGCATATGAACCTGCGGAACGGTGACCGGAATGCCCTGTCCAAACCCATTGCCCTGCGGGGGGGAGCCACGATGCCTCTCGAAGTGGTTGTGGTCAGACGTGATGGTTTTGACGGAGAAATTGAATTGTTTATGGAAAACCTGCCAGAGGGAGTTACTGCAACCGGACTGAAGATCGGTAAAGGAAAGTCACGGGGCACGATGCTGATTACTGCAGCAGAAGGAGCTCCCCGTGGTTTAACCAGTGCGAAATTCTTCGGACGGGCGACCATCAATGACCAGGTCGTGACGCGACCCTGTACTCTGGCATCCATGCAGTGGCCGGTGAAAAATGCCTGGAGTGAAGTACCCAGTCCGCGTTTGATGGCTGATGTACCTGTTTCCGTAAGTACGTCGGAACAGGCACCGATCACGATTGCTTCTGCAGAAGAGAAAGTCTGGGAAGTGACAGCCGGTGAAAAGCTGACCATTCCGCTCAAGCATGTTCGCCGCAGTGAATTCTCGGGTGCCAATATTACTTTAAAGACATATGGAGAAGGCTTTGATAGGAATAAAGTCTTTGATGCTCCTTTAAAAGAGGATGCCTCTGAAGCAGTTCTGGATCTGGCAACCTTGAAAACCCCTCCGGGAGAATACAATATTGCTTTCGGAGGCTATGCGGTGGTGAAATATCGAGAAAACCCGAATGCTGTTGCCCTGGCTGAAACAGAACTGAAACAGGCGCAACAGGAAGCGACTGCCCTGGCAGCGGAAGCAGAGGAATTGCAGAAAAAGGGTGATGCTGCTGCAAAAGAAGCGGCTGCAAAAGCAAAAACAGCACAGGCTGCAGTGGCAAAAGCCGATAAACAGTTAAAGCAGGCGACCGCAAAAGCCAAGCCCAAAGACATTGTCGATATTATCTTTTCCAAGCCGATTACCATTCGAGTCAACCCAGCTAAGAAGGCAAAATAGTGATGACAGATCCTTTTCACGCATCGACAGTTCATCCATGTCCGGGTCCTGAAACGCGGCGTGGGTTTCTCAAAATGGGCCTGGCTGGTTTTGCTTCACTCAGTCTTCCCGGCATTCTGCGATTGCAGGCAGCGAATCCTCTGCCCAATCAAAAGAAAAAGACGGCTGTCATTATGGTCTGGCAACCGGGTGGTTGTTCACATATTGATACTTACGATCCCAAGCCCGCTGCGCCGATTGAGTATCGCGGGCCTTTCGGCATGATCCCGACCAAAGTGCCGGGGATGAATTTTACAGAACTGCTGCCGATGCAGGCAAAAATTGCAGATAAGTTTACCGTTCTGCGTTCCATGCGTCACGACAGCCCCGGGCATCCAGCGGGTACGCTGCGAATGTTGACGGGGGATACGGATCGTCGCGATAAGGAAATTCCCAAATATCCTGACTGGATGTCTGTCACGAATTATCTGCGTTCTAAAGAAGGACCACGCAAAAACCCGCTGCCGCCCTACGTGGGAATCAACTTTTCTTCGCAGCGTGTGGGAGGGGCTTATCTGGGGGATGCCTATGGTCCCTTTACCGTTTCAGGAGATCCCAACAAACCAAATTTCACGGTTCCCAATATCGGGTTATCGAACCAGGCTGAAGTCAAACAGCTCGATCGTCGGGCGACTCTGCGTCAAAAACTTGACACCCTGGAACGATCGTTTGATCAGGCGGGGGAACTGCAGGCGCTGGACGAATTTGAAACCCAGGCCATGACTCTGTTGACGAACCCCAAGGCGAAAGATGCTTTTGATTTGAGCCAGGAAGATGATCGCACCCGTGATCGTTACGGCCGCAACAGTTGGGGACAGCAGTTGCTGATGGCGCGGCGTCTGGTGGAAGCAGGCGTGGATGTGATTTCGACCAGCCTGAGTGGTCCGCTTTGTGGCCGCGTGTCAAACTGGGACGATCATGCCGTTAACCACCATGTCTTCGACGCCATGCGGTTCCGTTCACAGGCATACGATCAGGCTGTCTCTGCTTTGATTGAAGATATTTACGACCGTGGACTGGATGAACGAGTGCTGGTGGTGGTCACCGGTGAATTCGGGCGGACTCCGAAGGTCAATTACCAGCCCAGTACCGGCGCAGGCAATGCGAGTGCACCTGCCGGCACTAAACAGCCGGGCCGAGATCACTGGCCACGTGCATTTTCTAATATCTGGGCCGGTGGCGGTATCGAGACCGGTCGCTTTATCGGTGCGAGTGACAAGCTGGGCGAAGATTCGATTGAACGAATCTGTGGCGCGGGGGATTTCCTGGCGACCATTTATCATCATCTGGGAATTGATTCGTCCAGTGTCTTCATCGAAGACTTCAACGGCCGTCCGACACCAATCATTGCCGATCAGGGCAAACCAATTCCGGAACTGATGGGTTAACGCTGCTCACGCTTCACGCTGATTACAGAACAGGTCCCAGCATGGCGATGGTATTATTCCAGAAGCGGCGTGCTATACTCCAGGCGGCAACGGATTCAGCAGTGACTTCTTTTGAAGACGCCAGATATTGCTGCTGACGCTCGCGGACTTTTTCTGTCAATGCAGAGTCATAGAACAGGATGTTGTTTTCGTAGTTAAGGTCAAAGCTGCGACGATCCATGTTTGCGGAGCCGATTAATGTGACTTCGCCGTCCAGCGTCAGCGATTTGGTATGCAGCAGCCCCCCTTCGTATTCATAGATTTTCACACCTGCTTCCAGCAGCTCTTCATAATAGCTGTGGCTGGCAGCGCCGACGATCCGGGAGTCATTGCGGGCCGGGAATATGATTTTCGTATCAACGCCCCGGTAGGCGGTGGCGCAAAGTGCATCCTGCATCGATTCACTCGGTACATAATACGGTGTTGTAATCACCAGTTCGTGACGGGCAGAATGAATCAGCGATTCAAACATCTCAGGCATCGCGGAAAAGCGAACGGTGGGGCCGGTACCAACGACCTGTGCCGGGAATCCTGTCTCGCTGGGAGTGATGGGAGTTTCTAAAAGTGATGACAGATCTTCGTCGACCTGTGTCATCCAGTCACTGATAAACAGATGCTGGTTCTGTCGCGCCACCGGTCCTTGAAAGCGCATCACCGCATCGACCCAGGGGGCATATTTTGCTTTGACGCGAAACTCCGGGTCGGCACAGTTCTGGCTGCCGCAATAAGTGATACTGTGATCAATGACCACAATTTTACGGTGATTGCGCAAATCGATGCGTCCCACAAAGGGACGGAGCAGGGGGTTTCCAATGGGCAATGCGACTGCGGTTTGTACTCCCGCTGCTTTCAATTCATTCCAGTAGGCAGACTTAATCAGTATCCGGGAACCCAGATCATCAGCCATGGCACGGCATTGGACACCACGGGCAGCCGCGCGTTTCAAGGCGTCGATTATTTTACAGCCGTTATGATCAGGTAACCAGATATAGAACATCAGGTGAACGTGTTCCTGTGCTGAGTCAATATCTTCGACCATCCGGTCAATGGTGGCGTTGGAATCCGCCATCAGTTGCGCAGTGTTCCCTCCCACGGGTGAATAGCCACTGATGGAACACCCGACTCGAAAGAGATGGTCATATTTATCGGGAATCTGCGTATGAAAATCTTCTTCAGGGCAGGTCTTGCAGCTTAATTTCGGCAGGCGTTCGAATACTTTCTGCATACGGGCGACGCGTCGACGTCCGATATTGACTTCCCCCAGCAGCAGGTAGGCGAGAATACCCAGCACAGGCAGCGTGACGACAACAACGATCCATGCCAGCCGCGATGTCGGTTGACGATGCGGTCTTAATATCACGCGCATGATGACCAGGATTTCAATCGAAACGTGAATCAGCACCGCGATCGTAGCGACGTCCATTAATTGTTCCCTGCAAAAGCGGATCGAGTCCAGCGTAATCGAATCTGGAAGAACCTGGTCTGGAAAGGGTCAACTTACCGCATTGTCGGTATGAGTTCAAGACAGGCCTTCTTCTGATCAGAATTGAATCAGGGGCGCTTTGTAACTGTCTGTCGATACGATGAGGTTTACTTGATTTTACATGAATGAGAGATGTTTGCGGGTTCACGGCAGCTGAACTTAGACAATTGCTGAAATGCTGGATATCATATTTAAATTGTGGAGCGTTTGATTTTTGCTGGAGAAGACCAGTGTGAAATCAAAGTGGAGCTTATTTACCTTTATTGTCACTTTGATCAGGCGGAAGTCCTCTTGAAAAAATTTCCAATACGATGTTGCTGGGTGATGACTTTCATTTTTTTCAGCCAGATCGCATCAACACAAGCGGCTCAGAAACCGGAACGCGGCTTTCGGGAACTAAATCGATTGAAAGCTCCCGAGGCGCATCAGGCTGTCGCGGTTGACGAAACGTCGTTCTACACCATCTCGAGTCGGGAAGTGGCCCGTTATGATAAAACCAGTGGGAAACAGCTCACAAAATGGACGGGCCCGAAAGACTCCCACATTCGTCATTTGAATAGCGGGATTGTAACGGGCGGGAAACTGTATTGTGCCCATTCTAACTGGCCTCAGAACCCGCTGAAGAATACGATTGAGGTCTTCAAACCGGAGTCTCTGGAACATCTGGAAACACTGACATTTCCGGAGACGGCAGGAGCCATCAACTGGGTCGATCATCGGGGAGGCAAATGGTGGGTCTGCTATGCTTTTTATGGTCAGATCGAAAATGTCCGCAAGACCCGGATAGTACGCTATGACGAAAACTGGCAGCCGGAAGCAGAGTGGACATTTCCCGATTCCGTCGTAAAACGGTTTTTGCCCAACAGTAATTCGGGAGGAGCGTTTGGACCCAATGGGCTGCTCTATGCGACAGGTCACGATCATGGAGAGGTCTATGTACTGAGGATACCAGACACTCCTGGAATTCTGGAGCATGTGGAAACGTTATCTGCCCCCATCGCCGGGCAGGGAATTGCCTGGGATCAGAGCGATATTGGAACCTGCTTTGGCATCATCCGACGTTCGAAAGAGGTTGTCAAACTCAGGCTGACGCATTCCGCCGAATTCAGTGAGCTACGCGATCGGATTCAATGGAAACGCGAAGCACAAAATCCCATTCTTCCCCCACGGGCTGCGGGAAACTTCGATTCGACACGTTGTATGAATCCCTGGGTAGTAAGACAAAATGACCAGTATCATTTGTTCTATGCTGGCGGTGATGATCACAGTCAGCATCGGATCGGGATGGCGACTGCAAATGTGGACGCCATCACAGAGTGGAAGCGGGGTGATCCTTTATTTGAGAAAGGCATGTCGGGAAGCTTTGATGCACGCTGGTGTGTTCTGCCTCATGCGATTCGAATGGCGGATGACCGCTGGCATTTGTATTACACAGGAAACAGCGGGCAGGGGACGGGACTCAGCTCGTTTCCCGGGATTGGTGTAGCGACCAGTGTGGACGGTAAAAACTGGTCCCGTTTCAGTCATCAACCGGTCCTGCCACGGAGTGGAGAACCGGGCAGTCCTGATGCGATCGGCGTTGCCGGAGGTTCGGTGCTGAAGGTAGAGCGAAGTGATGGTACGACAGAATGGCGTTTTTATTACACGGGCTGTCCTACTACGGGTAAGGCTCACCTGCTCAATCAGCAGAAAACAATCTGTCTGGCTGTTTCCGAAGATGGTATCCACTGGGATAAGCGGGGGGCAATCATGCTGCGTGATCCCCAGCGGGATTATGAAAACGTAGGTGTCGCTGGCCCCGTAGTCCTGCAGCGTGACGATGGCAGCTTTCAGATGTGGTATTCCGCGATTGGTTCCCGCTGGGGGTATTATTGTATCTGCTATGCAGAATCAGATGATGGGATCTATTGGACCCGCGGTGCGCATTCGGGGGATAACCTGCAACTTACCCCAACCGGTTCCGGCTGGGAGAGTCAGATGGTGGAATACCCCTCTGTGATTAGGGAGGGAAAGCAGTTCCGACTGTTTTACTGTGGGAATGGTTATGGGAGAACCGGAATCGGGACCGCAGTGAGTATCGAGCCAGATCAGAATAATTGACACTTGCATTTTGAGTCACGCTTGTAATGATTCTGGCAGAACGGCACTGCAGTCGTTTTACACTTCACCGTTTTGTCCCACCGATCTGCAGAAGACCGGACCACAAAAGTATTAAACAGACGAAATAACCGGCTGACGTCAATTGAGCCGACTTAAAATAGATCAGCTGGAAATTTCATGAATGAACACGCAATCCTTTCCCTGTCCTTTATCCTGCTTGCAGGCATGCTGTGCCAGTGGGTTGCCTGGCGTGTCAAATTTCCCGCGATTATTTTTCTGTTGACTGCCGGTATTGTCGCTGGACCGGTCACCCAGTGGCTCAACCCGGATCAGTTGTTCGGAGAACTGTTGTTTCCCTTTGTCTCACTGGCGGTCGCCGTGATTCTGTTTGAGGGAAGCCTGACGTTAAAGATTCAGAATATTCCCGGGCTGGAACGGGTGATCCGGAATCTGATTACGATCGGGGCATTCATCACCTGGATGATTACGACACTGGCCACCCGAACGCTGCTGGACTTCTCCTGGAGTGTCTCCTTTCTGTTTGGAGCGCTCATGGTCGTGACCGGGCCGACGGTGATTATGCCTCTCCTGCGGACCGTTCGTCCGAAAGAAAATGTGGCCAGTATTCTACAGTGGGAAGGTATTCTGATTGATCCCCTCGGAGCCATCCTGGCTGTGCTGGTATTCGAATTTATTGTATCCGGGGGAGTCGAAGGTGGTTTTACCGCGGGCCTGCTGGTGTTTGGGAAGATGATCCTGATCGGCATGATATTGGGAGCAGCAGGAGGCTTCCTGTTCGGCTTTCTCTTAAAGAAATACTGGATCCCTCACTATCTGCATAATATCTCTGCATTGGCGCTGGTCTGCGTGGTGTTTGCCGTTTCCAATGTCTTTGAAGCCGAATCGGGACTGCTGTCGGTGACGATCATGGGGATCTGGTTGGCCAACAGTAAAGGGCTCGATCTGGACGATATTCTGGACTTTAAGGAAAGCCTGAGTATCCTGCTGATCTCCATGCTGTTCATCATCCTGGCCGCCCGGATGAACCTGAATGCGTTTATCGATCTGGGCTGGCCCGCTCTGGCCGTCTTTGCCGTGATTCAATTTGTGATCCGTCCTTTGAGCGTGCATCTTTGTGCTGTAGGATCCAAATTGACAATGAATGAACGGCATCTGCTGTCCTGGATTGCTCCACGCGGGATCGTGGCTGCTGCCATCTCTGCACTGTTCGCGATTCGCCTGGAATATCTCGGGTATCAGGATGCATCACGTATGGTGCCTTTAACCTTTATCGTCATCATCGGGACAGTCCTGCTGCAAAGTGCGACAGCCGGTCCTCTGGCACGATTTCTCAAAGTTGCTGAACCGGAAAGCAAAGGCTTCCTGATCGTGGGGGCTAATGCCGTTGCACAGATCATTGCCGAGGAATTAAAGAAAAATGGTATTCATACACTCATGACGGATCAGAACTGGTCGTCAGTAACGGAGGCCAAGCTGAAAGGACTGGCCGCTTACTGGGGGAATCCGGTTTCGGAGCATGCAGAACGCAATTTGAACCTGATGGGGATCGGAAATCTACTGGCGATGTCACCACAGGTCGAATTGAATGCGCTGGCGGCGCAATATTACCGACTGGAGTTTGCCCCTTCGAGTATTTTTACGATTCGCAATGCACAGCCTACCGCTGGCACTGAAGAAACGAAGGCAGCATTCAAATATAGTGGACGCGTTCTGTTTGGTGATTCTGTCACCTTTCAGGATCTCGAACAAATGCTGCAACACGGGGCGGAGATGAAAACCACCCAGCTGACGCAAGAATTCACCTACGAAGACTATCTGGAACAGCAGGGAACGCTGCGCGTTTCCCTGTTTTCGATCGACGCAAACGCAGTCGTACATGTCTTTACCGCCGAGCCCGATTTTGTACCCAAAGCCGGATGGAAAATCATGGCGCTGGCGGTCAAACAGGAAGCTTAAAGCAGGCGTCTCTCCTGAGTGATTTCAGTCACCCGAGTCAGGGTTTCTATGATTTACCGGTTGATCTGCAGGCATTACAGAGCAGAAGCATGTACACATCTGCTGCAGGTCTTTGTCGTGAATTTCCTGTTGAGTGAGGAGAGAGCACGTCAAATCTTTGTCATGCACAAAACCTGCTCGACCTCTCAAAATTCCCCTGCTACAATCGAGGCTCTTTCTCGAACATCCTCTGTAAGGGAATCCTGCAATCATGACGATACGACGACGCGATTTTTTAACATCTTCAATGGCGACGACGCTGACAGGCCTCCTGTCTCAAAAGCAATTGCCTGCGAAAGGGGAGTCAATTGGTGAGAACCGTCGTCTGCTTAAGCCCGTTCATGATCAGATTGTCTGTCCCTGGCGGCCGGAACATCCCCGCCACGATCATCAACAGATTTTTCCCCTGGATGAGCAGAGGCTGCTGCTGGTCTGGTCGGAGTACTACAGTCAGTCACCGCGACCTGCGACCAGGAAAGGCCATTCGGGAATCAGCGACCACGTTGCCTGCCAGATCTCCTCGATGATCTCAACCGACCAGGGGCGCAGCTGGGGAGAGCATCGGGTGCTGCAGCCCAATCGCTGGAAGCAGAATGTCAAACATCCGAACCTGATTCGTCTGTCCGAACAGGAAATCCTGTTTTCCTACGTGGGCTGGGACGACGAAAATCAGCGAAACGTTTTTCTGCGCCGGTCTACCGATAATGGAAAGACGTGGAGCGAGCAGCAGCAGATTTCTGAACCCGGCTGGTACTGCTGCAATGCCGACCATGCTTTGCGTTTGAGTACTGGTCGCATCCTGATTCCTGCGCACGGTCCCTATGCGAAACAGTATGTGGGGGGAACTTCTTATAAAGGGGGCGACCTGCATTCGTTCGTGTTTTATTCCGATGATGGTTTTCGCACGTGGAAACGGAGCGCGAACAGCATGACGGCACCAGGGCGCGGTTGTCATGAACCGGCAATCGTGGAATTGAAAGAGGGACGCCTGCTCTGTTTTCTGAGGAATACCAATCAACGGCTCTATCAGAGTTTTTCAGACGATGGTGGTGCACACTGGTCCCGTCCTGAGCCCACGAAACTACCGTCCCCCGAATCACCGGCGATCGTAAAACGCATTCCCTCGACTGGGGATCTGCTGTTATTGTGGAATAATGTGGCTTCCCCCACCAACTGGCCTCGCACACCCTTGAGCGCTGCGATTTCTCAGGACGACGGTAAAACCTGGGGGCATTTTAAGGACATTGATGCGCGACCCGCTTTTGATGCGGCTTACCCTTCCATCACGTTTGTGAATGATGAGGCATTCATCGCGTATTACTCGCGCTCGACCCGCTGGAAACGTGACTCTGAAATTACACTGCGAATTTATCAGGTCCAGCAGTTTTATGCCTGATGATGCCTGCTGAGGAAGTCTGGCATTCCAGCTGTTGCAGCTTGTTGATCCGGATATGACTCACTCTTCTGTAATACGACTTCAGAATCATTGCCTGAAAAAAAAGTCGTCGACCTGGATCACGTCACACTTCACCATCGCGTCTCTCGATATTTTATACTCAGTCCAAATTGCCCCGGAATCGCAACAGGAAAACTGGACTCAGCCCAGGCGGCATCGCTATGCAGTGAGGCCAAATTATTTTCGATCTCTTACTGAAAATATCACTCAGATTGCCGGATCTGTATAGGTAATCTGTTGAAAAAAGCCTACATAGTAGATTTATTGGTAAAAACCCCCAAATTGTTAAAATTATGATAGAAGTCCCATTTTATAGTGGAAATTCTTCCACAGATTGGTTAATCCTATTATCTTAACTGAAAATAGGTTGAATGCGCAGTTGGAGAGTTATTCAGGATTTAGAAGAAATCAGCAGAGATGTACAGGACTGTAAACGTTACTCCGGTAGGTTAGACAGTTAGAAAATAATAGAGATAGACTTAACGATTCTCATCCCCGAGACTTTTGATTCACTTACGAAGGAATGACAGGATGCTACTGACGAACTGGCTCAACACACTCACTTCCCGTATCCGTAAACGCCGTGTTTTCCGTTCTCGTGACCGTCGCGACATTCGCAAACGCTGGCAGTCAATCGTCAATAATCAAATCTCCACAACAGAAGCGCTTGAAGACCGGACGCTGTTGACGACATTTTTAGTGGATGACGACTTTTCGGGACTGACCAATGGGGATGCCATTGCGGACTTCGATCCTGTAACGGGCGGAGATCAAGCAGGAGTTTTTGGAACTCATGCATTCGCGACGATTCAGGATGCGGTTACTGCAGCTGCATCCAGTGGCGACTTGAGTGACATCATTTATATTGCAGACGGTACATACAATGAGAATGTCACCGTGGGAACGTCAATCGAATTTATTGGTGCAGGGACAGCCGCTACTACTGTTACTGGAAGCGGAATTCTGTTTACCGTGGCTGCCGATGATGTCCGTTTTCAAGATATGACTCTACAGAATGCAACCCAGGGGATTCGGGTCAATTCTGTTGTAGACAATTTGCAGGTTGATAATCTCAGTTTCGAGGGCATTGTATCCGGTACCTATGGTATTGAGATCCATAATAGTGCTGTATTAACGAATCTGAGTGTTGCTAATAGTTTCTTCTCAGGTACCGGTGGCACTGGGATTAGAATGGCGTCGACTGCGGTCGCTGATGGCATTCATGTTAATAATACTGAGTTTGATGGGATGAAGAATGCCATCAATGAGGCCAGCAATAATACTGTGACAGGCGGCCATCTTCGCGATCTACAGGTCACTAATTCGACATTCCAGAATATCAGTGATGTCAGTATCTATGCAGAAGACATGCGCGATTCCAACATCAGCGGCAATGATTTTTTTGGAAACCCGGCGGGTGATTCTGAACGTGACATCGTATTGAATAACAAGTATTCCGCCAATGGCATGGCTTTCGGCAATATTCAGATCACCAATAACTCATTCTCAAATTCCGACAGACCAGCGATTCAACTAGACAGCAGAGCAGAAGCAATAACAGGCGCCGTTACAATCAGCGATAACACGTTCGACAGTGATATTGGAACGCTGACATATTCGTGGACTCGAATTGATGTGAACCTGAATTCGAGTTACTCCCATGCACCGGTTACAATTAATAACAACTCCATCACTTTCACCGGCAGCGCGAGTGCTGGATCGACAGGTACCTCTGCCATTTCGCTTTCCGGGGGTTCGGATGCAATCACGATAAGTGGGAATACGCTGACAGACAACACGACCCTTGTCGGTTATGAAACAACAGGAATATTCATCGCCACAGACAATTCATATTCGGGTGCCATCTCACCGACAGCCGTTATTGATATCTCAAACAATTTCATCTCTGGCTTCGACGCTGCCATCGGTCTCTATGATTTGCAGGCATCCACTCCAGGCGGGTTGACTACTGGCGCTCAAGTGAATGTCACAAATAATTCGCTGGCAGGTAACACAGCAGGCGTCACCAGCGGTACAGGAGAAATCGTAAATGCTTCCGGCAACTGGTGGGGGAGTTTTGATGAGGGGGATGTCGCTGGTCTGATGACCGTGGGGGTTGACTTTTCTTCTTACCTCAATAGCGGCACAGATACAGACGGTGGAACAGCTGGCTTTCAGGGCAATTTCAATGTCGTGAATGTAACTGCTTTGGGGGATCAGACCGGACCATTGAGCCGGATTCAGGAAGCGATTGAGGCTGTAAATCCCGGCGGAACGATTAATATTGCCAGTGGAACCTATGCCGGTAACGTTGATGCCACAGCAACGGGTATTGATAAAAGTGTGAAGCTGGTCCCCGGCAGCAGTCCGGGGCAGGTGGTGATTAATGGTGATCTGAAACTGGATGGCAACGACATTGTTGATATCGAAGTCAACGGAACCACTGCCGGAACAGAATACGACCAATTCGTCGTCAATGGTGATTTGGCACTGGGCGGTGCCACGCTGAACCTGATTGATGGTCATACTCCTGATGTCGCTGAATCGTTTATCCTGATTGAAAATAATGGTCCCAATCCTGTTGGGGGAACATTTAATGGATATCCTGAAGGGTATGTGTTTACTGATTTCCTCGGAGTTGGCGGGCTCTCTGCTTACCTGACTTATGCAGGCGGCGATGGAAATGATGTTGCGATTTATACAGAGATCCCTGCTCCCGTTGTGGATATCCCGGCAGATGGTGGTGCAGACGAGTATGTCATGCAGATTATCGGTGGCAATGTCGTTATTACTGAAGTGGGTTCAGGGAATGTCGTTTCTAATACTCCCCTGTCTGCTTTGGAGGGCACACTGGTCATTAATGGCGAAGCTGGTGCGAACGATACGCTGACGATCGATATGACCGGCATCGATCAAACGACTGATCTCCAGATAATCTTTAATGGCGGGACCGGTGGATTTGATACACTGGAATTAGTCAACGGCAACCTGGACTCCATGGAGTTTCGCTATGTGGATCCCAGTAGCGGAAGCATCAGGCTGAATGGCTCAGGCTCAGATTTCATTTCCTATACCGGTCTGGAGCCGGTTACATCCACTGTTAACGCCACCAACGTGACGCTGACTTATACCGGGGGCGCTGAGATCATCGATATCTCCGATCTGGGCGGCGGACAGACACGTGCTAATTCTTCTCTCGGAGAAATGACTGACTTTTTCAACCCGACGGGAACACTGACCATCAATGCGGGCACCGGTGCGGATACGATTAATATCAACTCACTCGCTGCCGGCTACACCGCCAACATTATCATCAACGGCGGCGATGAAACTGATACGATAAACGTAGACTCTTCCGTTTCACTGGCTGCAGGAAAGACAATCCAGTTTAACGCGGAAGTTGTGGAGTTGACGGGCGACGTGACTGCAGATGCGATTACAGGAACGGCGACAACAGTGAATATCACTGGTTCTGCCGGTGGCGCCGAGATTCAGGACGCCATTGATCTGGCAGCATCAGGGGCAACGATTAATATTGCTGCCGGTACTTATAGCGGGCTGATCTCATTGAACAAGTCGGTCGATTTGCTCGGAGCTAATGCAGGTATCGACCCGAATTCCATGGTCCGAGGAGCCGAAAGTATTATCAACCATGCTGGTTTTTATGCGATTAATCCGACTGCGGACGATGCCACAATCGACGGTTTTTCCTTCGTAGGAAACGGCGGACGTGTGATCGATAGCTACGCAGATGCGAATAACCTGACCATTGCCAACAACATTTTCAACAACACAAATATTCCGGGGGGGCAAGGTGGCATCCAGTTACAATCCGGTTCGTTTGATGATTTGACAGTCGAACAAAACCTCTTTCAGTTCACGGGAGGCGGAGCTGCGCTGTTGGTCGGCGCAGGCGGTTCTTTCGAGAGAATGCACATTGTCGGAAACCACTTCGCTGGAACGACGGGGGGAATCTTCCAAAACGGCGGCACGATCAATGACGCTGTCGTCGAACAGAACGAGTTTACAGGCGACGTCGGGATGAACATGGGCGATGCTGGTAATATTCAGATCCGGGAAAACACTTTCGATGGGACTTTCTTCACTGGTTTTCAGGTTGGAACAATTGGTGGTGAAATCGTCGGCAACACATTCCAGAACATCGAAGCCAGCCCTGGTTTCTTTGGGCAGGCATTCGAGCTCTGGGGAGGACAGTACGGCACGACTGTTTCAGAGAACGTGACAATCGAGAATAACGTGATCCACTACAACGATGTCGTCGGTGCTGCCGAGCCGACTCACGGGATCCGATTGCGTCTCCCCGATGGAGGACCAGGGATCGATGCATCCACGATTCACATCAACAACAACACATTTATCGATGGCGGCGTACACGGCGATGCCAAAGCGATTCGACATTTCGGTGACCAGACAACCGCAGCCGATGCATCGGGAAACTGGTGGGGAACCACCAACGAAAGTAGTATTGAAGCGTTAATGGAAGACGCAGATGGCGGCACACCACTCATGGTCGACTTCACTTCATTCTTGGATGACGGCACAGACCAAAACGTGGGGCTGGCAGGTTTTCAGGGCGATTTCTCCACACTCAATGTGACGGCACTGGGTAGTCAAACAGGTCCTGCTGGGCGTATTCAGGAAGCGATTTCCAATGTCACTTTTGGTGGAACCGTCAACATTCTTTCGGGAACCTATGCCGGAAATGTAGACGCAACTGTGACTGGGATTAACAAGAATGTTACGTTAGCACCAGGTAACAGTCCTGGTCAGGTCGTTATTAACGGAGACTTGATCTTAAACGGTGATGATTTTCTTGATATCGAAATTAACGGGCAAACTGCTGGTTCCGGTTATGATCAGTTTATCGTCAACGGAGCTGTTGTGTTGAACGATGCCGCTCTGAATCTGACCAATACTTATTCTCCAGTGGATGGTGATAGGTTCACATTGATCGATAATGACGCTGCCGACGGAATCACAGGAACTTTCATTGGCTTTCCTGAAGGTCATGAGTTCACAAATTTCCTGGGTAGCGGGTTGAACGCCTACCTGACCTATGTTGGTGGTAACGGAAACGATGTTGTGATTCATATGGAAGATTCGACACCTGAAGTTACACTACCTGCAAATGGCACGACTGATCATTATTCATTGGAAATTGACGGGACCAATGTTGTGATCAAAGATGTCACTACAGGGGACATTATCTCATCGACACCACTGGCTTCTCTGGAGGGCACACTGGTCATCAACGGGGAAGATGGTCAGAATGATACTTTGAGCATCGACATGACCGGCATTGACGATACAACACCGCTGCAGATTCAGTTTAATGGCGGTACCGGTGGTTTTGATACACTGGAATTACTGGGGGGAAGCCTGAACTCGGTCGAGCATATCTTCACCAGTGATAGTAGCGGTAGTGTTCAACTTAATGGTTCTGGAACAGATTTCATCCGTTATACGGGATTGGAACCAGTCTTGGATACGATTGTCGCCGGGGACCGGACTTTCAGTTTTACCGGGGCAGCTGAAATAATTACGCTGTCCGATGATGGTGTAGCTGCGAACGGAACTTCTCGCATCGATTCCGATCTCTTCGGTGAAGTGGTCACCTTCCTCAATCCCACCGATAATATATTCATCAATACTGAAGTCTCCGGCGGGTCTGGAGCAGATCTGGTTGATATTGTCGGTCTTGATTCTGACTTTGATGCGAATCTGACAGTAACTGCGGGAACCGATGATACGATCAACACGGGTACCGTTGATATCGGATCGGGAGCGCTCGACCTGACTGGTGGCCAGGTCAATGTGAATGGTGCTTTCACGACCACGGGCAGTGTGGATATTGTCTCAACATTTGGAAATATTACCTTTGCATCAGCCGGGTCCATCGACGCCGGTACCAGTGAGATTGACTTAACCGCCGCTTCCAATGTGAACTCATTAAATGTGACCACCACCAGTGAGGTGCGGGTCACTGCCACTACTGGTGGCATTAATGACTTGACTTTGAATGCACAGATTACGGCTGATCGGGTCGCCTTACGTGCTGGAACTGGTGGCATTACCGGCATCACGACCAATGTTAATACTCTGGCTGCCAGAGCAACAGATGGCGGCTTTGACATTGACAATATTGGTTCCCTGGAGATCGGGTCGGTAAATGGCCTGGATGGTATCACAGCGAACAGCAGCCAGATTTACGTGACAGCCACCGGTGCGTTGACCGTCAATCAGGCAGTCTCAGCAGAAACGATTGGTTATCTGAGAGCCGTTGACGCAGCTAGCGCAGGACAAGATCTGAACGTCAATGCAGGGGTCACCACTACAAGTGGAAATCTCAATTTACAGGCCGGTGATAATTTGAATCTGGCAACCGGAGTCACTTTGAATGCCGCGGCAGCTTTGATTCTCAATATTGATAGTCCATTTGGTGGTGTTGCAGATGCAGCGGGTGGTGTGGCCAACCTGAATGGAATTCTGCAAGCGGGAACAGATATCACCGTGAATGGTGGAACTCAGGCTGATCAGGTCATCATTGACTCGAATGGTGGTCCCTCTAACGATGGTGGTACCGTGGACGGCATTCAGTCGCTCTTCACTTTCGTGGGTGGTGGTGGTTCTGATGAACTAATTGTCGATGACTCCGGCGATAACACTGGTGATAACATTATCATCCAGAATACGGCGCCTGGAGTTGGTGCGGTAATCGGTGCTGGTGCAGTGACTCTCAGTTATGAAGACCTGGAAGATCTGACAGTCTATTCCGGGTCCGACGCAGATGATATTACGGTCAATCCCAATATATCAACGGCGATCAATATCATCGGCGGGAATCCGACGACCTCTCCCGGCGATTCACTGACTTATCTCACTCCTTTTGGGGAAGGTTCTACCTACACACCAACGGGAGCCGACAGTGGTACGATCGCTGCGACAGGTGGGTTCCAGACAGTCACATTCGATGAAATCGAAACGGTGACTCTGGGAGGCAGTGTCACGGTTACTGGTACCGCCGACGATGATGTGCTGACCATCACCGCGACTTCTGCCAACGCCGGAACCTACCAGATTGTATCCGGGGGCGTGCCAGGTCCTGTCGTAAACATCAATTCCATCACCGATTTTACCTTCAACGGTGGTGACGGCGACGATGTTTTGATCATCGACAACTCCGGGATTGCTCCTACAGCAGGCTCAGACCTGTTTAACCCCGTCGACGGTATCTTCTTCAACGGCCAGGGTAACACTGTTGTGGGTGACAGCCTGCAGATTCTGGGTGGCGATGCCACAACCGTAGAACACCGTTTCACCAATAACAATGACGGCAGCATCCACATTGATGGTTCGCCCACTGCTACCATTACTTATACCGGTCTGGAACCGATTCAGGATGATATTACCGCCACCGATCGTATTTTCAGCTTCCTGGGTGGAGCCGAAACGATCACACTGTCTGATGATGGTGATGTGGGCGATGGTGAGTCGACGATTGATTCCGATCTGGCTGAATCCGTCACATTTGCACATCCAAGTGGCACCGTGACAATTAACACTGAAGCCTCTGGCGGCAGTGGAGCAGACCTGGTGCAGATCAACGCGGTCGATGCGAACTTCACTGCGAACCTGACTGTGAACGCGGGCAATGATGATACGATCATCACCACTACTGTTGACATCGGTGCGGGGATTGCAGATCTGAATGCAGGTATCGTTAATATCAATAACGTATTTACTACAACGGGCAGTGTGGACATTGATGCGGAAACGACGATCGTGTTCACTCCAGCCGGTGTGATTGACGCTGGTGCCAGCAACATTGACCTGACCGTCAACAACGGTAATATCGCATTAGGACAGGTCACGACTACGGGCGATGTGACGCTCACGGCTACCGCTGGCATACCAGCTCTCGGTATCATCAGTGATATCAATCTTGGTGTCAATAACATTACCGCGACCAATGCTACGCTGGTTTCCAGTGGGGATGTCGGTTTCTTAGATGCATTAGAAATCGCTGTTACTGCTTTGGAGGCTAATGCAGGTGGTCTTTTAAATGTGGATAACACGGGCACCCTGGATATTGGATTTACCGGCGGCATCAATGGAGTAACTGTGGGAGCCGCTTCTACGATTACTTCCACCGGAACCCTGTCAGTGACAGAAGATATAACCGCGACCGGTTCCGGGCTGATTCATGTGGAGTCCTCCGCCGGCAACGTTCAGATGACGTCTGGTACACAAATCGACGGGGGCTCTGGTGATGTGGAAGTGGTCGCAGCGAATGACGTTCAACTCGGTCTGTTGACGACCTCCGCCAATGTCTCTGTCACCGCCACTGCCGGCGAAATTACCGACAACAACGCGGGATCGACTAACATCAACGCGGTTAACGCCACGTTGACTGCCGGCACCGGTGCTGGCGTGGGCGATGCCTTGGAAACGACGATCACCGCTCTGGAAGCCAATACCGGAGCTGGTCTGGAAGTCGACGATGCAGGAACACTTAACATCGGGTTTACCGGTGGGATTGTTGGATTGACTGCTGGGGCACCCTCGCGTGTTACCTCGAGTGGTACCATGACCGTGACAGAAGGTATTACCGCTTCTGGTGGCAACCTGCAACTGGAAAACACGGTTGACGATTTTGTCTTGAATGCTTCTACAACGATTTCCAATACGGGTGGGTTTGCAATACAGGTGGACTCTGCCAATGATCTGACCGTGAACGGTACGGTGCAGACGGCAGCAGGTGCCATAACCCTGCGGGCGGACAATGATCTGCTGTTGGGGAGCAGTTCCTTGGTCGATACTGTCGTAGGCACCTCCACTGCGACGGTCACGCTGACTGCTGATTTCGATGATAACGACAGTGGTGTCTTCTCGCAGGATGGCGGGGGAACGAGTCTGGTCAACGCCCGCGATGGTGTTTTGAACGTGACCGCCGAAGGGAACATCGAGATTGCCGATCTGCGGGGAGCCACAGTCCAGGTTGATTCCGAAGACGGGGCGATTCTAGACAATACCAGCCCTGGCGAAGCCCCCCTGATCACCGCTACCAACGCCTATCTGGAAGCCGGCACCAGTGTGGGAACCGGCGATGACATCAATACCGCGGTGACGACATTGGCCGGACGCTCTCTGAATGGCCAGTTCCGGGTCAGTAACACGGGGGCGTTGACGATTGGTACGGTAGGCGGCTTCCCCGCGGGGGTGGTCGCAACGAATGGTTCCGTCACCATTTCTACTGTAGATACCGTCGGAGCTGACGATGACTTGACGATCAATACCGGTGTCACTGTACAATCCACGACCGCGAGTGTGGAATTGAATGTCGGAGATGACTTCACGCTGACAGCCGGCGGCACCATCCAGGCGGCATCGACGATTGCGATCAATGTCGATCCCAGTGCAGGCGATCTCGATTTGGCAGGATCAACAGTGGATCTGCTGGGGAACGTGATTGCCGCCCAAACCACGATTAGCGGTGGTGATGACTCCGACACGTTCAATATTCTGCCGACCCAGGACTCGCCGATTACCGTGAACGGTGGCGATCCTACACTACCAGTTGTTCCCGGCGATGTGTTGAATCTGGACTTCAGTGGGTTAGCTTCGCCTCCGGTTCTGACATTGGGTGTTGATGCTGGCTCAGGAGCATTCAGTTTCCTGGCTCCCGATTTAGAGCAACCCGTGAATTACTCGAGTATCGAAAACGTGAATACCAGCGTAGGTGGATATCACCTGGTGCTCAACATGTTCACATCCGGTTTCCAGGACAGCAGCGACGATACGATTGATGCGACTGTAGATGCAACAGACACCGATCTGCTGCTGGATATCAACGGAGGCAACTTCTTCACCGGAGCCGTCGCCGACATCCTGTCCTTCACTACAATCGGTTCGACCGATAACGAAACATTGAACATCAATGAGAATGGGAATGGTGTTTTGCCATTCTTCCAGGGGGCAGCTCCGGCGACGATTCCTGGATCCAACGGTTCGCATTTGAATACATCGGCTCAGACGTTCCTGGATGCGGAATTTGCAGGGGCGGCTCCCTTTACCGTTGACGACATCACGATTCACTATGACGGGGGGCTGGGAACAGATACCCTCAATGTGAACTTCACGTCAGATCATAATACGGGTTACTTCTCAGATACCGACGATGGTCTGGGCAGTGGTAATATTGGTGCCGCTACTACAGCCGGTGCCGACATTGATCTGGGACTGTCTTTCGCTCGCCTGGAAGGCGTGGGGATCAATGGTACTGCGACCGGCGGATTACGCGTGGATGCCTCTTCGACTCCCCTTACCGACAATATTACGATTAGCGATGACGGAACTCCTGCAGACGGTATTTCACTCATCGACGGAAACATGCAGTTCACCGATCTACTCTTTTCTGGTTTTGATGATCTGCAGGTCGTTTCCGGAACGGGGGCCGAAACACTGGATCTGGTTGGTCTGGATTCGGACACCACCCTGACCGATGTGGAACTGAATGCGGATGATGTGGATGGTACGGATACAGGCAACGATACGATCCGTGTGCAGTCTACTCCTACAGGTACCGTGACCAATGTCACCGTCCGGGGGGGGCTGGGGAATGATCTGATCCAGATCTTCGATGCTGGTAATACCGTTGATAATATTTTCGCCGCGATTACGGTCTTCGGGGAAGATGGAACTGACACTTTAACACTGGATGACTCCGGTGATGTGACCGGTGATGATACGTTTGAAGTGACCTCCACAACTATTGAAGGCATCAGCAGTTCTCCCGGAACCGACGTGACATTTACAGACATCGATAATCTGAACGTCACGGGAACCGCCGGCAATGACACCATCAATGTAAATCTGGGAGCATCGCTGGATCTGAATAACGTCGAAATCAACGGTTCCGGTGGCGATGATACCTTCAATCTGCAGAACAGTACGCCAGCGGGCGTTGATACCCGCTTAAATGGTGATGCAGGCCTGGATGATTTCATTTTCCTGGCGAGTAACGTGCTGACGGGCGTCATCGATGGTGGTGCTGATGTCGACACGATTGACTACAGTAGCTATACCCCGGCCGTGCATGTCATCTTAAATGCAGTAGGTACGACTGATGGTTTCAGGGGAACCGAATCAACCAGTATTCTGGAAACGGTACTCTCCACAGGATTCGATAATATCGACAACCTGATCGGTTCAGCTGGCGTGGATACGCTGCAAGGCCCTGATCTGAGTAATTACTGGGGCATCACTTCTACCGACGAAGGCTTCATCATTGCCGATCGGACCAATCTGAACAGTGGTCGTCCGACAGTAGCCGGGGATGCGATTGCCAGCGGAGCGGAAGAGCGTCTGGATTTCACCAGCTTCCAGAACCTGATTGGTGGCTCGCAGGATGATCGATTCGACCTGTCTGACGGAGCTGGCCTGACGGGAACACTCGACGGTGACAGTGGAAATGACAGCCTGGATTACCGGGACTTTACAACGGGTGTGACAGTCAACCTGTTTGCAGGAACTGCCACCAATATTGGTAGTCTGCTCGCTGGTGCCGGCGGTGGTGACGATGATAACAGCATTGAAAACGTGTTCGGTGGTGATGGTAACGATAACATCACCGGCGATAATGATAATAACATTCTGGGAGACGGTCTCGGCAGCGACAACCTGGACGGCGGTGGCTTCGGTGCTGGCGGTGGTATCGGGGCAGGTGGTTCTGGTAATGGCGGAAACGATGTGTTCCTGATCGAACCCGGAAACGCCGGCAGTGCCGATGTGATTACTGACATTCATGGTAATGATACCGTCGACTTCCGTTTTGCCAGTGCCGGCATCACGTTTGACGTTGACATCATCAACGAGGCACAGACTGTCTTCGGTACGAGCACGGTTGAACTGCGACAGATTCAGCCCGAGCAGCCTGATACGAATCCAAGCTTCATGGAAAATGTGGTCGGCAGCCAGCAAGACGATTATATCTACATCGATCCCCTGTCCCAGGATGGTAACTTCCCGATCGACGGGCCTCCGGTTCTGCGTTCTGCTGATGGACAGGGGGGCACAGACTTCCTGGATTTCGACTCCAAGGGACAGGAAGTCATCGACACCGGCTTCTCCCTGACTGCAGACGGCGTGGGTACCGTCCAGTACCTGAACTTCGAAAATGTGACGCCTTTTGAAGATAATCCCGCCTTCATTATCGATAATGGCGATCCTGGATTCACATTCACTGGCGATTGGCCCTGGTATACTCTTAGCAATACCTATCTCACCACTGGTGCCGGATTTGAAGACGACTTTTATGTTACTGACGCTGAAACTCCCTTTAGTACCGGTCCTGCCCAGGCTTACTGGGAATTCTTTGGGCTGACTCCTGGTGAATATCGCGTTTCCGTGACCTGGCCTTTCTCTGAGAATCCTTCAGCCGCACAGTTCAAGGCAACGGATGCTCCGTTTACCGTCTATGACGGGACTCGCGATGAAATCGGTTCCACTGCCATTGATCATGGGACCTTTGATCTGAATCAGCAGTTGGAACCGGATGATTATTCAGCCGATGGCACCACCTGGGAAATTCTGGATACGTTTACCATAAGCAGCAGAACGTTGACCGTGATGCTGACCAACCTTGCCGACGGGTATATTACCGCCGATGCAATCCGGATCGAACGCGTTTCTGCCGGACCAGAGATTGATCTGGTAGATGTGACCGATCCCATGGAACCTCCGGCACAGATTGTCGACGGTGAACCCGACGGGATTCAGTTCGGTCCCACAGAACTGTTGACCGATGTGGTGCGTACGTTTGAAATTACCAATTCTGGCTCATCAGATCTGACGATCAGTAATGTTTTAGTACCCACCGGTTACGAAACCACTCTGACGAATCAGGTTATCGGAAGCGGGAATACGGTCTCATTTACAATTACCATGGGATCTGACACCTTCGGCGACCGTTCCGGTATCTTCTCATTCGAAACGGATGATGTGGATGAATCGACCTTCAATATTCTGCTGGATGGTCAGGTTTCCAATGTCATCATCATCGACGATGGGGATGCAGACTTTTCAGCGACACCCGGTTTTATAAATTTTCCCACGCTGGAGAATCTGGGATCGAACGGTTATGAAGGCGATGTGACAGGGGCTGTTCCCAATGATCCTGGCAGCACACCAGCTCCAGGACTGGAAACTGCTACCTGGACCTTTTCCGGCCTGACGAACGGAAACTATCGGGTCTCTACAACCTGGTCTCAATATTTCAATCGTGTGGAAGATGCTCCTTACTCACTGAATGGTGGTTCGATTATTGAGGTCGATCAGAGTGTAGCACCTTCCAGTTTTGTGGAAGATGGAGTTGCCTGGTTCGATCTGAGTACTTCATTCAATGTCACTACCGGGGAACTGGTCGTCACCCTGACGAACGAAGCCAGTAACTGGGTCCGGGATCACTGGGATCTGGCTAACGGAGTGATTGCGGATGCGGTTCGCATTGAATACCTGCCTGTACCGGATATTGAGATCACAGTTGATGGCTCACCCGTGGATGATGACACGGGTGTGGTAGACTTCGGCAGCACACTGCCTGGCATCCCCGTGATCAAAGAATTTACGATTACCAACCTGTCAACAACTGACGCAGTGAATGTGACGGGACTGATTGAATTCCCACCGGGTTTCAGTATCCTGCCCACTTCACCGTTCGGTACAGATACGGCTACAGTCCCACTTGCCGCCGGTGCGAGTATTACTTTCAGCATTCAGTTTGACGGGGGAACGAACGGTACCACATTTGGTAAAGTGTCCTTTACGACAGGGGATGCTGACGAGAACCCGTATAACTTTACGGTTCGTGGAGAAGCGGGGCCGGCGACTGTCGGAATTAACGATACCAATTTCTCTAAATCTGGGACCTGGCAGGAAGTGAATCCAGAAAACATAGGCGATCCTCTGTTTCTGTATGCGAATGAATTGTACCAGCCCGGAACTGGTGCCAATGCCGCGACCTGGAGCTTTGATGTGGAACCGGGGCGATATCAGGTCGTTGCTCACTGGACTGTCGATCCTGGCGTGACCATGAACGGTTCGGGGGCTGCTTCAAATGCTCCTTACACAATCTCTGATGGACTTTCTCCCGTAATTGTCTATGTGAATCAACAGACCAGTTCCAATGATTTCCTCGATGATGGAATTCTCTGGGAATACATCGGCGATCCGTTTGTGGTTTCCGACCCCAGTTCAACATTGACCGTTCAGTTGACCGATGATGCTGATGGTATCGTTTACGCGGATCAGATTCGCATCTATCGAGTTGTCGATCCGGTGGTCAAAGTCGAAGTGGATGGCGGTACGGTTGAAGACAGCGGGACAGTCAACTTTGATGACACGATCGTGGGAGCTTCTGTGGTCAAGACATTCACTGTGAGCAATTACGGTGAACGAAACATGGCACTGAGCCCAACAATCAATCTACCTGCCGGCTTCAGTCTCATCAGTGGGTTTGGATCAACTAATCTGGCACCTGGTGCATCCACCACCTTTACCCTGCAGATGGATGCCAGCTCAGCCGGCAGCTTCGAAGGTATGGTCTCATTCGGTGTCGATTCTTCCGATGCGAATCCGTTTAACTTTACCGTTACCGGGTCAGCAGCAAACTCCATGATTATTGACAATGGTGATCTGGGTTACACGACCAGTGGTAACTGGATTCCACAATCCAGCACTACAATCTACGATTATTACGAAGATGACCAGGATGTATTGGCCAGTGATAATCTTCCCAGTACAGATACCGCTACCTGGGATTTCACGAACCTCGCAGCAGGTACATACAGTATCTCTTCACACTGGGGTTCCCACAGTAACCTGTCTTCCAATGCTCAATTTTTGATTTCAGGAATATTGGGTGGCGATATCACCGTATCGCTGGACCAGCGTTATGCTGCCGACGATTTTGTTGATGGTAGTGGTGTGAACTGGGAAGCACTGGGAACATTCCAGGTTGCCGGCGGTAGTGATTTAACGATTACTTTGCTGGATAATGGAACTCCCGGTAGATTGGCCGCTGATGCGATGCGTCTGGAAGTGCTGTTACCCGGTACGATTGATCCGGAAATCGAAATCGAGGCAGGTGCCGTCAGCCTGGTTGATAGTGTAAGCAACATCGATCTGGGTACCGCCTTCTATGGAGAAACACTGTCCCAGACATTTACGATTACGAATACCGGAACCGATACTCTGAGTCTATCTTCTGTCACCCTGACTAATGGCTCTGTGTTCGGTGTTCCAGTTCTCCCTGATTTTACAATATACGCTGGTCAATCGACGACGTTTACAGTGGAATTCAACAGTACGGGAACAGCCGGTCCGGAAACCAGCTTACTTACTATAAACAGTAACGATAGTGACGAAGGCTCGTTCGAGATTGATCTGTCTGCCACGATGACGACTACACTGATTATCGACGACGGTGATACCGGTTTCAGCAGCACAGGTGACTTCTTTGCGACAAGCTGGCTGGCCTATTACGAGTGGGATGCCCATCAGCTGAATACCGGTGATACCGGAACGGCAACCTGGGAATTCAGTGGTCTGAATCCTGGTGACAACTTTAATGTATACGCGACCTGGTCTGCCCATGGAAGTCTGGCCACCAATGCGGAATACTCGATTAACGCGGGTGGTCCAATTGTGGTCAATCAGCGTCTGGCCCCCAATGACCTGAACAGTGATGGGGCGAACTGGGAGCTTTTGGGAACTGTGAATGTCACAGCCGGTGGTTTGATTTCTGTTACACTGTCTGAGAATGCTGCCGATGGAAGAATCCGGGCTGATGCTATTCGCATCGAACGCACGGGGCCACTGATGGCGGCAGCGGGTGTCAGTACTTCGAATGCTCCTGCGATTACTCAATCCGATCTGGATTCTGTTCGCGACGCTGCATTGAGCTACTGGAAATCGACAGGATTAAGTGAAACCCAGATCAGTCTGCTGGAGTCTGTCAGTTTTGTTCTGGCTGATCTTCCTGATGCAATGCTGGGGGCCGCGACTACCACTACAATTCTGATCGACGTCAATGCCGCTGGCTATGGCTGGTTTGTGGATGACACGCCGTTCGACAACAGTGAATTCAGCCTGGATGCCAGTGGTGAACTGATTGCCGGTACTGGAAGTGCAGCCTATGGCCAGATGGATCTGTTGACGGTTATGCTGCATGAAATGGGCCATACTCTGGGTTACGATCATGACGATGATGGTGACTCGCTGATGAGTGATGCTCTGGATGCCTCGGAACGCCATCTGCCTGAAATCGATGATTTCTTCAGCGGTGTAGCTGACGGGGATAACCCACTGCTGGACTAAATCAGTCGTGAAAAATGATTGACAGACAGTCCCCGAAAACTTCCGGTTTTCGGGGACTGCTTTTTTAAATAAGAGGCGAATTCGTCTGACTGCAGGCGGTCTTATTCAGAACCGGGAGTCAGCAGCTGGCGGAAATTGGTGCCGAGTATCAGACGTTTGTCCGCTTCAGAAATCTGTGCTGCCGTGACTTTGCATAGCTCGGTTCCCAGCGAACGGGAAGGCAGGTGGCTGCCGAAGATAACGCGGTCGGCTCCCAGTTCACGCACCGCCATTTCGATGAAGCCGGCTGTAGGGTCAAAACCAGAAGTTTCCACAAGGATATTCTCCGAATCGCGTACTGCGCGAATGCCACGTTCCCACTCACCGCCGGAATGCGCGCAGATAAATTTCTGCTGCGGAAAGCGTTCTGCCAGCACTGCCAGTTCGGAAGGAGTCGACATTCCTGTGCTCTTCTTGCCTCCTGTAATGAACCAGGTATGCTGCATGATTACGCCATTCAAGTCTGCAATCCGCTCGATGAGAGGGGCGAAATTGCGATGCGTACATGTGAGAGCTGCTGGTCCGCCTCCCGGAAAATAGACGCCGCGCATCGGGCCGTCCTGTAACCAGCGATTGAGTGCGTCCAGCGAACCAGGCACATTGTTGGCATTGAGCTGAATCATGCCCAGCAGCAGATCAGGCCAGCGTTTCAGCGGCCCTTCCACAAGTTCCGGATGTGCTTGCAGTGTCTGTTCCAGATCACGGTCCGTCGTTGTCCCAATGCCGACATGAGGGAAGTAGCAGAGTTTCTCAAACTTTCCGGCTTTGATCGCGGGCATCGCCCGTTCTATTTCGGCAATCAGACTGCTGCTGCCATCTCTACCCGGATGGGAATGGGCTGGTGTGAAATACGAATCCCAGATGCGATAGTCTTTCAGCACTTTACTGGCAGGCAGACCAACTGTCTGAGGTGGGGAAGTTGTTGTTTTTGAATCGTCTGTTTTGACTCGGATCCTGTCAGGCTGTTTCTGGTTCGCTTTACTGGCAGAAAAGAATTGAGTCGCATTGTCTGCCAGTACGAATTTCAGCTCTTCCGTGTTAAGGATCGAAGATTCAGAGACACGCACTAATGCGGCTTCGGGAATCAGAAAAGGGGCGTGTGTGCCAAACAGGACTCGACCTGCAGGGAGACGCTTCACCAGCTCAGGTACGCCATCAGTACTTTCAATGCGGGCCGTGTCAAAGAAGATGCCTGGTGCCTGGCTGAGTTTGTTGATCAGATCCGGTCGGAGTTTCGCGTTTAACAATTGTAGTCTGAGTCCAGGAACATTCGCTGCCAGTTCCGGAAGTAGTGTCAAATCTACGTCCGCAACCTGCAGTGATTGATGCTGGGTGCGGATATCTTCGAGAGAGACGGCGAGTTGAACGAACAGTCCTGCAGCGGTGGCCTGTTGTAATAATGCCAGCAGACGCGGATCTGTGAGCGTATAGCCGTGATAGTTGGGATGCAGGCGGATGCCGGGCATCTGATGTTTTTGACTGCATTGTTGCAGATCGTGTTCCCAGTCCGGTAATGTGGGGTTGATGGAACCGATGGGAATGAGTTGGGGGTAGCGTCGACATTCGTCAGTCAGTCGTTGATTGACTGACGAAATGTCACGATGCAGAATGCCCTCGTAGCTGCCTGCCCAGGCCTGTTCCATGCCCAGGACTTGAAGTTTTTTTACCAGTGTCTGAGTATCGTCAAGCGGGAGCTTTCGAAAGGGCCATTGAAACAGGCTGACGTTGGTATCAATGATTTTAAGATCGGGTGTCTTGTTCTTTGCAGACTGTGTCGTATTCAGGCCGAAAGTGGCGGCGAAACCGACTGTCGCAGATGTCGTCAGAAACTCACGTCGGTTGAATTCACATCCCGGGTGGTTCAACTGAGGATCTCCTTGACCACACGAGGTGGATTAACACCGGTCAAGCGTTCTTCGAGTCCGCTGCGCGTATAGAAAAGTTCCTGGTGATGGAGCCCCAACTGGTGGAGGATTGTGGCGTGGAAGTCGTGGACGCTGACGGGGTTTTCGACCACGCTGTGTCCGAATTCATCGGTAACGCCGTAAGTGGTGCCCCCTTTGATTCCGCCGCCTGCCATCCAGGATGTGAAGGCCTGCATGTTATGATCACGGCCCGAGAAACCGTTAGCGGATTTCTGTGTAGTGGGAGTGCGTCCAAATTCGCCGCCCCAGATCACCAGGGTGGAGTCGAGCAGGCCTCGTTGTTTAAGATCGCGGAGCAGGCCGGCAACGGGTTTGTCGGTTCGCTGACACATGGCGCGGTGATTGGCGGCCAGGTCGGCGTGGCTGTCCCAGGGTTGTTCTTCGAGGAAGATCTGTACGAAACGGACTCCCCGTTCGACCAGTCTGCGGGCGAGCAGGCAGCGTTTGCCGTACGAATCGGTTTCCTGCGCGCCGATGCCGTAATCTGTCAGGGTGTGTTGTGTTTCGCTCGATAAATCAAGGGCTTCTGTGGCTGACATCTGCATGCGTGCCGCGAGGCTGTAAGATTCGATCCGGGCGTCCAGCAGGGGGTAGTGAGGTCGTTTGTCACGATGGATGAAATCGAGCTGATTGAGCAGTTTGCGTGCGGACTCGGTGACAGCCGAGGGTTGGTCGTATTGCGGCTTGAGATTTAAAATTGGCGAACCGGTGGGTCGCAGCCGGGTTCCCTGGTACGTGGGAGGCAGAAATCCGGATGTCCAGTTGCGTGTGCCGTTTTTAGGAGCGCCCAGTGGATCGGTTAAGACGACATACGCGGGCAGATTCTGGTTTTCGGTTCCCAGTCCATACACGGTCCACGATCCCAGTGTGGGATAGCCCATGAACAGGCGGCCGCTGTGAATTTTATACAGGGCATTATCGTGGTTGGGGTGATCGGTCCACATGGAGTTGATCAGGCAGAGTTCATCGGCCATCTTTGCGGTCTCGGGAAGGGCATCGGCCATCCACATGCCTGATTCTCCATGTCGGGCGAACTTGTATTGCCCGCCCAGCATCTCGCCGATACTCGTGGTATTCGAATTTCCCAGGTCTTCAATGTTACCCGGGAATGGTTTGCCGTCCATCTTGTTCAGAACCGGCTTGGGGTCGAACAGATCCATCTGGCTGGGACCGCCATTCATAAACAGTTGAATGACTGAAGTTGCTGCAGGGGGATGGTGAGGCTGTTTGGGTTTGAGATCGTATTGCCGGGGTGCGTGCGGAGCGTCATTCGCGAGTGCTGCGGTGCCACCAAAGAAATCCTGGCATAACAGATGTGTCAGCGCGGCGCCCATGACGCCATCACTGGTGCGGGCAAAGAAGTCTCGACGGGTGGAAAGTGGTTCGGGCTGGCTGTTCATATTCATCAGTCAATGTATAGAAACGCGGCAGAGTTAAGAATCGTGTGGCAATAAGTGTCCAGAGCGGCTTCCGGTGTTTCCTTCCAGAGTGCTTCCAACTCCTGCAGAGTGGCCTGTCCCAGTTGACGTTCTTCCTTGCTGGGGGAACGACTGAGGGCCAGTTGGTAGACCAGGTCGATCTGGGCTCCCAGGTCCTGTTTTTGGTCTTCGGACAGCAGATTGCGAACCCGGTCGGCGAATGCATGTGAAAGAGAATGCACGCGTTCGTTATTTAAGAGCATCAGAGATTGAGGCGAAACGGTAGAGACATTGCGTGAAACACAGTTAGGGCCCATTTCCGGATAATCAAATGTATCCAGCATCGTCGGTATCTGGGTTCGTCGATATTGCAGATAGACGCTGCGCCGCCAGCCACCTTTACTGGTGGCGTTGGCGCTGACGAGACCGTTGCGATCGACGGTGATGGAATCAGGGGGACCGCCGGGAGTGGGATCGAGTTTACCGGAGACGGCAAGGATCGAATCACGCAGTGCTTCGGCGTTCATTCTGCGAAGTGGCATATGTGAAAGCAGTCGGTTCTGCGGATCATGCTGTTGAATCGCAGGAGTAATGTGGCTGGATTGTTTATAGGTACGCGAATTCATCATCAAACGGTGCATCTCTTTGATGCTCCAGTTCTGTTCGACAAACTGGATAGCCAGCCAGTCGAGCAGCTCCGGATGAGAGGGACGTTCCCCTTTGACGCCGAAGTTCTCGAGTGTTTTGACCAGGCCTGTACCGAAATGGTGGTACCAGATTCGATTGACCATCACACGTGCAGTGAGCGGGTGATCTTCGGCAGTCAGCCATTGTGCTAAGGCCAGCCGTCTGCCGGTCTTGGGGGTTCCTTCAGGAAAAGGGGGGTTGACTGTGAAGGGAGTACGTCCATCAGTGAGAACCGAAGGGACGCCGGGACCAACCTGTTGACCAGGTTGATCGTGTTCGCCTCGCAACAGGATGTAAGTGGGAGAGGGTTCACCGCGGTCCCAGAGGGCACGAATTGTGAGGGGGGGCTCCATCTGCTGTTGCACTTCGCTCATCTGTTTTTCGATCGATGATACGTTTTGCAATGCCTGTTGCACCTCATCTGTGAAATCCGACTCGGGCATGGTTTCCGCGATTCTTAATTTCTCGACCAGAATCCGCTGGCGTTGTGTGCGGGTGTTATCGGCAATTTTTAAAGCCTGCAGGGTTTCCTGTTGTTCTTCCGCGGGTTGATCGGGATAGTACTGGCGAAGCATGGCGATCTGCTGGGCAGCGATTGCTTTTTTATGCTGTTTTTCGAGTTTGGCGAGTTCTTTTTTGAGCAGCGGGTTAGTTTGCTTGACGCGGCTTTTCTGTTCGGGGGTGCCCAGTTCCAGTGAACGGTTTTTAAAAGAGAGCCAGTCGTATTCATCAAGGGCGCCCTGGAAGATTGCTTTGAAGCGATAATAATCACGATGCGGCAGCGGATCGTATTTGTGTGAATGACAGCGGGCGCATTCCAGCGTTAACCCCATGACCGAGGAACCCATCACATTGATGGCATCATAGACCACTCCCAGGCGTTCGGGGACGAAATTCATCGTGCGGGAACCGGTCTGGTCAATGCCCATCCGCAGGAAACCGGTGGCGACGAGGTTGTCGACAATTTCTTCTGTGATCACCGGCGCATTTTCATAGTCGGTTAATTCATCGCCGGCGATCTGTTCCAGCAGAAAACGATCGTAGGGTTTATCGTTATTGAATGCGGCGATGACATAATCGCGGTATTTCCAGGCGACGGCCCGCAACGGGTCGGAAGAGACGCCCCCTTCGGAGTCCGCGTACCCCGCGAGATCCAGCCAGTAGCGTCCCCAGCGTTCGCCGTAGCGGGGAGAAGCGAGCAGATGATCGACCATACTCGCATACCAGTCTGGATCATCAGAATGACGCCACTGTTTCCACTCCGTGAGTGAGGGGGGAATGCCCGTCAGATCCAGATAGGCACGGCGGATGAGAGTGTCGCGGCTGGCTTCGGGAGAAAATTCCAGTTCGTGTTTCTGCAACTGTTTGAGAATCAGTTGATCAATGGATTTGATATCAGGTTTTGTCCGTGGTGCTTGAAAGGCCCAGTGCTGGCGGTCTTCTTCCGTGACGAGTGGATCTGGTTGCAAACCGACAACTTCCGGTTCGGGATCGACGATTGGTGCAGCAGCAGCGATCCATTCCCGCAGTGTTTCGACTTCTGATTGTGGAGGCCGCTTGACAAAAAACTTCAGCAGCTGTTCCTGGGGAGGGCAGGCATGACTTTCAACGCGTTTGATCATCAGGCTTTCATCCGGTTTGCCCGCGACAAACGCCGGGCCCTGATTGCCTCCTTTCCGCATGCTGGCGGGAGTCCGCAGATCAAGGCCGCCTCGCTGCAGTCGTGCGCCATGGCAGGCAGTACAACGGAGGAGCACGATGGGCAGGACATCGTGTTGTGTGATCTGCTTTTCTTCGGGCTGATGAGGTTTTTCAGATTTGGCACCGGTGTCGATCCACTTGTGAATCAGTTTGCGTTCTGCTTCCGTCAGTTGAGGCTGTCCCTCAGGTGGCATATCTCCGCCGTCAACCAGAATCCAGAGCATGCTGTCATCGACTGTTTCTGCGATGGCAGATTCTCCAGATTCTCCTCCACGATGCACGCCGGTAATATTTGAGAGATCGAGTCCCCCTTTGCGAACCTTGTCGCTATGGCATTTGCCACATTTTGCAGCGAGAACCGGCTGAATATCTTTTTCAAAGAGGAGTGGTTTTTCTGCGGCTTGAATTGTTCCGAATGGGCCTGGAACAAAAACAACAGCAAGCAGCGGAATAAGAAATCGCATAGGCATCATTGGTAACGCTGGCAGGAGGGTGTGAGGAACGCAGGTGTTGTTCTCTCTATACTACGTTAAGCGGGCAGGGCATACAAGACAAAAAAGACCTGAAACGGGTCTCTGAATTGGTCTGATGATGAGATTCACATTACGATATCTGGGTGAGTTATCGGGATCATCCAGATCGTGGTTCGATGGACGAGAAGTCCGGTTTGCGGTAGTTTGGAAATCGTGAGTTACCACACAAGTCGTTGAATTCATGATTCGAGAGGACCGAGGTCACATGATGAGCCCGTCAAAAACAGTTCGCTGGGGAGTAATTGGTCTGGGATGGTTTGGCGAAGTTCACGCTGACAACCTGTCTGAAATGCCGGGAATCGAACTTGCTGCGTTATGCACCCGACGTCCTGAACGTCTGAATGAAGTTGCGGACCGATTGGAAGTCACGCGACGCTATACCGATTTTCGTGCACTGCTGGCTGATCCCGAAATTGATGTAGTCAGCATCACTACTCACATTAACGATCATCGAGACATTGCCATTGAGGCACTGCGCAGCGGGAAGCATGTCCTGCTGGAAAAGCCGATGGCGCCGACAGTGGCTGACTGTGAAAAAATTGTGGAGGCCGCTCACGACGCGGCTGGTTTTTTCATGGTGGGGCATATCTGTCGCTTCGATCCGCGCGTGACACTGGCGAAGCAGGCGATTGAAGAAGGACGTATTGGCGAAATTATTTCCATGCATGCGCGGCGGAATCTGTCCAAAGCGATCGGTGAAACAGTACTCGATGACATTTCCGCTTTGATGGGAGATGGAATTCATGATGCGGACCTGATGCTCTGGTTCAGCGGTGCGAATGTTTCGACTGTTTATGCGCAGGAGGTTCATCCGGGTAAAAATAAATATCCTGATGGAGGCTGGTCGATTGCGCGGCTGGATAATGGTGCTGTTGCGGTGGTGGAGTCGGTCTGGCATTTGCCGGAGTCGACACCTTATACCATCGACGCGCGGATGGAAATCATCGGTACGAAAGGTGCGATTTATATCAATTGTGGTGAGGCAGGTCTGACAATCCATGATGCTGCGGGTGTGAAAATGCCGGACACGATGTACTGGCCTCGGCCGTTTGGTCGTTACCTGGGAGTGTTGCAGGAAGAGCTGCGGTATTTCGCTGATTGTGTCAGAACAGGGGAGCGTCCCGCGCGGATTACTCCTGAAGAATCTCAAGCCGCTGTCGCCTGGATGGCAGCGGCAACGGACTCCGCGCGGACGGGTTCTGTCATTACTTTTTGAAGCGATCTATGATTTTGATGGGGCGTGGCCAACTGTTTTTCTGCGTTGTGCGCTGATAGAGAGTTCCAATTGATAAGTCTGGCGAAGCACTTGAATGATTGTGCGTTGCCGTTGGTGACCATCAAACTTCGCGAATCAGATTAGGAGGAAATTCCGTTTTTTGAATCCAGGTTCAGACCTGTGATCCTGGATGACTGTTTGAATGTGATTCCCTGGACATAGAGAAAAATAACAAGCTGGGAGGCAAGTCATTACTCGATACCAGACCAGTAAGACTGAAAGCATGCGGCATTGATGCTGGAATTGTAATTTGCGAGGCCCTGTCTCAGAAAAAAAAACGCTTATGATCGGTGAGTCGAACCCTATGCAGGTTGAGATTCAGCATATTCTCATAATCTATAATAGTGGAAATGTTCTTAAAGTTATTGCTTGTAATGCTTTGCGGAAATCGTGTGTGCATGGTGAACTCACACCCCGTGCATTATATTCTCGTCCTGGTATGTCTTCTCAGGCTGGGTAGAGAGAATTATACGAGGTGCAGGGTTGAAATATGTTGCTCTGATATTAAGATTGTGCTGGAGATTGAAACTCAGTCTCACTGCTCGCCGCCGCTTGCATTCCTCAAAGCCGCACCTATCCCGCCTGATTTAACTGGAGTTCCCAAATGTCGTTTAAGAGTATCCGCGCGTCTCGAAGTGGATTCACGCTAATTGAATTGCTTGTGGTGATTGCGATTATCGCGATTCTAATTGCCTTGTTGCTGCCTGCAGTCCAGCAGGCCCGCGAAGCAGCCCGGCGCTCGCAGTGTAAAAATAATCTGAAGCAACTCGGTCTGGCGATGCATAATTATAATGACGTATTCAACATGTTGCCGGTACCTGACGTCGGTATTTCATACGCGACAACATCGCATTGGACCACCAGTTGGGGGATTTCATTATTACCTTATCTGGATCAGGCACCCGCCTATAACCTGTTTAATCAGAATGCACCGAATGGTGTTTCAGATCAGTCAAATCAGGCAGTTATTCAGACACAACTGGCCGTCTTTAATTGTCCTTCTACTCCGCGGAGCAGTCCGATCCAGGGAGTGATCGAGCAGGAAGACGACACTTCCAGCTTCAATACGAATCTGAGAGCAGGCAGCGGTGACTATTTCATCGCCCGCAGTTTCCGTGATCCCGTTTTTACGCCCCAGGAGATAACTGGCGCATTATTTAACGGTGACATCAGTGGCGGCGTGAACTGGACTCAGTGTGGATCCAGAATGAACAGCATCACCGATGGTTTGACGAATACCATCTTCTGTTTCGAACGCAGTAACTTTCCCAATATTCTACGAAAAGGAAGTGTCCCAAAGGATCCTGCTGATTATGTCTATCCTTCAGTGGTTGATACCAACTTCCAGGGCTGGTGGGCGTCAACTCAGCACGACCGCATTCGCAGCTGGACCCATGATGGATTGCAGTATTACGGTCCATGTGTAATCAATTGCACGAACGACTGGGGTGGTGCGTTTTCCTATCATACCGGTGGCATGCATGCCAGTCTGGGAGATGGCTCCGTTCGATTTCTGAGTGCCAATATCGACAAGGGAACGTTTCGTTCTCTGATTGGTAAGCAGGATGGTGAGGTTGTAGGCGAGTTCTAAGCGAAGAAGTTCATTTGAGGCTACTTCGATCGTTTCTTCAGAGACATGACTGCTGAAGAAACGATGCGTTCAGAGAATTGAGGGAGATGTTTTTGATGTTTCAGAAACTGGCCGTTTCGCTGGCTGTATTGTGTCTTGTTGTGAGCAGCGGATGTAGTGAAACCGAGTACGATAAGATTACGACAAACGCCGTAACCGGTCGTCTGACTGTGAACGGGGCACCCGCGACGGGGGCAACGGTCAGATTCCATCCAGAAACGCCTCAGACCGGAACGAAATACCCGCTGCTTCCCAGTGGAAAGGTCGATGCAGAAGGCGTGTATCAGCTGACAACTTATGAAGGGCCCGACGGTGCACCAGCGGGTGCTTACACGGTGACCGTTGAATGGCCCGATCGTAACTGGCGACCGCCGAATGGGGGAATGCCTCCTCCGCCTCCTGATCGATTGCAAGGCGTGTATGCCGATCCCAAAAAATCGACCATTCATCTGAAAGTGGAAGAAGGAGCGAATGAAATGGCGCCGATCGTGCTGGAGAATGTCAAGATCTTGAAAGGCTCTTCTCTCAATTGAGTCATTGAGCCTGAGGGCTTCCGGGAGTTTCATTTATGCTGAACCATCGGCTGCGCAGGCTCTGGGTGATCACGCATCGCTGGCTTGGATTAACGGTGGGACTGCTGTTTGTCATTATTGGGTTGACAGGCAGCCTGCTGGTGTTTCATCACACGATTGATGAATGGCTCAATCCACAAATTCTGCTGACAGTGGAAAGTGATTCAACACGCTCTGTGGATGAAGTTCTGGAAGCGGCAGAATTGAGTGCCACCGATCCGGGTCTGCAGCTGTATTTTGCAGAACCGCCTCGCACATCGCTCGGTGTCTGGACGGTCTGGTTCCGAAATACGACCGATAAAGAAGCTGGTTTTACGCAGATTTATGTCGATCCCTACTCAGCACAGGTGACGGGTCAGCGCGTCTGGGGGGAATACCTGATGACGTGGCTCTACAGTCTGCATTACAAGCTGCTGTCCGGCAGGCCAGGCGAAATTATTGTTGGCCTGTGTGGTCTGATACTGATGGTGTCAGTTGCCAGTGGCATTTATCTCTGGTGGCCTTTGTGGCGACATAGCTGGCGGGTGGCATTTGCCATTCGCAGCGGTCGCCGCTTTCAATATGACCTGCATAAAAGCACGGGGATTATAGCCGCAGTGCTGTTGCTCGTGATTTCCTTTACGGGCGTGTATATGATCTTTCCTGCCTGGATCAGACCTTGCGTCCTGGCGGTATTAAAAGAAGATACACCTCGTTCTGAAAATAAAAAATCAACGCCTGTGATTCCCGGTAAACGAATTGAAGTCAGTCAGGCGACTGCCATTGCACGGTCCCTCTTTCCGGACGCCGAGTTTAAACGTGTCAAACTTCCTTCAAAACCGCAAGATTCTTTCGAGGTTCGCCTGAGGCAGAAAGGGGAGGTAAGAAGAAGTTCGGGCAACAGCCGTGTCTGGATTGATCAGTTCAACGGAGAAGTGCTGGCGGTGCGCGACTGGAATCAACGTTCAGCAGCTGACGCTTTCTTCGCCTGGCAGTTTCCCCTGCATAATGGGGAAGCGTTTGGGTTGGCTGGTCGCTGGATTGTCTTTGTGTCGGGATTACTGCCTGCCGTATTATATATGACTGGTTTTCTGGTCTGGTGGCGGAGACGGCGCTCACTTAGATCGCATTCTCCCACCCAACTCGAGCTTCAAGAATCAAAATGAAAATACCGGCTGCCATTCTAAGCTTACTGATCTTGATTTATGCCGGATGTCAGCGGGAGACGCTGTCGGTACCTGCTACTCCAGCAGAGAACCCCACGATCACAGTTACTGATCTGGCCGGTCGGGAAGTGACGCTCAAACAACCTGTCGAACGGATCATCCTGATGCGCAGCCTGGGACTATATGAACTGGCGACGGTACTGGGAGACGAAGTCGAAGAGAAGCTGGCAGGGTGGGATTCGTCATTAAAAACCGGTGATCTGGATACCTATGAAAAGTTTGTAACACAGTATCCACGTCTGGAAGAAGTGACGATTCTGGGAGATATCCTGCGCGACACGGTGAGTGCCGAAGCGGTACTGGCTTTAGAGCCCGATCTGGTTATCATGAATACGTATATGCTGAACCGTGGTTCGAAAACAGTGGAGCGACTGCAACAGGCGGGCGTGCCTCTGTTATTTTTGAAGTCGGAAGATCCGTTTCGCGATCCACAGAAGAGTATTCGACTACTGGGTAAAGTTCTGGGAAAAGCAACGGAGGCAAATGCGGCAGCAGACTGGATTGATGCAGAACTGCAGCTGGTTTTCAGTAAAATCGAAACCATTCAAGGGAAGATTCCCACCATATATCTGGAAGCAGGTACCCAGGGACCGGAGAAATATGGAAATACATTCGGGGAAAATCAACAGGGAAAAACAGTCAACTGGGGAAGTGTGCTGGCACAGTTACGGTGTCAAAATATCGCCGCCGGTTCGATTTCCGGTCTATATGGTATGGGAGTGATTCGACCAGAGTACCTGATTACCGCTGATCCGGAAGTGATTGTGATTACGGGGGCGCATTGGACCGCGTTTCCTGACAGTCTGCAGCTGGGATATTATGCAGATCGGGATCAGTCAGTAAAGCGACTGGCTGCATTTACGGAACGGCCCGGCTGGTCGGAATTGAGTGCGGTCAAGCAGCGTCGCGTACATGGGATTCACACACGGTTTGGGAGTCACATTATGAGTTTTGCAGCGGCGCAACAGTTGGCAAAATGGCTGTATCCAGAAGAGTTTAAAGAACTGAATCCAGAAGAACGGTTACACGAATTTCACCTGAAGTTCATGCCCGTTGAAATGAGTGGGACCTGGATGGTCAGCCTGGACGGTAATTGATGCAGAGCACCAAATCGAACGATCTCAATCAGGCATATCAGCGTTTGGGCCGACGTCGGTTAGCCGTGATTATGACTTTGGTCATTCTGGTCACGGGCTCATTGTTTCTGGATGTGATTACCGGGCCGGCACCATTGTCGCTGTCTGATGTTATGACGACCCTGTTTCAGCCAGGGGCGGTAAACGAAGCGAATCGAACGATTGTGTGGACCTTCCGCTTACCGACAGCTTTGATGGCGGTGTTTGTCGGTGCATCATTGGGTATCGCCGGCGCAGAAATGCAGACGGTTTTGAACAACCCACTGGCCAGTCCTTATACTCTGGGGGTTTCCGCGGCTGCCAGTTTCGGTGCTGCATTGGCATTAGTTCTGGGATCCGGAACACTGATCTGGACGACAACAGTCTTTGTGCCAACGAGTGCATTTGTGTGTGCGATGTGCTGTTCTCTGGCGATCTTTGCTATTGGTCGTCTCAGAGGGGCATCGGCAGAAACGATCATTGTGGGTGGGGTTGCGTTGCATTTTATTTTCAGTTCCGGGGTGGCATTCCTGCAGTATATGGCTTCTGAAGATACATTGGCAGCCATTGTTTTCTGGATCTTTGGGACGCTGCAGGGAGCGAACTGGCACAAACTGGCAATCATCGTTGTTGTGATGGTTGTGACGATGGGATTATTAATGTCCCGTGTCTGGCAGTTGACTGCATTAAGGCTCGGAGAACACCACGCCCGCAGTCTGGGAATCAATACGGAACGCCTGCGGCTACAGACGCTGATTCTGGTTTCCATCCTGACGGCGACTGCTGTCTGCTTTACTGGTGTCATAGGCTTTGTGGGCTTGTTGGCACCGCATCTGGCGCGCATGCTTGTCGGTGAAGATCAGCGTTATTTCATCCCGCTTTCTGCATTGAGTGGCGCACTTCTGGTCTCTGTGGCCGCATTGGTTACGAAACTACTGATTCCGGGGACAATATTTCCGATTGGAATCGCGACAGCAGCCATCGGCGCGCCCTGCTTCGCGGCAATTGCCTTGTTGAGAAGGAGATCGTACTGGTGATTTTGGAAACAGCTGGTATCTCCTTCAGTTATGGTTCTCACCGGGTACTCGCAGATGTGAATCTGCAACTGAAACCCGGCATGACTGCGATCATTGGCCCTAATGCCGCCGGCAAATCGACGTTGTTGAAGTGTTTGAGCGGCCTGCTGCGACCCGAAGGGGAGGTTCGTCTGGATGGAATCGCGCTGTCGTCACTCAAACACGAAAAACTGACACGAGAGGTAAGTTTCCTACCTCAGGACTTCATTACGACAGCAGTGTTGACTGTATATGAAGCGGTACTGCTCGGACGTGTGCATCAGTTGGGCTGGCGCGTCTCAGACGATGATAACAGAATCGTAAATCAGTTATTGAATGAGATGCAACTTAGTGATGTCGCTGATCGATTTCTCAACGAATTAAGTGGAGGGCAAAGGCAACTGGTGGCAATTGCTCAGTCTCTGGCACGCGAACCAGCAGTGTTATTATTAGATGAACCGACGTCGAACCTGGATCTACGGCGACAGTATGAAGTCTGTACTTTGATCCGAAGACTGACGGATTCGCGGGGAATCAGTACGGCGCTGGCAGTACACGATTTAAATCTCGCTGCGAGATATGCAGATTGGGTTTATGTGATTCAGGATGGTAAGATGTGTTGTGCCGGAGAACCGAAAAACGTACTCACTGAATCTTTGATTGCAGACGTTTATGGAGTGGAGACGCTGGTGACTTACAGTCAGGAAGAGAGACCGGTGATTACGGTGTTGGGGCTGGCTACCACTGAATCAGCGGAGTCCGAATCAGGGCAGGGTGCCGGAAACGATGTTTAATACGAATCACATGGTCCTGCGGTTCTACCTGTATTCCTTTTTCAAGAATCTGCGCTTCGCCGATCCGTTTCTGATTCTGTATTTTCTGGCACTGGAGATGTCCTATTCAGAAATCGGACTGTTGCTGGGGTTGCAGCATCTGGTGACCGTGCTGTTGGAGTTTCCTTCGGGGGTTTTCGCGGATTACTGGGGACGGCGTCGGGCAACCGCAATATGTTTTGCCTTTTACAGCCTCTCCTTCACTGGGTTTGGCATGACTGGTCAGGTTACAGAGCTACCGCTGATTTTCTGGCTGGGAGGCTGTCTGGCGTTATTTGCTTTGGGCGAAGCGCTGCGAACCGGCTCGCATAAGGCAATCATGCTTGATTATCTGGACTCTATGGATCAGTCGCATCTGGCGACGCAACTATTGGGTCGCACGCGTTCGGTATCTAAATTTACTTCGGCGCTGGCCGCTGTTTCGGGGGGAGTATTACTGGCGTGGTCGCGTGATTATGGATTGCTGTTCTACCTGTCTGCGGGAGCCGCCGTCTGTGGGTTTCTATTATTATTAACATACCCACGCGCTCTGGAAGGGGACGCTTATCGTGCCCGTCGAACAAACTCTGTCAATCCTGAAGACAGCATGCGACAGCCATTTCGAGTGATGTGGCGGCGACCCAATTTTCGCAAGCTGTTTATTCAGTCAGTGGTATTTGAGAGTCAGCTGAAGATGATCCTTAAGTATTTTACACAACCTTTTCTGAAGAACGGGCTGGCGATGTTCGGAATTCCTATCATTGCTCCGGTCGGCGTCAGTGGCTTCGCCAGTGCAGGAGCAATCTTTGTCGGATTGAATGAGTTTCTACGCGACAGTCTGGGGGCACTGGGCGCACGATTCAGTTCCGTGTTTGAATTGCAGGCCGACAGCCGAAGTCATGCTTTGAATCGGATCTATTTTGGAGGCTTTTTTGCCGTTCTGTTTCTGGCGGGATGCGCTGTGAATCTTAAGTGGGGTCTGCTGCCCGGACTGGTTCTTTTGATGGTATTGACGCTTTTGCAGAATTTAAGACGTCCCATCTTTGTCAGTGCCTTGAATACGGAGATGATGAAAACAGAGCGGGCATCAGTTCTTTCATTGGAAAGCGTCTCCCGCGCAGTGACAGTGGCGGTACTGCTGCCTCTGTTTGGCTGGGCGGCTGACCAGTTTGGATTACTGGCGGTCTGGATATTGGCTACCTTGATATTGTTATCTGGTTTTCTGTTTAAAATTCAAGATGAAGATGTTTCAAAAAATAAATGACCAGACAGATTTCTGGTGGATTGAACTACGGATGGAGCATAGTCATTGAGCATAACCACAGTAGAAGAGAGATTGGTAAAAGATGATGCGGGATGAAGAACTCAAACAGATATTTCACATTGGCTGGACCAATCCAAATGTAGTTTCCCATCGGGTTGAGCGATTTATCAAGGGAGAATTTGGATTTGCTGCTTCGCGCTCCGCCTGGCTGGATGTGCTGCGGAAAACAGTTCCTGGTGAAATCCCTTGTAAGATTCTGGATATGGGGACCGGACCGGGAACGATTGCGTTGCTATGGGCTGAGTTGGGACACGCGATAACGGGAGTCGATTTTTCTGCAACGATGATTTCCGCAGGACGAGAAGCTGCGAAAGAGCGTGGTCTGACTGTGGACTTTGTCGAAGCAGATGTAGAAGCGCCTCCTTTTCCCGAAAACACATTTGATATCATTTCCAGTCGCGCAGTATTATTCACACTGCCTCACCCTGGTTATGCAGTGGCGCAGTGGATACGACTGTTGAAGCCGGGAGGGGTCCTGGTGCTCATCGGCGAGAATAATCCCACAGATCCAGAAAAGCTGAAACGCCAGCATCGCCCGGCTCCTGGCTGGGAACCGGATGAAGCATATCGCAACGCGCTGGAGCAGTTGCCATTCCGCAGTCACACAGATGGAATGGTTCGGGTTGTAATGGAAGCAGCAGGTTTACGGAATATTCAAAATCTGCCGATGCAATCAGTGCTCGCTGCGAGAGAAGAACATGAACAAGAGAATCCGAACTATGGTGTGTTGCAGGGAACTCCGTATGTTCTCACAGGCCAGCGAATAGAAGGATCTCGCAGGTTGAATTATTGAGCTGTCAAAAGCAAATTATTTTTATGACACGGCAGGGAAATCGCTCGACATTAGCTCATCCGCAGATACAATAACACCATGAACGATTGTTGCTATTGCCCTCCATATACCTGCCTGTTCTCTCTCCTGTTAACTCTCTTTTTTGCGGGATGTGAACGTAGTGAATCCGCCCCTGCTTCCAAAGCAGGTGAAACGCTACCGGTCTTGAATGTGGAGACTCTGGAAGTCGCAGAAGAAAACTGGCCGCGCATCATCCGGAGCCAGGGAAGTCTGTATCCTGATGAAGAAGCCACGCTGGGAATCAAAGTGGAAGGCCGCGTTTTCAAGGTACATGTCGACCTGGGAGATGTCGTAAAGCCGGGAGATCCGCTGGTCACGGTCTACCAGGATGACTTCAAACTGCGAGTCAAACAGGCAGAAGCTGAACTATCTCAAGCGCGTTCGGCGGTTGGTTTGAAGCCCGGCGATTCCGTTGAAAATCTGGTTCCGGAAAAATCTCCTCCTGCCAAAGAACAACAGGCAGAGTGGGATGAAGCGAAAGCCAATCTCGAGCGTGCCCGGGTTCTGTTTAACAAGAAGGTGATGGGACAGGCTGAGTACGATCAAATCGTATCACTCGAACGCGTGGCAGCAGCCCGTTACGATTCTGCATTAAATGGTGTTCGTGAAAAGATGGCGAATATCACCGTGCAGCAGGCCCAACTGGATTTAGCCCAGGAAGACTTGAATAATACAGTCCTGACAGCCTCCTATACCGCCGTGGTGCAGAAACGACTGGTCGCTCCGGGCAGCTATATCAAAATGGGTGACCCGCTGCTGGTGCTGGTGCGGATTGATCAATTACGTTATCGGGGGACGGTTCCCGAGCGTTTATCGACGCAACTTAAAGTCGGTCAGCCTGTCGAGTTGAAGATCGAATCACTCCCGCTGAAGCAGTCTAAAGTGACACGCATCAGTCCCTTTCTGGATCAGATGAGTCGTGCTCTGCTGTTTGAAGCGGTCGTCGATAATTCCCAGCGTGCTCTGCGAGCCGGTCTGTTTGCAGAAGGACAGATCATTGTCAATCCCGACCAGAAGGCGATAGTGGTGCCGATGTCAGCTGTGGTGCAGTTCGCCGGAACAGAGAAAGTCTGGAAAGTCGTGGATGGTAAGGTGAAGATGCAGGAAGTCTTGCTGGGTGAACAGCGAGGCGATCGGATTCGCATTTTAGAAGGCTTGAAACCGAGAGATCGCATTCTACTGAATGCCCGGGAAGGGCGTCCCGGGGTTCTGGGAGATTCGAAACCACTGCCGACTGAAATACAGAAAACCCAAATTTAAGATCATTCTGAAAAACGAATTCTGCTTTCGCATAAAGGGAATCGACGTTGTACGGCTTAGCGGAAATCTGTGTCAAGAGGCCAGTCTTCGCCTTGATGCTGATCATGGCATTAGTGGTAGCTGGTCTGGTTGCATTCCCCGAACTGGGCGTCGACCGATTTCCGAATATGGATATGCCTTCGATCTATGTACGTACCAATTATCCTGGTGCAGCATCGCAGGAGGTCGAATCCGAGGTCAGTGCGGTCATTGAGGACGCGGTGGCGACAGTAGCCGGCATTGATGAACTGCGCTCCATTTCACGCGACGGACGATCGTTTGTGATCATCACGTTCAACCTGAATCGTAATGTGGATGCCGCGACTCAGGATGTACGCGATGCTGTCTCGGGGGTGATGAATCTACTTCCGCCGAACATCGATCCTCCTATTGTTCAGAAACGGGATCTGGAATCGTCGCCGATTATGACGCTGGCAGTCTCAGGGCCGCGCACCTCGCGGGAACTGTTTCTGTTTGCAGACCGGTATGTGAAAAATGTGATCGAGTCGTCTCCTGGTGTAGGTGAAGTTCAGATCGCCGGTGCAGCGGATCGAGCGGTGAAAGTAGATATCGATGCCGATCGGCTGGCCGCCTACCAGATGTCAATCTTACAGGTGCGCGATGCGCTGGTCAGGCAGAATACCGAAGTGCCCGGCGGCAGGCTGGATCAGGGATTCCGTGAACGCTCATTGCGCACGATGGGCCGCGTTGCTGATTCCGACCAGTTTCCCAATCTAGTTGTAGATACTGTCAATGGCACACCGGTTCGGCTGGCGGACCTGGGGACCGTGATCGATGATACAAAAGAAGTCCGCACGATTGCGCGGCTGAATCAGAAACCAGCTGTCGTATTGGAGATTCAAAAACAATCGGGAGAAAATACCGTGGCGGTCGTGGAAGGCATTAAAAAAATGCTGCCTCGCAGTCAGGAGTTGCTCCCCGACGATGTCAAAGTCAGCATTGTTCAAGATCAGTCGCGTTATATTGTTACTGCGTTGCATGAACTGGAACAGCATTTGATCTCGGGCAGTATCTTAGCCTGTATTACCGTATTGATCTTCATGCGCTCCTGGCGTTCAACAATAATTGCTTCGGTAGCGATTCCGGCTTCGATTATTTCCACATTCGCTTTTATGAAACTATTCGGTTTTACGCTGAATAATGTGACCATGCTGGCTCTGGTACTGATGGTAGGCGTGGTCATCGACGATGCGATTGTGGTTCTGGAAAACGTATTTCACTGTATTGAAGAAAAAGGAATGTCACCGCGTGAAGCGGCGATCATCGGGACGAAAGAAATCGGTCTGGCGGTTCTGGCAACGACGATTTCGCTGGTGATTGTCTTCCTGCCGGTTTCGTTTCTGTCGAGTGTGACCGGGAGACTGTTATTTCAGTTTGGCGTAACAGCGACCGTTGCGATCCTGGTTTCGATGCTCGTCAGTTTTACTTTAACCCCCATGATGTGCAGCAAACTATTGCGTCCTGAAGAACCGAACCCGGATGGGCCGGGGTCACGTTCGGGGTTTTATCATATTATCGAATCGTCCTATCTCTGGATTCTGAAACTCTCGCTGCGTTTTCGCTGGCTGGTGCTGCTGATTTCGGTGGGGGTGATTTTGAGTAACTACCCGCTGTATCAACTGGTGAAGCAGGACTATATTCCTCTGAATGTGGATGAATCGGAATTTGAAATTCGACTCGAAGCCCGCCAGGGAGCGACGTTGCAGTCGATGAATCAGGTCATTGACCGTGCAGAGGAAGAGCTGATTAATACTGATGGAGTGGAAACACTGCTGCTGACAGTCGGTTCCGGTGGCTTTGGTGATGTAAACCGGGCAAGTATCTTCGTACGTCTGACCGACAGCGAGCAGCGGACCTTTTCGTTCGGTCGTTTTTTTGGTGGATTGTTACAGGGTGATTTCAATGCCGCGTTCCGAGGAAACTTTACGCAGCGTGAAAAGATGGCAGAGGTCAGAAAGAAGCTTAAAACAATTCCGGACATGCGGATTTCCGTACGTAACCTGACATCCCTGCGTCAGGGGGCACCCGTCGATATTGACTTTTCAATTACGGGACCTGACATCGATGGACTGCTGGACTTCAGTAACAAATTACGCGAAAAAGTAAAAACGATTCCTGGTATCGTCGACGTGTATTCCACGTTACAGATTGATAATCCGGAACTGCTGGCACGCATTGACCGGGAACGGGCGGCTGCTTTAGGGATTGATGTGCAGGAAATCGCCGATACGCTGCGGGTTGCAGTGGGAGGAGATGATCGGGTTTCCCGTTACCGAGATCGGACCGTCGATGATGCTTACGATGTGGAACTGCGTCTGGTCGGACTGGATCGAGGAGATGTTCAGTCCATTTCACAGTTGTATGTGCGGACGTCACCACAGGCGATCTCAGGTTTATCTTCAGCTACATCTGGAAACGGGTTGGCGCGAATCGATAACGTCGTGGATTTCGAATTCAATACTGCTGCTTCTCGAATCGACCGTCTGAATCGACAACGCATGATCTCAGTGCGTGCGAACATGGCTTCCGGCTATGCGCTGGGGGACGGGATCGCTGCCATGAATGCCGCTGCGGAGGAGATTGGTATCCCTGACGGCTATAACACAATGGTGCTGGGTGGTGGTCGGGAACTGGAGCGAACGCTGGGTGACTTCGGCTGGACCATGGTTCTGTCCTTTATATTCATGTACATCGTCCTGGCGGCACAGTTCGAAAATCTGGTTCATCCCCTGGTGATTCTGCTGTCGTTGCCGCTGGCGGTGCCTTTTGGACTATTGAGCCTGCATTGGGGAGGCGAGACACTCAACCTGTATTCCGCGTTGGGGATTCTGGTTTTATTTGGCGTGGTGAAAAAGGCCGCCATTCTGCAGATTGACCATACCAATGCACTGCAGTTACAGGGCTTTCCCCGCTACCAGGCCATTCTTCAGGCGAACCGGGATCGCCTGAGGCCGATTCTGATGACGACACTTTCATTTGTGGCTGGGCTGATTCCGTTGTTGATTGCCACCGGTCCGGGAGCCGAAGAACGCCGTTCCATCGCTGTGCTGGCAGTCGGCGGACAGACGCTTTCACTGCTGCTGACACTGCTGGCGATTCCTGTGCTCTACACATTTTTTGATGATCTGTCGTCATTCTTTACGGGACCGAAAACAGTCGACGGAGAGCAGGCTGTTCTTGATCCTGCGAAAAAAGAAGCGCATGCGATGCAAAAAGAGAATCTCGTTCGTTAAAATAACAGTGATTCATTAATGTCTGGCATGCGGTGCCTGATTTCTGCGCTTCTCCTGTTGTAAAGGTCTCTACCCGTGAAACCACAATTCCTCTCTGCCTGCGCTCTTGTACTCTGTCTGACCGTGCCTGTATTTGCTGAAGACCGCGGGAAACTGATTTTTGAAGACGATTTTGAACGCAATGAATCGCAGGATATAAAAGATGAAATCGGGAAAGGCTGGGGGACGAACAGTCGAACACGGGCTGCCGGCAATAAGCAGGTCGATCTGAAAAATGGAGCGATGTATATCTATATTCACAAAGCTGCGGACCATGCTGTTTCAGTAACACAACCTGCCGAATTTCGGGATGGTTCCGTCGAGCTGCGATTCATGCTGGAAAATGAAAAGGACAGCCTGGGACTCAATTTTGCTGATCTGAAATATAAAAAAGTGCATGCAGGTCATCTCTTTATGGCGAAAGTCAGTCCGCGATATGTCGAATTGACCGACCTTAAAACCGGGAACATGGATTTAAAAACCCGAGAGTTGCGTCTCACGAAAAAGCTGCCACCAGAACTTCAGGAAAAGTTGAAGACCAAACGAAAACGCTTTCCGGTCAAACTGGAAACCGGCAAATGGTATACGCTGCTGGTGACTGTCAGCGGTGATGAGTTGACTGTTAAAATTGATGGCAGAACCGTTGGATCATTTTCATCCGCAGGGATGGCACATCCGACCAAACGGTTGCTGCGGCTGGCTGTTCCCCGAAACGCTGTTGTGGATGATGTGAAGATTTATGCGAAATCAACGCATGGTTGAGCGGCGCGTCCATAATCTTCTTGCACGTGAAGAATGGTAAGGATACCATAATTCTACAAGAACTGATGTTTCCTCAACTTTCAGAAAGGGACGAGCATGGCAGCCCGATTTCAGATTCAACAGGCACGAAATGGCAAGTACTACTTTCACCTGCTCGCGAATAATGGTGAAATTATTCTCGCCAGCCAGATGTATGCATCTAAATCATCGGCGAAGAAGGGAATCCTTTCGGTGCAGTCAAACGCTACTGATCCCAGCCGCTATGAAGCACTGGTCAATAAAGCGGGCGAACATTATTTTGTGCTGAAAGCGAAAAATTCTCTGGTGATCGGGACCAGTGAAGGGTACGCCAATTCGACCGGAATGAAGAATGGAATCAAGTCTGTGTCCCGGAATGCTCCCAAAGCGATCACGGAAGATATCATCGTCAAGACCTGATTTCACAATTCTGTTTTTACAGATCAATCACGGCTCTTAAGCCGACCACGAGCGCGGTATCGACGGTCTCGTGGGCCGGTCGAATAACCTGCATGTCGGCTGTCAGGTGGAACCATTTATTGACTTCGATATTGTAGAACATTTCCACGCCATATCCATCTCCCACGCCTCCCAGAATGGTATTGATAAAGGGAGACAGTCGGTCGCTGGTGGCAGAATAATACCAGCCCACGCCAAACGTATCTGCTTCGCGACTGGAAATCGGGCTGTTGCCTCCCACGCCGAAGCTGAGAAACCATTCAATCGGGTTGGTCTCTGCATCCGCAATACCGGCACGGCCGAAGACCCCCCAGCCTCGCGTAGCATCGCAGGGATCAACGAACAGGTATTGATCGAAGTTCCAATAGAGCGACCATGAATCGGTTTTGCGGCTGATAGGAATATCAGGCAGTACAATAAACGGGTCCTGTTCAAGCGCCGCATAATCACGACTGCTCCAACTGGCTCCAAACAGAAAATGGCCGGGGCGGCCAAAGAGATTTGTGGGAAGTCGCAGTTCGGGAATCACTGATGCACCATTGGCAAACAGCTCTTTGAACCCGCTTGTCCCAGACGTGTCGGTGGAGTTGATGACCGTGAACGTAAAGATCGGCTCACCTTCCCGCATAATCAGAAAACCCGTTCCCAGTGAAGAGTAAACGATAGTACGCAGACCAATGGGAGTGGCGACAAAAGCGGCATTTGAGAATTGCGTTTTACCTCGACCGTGTGCAAACGCATTCATGTCTCCATCAAGCGTATCCATTTTACCTGCGAAGACGCCAAATGATTCGGAAAACATCTGAGTAAACAGAACGTTGGTCAGGTAGAGTTCTGTGCTGTCGGCGACCGGGAGATCAGCAACCAGGTTTACGGGAATGATGGCGCCTGTCGCATCGGTAATTCCTTCACCGAAACGGTGTTCTGCGCGGAGTTTTACAAATAATCCCTGTGGTCCGCCAAGTTTTCCCGAATCGAGATTTAACACGTAATCACCGTGCCCGGCATAGCGGAAATCCTGTTCTTCACCTCCTGATGCGACCCCCATATAAAACTGGGTCACATCGGCTTCAAAAGTAATGCCTTGTTCGGCCAGATATGGCCTTCGCTGAAACAGGTTTTCCGTAAGTGTGGTTTGATTCCAGAAATCAGGACCACTGCATTCACAGCTGGAACATGTCTGCTCATAAGCAGGTTTCTCTACCCGAGGCTCTTCTGGCAGTGATTCTGGTATCGCGTCGTCGGCAAACGTGCTGCGAGTGGAAATAACAAGACTGACAATGCAGATTGAGCACCAGATCGATTTGAAAATCAGACTGGTTCGCAGGTTGTGGAGTTTTTTTTCAAACCTGTGAGCATGGAATATCTCGAAAGGGATCCTCTGAAAAAGCTGGTCCTTTCGGTAATTTTCGTCGCGAGGCTCCATCTACTGAATGAATTATCCCTTCAATCAGAATAATCAGAACAAAAGAAAAACGATCTTAACGATTATTCCGGTTAGTGAATGAATTTCGTTCCATTAAGGCGTGGGATAGATGCGGTTCCAGTCTTTCCGCATATCAATCACGGTCCAGCCTTTCTCCGTTCCCTCGTCAAGGGCTTTGTCGAGTTGGCCGATGTGCGAGTTGCGGTCGTAGGCGTATTCCCGCTTTGCATCGGTATGGTGGACGAGGGCTTTGAAGGTATTCGGCTTACGGTCCGTCCACTGTAACATCTGCAGATCGCCGTCCGAGTTCCCGAATGCCATCACCGGTGCACGCCCGATGAAGCGATGGATGCCGACCGGTTTCCCTTCTTTATCATCGATGAAGTCGATTTCTGCCAGCCGTTCGAGAACCGGTTTGCCAGCGCGTTTCGCCAGTTTGACTTTAATGCTGCTGCCGATGACCTGTTCGGGGGGGATGCCGTAAACGTCTTCTGCCCAGACTCGCATAAAATCCACGCCGCCGCCGGAGACAATATAGGTTTTAAATCCGTTTTCACGCAGGTAGTTCAATACTTCGCGCATGGGTTCAAAGACCAGTTGTGTATATGGAACATTTTTCTGCGGATGGCGGGCAGTTCTGATCCAGTCTCGTACCGTTTTTTCAAATTCATCTGTGGTCATCCCGCTGTGTGTTACAGCCATGATTTTGAGTAGACCATCTTTGCCGGATGCCGCTGCTGTTTTGAGATCATTTTCCAGAATGGCTTTGAAAGGTTGTTCGTTTTTCCATTCCGGATGCTGATCCGCCAGCGCTTTCACTCGATCCAGGGCAAACAGCAGCTGAAAATAAGCCGGTTGTTCAGACCAGAGGGTTCCATCATTGTCGAAGACGGCAATGCGATCCTTCGGCGGGACATAGAGCGGACAACCATCATTGGTCGCGCATTTGACGAAATTGAGAATCGCATCTTTAGCAGGTCCGTCGTTCCAGGAAGGGAGGGGGTCTGCTGCAGATACAACTTGAGTTACAAATAGAAACAGTAAAAGAAATAAGTATCGCATGTCAGGAACCCCTCGCCAGGAATTGGGAAATGCAGTGATAAAAGAACAGACGGTTGAACAGGATTCGCAATTCAACCGTCTGTCTGTTTCATTTCAACCAGTCTGATCACCTGCCGCTGGCGGCGTCCTCGATCGTCTTTTTAATTTTTTCCAGGTTGAATGAACCCGGAGTCTGACTGGGGGGGTACTCCTGCATGGTCTGCAGGAAATTTGCTGCAATCTGCTGCATTGGTACGATGACATACACGCGAGACAGGAACCAGTCGTTGTAAGTGGTTGCGTTGTGTTGTGCTTTTTCAAATGGATCTCTTCTGAGATGAAACAGGAGAGGCACACGCAACTCGGTAAACGGTTCGCGCCAGACTTCAAACGCCATCCCGCGGTTTTCCAGGAAGACGGCTTTCCAGTCTCCAGCCCGGATCGCGACGATTTGGCCGTCATCGTTGACGTACATGAACTCTTTACGCGGCGGGTCTTCCGTTTTTCCCGTAAGGTAATCGAGTTGATTATAGCCGTCGATATAATTGTGATACTTTCGACCGTTGAGCTCAACGCCTGCTTTCAGTTTGTCTTTAATTTTTGTGTCGCCGGCAACAGCTGCAAAAGTGGGCAGCCAGTCTTCGTGTGATACTACTCCATTCAGTGTTTTACCGGCGGGAAAATGATCGGGCCAGCGAACGAAAGCGGGAACACGGTAAGCGCCTTCCCAGTTTGAGTTCTTTTCATTTCTGAAGGGGGTGGTTCCTGCATCGGGCCATGTATTGTAATGGGGGCCGTTGTCTGTGGAATACATCACCAGCGTATTGTCGGCAATGCCCAGGTCATCCAGCAGTTTCAGGAGTTCGCCGACCTGCATGTCATGCTCGACCATCCCGTCGTGGTATTCATCGCCGCTGGGACCACTCAGGCCGCGATGTTCTTTTTTGACGTGAGTGCGGAAGTGCATGCGCGTTCCATTCCACCAGCAGAAGAAAGGTTTTCCGGCTGCGTTCTGCTCTGTGATGAATTTTTTGGCAGCAGCGACAGTTTCTTCGTCGATGGTTTCCATGCGTTTTTTGGTCAGTGGACCGGTATCTTCAATTTTCTGGGTTCCATCTTCCAGGGCCCAGGAATGGATCACACCCCGTGGTCCATACTGTTCCTTGAATGTTTTACCGTTAGGCAATACCAGATCAGCCGGATAGTCTTCGTGTTCGGGTTCCTCTTCTGCATTCAGGTGATACAGATTTCCCAGGAATTCATCAAAACCATGTGCTGTCGGGAGGTGTTCATCCCGGTCTCCCTGATGATTTTTACCAAATTGACCGGTGGCATAACCGTTGCTTTTCAGAACTGTTGCCATGGTAACATCGGTTTTCTGCCAGCCTTCTTTAGCGCCGGGCAGCCCGACTTTGGTCATTCCGGTTCGAACAGGAACGTTCCCCCCAATAAACGCAGCACGACCCGCGGTACAACTCTGCTGTCCATAATAGTCGGTGAAGGAAATTCCTTCTTTTGCAATCCGGTCGATGTTGGGGGTTTGATAGCCCATCATGCCACGATTGTTGTGGCTGATGTTCCAGGTACCAATGTCATCACCCCAGATGACAAGTATATTAGGCTTGTCGGCAGCGGACAGAGTCGCTGTGCTGCATAATGCCAGCAGCATGATGCATAAAGGGAGCTTGAGTGTGCTGGTTTTCATGTGAGGTTCCTCAGATACAGAATTGGCGGACAGACCTGGATGGTCTGAAAATTACAATCTGGCCCGATGTAGTTTTAGTCAGAGGTGATGATTTTGAAATAGATCAAATTTGAGAATTCAAGAAAGATGGATCATTTCGAAAACAATTTGATTAAAATCGATGCTAGCAGCTTTTTGAGAGGAATTCCAATTAAAATTGAAAGAAGAATCGATCAACTCTTATGCAGGGCTGAGATGTTTCGATTTAGTAAAGAGATCGAATCAGTAGAACTCAGCGTATCTTAATCTTGTTACAAAAAAAAACAGGCTGCTTACTGTTGTGAGTAAGCAGCCTGTCTGGGAATGATTGTCTCATTTTCTTTTTAAAGACTTAATCCTGGAAGAAGGGATGCTGTGCATCGCCGGCACTGATCAGGTAGGCGATCAGGTCGAGGATTTCGTCTTTGGTCATGCGGGCAAACAGATCGGCGGGCATGGGAGAGGTTTTGGAAACCACCAGCTCGTCAATCGTTTTGCGGTCAATGTTGACCCGCTTGTTGGGATCGGTCAGATCCGTATTGAGGGTCATGTTGTCGCCGCTCAGATTCACGACGACGCCGGTATGTACTTTACCGTCCTCTGTCACGACTGAGATTGCGGAGAACTGTTCGTTGATGACTTTGCTGGGGTTGATCACCTGATCCAGCAGATCGTGGGGAGAGTACCGTCGTCCGGCTGAAGTCAGATCGGGGCCGGTCATGCCGCCCTGGTTACCGAAACGATGGCAGGCGTAACAGCCCGTCGCAGCGAACATTTTCTGACCATTGACGAAGTCCCGTTTCTTCATTTCTTTACTGGCGGCTGCAGAGAGTTCTTCGAGCGTCCATTTGTTTGTGGGGCGTCCGGCGAAGACTTCGCCCAGATTTTCGAGGGCAGATTTCTTTTCCGGTTTCTGTGCGAGGATTTCAGCCAGTTCAGTTTTTTGTTCTTCACTGAGTGAAGCGACCGCGTCGGTCCGTACGAATTCGATGAATTTATCGAAGCTCGCGCCCCCTTTATAGTTGGCAGCTTTCAGGAACCATTCAAAGTACGCTTTGTGAAGTTCAGGAGTCCAGCCGGTCTTTAGCATGCGAATGGAACGTGCGTACTGCATCTGCTCTTCCTGGGTGGGAGCGGACTGTATCAGCGCGAGCGCTTTTTCTGCGACGGTGGGGGATTGCAGCCAGGCGAGTGTTTCGCATAACAGCCAGTTCATTTCAGGGGATTTTGCAGGAAACTGCGGATCAAATTTTTCAATGAGTTTTGCTACCGTTGCGTCATCGGGGCGACCAAAACGGTTCAGGATAATCTGTAAGGCACGTTGCAGCGTCAACTGCTGTGACAGGTCGAGACTGGCGTCATCCAGGTTGATAACAGCGGATAGCAGTTTGTCCCGCATGGCGGTGTCGACTTCGGGAGTCTGATCATCACGATGTTGAGGACAGACGCCTGTGACGCGAGCCAATGCCAGTAAGGCTTCGACCTGCCTGGCAGGATCGGATTCGGTGAGTGCTTTCTCTGCCCATGTTTCTGTCGGTTGATGCTCAACGGCGGTGCGTGCAGCAAATCGGATGAAGCGGTCTTTGTCGGCGAGGTAAGGCCAGGCGACTTCGATGGCTTCGGGATCCTGTTTGCCGTGAAAGGCTTCCAGGGCATGTCGGGTGTTACGTGCTTGATTTTCGGTGAGTGTTGCTTCGACAGGCTCAGTAGATTCGTCACCCACATAGGTAACCCGGTACAGACCGGATTGCACGCGACGTCCGCCGATCGTGAAATACATGGCGCCATCCTGGGGGCGAATGATGGCGTCGGTAATGGGCAGTGGCGCGCCGGTCACGAATTCTTCTTTGGTGGCGGTGTAGGAAGAACCTTCCGGTTTGAGGTGAATGGCATAGAGTTTTCCCCAGCTCCAGTCGAGTGCGTAGAGTGCGTTCTGATATTTCGCAGGGAACTTCGCACCGTAGCCGAACGTCATGCCGGTTGGAGAACCAGGGCCGATGTCGAGTACACCCGGCAGATTGTCTGCATAAAAGGGAGGTCGTTTGCCTGCGCCGTTGCGCCAGCCGAATTCAGCACCGCTGGTGACATGGCAGATACGCGTGGGACGATACCAGGGGGTATTGAAATCGTATTCCATGTCAGCATCGTAGGTAAACAGCTCACCATCGCGGTTGACGGCGGCGTCAAAAATGTTGCGGAATCCAGAAGCGTACGCTTCGAATTTCTGGCCATCGGGAGAAACACGATAGATGATTCCGCCGGGTGCCAGTACGCCTCGGTTATGGCCTCGGCCATCGGGCATGCTGGGCAGCAGGTGATCTTCACCCCAGACCTGTCGCACGGGCGAACTGTCGGCCAGTGCGGGGGGGATGGTGTTGTTTCCGGTAACCAGATAGAAGTCTTCGCCATCGGGAGTGGGCATGAGAGCGTGCACGCCGTGATCGCTGTGTGATTCGACTTCCTGCAGCAGTTCGACCTGATCCAGCTGATCATCGCCGTTACTGTCGGAAATACGATACAGGCCTGAAGCGATTTTACGTTCGTAATCGTTGACGCCAACATAGAGTGCGCCATTGGACCAGAGCATCCCATTGACGCCCCGAATTCCGGCGGGAACTTTTTCCACGTCTTCTGCTTTCACTTCTTCTCCCGCGGGCGGGAGCGTGACGCGATAGAGTCCGCCGTACTGATCGCTGACCAGCAGGCGTCCTTTATCGTCTGTGCAGAGGTTGACCCACGATCCCTGATCCTGACCGGGAACGGAGTAGAGCAGTTCTACTTTGAATCCTTTGGCGGCTGAGATGCGATCAATGGGTGTGGCTTTATTGCCACCAATGGCGGCACCGACTTCTTTTTTAGGAGCCGGCTTTTTTTTCTTTACTTTTTTTTTTGGTTTCAGTTCTTTGATTTTCACGTTACGCCAGCTGACCTGTTTGCCGACTTTTTCAGGATGGTTACCTACGCCGTGTACCTGAAGGGCGATGAAGCCTTTGGAAGTCAGATCATCTTTGAGATCGGCAGCGGGAACGCCGTTGATCCAGGTTTTGATTGAGTCGCCACGACAGACGATGCGGTAATGATTCCACTCGTTCTGCTTAAAGGCTTTCTGGGCGGCTTTGTTGTCTGCGAGGTTGTTCAACCAGCCGCGTCGCCCTTCATCGTAAATGCCACCTGACCAGGCGCGATCGGAAGGGTCAATTTCGACCTGGTAACCGTGCACGCGACCGGCGGCGATTTTGATTTTCTTATCTTTGCCGTCCGCGCCTTTGGTTTCAAGGACTTTGTCTTCATCATAAACATTGCTGCGGATCTGGATCCCCGAGTTCAACAGCGGGTCGACTTTGAAATCCACCTGCAGCTCGAAATCGTCGTACATTTTTTTGGTACACAGAAAGCTGTTCGGAGTTTTGGGGACGGAAGTGCCCACGATGGTATTATCAACGATGTCGTATTTGGCTTTACCGCCATGTTGAACCCAACCATCAAGATTCTTACCGTTGAATAACGGGGTGAAACCTTTTTCGTCGGCGTGTGTGGTTACAGTAAACAGCAATGCGAGGCAGATCGCAGAGAGTGTAAAGAGTCGTTTCATAACGTATCCATTGGGTTATCAGGAATAAAAAAGTGACTGGCATTTGACATCATTGACCTGCCAGTCAGTGCAGGAATCGAGGACTTTAGTGGGGGCGATCATCTCTGTTCCTCTCACTCATGATGGGAGTGAGTCTGATGCCAACATTCCAGCTGGAAAAAAGTATCACAGAAACAGAAATACGATGATCGCAGTCCATTATGACCATCTGCGCGGGATGATACCAGTCAAAACAGAACGTTTTCGACTGGTTCACCGGCTGTTCAGCAGGTTACTGAAGGGAGTTAATTATTGGTGCGAAATGCAATCCTGTACTGAATTATCAGGAGCTGTAATTTTCACCAGTCAGAAGTCGATGTGATCTGAAAATTATTCGATTCGGTTAAGAATCAGCAGTCTGAAGTCCATGACCTGACTTCCGGGAATTTCGAGAGCCCGCAGAGTGAGCTGTCCCGTCCCTTTGGTTAAGGTGATTTTTCCCAGTGTCATGGGCTTGAAATCTTTGACGAACGACTCGGAGCGCACGGCGCGATCCTGTGCTGCGCCTACCAGTGGCGGATCGTGGGGCTGAGTGATCTGTCCCTGCAGTTTACTGCCGTTAAAACTCAGCTCCACAGTCGAGCCGATGTCTGCCTGTGGACAGGTATAGTACAGAATTACTTCGTAAATTCCGGCTGTGTCGACTTCGGCATTCCAGGTGATACTGTCACTGATACTGGTCCAGTGATAAAAGTAGGAACAGTTGGGGTGCCGGGAGGAACGTTTGATGTCGCCATGCGAGACAGCGTCGCGGGCTGGCAGCTGTGTGGAGCGTGCGCCACCATAGCCGATTAAAAATGGTCGCGTGTCTTCAGGATAACCGTTCGGCCAGACGGATTGCCTCCAGTCTGTGACCGCCTGCTGCAGTTTTGCGGTGATTTCCGGTTTCTGTTTCGCGATGTTGTTTCGCTGGCCGGGATCGGCGTGCATGTCATACAGTTCCCCTTTGCGAGACAGGCGGTATTGATCGGTGCGGACGCTGACGCGATTGCGCAGACTGGAGAAAATCATGCGCTCCGGCCAGTCTGCTTTTGAGTTTAACATCAATGGTTTGAGACTGACGCCATCAATGGGTTTGGGCTCGGGGCGTTTGATGCCTGCCAGATCAGTCAGTGTAGGGAGCAGGTCGATGGCTCCGGCGATCTGATTGACCTCCTGTCCGGCGGGCAGATGTCCGGGCCAGCGAATGACGAACGGAGAGCGGACGCCTCCTTCATCAAGCGAACCTTTTTTGCCTTTCATATCTCCGTTCCAGCGAACCCCGTTCGGTCCATTGTCGGAAAAATAGATCACGATGGTGTCGTCTGTGATTCTCAGGCTGTTGAGTTTTTTCAGGACGCGTCCCACATTCCAGTCGACGTTCTCACACATGGCGAGGGCGGCGCGCAGGTGATCGGGCTGTTCTCTGTCTGGTTCCCGGTTATGCAGCTTGAGTTGTTTGTCTTTAAAACGATCCCAGTATTGATCGGGCACCTGCATGGGAGAATGGGGTGTGCAGTAGGGGAGGTAAGCGAAAAATGGTTTATGATTCTGAACCTGCTGTTCGATGAACGCCATCGCTTTGTCGGTCAGGTCGTCGGTGATATAGCCGTTCCCTTTTACAAAGGTGCCATTGTGATCCAGCATGGGGCTGAAGTAGTGTCCCCAGTGACCCGAAGTGAAACCGTAGTACTCGTCGAATCCTTTGGCGTTGGGATGGTTGGGATACTGCGTGCCGTTATGCCATTTCCCAAAAGCGCCCGTGGCATAGCCGGCGGCTTTGAAGGCCTGGGCGATGGTGTATTCATCGGAATTGAAACGTTCCTGTCCGGTGGAGACGCCGATAGTTCCAGTGCGGGCATGGTAGCGCCCCGTCAGGAATGCAGCGCGGGTCGGTGCACAGACTGCGCCCACGTAGAAGCGGTTGAACTTCACGCCTTCTTTTGCCAGTGAATCGACGTTGGGCGTGTGCAGATTGGTATTACCGTTATGACTGAGGTCCCCCCAGCCCTGATCGTCGGCGAGGAAGATCACAATGTTGGGATGCGTGGTTGCCTGTGTTGCCGGTCTGGTTTGAGATTTTTTATGAGGTGGGTTTTTATTTTCAGATGCTGTCAGATTACCAGTCAGAATACAGGCCAGCAGGAACAGGGAGAAAAAAGTTTTCATCGAGATGCGCTTTGCTGAACAGAGGATTCGAGATCGCTGATAAACAGACTTCATAATACCGGATGAAGGGGTTCGGATCACGTTTTCGTCGAGAGAAATTAAAAGTTCGTTGAGATTGGATCGACTCTGGTTTGCGGCCTGTTTCTCTTTAAATCGCCTGCTTGACTCTCCGCTTGTATTTTAAAAGCAACAGAACCGATCGTCTGTGATATCCGTTATATTCTGAATTAATTTTGTTCAAGAAATGCCCGTTTCAGCAAAATCCCTGTTTCTGAAGAATTCTGAACTATCGTGAGGGCAGGGGGTCGCGTTGTAATAGTGTAGTACTGGATATTCAGAGAAATGAAAACAGTCTGCAGGTAACAATCGCGTGAAGAAAGCTGCTGCTTTATTGAAGATGTGTGTCACGAACCTGGGGAAGATCTATCCTCATCCCTGGTTTGCGCTGTGCTTTCTGGCGCTGGCAGTCTGCGAACTGATATTGTTGTCATTCCATCCGAACAGCTTCTGGAATAATTCCAGCCTGGTGTGGTATGAAACATTGACGCTGGTGGCGCTCTCTGTTTTAACGTGGGCTTCGTTCAGTTGGATTGTGTGGTGGCTGCTGGCACTCGCTCGATCTACACCAGTGGGAAAAAATAAAGGCGTGGTGCTGTTCTTCTTACTGGCGGTCTGTTTCAGTAGCGGATTGCTGTTTTATGTTTGCAGTTGGGTTTTTTACTGGCGCACCGGTGCGTTTCTGGACTGGGAATCGCTGACCTTTGGCGGCAGTAACCTGCTGATGATGGGACATTATCTGTGGCAGTCAGAACAGACATCGCTGTTGCTGGCCGCAGCAGTTTGTGTGTTCGGTTTCTTTCTGGCTGTTTACGGTTTCAAGCGGCTCCAGCGGGTTTCTGATTCAATTCCGCAGGACTGGTCGAGTGCAAAAATTGGCCGACGCACGGTTTTTTTAACTGTAGAGCTGGTATTCGTGCTGGTACTGATGTCGTCCCTTAATCAGAACAGCATGTTGGCTACGATTGAATGGTGGAATCATGCAGGCCCGGATTGTGATTATGAATTACGGACGCGGTTAAATCCCGTGTTGACGATGACTGTTCAGTCTGCGATGCAGGCCTGGCAGAACGATGAGTTAGAGGGCGAATTGACTGCTGAGGAATCAGGTCCGCTTCGTTCTACGCCTTACGAAGTGAATCAGCGGCTGAAAGACTCTACAGAGCAATATTCCGTGATATATATTGCCATTGAAGCCTTACGCAGCGATGTGGTGTTGTTGAAGCATCAGGGGCGGGAAGTGATGCCTCATCTGAATCAGCTGGCGCGAAAGGGAATGAATTTCACGCGCTGCTATGCACAGAGTACCCATTCGAATTACGCTGACCCCTGTCTGTTCAGTTCGCTGTATCCTCTGCGAACCGCCGGGCACCATTATTATTCCCGTACCGATCCCTGGCCGAAAGTCATGTTGTACGATGTGCTCAAGCAACATGGATACGCGACTGCCATCTATTCTTCACAGAATGAGACCTGGGGGCACATGGATGCGATTCTGGAGAGCCCCGGCCTGGATGTCTTCTTTGATTCGCGCAGCTATGCTGGTGCGACGCGGGTCTCGGAGAAAGATGTCGGCTTTGCTCAGTATGCACAAAAGACGCACGTCGCCGGCAAGCTGGATGATGCGATTACTATGGAGCAGGCCATCGACTGGATTTCCCGCCAGGAAGCGAAGCAGCAGCCTTTTGTGCTGTGTATGAATCTGCAGAGTTCCCATTTTCCTTATGAGCTTCCATCGGGGCAGACGGGGCCGTTCCAGCCGGCGACGATCGATTTTCCTGCTTCGTTTGTTTCTTATCCAAAAGACAAAATTCCGGTGATGCGGAATGCCTATTATAATTCGTTGCATTATATCGATGAGCAGATTGGTAAACTGGTGACGTATCTGGATGCGCACCAACTGCGGGACAAAACGATTCTGGTACTGGCGGGCGACCAGGGGGAGGCGTTTTATGAAAATGGTTTTCCGACACACGCCGGCCCTCCCTTTGAGCCAACGATTCGTACGGCACTGGTAATCGACGCGCCCCACCAGCAGACTACTCAAACGATCGATTACCTGACACAGGCGATTGATATTGTGCCTACCATCTGTGGCCTGTTGGAAGTTCCCGTGCATCCCTGTTTTCAGGGAATCGATGTACTTTCTTCGGAACGCCCTGCAGAAGATCGACGGTTGGCGTTCGTGCATTGTCAGTCGACGATCGGCAAAAGTGACGCTGTCATCAGCGGAACCGGCTGGAAACTGGTTCACGACAGAGAGCAGGAGACGACCAGCCTGTATCATCTGAACGAGGATCCCGGGGAAACAACAGACGTTCTGCAGGAAAAACCGGAGATGTCAAAACAGCTTGCCAGGCTGCTGCAGCAGTGGCGTCGACAGCAGTTACTATACTATCAGAACCCGGCCAGCTACGGCTGGAACTATCCGCCTCGTACACCAAGAGTCCCTGAGCCAGTGTTGCTCAGGGATAAACACGACTGATATCAGAACAGTGCCGTCAGTGGTTTGGAATCATCGAGCAGATGGTAAGGGCGTTCCAGTTTGTCGTAAGCGATGAGGTCGTCGATGCCCATGGCGTGGTAGACGGTGTGGGTGACGTCAGCGGGGGTGACCGGGCTGTTAAGCGGGTATTCGCCGTAACGGTCGCTGGCACCAAAGGTCTGTCCGCCCTTGATTCCGCCGCCCGCGAGGACGTCGGTCAGGCAATGCGTCCAGTGATCGCGTCCGGCGCCTGATATTCCGCCGGAACGGGGGTCGCCGATTTTTGGTTTGCGGCCCATTTCGCTGGTGACCATGACCAGGGTTTCATCGAGCAGACCACGGTCGTTGAGATCTTCAATCAAAGCAGAATAGGCGCGGTCGAATTCGGGGAGCAGATTTTCTTTCAGGCAGTTGAAGTTATTGCCGTGTGTATCCCAACTGCCGGCGCTCTTACATTTTTTCCCCAGTTTGTTGAGGTCCCCTTTCCAGAAAACCGTGATGAAGGGGACTTCCGCTTCGACCAGCCGCCGGGCGACCAGCAGGCTCATACCGTTGATCGTTTTTCCATACCGTTCCATAGTGGCCTGTGATTCCTGTTCCAGGTCAAAGGCGGAGGTGGACTCGGAGGAAAGCAGCAGCGAGAGGGCGCGTTCCTGATGCCGGTTCATGGTGGTGACTTCGGCGAAGCTGTCATAGTGACGACGGGCGGTGTCGAGCTGTTTCAGAAGTGACATGCGTTCGGTCAGTCGATCGGCTGTGACATCTCCTTCGAGCGACATGGCGGGACCGCGCAGCTTGAGTGGTTCTTCGCGGGTTCCCTGAATGTACATGGGGTCGTGTTCAACGCCGATACGGGCAGCAAATTGGCCGGGGCGTGTGTAGGGGGCGCGGCTGGGCATGTGCGGCAGAGAAATCGCGTTCGGCAGACTCTTGTGTGAGGGACGTCGTGATGCAACCACGGAGCCCATGTAAGGCCAGTCGTCCGGCATGGGGGTGCGATTATTGCCGAGTGTGATAAAGGATTGATCGGGAATGTGTCCAGTCAGATTATAATAGTAGCCGGCGTGATGGTCGTTTGTGTTGACGGTTGCACCAACGGAATTGATCACGGCCAGATGGTGTGCCTGTTTTGCCAGCATCGGCAGATGCTCGCAGAGTTGAACTCCTGGTGCGGAAGTTTGAATGGGAGAAAACATCCCACGATAGTTGGAAGGCGCATGGGGTTTCATATCCCACATGTCGAGATGCGAAGCACCGCCACACAGAAAGAAGAGAATGGTAGATTTGGCGGTTTTGCGTCCCGGCGCTGATTGAGTCTGAGGAGCAGACTTAACAGAAGCGGGTTTCCCAAACGACATGCCGGCAAAGCCGAGCCCCGATGCCACCAGAAATTGCCGTCGTTGCATATCTCGTTCCTCTGTTGTGAAACAGGAGTCCGGTATAGACTCAATGGTATCATGTGCAGTGTAAACAGCGCGCGTCTCATATCTGTTGATGTTTATGTTAACATTCTTTCCAATTTAAGTCCAGCACGACCTTTGAATGCTGTCGGGAATTGTTCAGGTCGTTATTATTGGAATAACTGGTAGTTTCAGTGGGGAGAGAGGATCACTGTCTGTTCTCCTTGCATCGTCCATTCATGTGGCCTGTTTTGAGGAAAATCTTCCGTGAATCCCCCGCCAGACCAGCAAGATGGACCGGAAAATTCTTCAGTAACTCTATGATTGTCACACAGACTCCTGCTGCTTATGAAAGGTATTTCATGTCTTTATCGTGTTCCCGAGTCCTGGTTATATTCTTCTGTTTCCTGATGATTTCTGCCGTCGAAGCAGGTGGGAACCCAGACATCAACCAACGGGCGATTGACGAATTGAAGTCGGGAAAAACAGATGTGGCGTATGCATCCTGGTGGGGTTTTCAGCGAGAAGATTCGACAGCGGCGCTACAGGCGGCGATTCATTCCGGTGCGAAAAGAGTGATCGTGGAGAAAATGAACGGGCCGTGGATTGTGACACCGATCCAACTGGCCAGTGATCAGGAAATCGTCTTTGAAGAAGGTGTGGTGGTTCAGGCGAAAAAAGGGGAATTTAAAGCAGCCACCGCCTCGTTGTTTACCGCTTCACTGAAGAAGAATATTCAACTGACCGGCGCGGGGGCGATTCTGGAAATGCGGCGAGCCGATTATGATGCAGCTCCCTATACCAAAGCGGAGTGGCGGAACGGCATCAGCGTGCGGAGTTGCAGCAACGTCACCATTTCCGGGCTGGTGATTCGCGAAACCGGCGGCGACGGTGTGTACCTGGGTGTGGCGAAACGGGGGGTGACCAACCAGAAAATAACGATCAGGGATGTGGTGTTTGAACGAAATTATCGCCAGGGGATCAGCATCATCAGTGCAGAGGATTTGCAGATTGAAAATACCGTGTTCAAAGAGACTTCGGGCACGGCACCGATGGCAGGTGTTGATTTTGAACCGAATCATTCAGATGAATGTCTGGTCAACTGTGTGCTGCGGAACTGTGTCTCCGAAAATAACCAGGGACCCGGTTATCTGCTGTATCTGCCGAACCTGACACGGGATTCAAAACCGGTTTCCATCCGGTTTGAGAACTGTCGCAGTACAGGCAAGGGGAGGGCTCTTTCCGTTACGACAAGAAATAATACACCAGGCAGTGTGACAGGATCGATGACTTTTGAAAACTGTACCTTTGAAAGTGCCGAACAGACTCCGGTGACGTTCCTCGACAAGCCGGCGGACGTCTGTCCGGTCACGTTGAAAAACTGTACGATCATCGGTCCGGAGAATAATGATGCGGCGCTGCCGGTCATTCAGTTTACCGCCCGGCCCGGCGTTGTGGGTAAGATTGGAGGGGTTGCCTTTAAAGACTGTCTTATCAAAGCCGCTGAAGTGCATCCGGTGATGATGTTTTATGATGCCTCGTATCTCTCCGCTGTGGACAATGTCACGGGGACTTTGCAGGCTCAACACAACAATCAGAATGTTCTGTATCGTCTGAATTCAGAGTTAATCCAAAAATGGATGCCAGCAAGTGAAGCGGGGAACATCACACCTTATCAGACAGACATCAGCCGACTTCAGCCGCTGGAAGCAAATCATGAAACCAGTTCGAAGCCACGACGGATGGTGCGTCAGCGTGCCCTGTCGCAGTATCTAGTGTATGCGAAGCAGGGTGAGGACGTTTCCGTTCAATTGACTTATCATCAACTGGCCCGTTATACGGGGGATAAGATGCCTGTGAAAGTGACGGCACCTTCCGGCAAAGTGATTCCGGTCGACTCCGTGCCATTCAAGCAGAGTGCGAACTGCGAATTCACGGCTCCCGAAACGGGCGTGTATTGTATCAGCTGTGATCCGGGGGCAAATTTTGTCACGGTGGACCAGTCAACGCATCCGTTGTGTCTGACTTCGGATGGATCTCCGATTCGTCTCATGGCTGCCACTGGTGATTTCTACTTCCACGTTCCCGCCGGGATCGAAAAGTGGGCCTTGGGTGTGTTTGGCGGCGGTGCAGGGGAACGTGTCAGTGCGACGCTGTATGATTCCACGGGAAAGCAGGTCTGGTCGGAAAAGGATATTAATACTCCGAAGTTATATACAGAAACTCACAAAACGTCCGCAGCAGGAGAAACATGGCGGCTGGTGCTGGACCGTCCTTCAACCGGGGGCTTTGAAGACCATTATGTGCTGTTGGTAGGGATTCCCTCCGTGCTGGCGCTGACGCCCGGGGAATTACTGGTTCCCGCTGTAACTTTTGAGAAATAAGAGTGATCAAGGATAAGCCTGTGGCTTTCACTGCGTCCTTTTGATCAGCAAGGGGGCTTTTGTTGGCAATTCTTTCTGCAGATTCATAACGATTGCACTCCTGGAATGATAACAGAACTTCTGATGAAGAGTTCGAAGTGTGCTTCATGTAAACTCTGATGAACAGGAGTCTCATCTACCAGAGTGTCCACTTTCCCCCGGCTGACCAAAACATGTTGTCGCGATCTGATCCTGATCGATCCACGTTTTCGGGAACACTGCCGTCACTGGTGGAAATGTAGCAGAGCTTTCTCCGAAAAATCGTTTCACCCCTCTGGTTCGAACTTTATAATAAACCCGACCGCCTCTGGGGAAATTTGAATCGATAGCGGCTCTGGTCGATTCCCCAAATCAGAGAGTGAGGCCAGCTAAATTCAATCGCAACAGGAAAGTGAATACTTATGGAACGTAAAGAAACTTCAGAGTTTGATCAGGAAGTTCTGGATCTGTATGACGACTATGCTCATGGACGACTCAACCGCCGTGATTATATTAAAAAGCTCGGGATGTTTGCTGTGGGGGGGATGACGGCAGAAGCTCTGATGGCCAGCCTGAGTCCCAACTATGCCTGGGCAGAACAGGTCAAACCTGATGATCCACGCATCAAGACCGAGACGGTCACCTACAAGTCGCCTGAAGGGGCGGGCGAAATGAAAGGTCTGCTGGCCTGGCCGGCGAAGGGGAAGAAGTTTCCGGCTGTACTGGTGATTCATGAGAATCGCGGATTGAATCCGTATATCGCAGACGTCGCGCGGCGGCTGGCCGTCGATGGCTTTCTGGCGTTTGCACCCGATGCATTGACCCCGCTGGGCGGTTATCCGGGCAACGATGATGACGGTCGTGCGATGCAGGCCAAACGCGATAAAGCTAAGATGACCGAAGACTTTATCGCCGCGGCCAAGTTCCTGGATACCAATCCGAAGTCGACCGGTAAAGTCGGTGCTGTCGGTTTCTGTTATGGGGGCGGTGTGGTGTATGAACTTGCCGTTAAACTTCCCGACGTGATCGACGCAGGAGTTCCCTTCTACGGTCGGCAGCCTGACCTGGAAGATGTGCCGAAGATCAAGGCACCGCTGATGATTCAGAACGCTTCGCTCGACAAACGCATCATGGCCGGTGCGGGTCCGTTTGAAGCGGCCCTCAAAAAGAATGGCAAAACGTTCGAGGCTTTCGTGTATGAAGGGGCCAATCACGGCTTTCACAATGATACGACTCCCCGCTACGACGATGCCGCCGCGAAAAAAGCATGGGAGCGGACAGTGGCCTTCTTCAAAAAGAACCTGGCAGAAAATGACTAACCTGTGATCGATTTCTTCCCCGCTGTCACTTCTGGTGGCAGCGGGGAAGATGCTTTTACTATTCAGTGAATCGCTTTTTCTAATACGTAGAATTCGAAATACCAATTCAGGATATTGATGTTTCCTGTCGTCCGTGTTTTGAATCGTGATTGTAAATAAACCTACTGTATCTGAGATTCTTATCTCGTTATTATTAGATTTGAAACCCATGGAACTTGATTTTGAAGGCGCGGATCTGGGTCGTGCTTATGCCGTATTATCGTCACTGGTGACACCCCGTCCGATTGCGTGGGTGACGTCACTGGATGAGGCGGGCGTCGTGAATGCGGCGCCTTTCAGTTTTTTCAATGTGCTGGGCGCGCATCCGCCGATCGTCGGGTTCTGTCCGGGAAATCGCGAAGATGGTACGCCGAAAGATACCGCGATCAATGTGCGTAAGCTGCATGAGTTCGTGGTTAACCTGGTAGATGAATCGCTGGCAGAGCAGATGAATCAGACGGCAGCCAGTCTGCCATTTGGCGTGAGTGAAGTCGAAGCGGCAGGGATGGAGGTGTTGCCGTCTTCGACAGTCAAACCTCCCCGACTCGCGGCTGCACCGGCGAGTCTGGAGTGTGCGGAATGGGGGACGCTGCAGATCGGCGATAACCGGCTGGTGATCGGGCTGGTCAAGCGGGTGCATATTCAGGATCAGTACTGGGAAGCAGACACGATGCGCATTCGCTCTGAAGAACTGCGGCTGATTGGCAGAATGGCCCGGCCCAGCTGGTACTGCCGCACGACAGATCGATTCGAAATGGAACGACCTCAATAGTCGAACGCCTGGTCTCTCCGATGCTGCGGTGAAGCAAATGTCACAGGAGACGCGACAGTAAAACGGACACCGTCTATATTGTCAGTCCCGATCGTTCCGGCTGGAATAAAATTTCTTCAACTCGAATTTTACTGCCGCCGGCTAAAGCCCGACTGCGTAACTGATCGCCGATGCGATATCCCAGGATTGCGGTACCGATGGGAGTGAGAATCGAGAGTTTCCCCTCTTTGATATTCGCATCCTGGGGATACACGAGAGTGTAAGTTTCCAGTTCATCAGTTTCCAGATCCCGCAGGCGCACAGTAGAGTTCATGGTAACGATATCGGCGGGGATCTCTTCAGACTCGACGATGTGTGCCACCGCAAGTTCGGCGTGAAGTCCACTCAGATAGGGTTTGTTGCCGATCGCCTGTGTGAAATCGCTGAGCAGCAGATTCTGCAACCGCTGGTAATCCGTTTTGGTGATGAAGATCTTCTGCTGAGGCATCGCTGGTCTCCTCTAATATCATGAATCGTCTAAGGGTCGTGTTTTAGACTGTTTCCAGTGTGTTTGTACGTCTCCAGGACCATTTGGCCGAGTAAAATAGAGCCAGAGACACTATGGTTCAAAGTGAAAGGCTCTGGTGTGAGCGGGGATTCACAGAACCTGTCTGTCTTGACTGATCTGTTTCATTGCAAAAAACAGACCAGTCTTTCAAAAGTCGAAGGAATATCGGAGCGACAGAAAAATGTGCTGAATAAACGGAACCTGAAAGAGGCTGCCGTGCAGTTGTGGTTGTGAAATCATCAGCGTATTGAGGCGGCTGTGTGAACTGCCGTTGACAGTCATTGGAAACCGGGGTTGTCAGTTGCGGTAGTCGTTGGCAGACAGTCCATGTTTTTTTAACAGCTTATGCATTCCCTGGCGGGAGAGGCCGGCCTGCTGGGCTGCTTGAGAAATATTACCGGCATATTTTTCCAGCAGGGAGGCGAGGTAAGAGTGCTCGGCGGTTTCGACAGCTTCATTTCGTGAGGCAGTCTGCAAATCGAGAGAGGAAGCTTCCCCGTTTATCTCCTGTCGTCTGAGTTGTTCCGGCAGATCGTTCAGTTCAATGCAATCAGTACGCGACAGGGTGGCTGCACGTTCAATGACATTTCGCAACTCACGAATGTTTCCCGGCCAGCGATACTGCTGAAAGCATTCCAGTGTTTCAGCAGAGAATCCATTAACCGGGGACTTCACAGGCTTGAGTTCGGGAAGAAAATGTTCTGCCAGCTGCAGGATGTCAGTTCCACGCTCACGCAGCGGGGGAAGTTCAATGTGAATCACTCCCAGCCGATAGAACAGGTCCTGTCGAAATCGACCTTCTTTGACTTCGGTTTCCAGGTCACGATTGGTGGCGCTGATGAAGCGGGTATCGACTTCGATCTGCGAGTTCTTTCCGACGGGAGTAAACTTTGATTCCTGGATGGCCCGCAGGAGTTTAGCCTGCGAGGTCAGGGGTAACTCACCCAGCTCGTCAAAAAATGCGGTTCCCTGATGGCAGAGACTAAGCAGGCCGGCCTGGTCTTTCACTGCACCGGTGAACGATCCTTTGACATGGCCGTACAGGACCGACTCGAACAGAGACTCGGGAATCGCCGTGCAGTCGATCACCTGGAAGTTGTGTTTCTTTCGATGGCTGTGCTGATGAATGGCGCGGGCTACCACTTCTTTACCGGTTCCACTTTCCCCCGTGATGAGAACGTTGGCATCGCTTTCAGCCAGGCGATCGATGATTTCCAGTAATTCCATGACAGGCGCACTGTTGCCGATAATCTCCGGGTATCGGTCTGACAGATTGAGCGGTCCACGATCTTCCGTTGTAGCGGGAGGGGGTGTCTTCTCCGTACTGGAAATGGCCCGGCGGACACTGCTGAGTAAATCTTCAAATTTGACAGGTTTCAGCAGATAGTCAGTTATCCCCAGGCGGATACTTTCAATGGCAGAGGGAATCGAGGGGACCCCGGTCACCACGATCAGGGGGATGTGAGACCAGTTGCTGCGCCCGGCACGAAGTAGTTCGAGTTTGAAATTGCCCGGCATATTCAAATCGGAGAGAATCAGATCGAAGGGCTGAGTCTGCAGCGCTTCGAGTGCCTGTTGAGCATTGGGAACGCAGACGCAATCATAACCGGATTTGCGCAGGAGTTCGCCCGTCGTTCTTAAATAGAGTGGCTCATCATCGGCGATCAAAATTCGGTGCTGGGGGCTGTTGGTCATCAGAATGCTGCTATTGTTGAATGTGTTTCAGGATTGCTGGATAAATTGGGGGAAACTGGCAGTGAAGCAGGTCCCGGATCCAGGGGCGCTCATCACGTCAATACTCCCGCCCATGGCTTCGATCAGACTTCGCGAAACAGAGAGTCCGAGCCCCATTCCCTGGCGGGGCGTACTGGTTTTGGTACTGAAAAACGGGTCGAAAATGCGGGGCAGATTCTCTTCCGTAATTCCGGATCCGTGGTCTGCTACCTGCACCTTGACTGTTTCACTATGGGTGCGGACCCGAATGGAAACGGTGCCGCCGGGCGCTGATGCCTGGATCGCATTTTGAATCAGATTCAGCAGGATCTGTTTGACTTCTCCTTCAGGCAATGTGACCTGGATGTCGCCGGTATCGGCTTCCTGTTCGACCCGCACCTGTGCCTTGCCTGCGGCAGGTTCCAGCAGTCGGATGACATCCTCTATTATATTGTCGATCAGGAAAGAAGTGGCGCATTGAGCACTCGGGCGATAGAGCTGATACATCAGATGGGTGATGGAGCTGATTCTTTCAATCTCCCGGTCAATCAATTCCAGCAGTTCGAAATGTTCGTGTTCGGCCGGTACATCTGCTTTGAACAGAGCGAACGCATTCCGAATTCCTGCCAGCGGATTATTGACTTCATGTGCGACTCCGGCAGCCAGCTGTCCCAGTGCCGCCAGTTTTTCCATTTTGCGGCGATTCTTTTCCAGTTGGGTGATCTGTGCGGTCCGTTCCTGTACCAGCTGTTCGAGGTGCGCAGCGTGCAACTTTAACTGCTCACGTAACTGGTTACGTTCGGTAATATCGCGGATGCTGGTTCGAAAGCCCAGATGTTTTCCGTTTCCGTGAAACATCGGCTGCCAGGAGACAGCCATCCAGAGCTCATGCCCTTTCCGGTGGATGGCGCGGAACTCGACGTCGTTTCCGATTTGATCTGCCTGTGCCTGCTGCAGAACCTGTGAAATCTTATCCCGATCTTCCGGGGCGACCATCGGCAGCGGGTAATCGGTCATGGCCAGGCATTCTTCCGGGGAGTAGCCGGTCATCCGTTCGACTGCAGCATTCACCCATAACAGCCGACCAGCACTGGTATGCCAGCTTTCCCAGTCATACGTACAATTGGCAATGGCACGAAAGCAATCGTTATTGAACACATCATCGGTGGGAAGAGTCGTTTTCATAATGGTTATTATACGCTGTTCCACATCGTAACTGATAGAATTCAGCAGGAAAAAAGTAAGTCAGTCTGCAGTCAGCTCGTTTTTCCGGACTGCAGACTGATTGGAATGTGTTTCAGTTCAGATATCGCAGTAAAATAGCGATGAGCGTTACCAGCACGAGAATGAATTGTCCCAGCAGAAATTCCCGGCTGGTCATGAAGTTGACGACTGGTTCACGATGCTGATCTGGCTTGAACGAGAAGTGGGGTTTGTGTGTCATTGCTGGGGTCCTTTCTAAAGCGATTGATTCTGGTATCCCCGCTGAAATGCGTATCGCCTGTCCCCCCGAGTCCTGCAGCATCTTACTCCTCTGTAAATTCGCAGGAAGCTGCAGCGAATCGAGGTTGAGGCTGAGAGATTGTGATGCAATCGGTGTGCCACTTCCGCGTGGCTCGGCCGCCAGTCAGATTTTGAAGCAGCGGTGCGTGGTGCCACATGCGATGTCTGTCCGGGTGAAAAGATCAGTTTCCCTGGTTGATAACTCTGTTCGGCACATGGTTTGCGAATCCAGTCAGGTGAACCGCTCACCATTCGCAGCAGAGGGGCCTGTTACCGCAAGCCTGACTAGACTGCTGGAAACGCATTATGCAATTTACAGCAGAATGGCGACGGAATCTTCAGGTCGCTATCAAACAGGCTGTCAACACGAGTTGCCTGTCTTAAGCGAAAACCGTCAACCCCGGTTGACAGTGAGGGCAGCATCCAGGGAATCGATATCAGCTCATAGAGGGGCAACGTACTCATGTCGAAGATCAATTTGAATCCGCATACGGAATTTTTCAAGTATTTCATTTCTCGAATTGTATCCACGAATCAGAAAATGCTGTTCCACGAACTGAAGCTCGAACTGGATGGGGAGCGGTTATGTGTGCGAGGCAGAACCCCCTCCTATTACGCCTTGCAAAGTCTGTTAAGCATCGTGCGACAATTGTTTGCAGGGAAGAGCAGTAGCACGACCTGCCCGGTTCATCTCTGGATTCAGGTTGGTAAAGAACAGAGGGTATTCGAAGCTCATTTCAAGCAAAGGGAAGAAACAAGATCATGATCAGCGTCAACCCAAAACTGACGATCAATGCTGCCTTTCTGCAGGAGATCAAGGATGACAATCTCCGGCTGTATGGACTGCTGGATAATCTGCGTGCCTGCTGGCTGGTGAATAGTCCCGATGTGTTCCGACCGGAATGGTTCAGTAGACTCATCAGCGATCTGCGCGATCAGGTTGCCATGCATTTTGCGCTGGAAAATGCGTTTGGATATTTTGAAAAACCGGTGAGTTCCGATCCGCTGCTCTCAGCCGAAGCTCAGCGGCTGCATGCTCAGCACGAGGAACTGTATCTGCAAATCTGTTCCATCGCAGAGAATGCCGAAGCGATGCTCTATCCGCAAATGGATGAAGAGGCCTATACCAGACAAGTTGATCTGTTTAGAGACTTCTATCGTGCTTTTCAGGAACACGAATCAGCGGAATTTGATCTGATGGTCAGAGTCTTCTCTGAACAGCAGAAGCAGCAGCGACCGCTGATTTCGACAGACCAGTAAACCGGTTTATAGGGGGAGTGAACAGAAAATTATAAGAATATTCTCAACGGGCGTTATTTCTAATTATCTTATTGTCTGCCAGTCAGCGTTAGATAAAATGGACTCAGACTGTGTCCGGAATTACTGTCACGTCTCCCTGTCCCTTCGGACCGAAAAAATCTATTGAGAGACGTCATGGTGAATTACGACATGCTCTAGTATCCGAGTGACTTTTTTTTCACAGAGGAGAGTTAGATGCGAAACTATGACTTCGAATGTGTCGCACTGCAGACTGATTGCAGCGCTCAAACGAAAGAATTTGTCGAGACTCAGTGGGATCAGGCAATCGACCGGATTGATAACTGGATTCGCACTGTCAGCATTTATCTAACCGACATCAACGGCCCGCGCGGCGGGATCAGTAAACGATGTCGAATCGTCGTGCATACACAATCGGGTGCGCCCGTGATTGTTCAAGATACCCAGGAGCGGATTTCCACGGCGATTACGCACGCCATTAAACGGGCCGCCCATACACTCAAACGACAGGTGGCAAAAAAACGTGACAAAAAACGTCAGCCGTTACATGCGATTACCGAACCGCTGGTGGAAATGGATGCGGAAATGTGACGGGTGATTTCTAACTGAATCAGATTCTTCGGGTGCGTCAGTCTTAAGGGGCTGACGCACTTTTTTTATTCGCAAAAAAACGGCTGCTCTTTACGAACAGCCGTTTGTCATTTGCAGGAACCCGGTTCGACGAACCGGATATGCATTTATTTAATATTCGCCGATGACTTTGCCATCGTTGATCAGTCCCAGGTACTCATAGGTTTCCGAGCTGATATTTTCACTCAGAAAGCTGATGCGTCCATCACCGAACAGGAAGTGGCAACCGCCGACGTGTGCACTGCTGGCGGCACCATCGGTTGCGCCTGCATTGTTGATCAGGAAGTTGCCGTTCGCGGAAGTTCTCAGACCATTGTCAGAACGGGTTCCGCGGGCACCGATCCAGATACCACCATTGGCGGCTCCCTGGGTGGTCCGTTCTCCGGCGAGAAACGAGTTGCTGGCACCGTCGGTAAAATCACGGAGACTGTTTCGAGAGTTTCCGTAGAACGCACCTTTGTAGGTGGTCGTTGCACCGCCGGTGATAGGGCCGTCGCCGTCCCAGTCGGTTCCCACAACTGCCAGGTAATTGGATTTCCCGTAGGAACCGCGGTCGGAGTTGATACCGCCCATCGGGTCAGAAGGACAGATAAAGGCGGGCAGAATGGTTTTTGCCAGGGTGGTTGTGCCCACGGTGGCAGTGGTGTCGTCCAGCCAGTGCACGCCGGCACCGTTGCCGGTGGCACCGAACATGCGTGTGGAAATACTGTTGTATAAGTTGGCCTGATCCATGAAGGGGAGAATATAGGTTCCCCAGGCGATGCCCAGCCCGTTGGTGGCTCCTAGGTTGGGTGCACCGCTGGACAGACCCTGGTACATCATCGGGAAGACACGGTGTGTATCATGGTAGTTATGCAGCGCCAGACCGATCTGTTTCAGGTTGTTCTTGCATGTACTGCGACGTGCTGCTTCGCGAGCCTGCTGAACGGCGGGAAGAAGTAATGCAATGAGGATGGCAATAATGGCGATCACAACTAAAAGTTCGATCAAAGTAAAGCCGCGTTTCTCGTTCCGTTGAGTCATTCTCATAATAAGTACACGTTCCTTTAAAATAGAGGTTAACAAGCACAACCCAAGTGCTCAATCTGTGCTCAGAATGGGTAAAAAAAGAGGAACTGTTTCATCTGCCGTGCTGATGAAGTGCTCCGGAAATGTGCGTTACCAGTGCGGTATCAATCTGAAATAATCATCAAAGCTCAAAGCGGCTGATGGAATGGAACCCGTGCGACTTTAACAGGGGCGTCCCCACCTGGTCGAACCAGCCTGCAGGAATTGCAAGATTGCGAATTGGAACCTGAAGGCGGCCTGGGGTGGCTGGCAGACTTCGCCCTGAATCGAATGCTGTTCCCAGCAAGGCAGAGCGATCAATCGCTGCGGCACTCAACGAGCCGTTCATAAATAAGTGTAGTTATGTGTATTTTGGAAGGAGCTTAGCACTCCAGCTACCAATAAAATCGTACGGAAATAAAATCATTTACCGATAAATTCTTAATTTGATCAAAATATCTTAAAGATCGGGTGTAGAGGAGAGAGAAGAGTGGCGTCAGGTTCACTGGTGGTGAACGCGTACACGTGGGGTGTAAGAGGTTTGGGACTGGTATGCTGTGACCTGGCCAGCAGGGGGTTGAAGTAGCGAGGAACACGAAAACTAGTGATGCTTCGCTTAGTCTATGAGAGACTGACTTCGTTGCGTCTGACTAAAATAGTGAACCTCCTGACGCTCGGGCCAGATCGAGTTTCTATTCTTGAGGATTCTTTCAATGCAAGATTCCGTTGAAACTGCTTGACCCTACGGAGCTTTCATTGCCGGTGGCTTCGTTTTGAAATCGCTTTCAATCTTGCATTTCGGCAGGGCTTTTTGCAGGTCGGCAATGCCTTGAGAGGTGACTTTGGTTTCTCGGAGATCGAGATTCTCCAACTTCTTCAAACTATAAAGGTGTTGCAAACCTGCATCGGATACGGGCGTTAAATCAAGTCTCAAATCCCGGAGATTCTTTAAGTCCTGCAGATGCTCAAGCCCCGAGTCAGTGATCTTGCAGTTGGTAAGATCCAGTTTGCTGAGGCTCTCATGCTTAGTAAGTTGTTCCAGCCCTGTAGTCGTGATTCCTGTGCTTGATAATGTGAGAGATTCTAATTGCTTCATGCCTTGCAGGTGTTTCAATCCCTCGTCCGTGATTTTGGGGACAAGATGAGCAAAAAGTTTCTCCAGTTTTGTCAGACCTTCAATGTATCCCAGACCTGTATCATCGACTTGTGAATTGAAAGATATATTTAGTGAGGTCAGCTGTTTCAAATCCCCCATGGCTTTCATACCCGAATTGGTAATGGCCGCACGGTTCACATCAATGGTATGCAATCTCGGCAGATCCTTGAGGTGACCAAGTCCTTCCCCTGTGATCTTAGTTTTTGACAAACGTAAAACTCTTAAATTCTGGAGCCCCCTGAGATGTAAAAGTCCCTCATCTGTGATGTTTGTGTAATCCAGAAATATTTCTTCTAAATTTTGCATCTGCCTGAGATATTGAAGTCCTGTATCACTGATTGATGTAGACTCAAGAAATAAGTACTTGAGAGTTTTCAGCTTTGCCAGACGTTGCAGATCGTGGTCTTCGAAACTCGCATTCTTCAGGCTTACAGAATTAAATATTACAGGCTCGGTTGGCAACTCTTCGATCTTGTAATTTAATTTAAAGCCGATGCCAATGCCTCCACCCATTCCAATCACCCACTCAGCAATCTCACGGTCAGTCATGGGTGAGTCGCTTGTCATGATTGGCTTCGTTTCGAAATCGCTGACAATTTTGCAGTTCGGCAGGGCTTTTTGCAGGCTGGCAATGCCTTGGGGGGTGACTTTTGTCTTTTGGAGTTCAAGAGTCTGCAACATCTTCAGGCCGGAAAGATGTTTCAAGCCTTCATCAGTGATTGGCGTTGAATCTAAACTCAATACCTTTAGATTCTTCAAGTCTTTGAGATACGCAAGGCCGGAATCAGCTATCTTGCAGTTACTGAGACCGAGTACAATCAATATCTTTAGACCGTGAAGATGTTGCAGGTCCACATCACTGATTGACGTTGATTCTAAACCCAATATCTTTAAATTCTTCAAGTCTTTGAGATGCCCAAGGCCAACACCGTCGATTTGTGTATTAGTGAAAGATAACTTCTCAAGCTGTTTCATGTCTTTCAATTGCTCTACACCAGAATTGGAAATTGCGGTGCTGCCAACATAAAGAGTTGTCAGGCTTGGCATGTTCGAGAGGTAACCGAACCCCTTATCAGTAATTTGTGTACCGATTAAACTAATATAGTTTAACGGGATGTCTTTCAGATATTGAAGTCCCGTGTCACTAACGAGAGTATTTTCAAGATTCAATTTCGGTAGGGTTTTCAATCCAGCCAAGCGTTTCAGATCGTCGTCTTTCACGCTCGTGCCTTTTAGGTCTAAAAAGTTGATGACAAACGGTTCGGTTGGCAACTGTTCGATCTTGGTGATACTCTTACCGCCGGTGTTTACCCACCCGCCCATTCCAATCACCCACTCGGCAACCTCACGTTCAGTCATGGGTTTTTCGCTTGCGGTGGATGGCTCAGTCACCTGTAACTCATCATCCACCTTCACCCATTTGGCACCGACGATCTTGCCATCATGGCCATTGCCGGAAGCGTCTTTGAGAATATCTCCGCTGCCTTCGTCGAAGTGGTAAAGAGCCAATGTGTTTTTGTCGGTTTCAAAGTGGTCCGTTGGTGTGAAGTCCTCGGTGTAACGGGCGATGTTGGAAAAACGCACTTCATCGATGGAGCCTTTGATTGGAGGGCCTTTATACCGATTTCCAATGGTAATGAACTCATCTGTATGAATATTTGATCCAGTGAAATTCATTTCTCCTTTTTTGTGACCATTCACATAAATTTGTGCAACATTCCCTTTGTAAGTGACTGTGATATTGGTTCTTTTCCCAAATTCGACTTTGGAATTGGTTTGCAGCACTTGGAATTGACCATTATTCGAAACACTCGTAGACCATTCTTTTTCTTTTCCCTCAGCTTTTGAATAACCGATACCGAAGCTGGTCAAACTGGAACCATTTGCAATAAACCTTAGTGGTCTATTAGAATTCTCATCAATGGTGACCCATGCTTCGACTGTCAAGTCGCCTGCTGTTTCATGTTTCAGAGGTAAAACGACACGATCGGAATCGTTTTGGAACCGTAATGCAGAATGCGATTTCGCTGGGGTACCCGCAGATGGCATCTTCTTCTCAGCCACTGCCAGCGGAACCATACTACCCTGCAACTCATCTTCCACCTCCACCCATTTGGCACCGACGATCTTGCCATCGTGTCCGTTGCCGGAAGAGTCTTTCAGCACATCACCTGTGCCTTCATCGAAGTGGTAGAGAGCCAGTGTGTTTTTGTCGTTTTCAAAGTGGTCCGTTGGTGTGAAGTCTTCGGAGTAGCGTGCGGTGTTGGAAAAACGTACTTCGTCGATGGAACCTTTGAAATTCTGGTTTGACACCCATCCAATGGAAAAGGGCCCATCTGTTAGGATATCTAATTCTTTGAAATTCATCTTTCCTTTTTTGTGACCATTCACATAAATTTGAGCAACATTACCTTTGTATGTGACTGCAATATTGGTTCTTTTCCCAATTTCGACTTTGGAATGGCTAGGCATAAGTCTGAATTCACCATTATTCAGAATGGTCGAACCCCATTGTTGATTATCTCCCCTACTCGATGCAAGACTGAGAAAGAGACCATGCCCTTCTTTAACATTTGTAATATAAGTTGATGGTTGATTAGAATTCTCATCAATGGTGACCCATGCTTCGACTGTCAAGTCGCCTGCTGTTTCATGTTTCAGCGGTAAAGCCACATGATCGGAGCGGTTTTGGAACCGTAATGCAGAATGCGATTTAGCTGGAGTACCCGCAGATGGCATCTTCTTCTCAGCCACTGCGAACGGCACCATTCTAACCTGCAACTCATCATCCACTTTCACCCACTTAGCACCAACAATCTTGCCATCATGTCCGTTGCCGGAAGAGTCTTTCAGCACATCGCCTGTGCCTTCATCGAAGTGATACAACGCCATTGTGTGCTCATCGCTTTCAAAGCGATTCTCTGGTGTGAAGTCTTTGGTGTAGCGGGCGACATTGGAAATGCGAACTTCATCAACAATGCCGGGGAAGAATTCGGCGCCGTCTCTATGACAACCGATAAAAAAAGACTCACCTGGATAAAATTCTTTTAAATTAATTTCACCGTCGGTTTCAGAATATGATCCATCAGTGTTTCTTTTCATACGCGTTGTATTCAATTTTTTTCCATTCAGGAACAGACTCAATCGCTTTCCATCATAGCAGACTGCAGCGTGAAATCCTTCCGATGGTATTGGTATGTATTCTGTTCTTAGAAACTCGGCATATCTATCTTTTTTATTTTGGTCGTTCTCAACATATATTTCGAGTTTCACTCTTCCTTTCACTAATTTGACGTTTAGATTCAGGGGTAATCTCGCCAGCCCAACCGGGGAATCCGGCCATTTACTATTTCTCGAGTCTCGCGGGATTATAAACGCCTCCAGCGTCAGCGGATGGTTAGCAGTATACTTCGGTAGGTTTACCGCAACGTAGTTCGTCTTCCCATCAAACTCCAATGCATAGTTACTATTTTGGGAAGGGGGTATTTTCTCAGCCACTGCCAACGGTTCCAACCGAACCTTGATCGTCTCTTTGCCACCCGCTTTTACAATGAACTGTTTTGTGAATGTTTCGAATCCGCCTTTGGTCACTTGTAATGTATGTGTCTTCTCATCCGCCACCACTTCAATCGGCTCTGTACCTTTACCCGTCTTGATGGTGATTTTCTGTTGCTCATCAACGGAAACCACCGCCCCCGCCAGTTCGGGCTGGTCGACTTCCAGAATGATGGTCCCTGCCGCAGTGTCTACTTTCAGTACGATTCCAGCTATTAAAATGAGTGAAGCCAGCACAACGCCCGCAATAATTCCACCCCGTTTTCCGATGGACTGCTTTCGCTTTGCTAACGGTTGATAGCTGGTGCCACCCAGCGTGTGATTCAAAAAGCCAGAAGTGAGGCTCTCATTTTGAGTATCCGTCAACGGTTTCTCTGCCTTCATGGCATCCGCTGACATGACAACAGTTGGACTGGATGCCATACGCTGTGATTGCAGAAACTTGTGTAACTCTGGATCGGATGGCTCTGTCGCAACAGTCGAGGAAGACTTCATCTGAATACAATTGTCAATGGCGACAATGACTTCACTCATCGACTGAAAACGATCTTCCGGCTTCTTGGCAACCATCTTCTGAAACACGGCATCCACATCCTGAGAAATGAGGATGTGCTTGCCTGTCAGGGTAGGGATGGGGTCGTTCTGATGAGCCATGATTCGGTTGACCATGGTGCTTCCACGGTAAACTGATTCCCCTGTGAGCAGGTAATACAGCGAACACCCTAAACTGTAGATATCGGAACGGGCATCGGCTGTGTGCGTATCCTTTGCCTGTTCGGGAGCCATGTAATCGACGGTGCCCATCACTGAGCCATCTTGTGTCAGCTGCGTCGCTGGAATCTCGTGGGCTTCGTCTTCAATCCGAGCCAGCCCCATGTCCAGAATTTTGATGGTGCCATCGTTGTCCAGCAACATATTGGCGGGTTTAATATCGCGGTGAATGACACCTTTGTTATGGGCAAACTCCAGGCCCTTCGCCGCCTGCAGAATATAATCGACGGCGACATCAACCTCCAGCACACCCTGTTTTTTCACAACCGCTGAAAGGTCAATCCCTTCCACATACTCCATCACAAAGTAATGCACGCCATTGGCTTCATCGGCATCATAAGCGGCAACGATGTTGGGATGGGTCAGCTTGGCGGCTGCTTTGACCTCACGATGGAATCGCAGGATAGACTGTGTATCTCTGGTCATCGCAGCGGGCAGAGTTTTGAGGGCGACTTGCCTTTCCATACGACGGTGTTCAGCCAGGTAGACGTCCCCCATTCCGCCAGCACCGATTTTATCCAGAATGAGATAATTGCCCAGCAGCAGCCGGTCGCCTTTGCCCTGATAAACCAGCTGGACTTGTAGCTTGGTGACTTTTTTGTGCTTCACCAGCAGCTTGCCCAGCTCTTCGGCAGACTCCGCTGCAGGAGATTGCGACTGTTGAAAGGCAGTGATCTCCACAGCGGAGATAACACCACTTTCATCCAACTGAGATATAAATTTTTCCAGGGTTATCGACATCGCTGGCGCACTAGCACGAAAGTGAACTGAACAAATGGGTTACGTATAGCTACTCTACTGAAATCATTGATTAAAACAAAGCTTTATTTACGGCATTATTGTGCATTAAGGACCTGTTCGCGATACTGGACAGAGTGCGTGTATACGAATGTTCTGAATTTCAGGGTTGTCTATCATAACCTGAGGATGAGTGCTCGAATCCTGTTGTCGCTGGTGGAGCCTCTCATCAGGCGTTATTTTAAGGCTCTCCGTTACTGCGTCTACCACCGCGGTATCCCTTCGGAGAGGAGGAGTAGAGCGAATAAACGGTGCAACATCCTGCCCTGGGGACCGCGATCAAACTCCAGGACAGACCTCGGGAAAAGGAACGATTCCTGCACCTGACACTGATTTTGCTCTCACACAGAATTGCTGTTTCATTCTTGTTCGCAGCCCTTACACTATCTATTAGTGAGTCAAATTTTTTTTCGTATGGTTCTCAATGAATCATCGTATCACCGCGTGTTATGGATGTCAGGAAGAGGTTATGCATTTCACTTATCAATTGACCGTGCTGTTCGTCGTGCTGGCCGTGGGGCAAACCTGCCTGGCCGAAAACTATCCTCAGTTCCGGGGCGCGCATTCCAATGCCGTCTCTGCCACGCCGCTGCCCGTCAACTGGTCGGATGAGGCAGGAGAACAAACCAATATTCGCTGGAAGAAGCCCCTTGAAGGCGAAGGCTGGTCGCAGCCCATAGTCTGGGACAATCGCGTTTACATGACGGCTGCGGTGCCCTCCCATCCAGTAAAGAAAAACAGCGCCCGGCCGGAATCCAATAGGGGTGATTACAGCCGCGATCGTAACGATCTGGTTAACGTGTTGTATCAATACCAGGTCGTCTGTCTGGATGCTGCCAGTGGTGAGACGCTCTGGAAGAAGACAGTGAAAGAAGGTAAGCCGCCGTTGAAGCGGCACAACACCAACACCTATGCCACGGAAACGCCGGTCACAGACGGGAAGCGCATATACGCGTACTTCGGCATGAACGGCGTTTATTGTCTCGACCCGAACGGCGACGTGTTGTGGCAGAAAGATCTGGGCGTGTATGAGATGCGGGCCGGCTGGGGCACGTCGAGCTCGCCGGTGCTGTTTGAAGACAGGCTGTTCATTCAGGTTGATAACCAGGAGCAGTCGTTCCTCGTGGCCCTGGATACGAAAACCGGAGAGGAAATCTGGAAGGTCAACCGTGATGAAAAGTCTCAATACAGCAGCCCCATGATCTGGAAGAATTCGTTGCGGAATGAACTGATCGTGGGGGGGACCGTCTATCGTGCTTATGATCCTGCGACGGGAAAGTTACTCTGGACGCTGGATATGAACAAAGGGCGTTCGTCGGCGACCCCTGTTGCCGTCGGCGATCGGCTGTTCATCGGCAATGAACTGCGTAATCGTGGCGGCGATGATGACGGAGGCGGGCGGCTTTACTCCATCAAACCGGGTGGCGCGGGTGATATTACTCCGCCGGGTGACGTCAGGCAGGGAACGTTCGTGGAGTGGCGGATAGACGGTTCCGGCATTCAAATGGCGTCGCCTACTTATTTAGCTGGCAACCTGTATTTCTTCGAACGTCGCCGGGGCATCATTCGTTGTGTCGATATGGAAACGGGGCGTCTGGAATACGAAAGCCGCGTTCCGGGAGCCCGCGCGTTCTGGGCGTCCCCCTGGACCGACGGCAAACATCTCTTCGCGCTGGATTCCAACGGCAACACCCACGTCATCGCGGCCGGTGACGAACTGAACGTGGTGGCCGTCAACAAACTCGACCAGCAGGCCTGGGGCACCCCCGCCATCGCCGACGGCAGCATCTTTATCCGCACCGTCGACAACCTGTATTGTATTGATGCAGGTCGGTGAATGGGGGGATTGGTGAAGTGATCTGATTCCTTTTCTACACTGACTGAAACGGTAATCAATGAAAGGTCTCGATTGATGACACGCTTGCAATTTAAAGGTATCGTTGTTGGCGGAATACTGTTTTTAGCTGGTTCAATATTGTGGGGAGGGCCGTTGGTGGGCCTGCAGGTTCCATCTTACCTTTATTTGCCATTACTGGTGATTATCATTGTCGCCTCTTTGTATCTCGTCATTTCGGATAGACTTGAGAAGTGATTTCAATACAGGAAAGGTGGAATCGTGGGCTGACTTCTTTTCACTTCAGGCTGAGATTGTGACAAGTGAGAAATGATCTGTTATTGTTTCAGCTTATGTCCCAGATTCCGAAAGATAACAGGGAGTTAATTTGTGATCTCTCAGCAAGACATCGAAGCCAATTTTTTTGATATTGAGACTATTACAAGCGATATTTTGAAGTCCCAGGATATCGTTCCTGCTTTTAAATTTCTTTATTACTTCATGCCAGATCCTCTTTCTCAGAGGGATTTGCTTTTAGTGACTGACGGGTATCACAATGATCAATTTGCACAGTCCCTATTGCTGGCAGTTGAGCAGTTAGATGGAGGCCAGAGTGTCTTGTCGAAACATCAGATTGACATCCCAAACGAATACAACTTTACTCATTTGTTATTGGTTCCCCCTGATTTTCACAGCTACTTTAAGGGAAGGTTAGATGAGGAACGCAAGGAGCTCTATCTAGTTCTTCCGATCCATAATTGTGAATATTCAGGAAGTGAATTAAAAGAATTGTTTGTTGAGATGAGGCATCATACGAACCCCGCATTGGATTGGCGAAGAGTCATAACACCGAAGGCCCTGCTCAGGTTTGAAAATCCGAGGACACAAGGAGGTGCTGGCAGCTCGAGTGGAGTCCCCGTAAGCTTTACGATGATTGATCAGGAAATACGAAACCTTAACGGCGTCGAATCAGGTTTTATGGAAGTGTTTGGTTTTCGTGATGATTATGTTGAGATACAGTCACCAAACCAGGATGTATACACGTTGCGAAGTCAGTACGACGAGGAAGCGCGAACGATGAGTCAAAAAGAAGTGATTATCGCCGTTTGGGAGTTTCTTGTGCAAGAATAAAAGGTGACAGGAAAAAAAAAGGGGTCAGCGACTGTCTTGGATTATGTCAAGAAGCAAGAAGATTTTGATCCCACGTCTGATTGTTTTTCATCATGGAATTCAGGATGGTGATAAACTTTCTCATGCAGGCTGTGATGGCCAGCTTCTTCGGTTTACCTCTTTCCAATAAGGACAAGTAAAATGCTTTGATGCGACTGTTCCAGCGCGTGGCTACTAAGGTCGCCATATAAAGGATCCGCCGTATCTGGCTTCTGCCGGCATATGTTCTGCGCTGCCCTTTGAATTTGCCACTGTCCCGAACGAGAGGAGCCAGGCCGACGAGCTTGGCGATCTGCTGCCGATTCAGTTGCCCGAGTTCAGGCAGCCCGGCAATCAGGTTAGCGGTTGTTGCCGGGCCGACACCTTTCGCAGAGAGCAGAATTTCGGACTTCTGTTTCATGGTCTGGTCGGCTTCAATGACCTTCAGCATTTCATTGTCCAGTTTTTTAAGCTGTTTCTGATAGAGTTGGATCGCCCGTTGAATGAAGGCCCGAATTTGCCGATCCTCAATTTGCTGCTGACGATTGGATTCCTGGGTAATCATACTTTGAACCTGTTCTCGACGAGTTGCCAGCAACTTGAGTTTCTCCCTGTTTCGATCGATTTTTCCCATCGTCCTCGGTTGCATCATCTGTCCAAAAGAGGCGATGATCCTGGCGTCGATGGCATCGTTTTTCTCAAGCTTCCCACAGGCTCTGGCAAAGTCACGAATCAGCTTCGGATTCACCACGGCACATGCAATTCCCTGGCTCTGTAAATATTTGACCAGTTTCTTTTCGTAGCCACCCGTGGCTTCCATGACGACGGTTGCGTTGAGCTTGATGATCTGCCGGGCAAGCAGCTTGAGGGAATCCTGCTGATAAGCGATCTTCTGCTGCTGGCCATTAATCGTATGGAAGAGATCGAGTGAATCTTTAGAAACATCAATGCCAACCACAGAAATTGAAGAGGAGTCTTTCATCGTGTGTCCCATCCTAGTAAAATACGAGCTCACCTGAGTGGCTCTAGCGACTGTTCGGGTTGAAAACGATGCGGCTCTGCGATCCAACTGACCCACGGTGTCTATCAGCACCCAGGACTCGACGATCTACAAAGTCGCAGCTCATCCCTGATGGCCATCAGGGATGAGCTCTTATCAATATAACCAGCCACATCAATTCTGTAAGCCTGGTCCAATGCCGCTCGTACCCGAGATACTAGGAGTCAATAAAACGACTCCTGACCCCTTTAATCTACCCGGTGACCAGTTGAACTTGGTGGCTGTCAACAAACTCGACCAGCAAGCCTGGGGCACCCCCGCCATCGCCGACGGCAGCATCTTCATCCGCACCGTCGACAACCTGTATTGTATTGATGCAGGGCGGTGAGTGGGGTTGATTAGTGAAGTGATTTGATCCACTGCTGGATCGAATGGGGGGACTGAGCCGTTACAGTTCGCCCCCGAACCGTCAAACCGGGTGGCAGAACTCGGTAGCCCGAAAACTGTTCCCGCCAGGCTTTGATCCGGTGGTGTTCTCTTTTTAAAATTTATCGGCCCAAGTTCGCAAGCCCTGCATGATCATGTCGATCGAGACTGTTCCGACGTAAAGCGCTGTGATGCGGCCCATGATTTCGATGTACCGATCAATTAACGCGCTCCGCTTTTGATTCACCATATCGTGTATGAATTTCAGAACCAGAATGGTGGCCAGACAGACGAAAACCGAAATCACAACAATCGTGCATGCCACCAGAGGTTCGTGCCGTTTCCCAATCAGTACACAGGCGCTAATGGTCCCCGGGCCAATCAACACCGGCATCGCGATCGAAGCAGAAATATTGGAAGATTCTCCTCGTAATGCTTCAATGACCACGGGACCTTTAAAGACAAACTGAATCCCGATCAGCAGAAAGACAATACCTCCGAAGATCTGGAATGAGGCAAATTCGACTTGCATCACACCGGTAAAAATCTTGTCTCCCAGAACCACAAAGCTACAGAAAATCGCGCTGGTAATCAGACCCGCCCGCATCAGTACATGACGAAATTGTTTCTGTTCCAGCTTTTGAACCACGTCAACAAGATAAATGATCACCAGAAAGGGATTGAGAAGTGTTAATAAAAGAGCCGTGGAATTGAAAACATCATTCATTGAATTTAGAATCGAATGTTCTGGAGGTTAAGCGTCTATACACTGGTCGCTTACTGCAGCGCGACTCGGTCGGAAAGTGCATCGCTCGTGGTTGGGAATTTCCATTCTAGCTTGTGTTGCCGTTGATTGAAAGAAGGCAGCCGCTCGTCAGATACAAAAAGTCTTTTGTACGTCCTGCGTGCGAAGTCGCCGGCCATGGTGCTTACCGAACTCTGGTCGTGTCTGCTGGCGTACAATCTGATTCGATTGAAGATGCTGCAGAGTGGCATGGCGACAGGCCGTGATCCCCGTTCACTCTCGTTTACTACCACGCAACAGATGCTGGCTGCGAGTTGATTGCTGGGAGCCGTTACGAAGACGACTGAGGAATTAACCACACTCGGTCAGCAGATCCCCTGCAGCGAACGTGTGGGACATCGTACCGGCCGAACAGAACCCAGAGCCAATAAACGGCGAACCAAAGCGCTGGCTTTGCTGAAGCAACCGAGATACCATTACCATCAACAAAGAAGGGCGATGGTATGAACGAAAACTGTTACACCACAACAGGCAGTGCCATTCGATCCTGGGACCGATTGAGCTGCTAATCTGATGACACAGGATATGAAATGAACGAGTTTAAACTTTCCAAAAACCGAGATGCTTGGTTTGTTATTAGGGGTTATAAATATCAAATAGATCTAACAATAAAACGCTGGTTGTCTCTTAAGGATGACCAAAAGCTGGTTCTTGAATTTGGAGAAGACATTGACATAGTAAATGACTCGATATCCAAAGGTGCGAAACAATTTGATCGAGTTCTTGAGCAAGTTAAACACTTAGAGAAATCAATTACTCTTAGGTCGTCTCCCTGTAAAATTGCTCTCGCTAATGCAATCCAACATTTTAAAAATAATCCTCAACTAAATCTCGCTTTTCGATTTTGCACAAATTCATTGGTAACAACAGAACGTCCTTCTCCATTTGTCGATCGAAAGCCTGCAATTGAAGTATGGGAAGAGCTTCGCTTAAAAACAATATCTGAACCGGAACGTACTGAAAGATTAACGAAGCTACAATCTTTTTTGTCCAAGTTAGATGATAAACCTCAAGGAGTTGATCATCTAACTTGGGATTCATTTAAAGACTATGTTAAGAATGTTAGTCTTAGTGAACTTGAAGAACTAATTCGGTGCTTTGAATGGTCTACTCAAGAGAGTAATGCTGAAGATATATCCAAAGAAATATTTCAGTTGATTAAAACGAAGAAAATAGATGTATCAAAGCTTGACGATGTCTATCCTAGATTATTCCTTCAAGTAATAGAAATTTTATCAAAGCGTGAAGAAAAAATACTAGATCTCCAGCTGCTTGATGCAATACTTAGTCTCCCAACTCTTAATGATAATGAGATTGAACTACTGAGTTTTCTAAAATCAGAAGTACTCTCGCATTCGATTCGAATTGAACAGCTCGAAAAAGATAGCAAACAGCATGAAATAATCATCGCCGGGATCCAACAAAAACTCCTCGAAGAAAAATATGGCCCCCAAATATCTTTAGCTCTTTCCACTGCAATAGGGGATATTTCAACAGAGCTTCCAGTGCAAGTAAGTACAATTTCTAATCGCGAAACAACAGTTTCAGGATTAAGGAAGATACTTGATACGAAGAATTGGATCGCAATTTATGGAAGTATCGGTTGTGGAAAAACTCAAATCGCTTCTTTATTAGGAGAACAACTAGGTGCTGTTATTTATGTCTCACTTAGAGATTTAAACTCAGACGAAGCCAATTTCCTAATACATCATTTATTCTCTCAGCTTTGCGACGATATGCGAACTGGCACGATTACGGAATCTGGTTTAAATGCATTAGAAAAAGAGACGGTCTTTTTTCTTGATGATGTTCCTCGACTCATTTCTGGTGATTCTCTTAGTCGATGTTTAATTGAAATTGCCGAAAAGATGGCAGAGAAGGGACACAAACTAGTAACCTTGAGTCACTACGCCATTCCTAAATCAATTCCTGATGTTCTCAAGAAGTCAACATTTTTTGAGACTCCATCACCTAGTTTGAATAGTATCGAAACTAAAGAGCTCTTTGAGAAACATGGTGCGCCTGATGGAATAATAACTCCAGAAATTGCAGAATCTTTTGTGCAATCAACTTCAGGTAACCCGACTATTCTTGCCGCCACCGCTCGCAGTATCAGTTCTACTGGGTGGGATCAACTCGAAGCATTTCGAGCTCAAAGCTTTAATTTCGCCCTAAGGGGGGGAATTAGTCGAAGAGACAATGGCTCGGCTTCTTAGTACTGTGGAAAGCAATAATTCTAGAGAGTTACTCTATCGACTTTGCGTAGTTATAGGCTTGTTTGGAAGAATAGAAATTGATTCTGTTGCATCAGTATCCCCTAAGGTGAATAGACCAAACGAAGCATATTCTCATTTACAGGGGCTTTGGATCGAGAAACAAACAGAAAACACCGCATTCATCTGTCCTCTGATTGCACAATTCGGACAAGATGAACTTGAAGAAGATGTAAAAAGAACTGTTGCAAATAAACTAGCCGAATTAGTTTTCAAATCATCAGGTCTCTCTCCAATCGATTTTGCAAAAGGAATTAGCTATTTCAAACTCGCTAGGAACGGTCCAAGCCTCGGAATGCATCTTTTATCCGGTTTAAGGAAATCTTTCGAATTTCCAGAGGACTGGAAAAAACTAATTTACCAAACGTCCATATCTGAAGGTTTACTAGATGATTGTCCTACAATTCTGGCACTTATAATCAAGGCTGTTCAGGTACATTTAGCACAATCATTGAACAGATCTATTAGAGAGTTGCTTTCAGAAGCTGGTGAATTAATTGAGAATTCTAGAAAAGAGGATTTTTGGGGAGTCTTTATTTTTGCGATACAGACAGCATCTATCGTTGCAAAGGTCGATTTAAGCGTGGGTCTTGATCTATGTGGATTTGTGTTATCGAACTTCGAAAAAGTAAAAGAGATCGAAGATTATGCAGAAGCACTTCCAGACTCAAGTCCATTATTCGATGATGAATATTTGAGTTCTTTCCCTTGGTTTTTTGTACCAGAAATTAAAAACACTGATGATTTTAACAACTGGTTCAAACTAATTTCTGATCTACCAAAAGAACCCGCTTCTAAGATTATTTCTTGTGATTTGGCAAAAGGAGGGCTTCAATTATTATTAGATCGTCTATGGATAATTCAACACCAAGTCTCAGCGAAAGAGCAAAACTTTGATGATGCTATTCGAAGCTATGACACAGTAATCTCATATGCGAAAAAAAATCATTTTCGGTGGGTTCAGGCATTAGCTGTACGTTCAAAAATTATAGTTTACGCTGAATATCTAAAAGACATTAAGACTGCTACTCAATTAGCTAGCGACTTCTTGGAATCTGAGAAAAATGATGATGAAATTCTTTTTTTGATAAATCACATTCTAGGGAGGCAGTACCTTTTCAATGATAAGATCATTGAGGCATCTGAGCGACTCTCAATAGCATGCGAATTAGATGCAGATGAATTTAAAGATTTGAAGTGCCATGCATTTATCGAATTAAGTAGAGCAATTGGCGATTCTGATTCTAGCAAGGCTTTAGAGAAAGCTGAGTCAGCTGTTCGAATTGCGAGCCAGAATCCGAAAGTCATTCATAGTAAATTGATGATACGTGCGTTGGGAGAAGCATCAATTGCCGCATGGTATAATCACAATAAGAGTTTAGCTTTTGATTATCTTGACGAAGCATTTTTAGTGTTGTTTCAGCATTTTGAGGAGACAACTGAGTGGAAAATGAATAGTGTCTTACTAGCACAAGTTCTCGGCTATATGTCTTCTGTTTCAAGTACAGGCTTTCCACCAGAAGAGTCATATATAAAACCTGAACGAGGTTTTTTATCCATATATAATGAAGAATTAGCCAACTGGTATGATGAAACCATGGATGTAAGAACTGTAGCACTTATTTCTTATCTTTTGGTAGTATATTCTTCATCACTTGGGAAGCATAATAGAGCAATATTCTGGGCAAATAGAGGCATTGATGATGCTAGGAAAAAAAGTATTTTACCTTCAATATTTCTACTTGGAGAAACCTTAATAGCATCGTTGATCAAGAAGTTTCAGACTGAGAAAGTTCTGGATTATGCATCGGAAGCTGCAATTGCATTAACAGCAAGTATGGTTGCCTCGAATAAGGGCATACATTCTGTTCTTCAAAATCAAAACCCGCTAACGCTGATGGGGGAAAAACCGAATCAAAATTGGAACCAGGCAGAATCACTCGCTCTTTTTTTAGGGGTGCTTCCCACTATGCTATACATCTCTATTTTGGAGGACGACAACAAAAGAAAACTCGAAAGTTTAGTTTCCTATTGCACTGAACAGGCAGAAGATTCATCTGATCCGAATGTTTTTAATTCTATTTCAGCCGCTATAAAATGTTCTTTCGAAGAAAAACCGAGTTTTAAACTTAGAGATAGTGCTATGAAAGAATATAAAGCAGGGAATAGAGCAGGGGCGACAGCAAATTTCATACTGGCATCTTTTTCAAAAGAAACGCACCTAAATGCCGCAGTAAGCTATCATGCCCTAATAATGCATGAATATTCTTCCAAAATCTCAACCAATTCAACTCTTTGGCTATTTCTTACTGATAATCTACTCTTGTATTGGTCTCGTATTCTTGAAGCAAGAAAATTTAGTTTTTCAAATCATCCTTATATAGAGGGATGTTTAAGCAAGATTAATCTATTGGCACCTGGAAAAAGGGCCCAAAATCTAATTCGGATTCTGATGGATGGACTAAAAGTTAATCTACCGAGTGAATTAGAGTTAGTTTCTAATTGGTTGTATGATGCAAAAGAAGAAATCTAATCCCCCCCACAAAAATCCTCACATCCACCAAAAACGGGTGGAGAGATCCAGCCTATCTGATACGATAGAAGGACTGATTCTCGCCTCACTTGTTCCCACCACAGGAGTTTTCCCTATGTCCGCTGCGAACGATTAAATGGCAGACGTTTCTTCTCGATACTCTCTACTTTTCTTACTCTTTCGACTTCAGCGGGAAGTCGATTGTGTTCGCGCCCGGTTTGACTTGTGCGGTCAGGGTGGTCTGGGCGTTGTATTTGGGGGGGAGGATTTCGGGGCGGGCTTCGCGGTCGTTGCCGCCGCCGGATTCGTCGGAGAAGGCTTCGACGGCGGTGGTGATGAGGACCCTGTGCGGGCCGATCAGGGCGCCGTTATCGCTGGCGGTGTAGACCAGGGTGTAGTTCCCTTCGCTGTCGGTTTTTCCCAGGGAAGGGCGTCCCTTTTCCGGCTGGAAGGTGACTTCCGCATCGGACAGGGGTTTGTCGTCCAGAGTCACTACGCCGGTAACGGTGCCCAGAGGAGGGGTGTCGCTGCCTCCGCCGCAGGCTGACAGGAACACGAATGACAGGCTGAGGAGCGTTGCATTAAAAAAAGAAACGGGTTTCATCGATCTGCTTTCTCGAGTCGCTAGAGAACAGGGCGAAACAGAATCGGATCTGTTTCGCCTGAATGGGGAGAGAACCGGTCTCCGCCGCAATTCGGTGTGAAAGGAACCGCGGGGAGAGGCGGGCGTCTGTTAATACTCGCCGATGACGGCGCCGTCCTGAATGGAGGCCAGTCGCTCAAACGTACTGTCGACGATGCCGCCCGAGGCGATGCTGTTGTCGATGTTTTCGCTGATGAACTGCACGCGACCGTCGCCCATTAAGAACTGGGCGCCCCCGGTGTGTAGACTGCTGTAGCCGCCGTTGGCCTGGTCTGATGTGGAGGTGGGGTTGATACCAAAATGAGTGGTCCCCGCGACGCTCAGCAGTCCCTGGTTCGCTGCGGTATTGCCGGTGCAGTTGGCACAGGTGGGACCCTGTCCCAGGTTGTCGCGGACGGTAAACAGCATGCCGGCAATCATTTTATTGCCGGGGATCTGATAGGCCCGTTCTCCCATGAGAATCGTATTGCTCAGTCCATCGGTAATATCGCGAATGCGGCAGTTGCTGTTCCCCCAGAAAGCGCCGGTGCCTCCGGTGGTACCATCCAGATAGTTGCTGGCTTTGTTGGCGCGATGGTAGGCGTTGTTATTGGAAGCGACATAGTTGGTAAGGGCGACACCCACGTTGGAGGTTCTGCTGCCTGAAGAATCGAAGTAGTCAATCGTGTAACCGGCGTCGGTGTGCTTCTGCGGGCCGGTATCGGACGGGCAGCGGAAGACGGCGTAGGTCTGCTGCATGGCGGAGATGTTCCGACCGAAGGCGTAGCTGGCGGGGGTGTTGCCGACATCAAATTTGTTGTAGACCGTACCCAGTTCAACATACGGGGCGAGGAACGCGGACCAGGTCCAGTGTCCTTCGTCGTCGCCGACGTTGGGGTCGATTACATAGACGGGGGGGAGCATGCCGAACGTGGAATTGTAATTGTGAACGGCCAGGCCGAGTTGCTTGAGGTTGTTTTTGCAACTGCTGCGGCGGGCTGCTTCCCGCGCCTGCTGGACCGCCGGGAGGAGCAGGGCAATCAGAATCGCAATGATGGCGATGACGACGAGCAGTTCAATCAGGGTAAATCCCCGAGGACGAAGTGAGCGCGATCTGGCTGTCATGATTTTCACACTTTCTAATAAATGAAATAAAACAGGTTAAAATGGTATGGAAGAAATTAATTAAGAGCGGTCACTGTGTGACCACACATGCCACGCCGTGAGACGGCTCCATTCGAACGGTTCTCTGCAGCAGTATCGTGACTGCTGTGCAAACAATTGCGGCCGCAATTGAAACACGATCAGAGAGGATGGTTCTAATGTTCATGTGTAAATGGGTTTAAGCCCTCATTTAGTAAACGTATGCGGATTGAGTCATTTACCGGTCTAATCTGGAAATAAATCAAGATATCTGGATGTCTGCATGACAGGGGGCTCGATTTCCCTTTTGGGTAGTGGGAAAGCTGATGATGGGTGAGTGTTTGACCACTTTTGTGGTCGCTGTTCATTTGGGGGTGGGGCTGGGACTTCTGGTAGGATTCTGGGGTGCTTTTTATGTGAGTTGATCTGACGGTTTCCTGCTTTCGTGGGGTGTTCTGAATTAGAACTTTTTGAGTGGCTTGTTTGCTTTCACTGAGACCTCCTGCTCGCTGCCCTCGGCCCGAATTGTATTCGGGCTTATCCGTTTTTGTGTAGGGAGGCTGGTTAAATCGGCACTGTCGGGCGAGCCGACAGATGGCACCCACGGGTCTGACAATGATTGAAGGAAATTGATTTCATGTTTTATTCTGCGATTGATGGCCTGGTAATGATGCATCTCATGGTGCTTATTCTGGAGAAGGGCACGGGGGCGTCAAGTGGGATGAACAGAATCGGGTGGCGATACAGGTTGATACCGGCACGATGCAGGGCGGTACCAGGGCGTTGACGGGGTGAAAGGCCACGAAGTGCGGCGACCCGCAGGCATACATAACGAACTGGTGCTGATTCAGGCAGTGCAAATCTGGAAAAATCAGGCTGTTTTATAGTGATGATTCTTAACAACGGTCGCGTGTTTCAGTGCACTGTAAACTGGTCACGCGCGCGACACGATTTGACGTTTATCGCCAGCAGCGCAGTGGGGTCAAGACGAAAATGGACAGGTGAAAGGTGAAACTGATGCACAATCAACAGGTGAAGAAGAAGAAGATGTCAGCGATTTCCGGACATGGGACTTTCAACGCCGTCTCACTTCTATGTCTCACCCCACTCAGAAGATCAGATTCAACTCTCGACTGTCGGGAACGATCCTGATGTGATTGTCTATCTGGTCGATCCAGGGTTCGTTAACAGCAATTTTCAGAGCGAGTTGCATCTGATAATATGAATTCAGTTCCCCTTTGAGAATCAGGGTGGAACCGTTTGATTCGCAACGTATCGTTTTTAACTGGGGGTATCCTATCTGATGAATGGAACTTTCGATTCGTCGATTGATAAATTCATTCGGCAGCGTAGCCTCTTGCAGATTCTGCATGGGATAGTCCTGGATCAAATTGAGGGAATAAAGAGCGCCTTAAATCAGAATGGTGAGACCTCGCAGTTTTGCATTTGCTGTACCAAAGGTGAGGGATTCGCTGCGAAAAATTGACAGGTGCTTCAGACAGAAATGAACGGGAATTATCCTGCACATGTACAATGCTCTGTGGTGCGAAGCTGGGAGGGCTGAATCAATGGAAGGCCGAATTGCGTCTCGTTGTATATTAATCGACCAGGGGGAGGTCGCTGATCGATCATGCTGGTCTTGCAGCAGCCAGAAAAGGAGGCTATTTGAATGTCGGGTCGCTACGACAGGCTGACCGAGCTGATGATTGTTTCCCAGAGGGAGTTCAGGAACGTCATTCAAAATGGATCTGTATTTCATATAAAAAGATGTGCTTACAGGATTGTGAATATGGTTTTGAACAGTTTGAAAGTCGGCTGGATCTCCAGTGTTAACCCTGAAAAGCAATTTGCGATTGCCGGTTGTGATGTGATATCATGAAGTGTCTTACCGAAATGATGTTCATAACCTGTTCAAAACCCTGTAACAGACTCGCCTCATGATATCACGCTATAATTTACCCATCCTGATTGTTTTGCTGGTCGACATTGTTTCACCCGTCCAGGCGGGCCCGATCGACTTTGCTCACGAGGTGGTGCCGATTCTGCAAAAGCATTGCGTTGCCTGTCACGGCGGCCGCGAGGCGAAGGGATCGTTTTCCCTCAACACGCGCGCATTGTGGCTGGAATCCGGCTTTGTTGATCCGAAGGATGTCAAAGCTTCTTATCTACTTGAGCTGGTTACTTCCAGCGATCCTGAAATGCAGATGCCCCCGAAAGGCAAGCCACGACTTTCCGCGGAAGAAGTGGCGACGCTCAAACAGTGGGTCTCCGAAGATCTGCCCTGGGAAGCTGGTTTTTCTTTTGGGAAAGTCGCTTACGAACCACCTTTGAAACCGCGTCGTCCCGTTCTTCCGCCGACTGTAGATTGCCGCAATCATCCGATTGACCGGCTGATCGATCAATATCTGTCAAAGCATAAACTACCACGACCTGGTCCTGTTGATGATGCGACCTTTCTGCGACGAGTGCACCTCGATCTGGTCGGGCTGTTACCAACTCCAGAAGAATTAACAACATTTCTGGCTGATCCCTGCTCTGAGAAACGGGCGCTGAAAATCAGGGAGTTACTCGCAGATGATACGGCTTATGCCGATCACTGGCTGTCATTCTTTAATGATCTGTTGAGAAACGATTACAGCGGGACCGGCTTTATTACCGGCGGGCGAAAACAGGTTTCCGGCTGGTTGTATGAATCGCTGTTATACAACAAGCCATACGATCAACTGACCCGCGAATTGATTGCGCCCCCTTCAGATGCCAGCCGCGGATTTATCGACGGGATTAAATGGCGGGGTAATGTATCTGCGGGCCAGACGGTTGAGATTCAATTCGCACAGAGTCTGGGGCAGGCGTTTCTGGGAATCAATTTGAAATGTGCTTCATGCCATGACAGTTTTATCGACCGCTGGACACTCGACGAGTCGTATGGACTGGCGGCGATCTACTCGGAACGTGAACTGGAGATTCACCGCTGCGACAAACCGATCGGTAAGACAGCGCAGGCGAGCTGGTTGTTTCCGGAGCTTGGAACGATCGACCCCAGTGCCTCGCGGGAAGCCCGGCTGCAGCAACTGGCAGCGTTGATGACGCATCCTGAAAATGGACGTTTTACGCGAACGATTGTGAATCGACTCTGGCATCGCCTGATGGGACGGGGGATCGTACATCCGCTGGATGCGATGCAGACCAGACCCTGGAATGAAGATCTGCTCGATTACCTTGCGGTCTCGTTAAGTGATCACAAGTACGATTTGAAGCAGATGCTGGAACTGATTGCTACCTCAGAAGCGTATCAGTCTCAAGTGGAAGTGGTAGAAGGGGCAGAGAGTTCAGACTATCTGTATCGCGGGCCGCGGTCGCGTCGGCTGACGGCAGAGCAGTTTCTGGACAGCGTCTGGCAGATGACCGGTGCGGCTCCAGACAAGATTGATGCTCCGATCTTTCGAACAAAAGTCGAGCAGGGAGGGGCACCGGAACTCGAACTGAATGCGCAGTGGATCTGGGGTGATTCCGCGAAAGAAACCCCTCCCGCCGACGAAACAATTGTGGTCAGGAAAATCATCGAACTTCCGTCCGCGGTCAAACGGGGGGGAGCGGTCCTGACCTGCGATAATTCCCATATTCTGTTTATCAACCGGCGGGAAGTTGACGTGGGAAAGAACTGGTCCCAGGTTCGAACCCTGCCGCTGCATACTTTATTAAAACCAGGTAAGAATGATCTTACCGCGATTGTGCATAACGGTGGGAAAACCCCGAATGCGGCGGGATTCTTTTTTGAAGCCCGACTGGAACTGGAGAATGGTGAGCAGATTTCACTGGCCTCTGATGAAACGTGGGAATGGAACCCCAATGCTCCTGCCTCACGTGAAGGAAGACTGGGAAGCATTAAAGGAAAATGGAATCCGGTGACCATCGTCAAACCGAATGGAAGCTGGACAAAGGCGGTTGATGCGCAGGCTAAAAGTCTGCTTGCTGTGGCTGCAGAGGGAAAGCAGCCGATGGTGCGGGCATCGCTGTTGAAAAATACGGCGTTGATGAAATCGCTGGGACGTCCCATGCGTGAGCAGATTGTCTCAATGCGTCCCGACCAGTTGACGACTCTGGAGGCGATTGATCTTTCCAACGAAGCCACACTGGCGGAAGTATTTGCCGAGGGAGCAAAACGGCTGATTGCACAAGCAGACGGTGATCCGAAGCTTCTGACAGAGTATTTGTTTCTGTATGCATTATCGCGAGCACCGACATCGGAAGAATCGGAACTTGTTGGTCAGATGCTGGGAGAGAGCCCACAGGCTGCGGAAGTGGAAGACCTGTTATGGTCGGTCTGCATGTTGCCTGAATTTTTCCTGATCCGCTGATCTGTGGTATAATAAAAGAGTGAAATCACCAGAGCACAAATTTCATACACAGTGAGAACGACTGATGACATTTGAATTCGATCCTGAAGCTCCCGAACAGATAGTCCGACGTGACTTTCTCAAGCAGTTAAGTGCCGCCGGAGCAGCGGCTATGATGGCGGGAGCACCGCGACTGCTGCATGCCAGTGATCCCGGTCATGCAAAACATCCAGAGGCAACCGCTGACAGTTGCATTCTGCTCTGGATGGGCGGAGGGATGGCGGCACCGGACACCTTTGATCCAAAACGCTATCTGCCGTTTAAGAAGGGACTCAAAGTTGCTGACATGCTGAGTACCTTTCCCGCGATTCCCACAGCCGTCGATGGTCTGCAGATTTGCGAAGGGCTGGAAAGGATTGCCTCGGTGATGGATCGTGCTACATTGATCCGTTCTGCTGTGCAACCCGATCTGGGCAGCATTCTGCACTCCCGGCATCAGTATCACTGGCATACCGGTTATGTGCCCCCTCAGACCGTGGCGACTCCGCATCTGGGGGCGTGGATGGCGCGGGTGGCTGGTCCCCGCAACCCTGTGATGCCGGCCTTCATCAATATCGGTCAGCGGCTGGAAGGAGTCGGAGAAAGTGAAGAACTCAAGGCATTCACCACGGCCGGTTTTTTCGGCAGCGAATACGGGCCGTTGAATCTGCCCTATCCTGAAGAAGCTGCCCGCTCGGTGCGACCGCCGCAGGGGATGACGGGAGAGCGATTCGTCAACCGTAATAAACTGTATCGCCGTTTGATCGATCAAAGCCCGCAACGCGCGCTGATGAGCGATTACCAGCAGGAATCAATGCTGCGATCCATGGACAAAGCCTATCGGCTGCTGAGTTCCAAAGAACGGAATGCCTTCGACATTACATTAGAGCCGGAGGAGAAACGCCAGAAATATGATACCGGCCGGTTTGGACGCGGCTGTCTGCTGGCGCGACGCCTGGTGGAATCGGGAGCCCGGTTTGTTGAAGTCACGACGGAGTACGTTCCCTTTCTGCATTGGGATACGCATGCCGATGGGCATACCACGGTGGACCGGATGCATAAAGAAATTGATGCACCGGTGACTCAGCTGATTCTCGATCTTGAAGAACGTGGATTGCTCGATCGGACTCTGGTCATCATCGCATCGGAATTCAGCCGGGATGCGTTAATGGAGGGGCAACCGGGCTCCAATGCCAACGATCAGGCTCGGGAGAAAGTAGACTCGGTTTCCGAGATGAAGCATTATGGCCTGCATCGTCATTTTACCGGTGGCACGAGTGTGGTGATGTTCGGCGGGGGAATGAAACGCGGTTTCGTCTATGGGAAAACGGCAGATGAGCGACCGTTGATGGCGATCGAAAACCCTGTCTCTATAGAAAATCTGCATGCCACCATAATGACAGCGATGGGGATCAGCCCGAAAACCGGATTCGATATTGAAGGCCGCCCCTTTTATGTAACAAAAGATGCCAAGGGAGAAGCGGTACAGGAACTCTTTGCCTGACTGGATTCATTTCAGCCAGTGACAGGAGCCGGTTGAAAGACGTTTTCGTCATTGGAAAGCAGGAATCGAGCTGAACTATACGAGGTCCGTATCAGAGTTGACGTAGCGGTTGATCGTCTGGAGTAAAAGGGTTTTGTCGATCGGTTTACTTAAATAGTCATTGCAGCCGCATTCAATGCAGCGGCTCATATCTCCCTGCATGGCATCGGCGGTCAATGCAATTATCGGAGCCGTAAAACCCAGCTTGCGGAGTTGTCGGGCGGTTTCATATCCATCCAGTTTAGGCATTTGCATATCGAGCAGAATCAGATCGAATGGTTGATTCTCCTGCATGGATTCTGTCACGACGATAATGGCCTGCTCGCCGTCCACGGCTTCGGCAACGCTAGCACCGGCGAGTGTCAGAAACCGTTTGCTGAGAAATCGAATCTCGCGGCGGTCATCCACCACCAGGACACGACAGTTGAGTACAATCTCTTCTTCTTTTTTCGGTTCCTGGCTGGGTTCTGTACTGGCCCGAGGTTGAATCATCTTCACCTCTGAGATGTCTCCCGTGGCAATGGTCACGGTGAATTTGCTGCCTTTGTCTTTCTCGCTCTCGACGCAGATTTCTCCACCCAGCATATTTGCCAGACGCTGGCTGATTGCCAGTCCCAGGCCGGTTCCGCCGAACTCACGATTGACCGTGTGATCTCCCTGTGAAAAAGGACGAAACAGTCGTTTCTGCTGGCGAGTCGTGATACCAATGCCCGTATCAACGATGATAAACTGCAACTGCTGATCGTTGCAGGAGACGAAGATTTTGACGCTGCCCTTCATCGTGAACTTGATGGCATTTCCGACCAGATTAATCAGAATCTGTTTGAGCCGCTTGGGATCAGACTCGATCTCTGCCGGGATTTTACCGTAATAAAATATATCCAGTTCCAGACGGTTCTCAGCCGCCCGGACGTCCATGATGGAACACACATCTTCCAGAAGTTGATGCGGCGAAAATCGTTCACGGATGATATCCAGTTTACCGGCCTCAATCTTGGAAAGGTCCAGGATATCGTTAATGATATCCAGCAGGAATTCCCCATTGCGACGCACCGTACTCAGATAAGCTGTCGCGATTTTGTGGTCGATCAATTCATCGATGAGATCGATATAACCCATGATAGCGGTCATCGGCGTACGGATTTCATGGCTCATATTCGCCAGGAACGCACTCTTGGATTCATTGGCTGCCTCTGCCATCTGGCGGGCTTCTTTCAGTGACTGCTCGAACTGTCGCTGGCTGGTGATGTCGAGTAGTGTGCCGATCAACTGAGTCGCCTTGCGTCGTGACCCCTTGCCTGTGAAAACGGGTCTGGCATGCAGGCGTACCCAGCGGGTCTCTCCATCAGGACGAATGATGCGGTGGTCCAGGCTTTGATTCTTACCTTCCGGGAGTGCTGCAGATTCCTGCAGATGCTTCCGATAGGCGCTACGGTCTTTGGGGTGAATCCAGTCGGGGACTTCGCCAAACTTCAGATTATTTTCTGCATTATCAGGAAGTCCGAGCATGCGCTTCATTTCAGGTGAAAACGCTGTTGTTTCCTCCAACAGGTCGATGTGCAGCATACCAAAGCCTGCAGACTCAGCTGCATTTCGTAATCGTTCCTCACTGAGTTTGATTTCCAGTTCCGACTTTTTACGCTCTGTAATATCCAGATTCACACCCACCATGACGGTAGAATTATCCGTTGAATCAGTCGTCAGGTAAGCGGTTGAAAGCACCCATGCATAGGTATTCTCAGATTTTCTGGTACGGAATTCCGCCTGAAACGGCTTGCCGTTGGACAGGCAACTGCGAAGAGAATGTTCTACAGCCTCACGATCGTTACGATGGACCAGGTTCAGGAAATGTTGTAGTCCGCCGACAGCCTGGCGCGGTTCCATACTTGATAATTCATGACTGTCATGCGACCAGTAGATTTTATCTTTGTCGATGTCCCATTGCCATAATGACAAATTTGCTGCCTGCATCGCCAGACGTAATCGGGCTTCACTGGCGCGGACCCGCTGTTCCTGTTCCCGGGTACTGGTGATGTCTGTATTGGTCCCAAACCACCTTAGTATCTTACCCGAGGCATCGCGTATGGGTACGGCGCGGGAAAGGAACCAGCGGAATTCTCCCTCTTTGGAACGAATGGGAAAGGTATCCTCCCAGGTCTCACCTGTATCCCAGGAATGCTGGATCCGTTTTACAACGCGATCGACGTGTTCCGGGTGATGCACCTTCTTCCAGCCCCAGCCCTGCATCTCTTCGAGTGTTGTGCCCGTGTATTCGAACCAGCGTTGATTATACCAGAAAATAAAACCTTTCTCGTCTGCCATCCAGGCAAACTGGGACATGTTGTCGGCCAGATCCCGAAAACGAGCTTCGCTTTCGCGTAATGCTGCTTCCGCACGTGCACGCTCCAGGCGGACAAAGATGCGTGGTGTGAGTTCCTGTAACAGATCAATCACGACGGCCTGCCACTGACAGGGCTGCTGATTACAAATGGTAAGCACAAATTTCAGACGCTTTTCACTGACAAATGGAATTAAGAGGAGCGATCCTATGTCAAGTGCGGCAAAGTTTTTTGTTCTCTTTGAAATTCTGTGATGATTCTGAGTATCACCGATCAGAATCGGCTGACCTGCCAGTAAAGGCTCCTGTTCCTGCTCTTCCAGAAAATTGGTAATGGTATGCCTGCCTGAGATGTCGGATAAACCTGATTCATGAGCTTCATAGACGACATCAGCGATCTCTGCTTCGGTATCTAATTCAATCAGCAGGCAGCGTGAAACTCCCAGGAAATCTGTAATTCTGGCACAGGTCTGCTGCATGATTTCTTCGATCAGCAGGGGAGCTCCGAGCAGTAGTTGCAGCTCATCAATGAAAGCCAGATTGAGTTCGCGCTGTTTTCTTTCAGAGATATCACGCACCGTTCCGACAAACAGGATTTCGCCGCGCATATATGCTTCACTGACTGCCAGTTCCATTGCAAACGTACTGCCGTCTTTACGCAGCCCGAGTACTTCTCGCTTACTGCCAATGATTTTTGCCTGTCCGGTCTTCAGATAAGCATTGAGGTAGGAATCATGTTCGCTGTGCCAGGGGTCCGGCATTAACATATTGACATTTTGCCCCTGTAGTTCTTCCAGTTCATATCCAAAAAGATCCAGGGCAGCCGGATTAATCGAATCCATGTTCCCAGCGGCATTAATGGTAATCATGCCGTCCACGGCAGAATTGAACATGGACTCCAGGCGGGCAGCTGTCTCTTTATGCAGATTTTCGACAGCCACACGCTCGCTGATATCGACACCAGATGGGATCAGATATTCGACCTCTCCATTTTTGTTAAATACGGGGGCCATCATGAAGTCAATCATCAGTCTTCGTTCTGCCCCTCCCAGGCCGGCTGCGAAGAGCGGGACATCATAGCGTACCACTTCACCGGCGAATGCCTTTTGCATCGATTCGCGCATTTTCTGAGAGACAGCTTCGTCGTATGTCCACCAGGCACATTCCGCGAAATGTTTACCGATGACATCTTCGCGCGTTAAACCGGCAATCTTCATGGAATCATCGTCGACTTCCAGAAGCCTGCCATCACGGCCAATGACACCAACCAGTCCGAGCTGGTTATTGATTACCCGTCGCAGATGGGCTTCGCGATCGGCCAGTTCCGCTTCTGCGCGGGCCCGTTCAATACGGATGCAGAGCCGGTTTGTAATCTCCTGCAGCAATTTTAATTCATCAGGCCGCCATTGATATGCTTCACGCTTCACCGCAGAAATAACAAATTTGATCCCCTGCGGCGTAATGTAGGCTGAGTTACAATATGCTCTGACGTTAATCGACTGAAAGTTTTCTGCGATCCGGGAATCCTGCTCAGGATACAGCGTATCCGAGATGAAGAATTGCTCGCCTGCCAGCAGCTTCTGTCTCTCGCTTTCAGTATGAAAATCGCGAACCCGATGCTTACCCACAATTGAGTGCAGTGAATCGTCATGATGTTCGAACAGGATATCTGCATAGTCCGCATTGGCATCAAATTCCACGATCAGGCAGCGGAATAAGTCAAGATATTTCGCTGTCTCTCTTGTGGCTACCTCCATCAGATCGTCAACATTATACAGGGGAATCAGTTGAGTCTGCAGGTCGGACAGGAAAGCCAGATTCAATTCTTCCCGCTTGCTGATGGTGATGTCCTGGGCAACCAGGGTTGCATAGACGGGCACAGCCGGCTCGACACTACGGTCGAAATAGATTTGCTTGCGTGCACTGATCCAGCGGATTTCCCCCGAAGGCAGGATCAGGCGATGTTCAAGATCGCAGCGGCCATCCCCACATTCCTGAATGCATGCCTGGATCTGGTCTGCTGCATCCTGTCGATCCTCCGGATGATAGAGGTCGAGCATTTCATCCCGTGTAATCAGAATTTCCTGGTATCCCAGACCGTAGATGGCAGCAGCTTCCGGAGTCAATGTAATGCAGTTATTGGCATAGTCGACACGAGCCAGGCCCAGATTCGCGATTTCCACACCCAGTTGCAACTGGCGGCTGGATTCCAGTATCACCCGTTGTGCTTCTTTTTGTTCGGTGATATCGGTATTCATTCCGATCCAGCGTAAAATGGATCCATCCGGTAATTTTTGAGGTACCCCTCGGGCATGCATCCACCGCCATTCGCCCTGCTGATGCCAGAGTCGATATTCGACAGAGAACGTCTCGATATTTGAAACCGCGGTTTGCCATGCCTGGATTGTTGCCTGCTGGTCATCCGGGTGAATCGCGTTCAACCAGCCGGTACCCTTCCATTCCTCGTATGTTTGACCGGTGAATTCACGCCAACTGGGGGAGTCTTCGACGACGATACCTGCCGCATCGGTCATCCAGACAATCTGAGATGAGGCATCGATGAGTAACTGAAACAGTTCCTGACTGTTGTGCAGTTCAGAGACATCAATGAATGTAACGACAATCCCTTCGTTCTGCCCTGAATAAGACTGGTAGGGTAGAACCCGCCGGATATAGACTTTCCCTGAATCTGCAACCACCGTGTGTTCTATGGGGTGAGATTGCTGCAACTTGCGCGGATCGGGCAGGGGCGGCATTTCTTCGACCAGAGGAACAAATCGTTCGAGTGGACGTCCAATATCAGTGTGAATGAGGCTGTAAATTTCTGTGATGGCAGGAGTAAAGCTGCGAATCAGTAACTCATCATCAAGAAAAACAGTAGCGATCTGCGTACTGCGCAGCAGGTTTTCCAGGTCACTGTTGGTCCGCGCCACGGAATTACTGACAGCCGTAATTTCCTCTTTAGAGGTTTCCAGTTCTTCGTTGGCAGATTGCAGCTCTTCATTCATCGATAACAGTTCTTCGTTAGTCGACTTCAATTCTTCATGAGCCACATCCATATCCTGCAGAGTTTTTTCAAGCTCGTCACGAGAGCACTGCAACTCGTATTCCAACTGTGCGATAATGGCGTCCGCATGGGGGACCGTTTCTCTGGGGGACTCTTCATTGACCTCTTTTTTGACAGGCAAGCCTACATCATGGAACACGACCATAAACAGGCCCTCATCTTCACCCAGACGAGGCATCGGCTGGACCGTGATCATCACTTCCTGGATCTGGTCTCCTTTACGAATTGTCAGGTGTTGCTGCTGCACCTTTCGTCGCGTCTTGATGGCTTCATTAAGAGCGGAACGCAGGCCCACCCGTAAACCTTTTGCCGCCATTTTTACAATATTATTCTGAAAATCACCCTCTCCCAATGTCAGGAACTTCTCCATGTCAGCATCGGCGTTCAAGATTTGACCGGATTCATCAATCACACATGATTTGGGGGCAAATTCGTCCAGAAGAATTCGTTGTCTGAAATTTTGCAGATCCACTTTTTCATCGGGTTCCCGTTCCTGGCTGGATTTTAAATGCAACTTCCCTGGCATGAGCGGGAGAGTTGCTGCGGATTTCACTGCGGTCCCTTTCCGTTGAGAAATACGAAATTTGCTGTCCAGCGTGCGAAACAACTCAGCGTGCGTGGTGATGTTCTCACTGGGACCCAGCAACAGATAACCAGAGGGAAGCAGCGCATAATGGAACAGGGGAATGAGTTTTTTCTGCAGATGCGGTCCCAGGTAAATCAGGAGATTGCGGCATGAAATCAGGTCCAGTCGTGAAAAGGGGGGATCACTGATCAGATTGTGTACCGAAAACAGAACCAGTTCACGGATTTCCCTGGTCACCTCATACCGTTTTCCCCGTCTGATAAAAAAACGCTTCAGTCGTTCGGGGGAGACATGGTTCTCAATGCCGACCGGATAGATGCCTGCACGCCCCACCTGTAGCGCGCGTTCGTCGATGTCTGTGGCAAAAATCTGCAGTTGCGGTGGTGATTTTAAATCATCCATCGCTTCACGGCAGAGAATGGCGATCGTGTAAGCCTCTGAGCCGTTGGCACAACCTGCTACCCAGATACGCACACAATCGTCGGCAGAACGGTTTTCAAACAGGCGGGGGAGTACCTCACTGGCCAGACTGTCAAATGCCTGCGGATCGCGAAAAAATTCGGTCACTCCAATCAACAGTTCCCGAAATAATGCCTGCGTTTCCTCTTCATTCTCCTGCAGATATCCTAGATATTCTTTAACGTTGCTTTTTTTTAAGACCTGCATTCGACGCTGTATTCGTCGCGAAAGCGTACTCGTTTTGTAATGCTGGAAATTGTGTCCGGTTTTTTTCTGCAGGATCGCAGTGATTTGAGGAATCGCATCGATAATCTGATCCTGAAAACGAGTCAGGGATGCCGAGGTATTTAACTTATGCAGATGTTCTGCATATTGGATCAACTCTCGTGCGATGTCACCCGGGGGGAGTACGTGGTCTGCCACACCTGTCGTGGCGGCACTCCGCGGCATGCTGTCGTATTTTGCTGATTTTGAATCTTGTGCAAACGTCAATCCACCGCTGTCACTGATCGCTTTCAGGCCAAGTGTGCCATCGCTGCCTGCGCCGGAGAGAATCACTCCCACAGCTCGCTCACCTTGATCTTCAGCAAGCGAATGAAAAAAATGATCGATCGCATGTGATGGATGTGGATCTGTTTCAGTATCTGCCAGAGTGACAACGCCGTTCCTGATTTCCAGCAGTCCTTGAGGTGGGCAGACATAGATCTTTCCGCTGATCAATTTCGTGCGATCACCCAACTCGGTCAATTCCAGTGACGTGTATTTCGTCAGGAGTTCCAGCAGAACGGCTTTGCTGGCAGGATCCAGATGCTGAATGTAGACCAATGCCAGTCCTGTCGCATCCTGGAGTGACTCAAGTAATATTCCAAAAGCTTCCAGCCCACCGGCAGAGGAGCCTACGCCAACAATAATCGGTTGATTGTTGCTTTGTTGACGATTCTGTTTCATTAAAAGCCTTTGGGTCAGTAATTTTCAGCCACATGTGCGGCAGGGAAGCAGCATGAATTGATGAATCGTTTCGGACCCGCCCTGCGTTCCTCTGAGTTAGAGGTAGGTTTCACTGACTGATTCAGCGAATTATGATCCGAGCACTGATGCTGCGCCGTCTGGTCTGCATCTCGGCAATTCTGTAAATATAGTCAGATTATTTCAACCCGCGTGACGTGGTCACTCGGTTCCGACAAATAATCATAACAAAAGCCGTTCACAAAAACAGCGAAAATGACCACTGTCAAAAATTAACGTAGCGACTTCAGATATGTTTTGATTGAGATTCAGAATGTGAGGATTACTACGATGCAATTGAATCCGCTTTCAATTCCGGATCCAATATCAATGACCGGTCTGGCAGAACAGAAAAACAAGAGGAGTTGATGTCAGACAGCCCGGGAATAATAAGAAACAGGCTGTAACATCTGCAAGAAAAACTGTCGGGAAACAGGTCCAGTCAGACATATTGTCGGACTGAGCTGTGAAATGCGATTTGTATGCAAGGTGGAGCTGTTACTCTTTCCCGGCGCGGGATTTTTCTGCCTGCTCTCTTTTTTTGATGTCTTTGGGGTGTTTGGAGAACGATTCGAATACATCGCCGATGACACGGTCCGCGAGCAGACTCAACTCAGTAAGAATAATCGGTTCTGCTTCCGGTAGCAGTTTCGAGGTGTTCGGTTCGTAGCCGCCGACACTATAGGAATCGGTGGTCGCGATGTAGCCGACATGTCCGTTGGCATAGCCTACAATAATGGGAGTGGCGCGGTCTGCGATGTCGTTCTCCAGTTTCAAACCGTATTCAACCATCGGTTCGCCCGGCATGGTCAGCAGCAGGTAGGGGCCGATCTTCATGGCCTGCAGTTCCGCTTCAATGCGCCCTTCCTTGCCGGGTAACGAGATGACTGAGTTCGCGACACGGATCGGATAGTATTCGGCTCGCGTGGCAAGCTGTTCCCGGGTCATGCTCTGAGCGAGGGTGCGCACGACTGCGCTGCCCAGATCCCGTCCGGCCCACTGAATATCGGCTTCATCTGCACAGCGGTACGGATAACCGGGCAGATTCGGGCGAATATCACCCGCGCAGCCCTGCAGAAACAATGAACTGGTCTGATCTCCGTAGCACATCTCTACAAACGACTGGGCTTCACCGGGAAAGTCGGCACTCATCTTCGGGAAACCGTTGGGGTACGGCATCGAGCCTTTATCGCCCCAGGTGAAAAAACAGGGATGACAGACGGCATGCATGAGGACTGCGACAGGTGTCAGTGATTTTCCGTCGTCGAAACGCAGAACTTTCACGCGGGGATCATTGGGTCCGTCTTCGTTAAGTCGTACCACCGCCCGGCCATTGATAACCTTGCGACGATTGATGCTGAACCCGATCTTGTCTTCACCGTAGCCGACCGTCACGGGAGTCATTTTCGATGCCGCCTGTTTTGCGGCTGCGCCGAGTTTTGTGATCAATTCTTTTCCCCAGGCGGAATTGGCATCAAAGCCGGGCCCGGAGTGATTGTGTGAGGCAGCAACCATGATATTAGCCGCCGGGATGCCCGTTTCTTTTTCAATCTGAGCTCGGGCCAGCTTTACAATCTCTGTATACGCGCCGATCAGGTCCAGGGTGACGATGGCTGCTTTGGTCTGACCGTCATCCAATACGAGCACTCCTGCCCGCAGGGGATCACGCACGCCGGTGACTTTGCGGCGGTGCCCGACGACTTCTAACTCATTCACTTCTGCAGGGGTGATGTCAACTTTGGCTACGCCCGCTCGCAGGTTTGATTTCGCAGCAGACTGGCCTTCTGCGTCAGGAGTGAGATAAGCCAGACAGGTGGACAGGAGCAGGGTAACACAAAGATTTCGATATATCAGGTGCATGATTCAAGATTCATTTCATGATAAAGGCAGGGTTTGAATTAATCGTCAACTGGGGCAGGGGATGGTAATCGTTTTCGGCGCAGAAGGTCTGAAGTCGGACAACTGAGAGTGAACTTCGATGATGGATAGATCACTCCAGTCCTCTCCGTGAATATTATAAAGTAATAGCCTTACAGAATGCCCGTTCCAATCTTCAATAAGGGCTCATAATTGAGAAAACGGGAACTGTCTCAACTGTGTCCCGTTTTATTGTAGTGTTTTCAGGGGGATCTGGAGCGGGTAGATCAGTTCGAGAGACGCTATGGTTCATGGTGATGCAATCAGATCAACTCCCGAATTGGTTGTGCCTGGTCGACAAGATACATGGGGCGTCCGGACAGATCGGTCACCGTTGCTGAATTCACGTCAATTCCCAGGTTGTGATACAGGGTGGCAAAGACTTCATTGAAACCGACGGGACGGCTCTCAACATGTTCGGCGAAACGGTTTGTGGAACCAATAACCTGTCCGGTCTGCATTCCGCCCCCCGCCAGCATGGCGCAGGAAACTTTCGGCCAATGATCTCGACCGACTTTGGGGCTGATCCGTGGCGTACGGCCGAATTCTCCCCACACGATGATCGAAACGTCTTTGTCCATTCCCCGGTTCTGCAGGTCCTCCATCAGGGCGGTCAGTCCCTGGTCGAGCATCGGGAAATGTTCTTCTTCGTGCTCAAAGATGGTACCGTGCGGTCTGCCATGCCAGTCCCAGCGACCATAGGCCAGCGTGACGCAACGTACGCCTGCTTCAACAAGACGTCGGGCCATCAGAAAATAATCGTTCAGTAAAGGTCCCGCGTCGCCGTAACCCGCTGGTTTGGTTGAGCCACGACCATAACGGTCGCGCAATTTCGGATCTTCCTTTGAAAGGTCCAGTGCCTGGGCCAGTTTGCTCGAAGTCAATATGCCAAACGCCTGCTTTGTGTATGCATCAATGCCCTGCATGTCCTCAATCACTTCGGCCTGGCGACGCATATTATCGAGTGAGGCTAACAACGATTTGCGATCATCCAGGCGCTCCGCATTCACCGCGTTCAAGATCATATCCTGTTTGCCTTCCGCGCTCGGCTTGAAGGGAGCATGAGCGACCCCCAGAAACCCAGGTTGCCCTGCATCCGCCCAGGGGTAATGTCGCATCTTCGGCGATAATCCGACAAAGGGTGGGACTGCCGGGGCGGTTCCTCCCTGAAGCTTCGATACAGTTGAGCCCAGCGATGGCCAGCCTCCCTGCGGTTGACGGCTGGTTTTTCTCCCTGTCATACACTGGAACGAAGCGTGTCGTCCCTCGGCACCCACTATGGAACGAATAAAGGAAAACTGGTCGGCCGTCTTCGACAACCGGGGCATCAATTCGCAAACTTCGATACCTGGAACATTGGTAGCGATGGGGATTCGCGGGCCACGAATTTCGGCCGGGGCTTCCGGTTTGAGATCAAACCAGTCCTGGTGTGGAGGTCCGCCAGACAGAAAGATCATGATGACCGCTTTATGAGAGTCCCGTTTACCGGCGAGGTCCTGTGCCCGCAGAATCTGCGGCAGCGAAAGGCCTCCCATTGCCAGAGAACCGATCTGCAGGAAGTTCCGCCGGGAGATGCCGTCACAAAAACGATGTTGTTTGCCACTCTCAATGGTCAGCATAAGGCAGGCGTCCTGGAGGAAGGTCGTTCCGAGGAAATATCATTTCAACCATGGTTTATTCAAGATAAAGACTATGATCGGAATTATCAACACTTTTTGATGAGTTGGTTCAGAAGAGTTTAGTCTCATCACATCATGATGTTGTCAAACACGACGTTTTTACAGAGACAGAGTATGTCAGATCTAATACTTAATGGACCCGACACCTTTAATCTTCTCTGCAATGAAATTCATACGGTGCTGGCTTACGGCGGTGTGCCTTTGTTAGAATAGCTTTCATTCTTAATCCGCATCTGATCGCTTCCAGATGCATGCCCGCTGGTTACAGTCGACGTCGGTAGATATCACTGTCAGCCAGATATTATGAGGGTCAGCTAATAAGGAGTTTTGTGATGTCCGTGACGCATACGAATCGACGGGAGTTGCTGCAGAAGGGGGCGCTGCTGGCGGCCGGTTGTCTGGCCGGGGGGCCAGCTGTCTTGCGAGCTGCTGAACCGGAACAGCAGGTTGACCCGCTGAAACTGAAGATTACCGGCGTCAAAACCTATCTTCTGCAACATAAACTGAAACGCCCGTTCGGTGTTTCGGTCTCGGTTCCTCTGGATCAGTTCAGAAAGACGCTGTTAGTTAAGATTGAGACTGACGCTGGTCTGACCGGCTGGGGGGAAACGGCTCCGGTCGGAGGTGCCCGCGGAACGATCGACGATCAAATCGGACCACGGCTGATCGGTCAGAGTCCGCTGGAGCAACGAAAATTGTGGCGGATGATGTGGGGACCGAATTTCGGCAATGCGCTGGCGGTGGCCGCGCTGGATATGGCCATCAACGATATCCGCGGACATGCATTGAATCTGTCGGTAGCTGAATTGTTTGGCGGAAGACTTCGCGATCGCGTTCCCGCGTATGCCTCGGCGATGAATTATGTGGAAAATGAACAGCCGGAAGAACAGTATCCCCGCGAAGCAGAACAGCTGGTAAAGCAGGGGTTCAAGGCTTTGAAGATGCGAATCGGTCGTTATCCGGTGTTTCGCGAGGCGGCGGTCGCTGCTGCAGTTCGTGAAGCAGTCGGGCTTGATATCAAATTAATGGCGGACGGAAACGCCGCTTATACGCTTTCGTCGGCTCTGCAGATGGGAGAGGTACTGCACGATCTGAATTTTGAATATTTTGAAGAGCCCCTGCCGCAATCTCCCCACTATGCCGGTTACGAAGAACTGAGACGCAAGCTCCCTCTGCCTCTGGCGGCCGGTGAAGGCGTTGATTCGCGGGGCAGCGCTAAAGAACTGATCGACCGGCAGTGCATGCACATCATCCAGCCGGACGTCAGTCTGTGCGGCGGGATCGGCGAAACCCTGTTTATCTCTGAAATGGCGGCACTGTCAGGAATCCGTTGTATTCCACATTGCTGGGGAGGAGCCATTCTCATCGCGGCCACCGTGCAGACTCTGTCGCTGATGCCTGATCCGCACTGGGGCTTTCCTACCGATACCCCCATGCTGGAACTGGATCAGTCGGAGAATCCCTGGCGGACTGAGATCGTCAAAGAACCATTCCAGTTAAAGGATGGTTTTGTAGACGTCCCCACCCGTCCCGGGCTCGGTATTGAGGTGGATGAAGCGATCGTCAAGCGGTATGCGATTTAAGACTGTGCCTGGTAAAATTGAATCCTGAAAACAAATTGATTCACTGATCGGGAACAGGGAGACTACTGTTTCGGCATGTCGTAGTAAAAGAGAGGGATAGGCTCACCATTGCGAAAGAGCTCGAGTGTTTCCTGAATTTCCCAATCCTCCTCGTCGCTGAACTTTTCCTCCAGTTCTGGAAACCGTTCCGGTTCGTGTACCAGCAGATACTCGATGGCATACAGTCGAAGCTCTGGTTCCACATCCTTCAGCAGTTGTTCAATCAATGGTTTGATCGTTCTTCGTAAGCCCAATAGAGCTACACAACGCATGCGGGCTTCCGGCACATCACCTGCTTCTGCAAACCGCTGCAGGGCATCAACGGCTTCTTTGAGATGCCCAAAATCTTTCTCCAGGCAATTCGCAGCCGTAATCCGCCGATATTCGTCTTCAAAACTAGAGGGCCAGGGGGGATTGTCACTGTTTTCACCTGGAAGTTTCTCTCCGGTAAAGAGCGTTGAGATCAGAGATTCAAGGGACCAGGCAGGAATGGGCATCGTTTCAATCAAGTCTTAAAAAAACTATTTGTCAAATCAGTGACCAATTGTCCTATGCGATAAAGATGCCAGGTCCATTAATAAATAGACCTGACATCAATGTTTTGAAACCGCGGATTGTGGATGCTTTAATCTTCCAGTTTGAGAAATGCCACGGCGTTGTTGTTGTTCATGGGAATGATCAACTGCTTGTGTTTCGAATCGTATCCCATCGACGCGGCACTGGGGATCCCCGAGGCGATGACCTCGGCGGGTTTCCCGGGGCTGATTTTGGAAACGCTTCCGAAACGGACACTGCTGACATACTTCGTCCCATCGGGGAGAATCACCAGTCCGTCGTTGCCCCCTTCGGCGGCATGTTCGGTGCGGATCAGTTTTCCGTTGGCAGGATCGAATGTCATCACGTCATTGTTTCCGACGTTGACGACGACAACATTTCCGTCTGGATCAATGGCGACGCCGTTAGGGATGTTGAGCGGATCTCCATCCACAAAGAGCGAAACTTTGCCGTCAGCGGTGATTTTATAGACGCGGAACTCGGGACGCGAATTGGAAACAAAGATCGTGCCTTCCTTGTTGACGGCGATTCCGTTCAGAAACGTGGAACCTTCTACCGGGTAGGCTTTGCCCGGTTTGCCGGTTGCGAGATCGAACGTGCGTACCACGTCGATGTCAGCGGTATACAGGGTCCCGTTATGAATCGCGCTGCCGAGCGGATGGTTGAGCGTTAACCCGTCGCGCGTCGCACCAATCCATTTCGTGGTGTGAACCGATCCGTCCGGGTTCAACAGTGAGACGTAGCCGTCATTCTCATCCTGGGTTTGCGGCACGCCGGCGTTCATGACGACAATCAGGTCGCGGGTCGCATCGTAAACACAGCTTTCAGCAAAACGGAAACTGCCATAGACTTTGACGTTGTCAGAGAGGGGGACGAATTTCCCGGCTTCATTGACGGCGCCCAGTGGTTTTCCCGCCTGAAACGGTTTCGCCGAAGATTTCTGTGCGAGAGCGATGTTGGTTATCAGAGACATCGCGGTGAGAGTTAAAACAAAGAACACTTTCATCAGTCGTCACTCCTGTTGTTAATGGCCTGGGGATCACAATGATCCTGTTGATCACCAAGGTACCCGCATTTTATTTAACAGGGAAGGGTCAGAATGCATGCTGCGAAAAATCGTATATTTTCTGAGGAGCGTTGACAGCCGTCAGGAATCATCGAACAGGAAAAGTGTCAGCCTTGGATGATACTGAGGCGATGAAGTGTGTCTGTCCGCTGTTTTAAGAGGAAGCAGCAATGGCTTGAATCGCTGCTTCGCGAGTCTCGAAGAGAGGCCAATAGGTTCCCACTTTGATGCACTGGAGCAGGTTCTGTATGTTCTCACAGGCATTGCAGAATACGGCCTGTCCGCCGGTCTGCTTTGCCTGTTGCAGCAGACGAATGATTGAGCTGATAATGATGGAATCCAGATGGTCGACTTTGAAAAGATCAATAATTACATTCTTCAACTCGGGTGTGCTGAAGAGTTTTAATACTTTGTTGGACTCGATCTGAACGTTGCTGTACAAAAAATGAAGTGTAGATCCCTGAGGAATGACAATCAGGTTGGGACCACACAGTTCCACTTTAAAAATTTCCAGTTGATCAACCATAAATGAATCCAGACGGAAAACGTCTCAAGAAGAGTGAAAATTAAAATGTCACGAATTTGAATATGAATTTATGCGTTCTATATATTTGAAATGATTCTGTCTACTCGTTCTACTGTTTAGAAACGATTCATTTCGCGAAAAAGCCGTTCAGGAAAAATGGTCTGAAAAATGTGTAACCAAACTCTTTTGCGGGTTAACGATCATTTGCTGAGCCAGTTTGCGCCATGTAAAGTTCCATGTGCTTCATTGCCGGATGAGTCTTGCGCTGATTCTCCTGACTTTTCATCAAAGTGGTAGAAAAGAAGCGTGTTTTCATCCACTGAAAAATCAGCGAGTGGTGTAAAAGACTGCTGGTAGCGTCCGATCCGGGAGACTTTTAAAGCATGAATTTTTCCTTCGAAGCAATGTGATCGAGTTTTTTCAGTAGCAGGGAAGCCTCCGATGAATAGATTTTGTTTCAGGCTTGCGCTGATGATCTCTGCCAGATGTTCCTTCTGTGTTGCCCGCATGGGAAGGGTGCGGCAAGGGAGCCCATTTAAAAACATCTTCCAGATGGTCCCGTTCCACTGACAGGCGATATGGACCGGATGATTCAGGGCCACATCCTTGCTGGAGACCGTGGAGACCGGGATTTCCTGGGACTGCGGATCCAGCAGGGACCAGGTCCAGTATTCGCCGTTATTGACATGATATTTCAGGCTGAGTGAGCCCAGCTGAAACAGAAGCTGATGCGCAAGTTTCCTGTTTGTTTCGGGGGTGACCCAGGCTTCAATGGTGAATTGTTCCGCGGAAGGATCCGGGAATTTTGTTTCGATCCAGTCGTCGCCGTCAAGCTGCACCCCTCGGTTCAGAAGTTCTTTGTCCGGTTGCAGAGCAACGGACCATTCCGCGCCGGTGATTCTGGCATGATTATACATCCCGCTGAGATCGTGCAGGATTTTGCCTTTTCCTTCTTCAAAACGGTATAAGGCGACTGTAGACTCGTGTCTGGTGAGCAGCGGTGGAGGCTGAAATTCATCGTTATAAACAGTATGTTCGCTGATCCGTAATTGTGAAATATTGCCTTTAAAACCACGGTGTTGCGAATTTTCATAAGTCGATCCGGAACCGATTCGAAAGGTTGATCTTAAAAACCTTGCTAAACGATTTGCCCGGTTCTTTGTCACTTTTGCGGGAACGCTGCCATCGACGAATGCATTGAGACTGGTCCCATCAAACACGCCTGCAATGTGATGTCTTCCGGGAGAAATATCGGCAGAGAAGGCATGCCAGATCCATTCACCTTCGTGATAATACATATGGATGCGGTGATTGCGTAGTACACAATAAAATACTCGTAAGTGGGAATGGAGATCAAAAATAACAGAAGAGGCAAACTGGTCTTTGATTGTCACTTCGGGAATATCGACCCAGCATTCAATTGTCAGAGGTTCAGACGCTTTTCGATAATCGTAATCGACTTCGGCATAGTCATCGATACCATTGAAATGCAAAGAAAACGGATCTCTTTTTTCGAGGTTCTCTGACACGGAATTGACCGTGGCGGCAACGCGAAATCCGGTCAGAGCATCACGTGAATTAGATCTGAGACCTTCACGGGATGCAGATCGACAATTGAGCGCATCCCGAACTGCGGAACCGCCTCGTGCAATTCGATGCGTACCCGAACTGGGGCCAGAAGGATTATTGACCGCACTGGAGAAACTGTTCTTGTCTGAGAAATAGTCCTGACACCATTCAGCCACATTTCCATGCATATCATAGAGACCCAGGGCATTGGCTTGCAGCTGTCCGCAGGGATGAGTCGTTGTTGATTGAAACCAGGCAACCTTTGATAACTCTGATTCCTCTGAAGCAAACCATTTTGAAGTCGTCCCTGCACGGCAGGCATATTCCCATTGTGCTTCTCGAGGAAGTTTGAACACAAACTGAGACTGGTTTCGGGTTAACCAGCCGCAGAAGTTGCTGGCATCATACCAGCTCAGGTTCACTGCGGGATGGTCTTCACTGAGTGCACCATCGAGGTCACTGGCCCAGGTAATCTGGGGATTCGTTTCTGATGAATTAAACCCAGAACCACCAGCACCGTCGAGCTCCGCGTCTGTTTTATAACTGGTTTGCTTGACAAACTGCCGGAACTGTTTCCGTGAAATTTCGGTCTTGCTGAGATAGAAGGGGTGTGTAATCCGGGCCAACCGCTGAAGTAGATCCGCAGATAACCTGCGAGGTTTGGTCTCATCCTGCTGCGTTGGGCCATCAGTTTTCGCCAGCGTTTCTTCCAGGGATCCCAGCATAAATTCACCGGGAGGAATCAACACCAGAGCGATACTGATGTTTTGTCCCAATGGGATAGTGACCTCTGCAGGGAGTTTCAAATGTTCGGCCCAGGCCTGTTGCAACTGGCTGATACGATCAGGGCTGTCATTGACGCTAATGGGATCTGGAGTATTGGCCGGCCACTTATATTGTTCCGTTTTCTCAGGAACATTCAGGGGGTCGTATTTTTCCCAGGTTGCACCGATGATCTTTCCATCATAACCGTTTCCACTTTGGTCTTTCACGATCTCTCCGGAATCCGCATTCAAGTGATACAGCAGGATCGTGGAATCTGAAGTGGAAAGCAGCTTCTCAGGAGAAAAATCATCCTGGTAGATGACTCCTCGTGAGAAGCGACACTGGTGCATTAAACCGGCAAAACAGGCTTTTTTTTCTGCAACAGGACGTCCTATGAGGGCCGGGTCGGGATTGGCACCAAGGTGAATGGGAATGGGGGAATGTCGATGCAAGCGTCTGACGGGGAAACTCAGTCCCTGTTTCTTGCCATCGACGTACATGCCCACACTGATCCCGTCGTAGACGGCAGCGAGATGGACCAGCTTTCCGCAGCCGATCTGTTCTGATCGAGTGTGGGCGGCGTAGCTGGTTCCTTCGTGAAACAGGAATTCAGGCCGGGTACCGTCTTTCAGCCTGACGATAATGCCCGCTGTCTCCGCGTTCGAGATGATCTCCATCGACCGAGGTCGTTCTTCACAGTCGGGGGTGATCCAGGCTTCGAACGTAATGGGGGCGCCGCTGCCATATACGAATGGCGTTTCCACAAAATCGTCAATACCATCAAACCTGAGTGCAAACTGTTCCTGGTTCTCAGGAGGCAACTCCGGAGGGACTGGCGGAACCACAGGGTTAGCAGGACTGACATCCCGTGAGATATGATTCTCGGCAGGAGAGTACACCAGATACAGGAGAGAACATAACGCGATCAGAGTGATGCATGAAATGAAAGCAGCACGGTTCCATTTTGTGTGAGTTTGATCGAGTTGTTTTTTCAGGATGACTTCAACCGAATTGCCAGCCCCCACCCGGCTCTGTAATGCCGCGACGACTTGTTCTGCCGTTGGCCTCTGCTGAGGGTCCACATGCAGCATGGACGTCAACAGTTTTCGATCTGCCCGACCGACCATCTGGAACTGGCTGGAGGGATGAATGATTTCAAGTGTTTTCGGGTCCCGATTGAGGGGGAGACCCGTGATCAGAAAGAACCAGACGCAACCCAGGGAGTAGATGTCCGAGCTTGTGGTGGCATTGCGCGCGGAATTCCATTGTTCCGGGGCCACATACTTAACCTGTCCGAAGCCCTGTCGCATCGCAGTCAGTTCCGAACCATCCGATCGGCCTTCTTCAAAAGCCAGTCCGAAGTCGGCAATCTGCACGAATCCCCGGTTATTGAGCAGGAGATTTCCGGGGTGGATATCTCGATGCACGATCCCCAGTTTGTGTACAGCAGTCAGGCCGGAGGCGACTTGATACACAATGGTGGCCGAGGCAAGCGAGGGCAGGGAAAAACCCAGTTCATCCATTCTTTCCTTCAGGTTTTTGCCGTTCACGTACTCCTGTACAAAATAGGTGAAGCCGTTTTCTTCACCTGCAAAGAGCGCTTTTACAACATAAGGGGATTCCACCCGCGCGAGCATTTGCACTTCCCGTTCAAATCGCTCGGCCAGGTCTTTCCATTCCTTTTGCCGTTCCGTATTGATGAGTTTCACTGCAACGGGACGAATCAGCTTTGTGTCGTAGCCTTTGAAAACACGGCCCATGCCTCCGGATCCAATCTCGTATTCGAGCGAGATCTGGGCAATGGAGAGGGGAGGCACTCTGAGGCGGTTGATCAGTTCGTCGGGTTCGTCGTCCAGTCGTTCCAGTTTCTCACGACAGAGAGGACAGATATCAAAATGTCCGGACAGAGTTTCAATCTGTGTGTAGTCGAGTTTGCCCAGGCTGTAATCTGAGATCTCCAAAAGATTCGGGCAGGAAGAAGAGGTTGAGTCAACCACAAAAGTGTGTCCTCAGTACATTAAAAGTTTGATAGCACCAACGCGTTCTCATCTTTTATGTGTTGGTTCCGAGGGAAAATGTGACAGAAAATATCCCGGAAAAATAAACTTTATAAGTCTTCCCCTAACAGGTCTCTAATTTTTCGGAGGGCGCGGGACTGGATTTGCCGAATATTGGCAGTAGTCGTCTGTAATTCTTCCGCGATTTCTCTGGTGGTCATACCGGACAGGAAAAACAATCTCAAAACCTGTTTTTCCTTATCTGTCAATCCGGCAAATTCAATCACGCCTTCGGCGATATCTCTTTTTTCTTCTACCGTTTCGATGCTGTCGTCAATCAGATTGTGGATGTGATTCAGGTTATCTGTGCCCCCGGTGGCAATGACCTGTTTTTTGCGAAAGCGATTAGAGGAGACATTCCGCAGGCATGTTTTCAGGAGCCTGATGTAGCTGTGGCGTCCATATTTCAGTCGAAGATTTTCTTTGGACATGATTTCAAATACTGCGGTTAATGCTTCCTGAACAACGTCTTCGGCGTCCTCCTTGTTCGCAATGATGCGGCTCGTCATTCGGAGTAACAGCCAGGCCGAGAGCTCCATCAGCCTGTTCGAAGCTGCCGGATCTCCTTCTGAGGCACGCTGGATCAGTGTGGTCGAGATTGTCTCTAAATTCATGGCGAGTTTATTGTCTTCTAAATGAAGTTTATTTTCAAAAAAAAGCTGAGGAAACAATTTTGCTGTCACACTGGTTGTTCGGAATAACACCTATTCCATGTAGACAATTCTTAAATCAATTTGAACAGGAGGGTGAAGTATCACGAGAAATCTGTCCTCGTGTTTATGCGGGGGCATATGCAGGGTATGCGGGGGCATATGCAGGGGTGGTTATAAGTGTCGTTTAATATACATTTCTACCTATATATGAGTGTAAGTGCAAGAACATATTTAAATTTTGCAGGTACGGGGCTCAGCAGGGGAGATCAGGGGAAATCAAATGCGAACCAATGTGTTATTCTTGTTGTTGCTTCTCGTCATTTCCATCGCGGTCATTCCCTCATTGGAAAGTTATCCCGTGGTAACCCATGTGAATCAGGTTTCAGGTAATGTCACAAAATGTGCGCATGATGAAAGGGGCAGACTGCATGGTCGATATACAGTGCACGACGAAGCAGGAAATCTGCTGGATAAAGGAGAATATGATCATGGCGAGTGCATCTATCTAATCAAATACGATTCCTGTGGTAAATTGCTGTATGAATTGCGTGAGGATGAAAACTATAGTCTGGTTCAGACCAATTCCCGATAAGAGGCGGCGTTTCGCCTTACTCTGAAACCCCCAGTACTGATGATGTCGTGCTCTGAGAAGTAGATTCAGATTGACGTGCGTCACTTTTTTTAACCAGCTCTGCCATCCAGATGTCGCTGGCCCCGTAGCCACCAGGACGGTTGGCGACGAAAAGAAAGCTTCTGCCATCCCGTAATAACCGGGCACGTCCCGAAGCATTCGGATCGTCTCTAAAAACGAGTTCCGGTTCTGACCAGGCAGAATTCCAGCCGGGGCGCGTTGTGATATGTAACTTGCTAAGAGCATTATCCGGGTCGGTTTCCCAATCCTCTTTCTGATAAAAAATATAGACTCGTCCATCATTGCTCAGGGAACCAACGCTGATCCTCTGGTCAACGGGAAGTGTTTCCTCTGACCGCTCTCCAAAAGGGCTGTCCAGCGAGTCGCGTCGCCAGATCATCAGGTGGCTTTTCTGATCAGTTGATTTCTTGTCTGCTGTTACGATACGGGGGCGGAATGCGGTCAGACCATCAGGTGTGAGACGGTAATCGCGTCTGTTACCAACGGCGATAGGATCGGGGATCGCGTCCTGCCAGGGATCATTCAGACTCGTGCGTGTCGAAAGATACCAGAATGCGTCCCGTCGGAATGAAAGTTTCAAGCCGTCTGCCGAAATCTGTGGACATTCTGCATTCCCGTTGGTGTTAATCTCCGGGGGGAGTAAAGTGGGAGCGTTCCACTCGACATTTTTGGAAGGACGTGTTGAGATCCATAAGTTGCGACGTTCAAATTGTGGATTCTTGAGGCCTGTTGAGAAAACAAGGGTGCATTTGTCAGCGGTCATATCGCCGCTGAACTCAAAATCATGTGAATTAATCAGGGAACCCATGTTTTTTGTCACCTGCCATTCCCATTCCCCCGAAGCCAGCAGATCGGCGGCTGATGCCTGTGGAGAGACTGAAATATTCTGTTTGGCATGATTTCCTGCAGGAAGCACAGAGCGATCGGTGGTTGAATCGGCAGGCTTGTCTGTATCCAAACTGTTGGTTTGGATGATTTTAGTGTGAGGGGAGCTGTCGGGCCAGGTGAAGGCGATGATTCCTGCCAGAACTATCAGGCACGCCGCCCCGATCAGAGACTTCCAGTATTTTCCACTGGTGAACAGAATCGGTTTGGTTGTTCCCGATTCACTGATCGTTGCTGCGGTTGCGTTGGAAGTGACAGCAGTTTTCGATTTTGATCGCGGTGTTTCTTTGACGGGATTCGGAATATGACAGTCATTGAGTGCCACGATGAGCTCGCTCATCGATTGGAAACGGTCTTCCGGTTTCTTGGCAACCATTTTCTGATAGACGGCGGTGACGGAATCGGGAACGTCGGGCCGCTGATCCTGCAGAGAAGGGATCTCGGCTTCGCGATGTTGGACGAAGACCTTGAAGATGGTACTCCCCGAATAGGGGACTTCGCCAGTGAGCAGAAAGTAAAGTGTGCAGCCCAGGCTGTAGATGTCTGACCGAAAATCGACCAGGTGTGCATCGAGCGACTGTTCGGGTGCCATGAAGGAAGCGGTCCCCAGAATTGCTCCCGCTGCCGTCAATTCGGAACGGCTGACATAAGGACGTCCGCTGTCAGCATCTGTTGACCCGTTCTCAGGTGAATCGAGTCGAATGGAATCGTCGATATGAGCCAGTCCCAGGTCGAGTAATTTGACTGTGCCCTGATCGTCCAGCAGCAGATTTCCGGGTTTGATGTCCCGATGGACGATGCCCCGTTCGTGGGCATGTTGCAGACCAGTGGCGGCCTGTCGAATGCAGTCGACGGCTTGACTGAGTGACAGTGGACCGGAGGCGCGAACGATCCTGCTGAGATTGTCTCCCCGCACGTATTCCATGACGAGGAAATTCACGCCCCGCGATTCGTCGGCATCGTAGGCTCTGACAATGTTGAGATGTTCCAGTGTCGCAGCGACGCGGACTTCCCGTTTAAAACGTCTGATCAGATCGTCTGAGGCCAGCATCTGTTGTGAAATCATCTTCAAGGCGACCAGTCGATTCATCGTGCGATGAATGGCTTTGAAGACCATGCCCATCCCGCCGACGTCAATCAGATCGAGAATGAGGTATTTATCGATCAACAGATCTGGCTCACCTTTCAGCAGTGCAGCCGCCTGGTAGGAAGTCAGTTTGCCTTTCGTTACGAGTTGCGATGCCAGCTGACGTGCATCGGTCGATGGATGTGCAGACGAAACGGAATCGCTGACTGATGCGAATTCATCCGGCGAGAGAACCCCGACTTCAGAGAGTTTTGATAGAAAGTGATCGCAGTTTACATTAGCAGGCAGTTCGTCCTGGGGAGTCTGATTCTCTTCCGGTGTCTCTCCCAGCTGAGGAATGTCAGGGATGACTTCATCCAGATTCTGTTCCAGTAGATCGACAGAGGGGTTTGCATGCTCTAGCAGTGAGCGGACTTCGGCCCACAGCGACTCGTTGGTGCCACACTCATTCCGTAGCCAGGCATCTCTTTTTTCAGCCGGGACTTCCAGCGCGCTCAGGAAAACCTGTTGCACTTTTTCCGCGTGGGAATCACTCATTGGTCTCATCACTTTCTGTTCCCGGCCCGAGTTCGCGATACAACCAGGCCTTGGCGTACTTCCAGTCATTGTTGACTGTCCGCAATGAGACTTCCAGTTGTTCCGCGATTTCCTCGCCGGTCAACCCGCCAAAGAATTTCAGCTCTACAATCCTTGCTGCCCTGGGTAATTCTCTTGCGAGAGCCTCCAGCGCGTCGTTTAGTTCAAGAATGTCTAACTCTCTGGCGGCATCTGTCACAGAAATGTGCAATGGAATTCCGCGACCTGCTTTTCCTCCCCGTTTCAGGCGTTTTCGCTCGCGCGCGTAATCGACCAGAAGTCGCCTGATGATGGTTGCGCCGGCCGCCATCATCTGTGAGCGGTCGGCTGGATCGAGATTCCGCTGTTCCTGCAGACGCAGATATGCGTCGTTGACCAGCAGCGTCGGCTGCAGCGAATGTCCCGGTGTTTCCCGATTCAAAGCCTTCTCAGCCAGCCCATGCAGTTGATCGTAAATTGATTGATGCCAACTTATTGGGTTGTCTTCTGGGGATGCAGTCATCTGTATTGCCTGTCGATCTCGATATCTATGTCGTCCCAGAATTGCAATGGTAACTACCGGAGCCAGACTTCCTCTATCGAGGTCCATGCATCTCTGACTGTTTTGATTCTACGGTGGTACTTCTTAAGACGCAACTTTGCATTTTTATAATCTGTTGTCGGCTCAGAAGTTCGAATATGCTGTAAATTATGAGAATTAATAGAATCTCGCTGCACAACTTTCTCTTGAGTATCGCCAAGTTTTGTGAAGAGACACACACAGGTATTTCACAGGACGTTCACAGGGAGACAATAATGGCTGTATACGATTCTACCGACCATCAACTGGGTGATTACCTGTTGGGAAAAGCGACCGGATATTATGACAATGTTTACAGTTCGCTGGGGGCAGAACATTACCGGTATGAACAAAAGCAGAGAGATCAGAACCTCGGCAAGAGATGCAACCCGGGACCCAGTGGACCAGGTATTCTGGATGAAGCATTTGAAGAAGCAGGGGACTTCGCTTCTGAGTGGACTGAAACCATTGTTGACTATGTGAAGTCAGTATTTACCTGGGTTCCCTCTCAGGTGGGGATGGCATTTAAGGTGATCTGTATACTCGCGTTTCTGACAGTCGGTGTTCAATTCGGATTCACCGGCTGGGGATTATTGCTCCTCACTGGAAGCGGCTGGTTTGCCCCGCGGATCATAGCCGGTCTGCTGCAATTCACGATTTTTACCAGCCTGGTTGTGCTCTATCTCAGTTTCATAGTGCTGGTGGCCGTCTTGGGTGTGGGAGTGGTGCTAGGTGGCATCTATGGTCTCGCTGTATTTTTTGCATTGTGATAGATGTCGTTGTGATCGATATTGTTTTCAGTAGATATTCCCTGAACTGCCCGGTTAAAGACGTCTGGTTCACATGCGATGTGCTCTCACGACAGAATTAAAGAAACTGATCCGGGCGTGTCTGGCAAGGAAAAGTTGTGAGGTATCTGTTATTTTTGTCAGTTGTATTCTTGAATGTCAGGCTGGAAGTATCTTATGACAGAGGAAGGTTGAAACTCAAAATGAAAACTTAAAAAACAGATGCTGACCTCGGGGATGCATCAGGTGGAATCAATATGAAAAGGACTCACGTATTCCTGTTAGCTGCTCTGATTGCGGGGTCTGTTCTGACCCGCTCGCAAGCCAACGCAGAACTTGTTCTGGAAGTATCATCTGAGGGCTCACTCCGCTCACTCGTTGCTGCCCGCGATGAAATACGAAAACTTAAGCCGCAAGAACCAACGCGAGTTGTTTTCAAAGCAGGAACTTATCTGATCACAGAACCTGTCGTTTTTACGTCGGAAGACTCGGGTACGGAGAAAGCACCGATTGTCTACGAGGCGGCTCCAGGAAGTCGCCCGGTTATTTCTGGCGGCAAGTCGATTACCGGCTTCAAACGGCAAGCGGATGGTACGTGGACTGCGACCGTCGATCCTGGCTGGCAATTCGAGCAACTCTGGGTCAACGGGAATCGCGCGGTACGGGCACGGGAGCCTGATGAGTTCTTCTTTTACCTGCGCTATGGCCGGGAGAAAATGGGGAAAACTGATGGTCCGAAACCGAAAGACATCGCCCGACAGACGCTGGATGCTGATCCCGCCGATCTGGTCTCTCTTCAGAATGTTCCTGAATCCGAACGTGCGGGAGTTCAGGCGCTCTTCTTTCACAAGTGGGATAATACGCGGAAATATCTGGACGGGTTTGACGTCAAGACGGGCAAGCTCCTGACGTCCGGTCGGCAGATGAAACAGTGGAATCCGCTGACCCGGAATACTGCCTATTTCCTGGAGAATTACCGGGCTGCACTCGATTCTCCCGGGGAATGGTATCTGGCGCCGGGAGGCAAATTACACTATGTTCCCCGCGAAGGGGAGACGCCTGAGAAGGCGGAGGTGTTTGCGCCTGTTGCTGAACAGTTACTGATCCTCAAGGGAGATCCGGCGGGTGGAAAGTTCGTCGAACATCTGACGTTTCGCGGACTCAGTTTTCAACACACAGACTGGCGCACACCGCCACAAGGGTTCGAACCTTCCCAGGCTGCTTCGCCCATCGAAGCGGCAGTGATGATTGATGGCGGGCGTTCCATTCAGTTTGAAGATTGCGAAATCGGTCATGTCGCCACTTATGGACTCTGGTTTCGGAAAGGCTGTCGTGACAGCATTGTTACTCACTGCGATCTGCACGATCTGGGAGCCGGCGGCGTGCGCGTCGGTGAAAACCGAATTGCTGCTAAAGAAGCTGAACGGACTGGCAAGATCATGGTTGATAACAACCTGATTCGGCACGGAGGCCGACTTTTTCCGTGTGCGGTTGGTGTGTGGATTGGTCAGTCCGGTGACAATACGGTGACTCATAACGAGATTGCCGACTTCTTTTATACGGGGGTCTCAGTTGGTTGGCGCTGGGGCTACAGTGACAGCCTCGCTGTTCGGAACAAGATCGAATTTAATCACATCCATCATCTCGGCTGGGGCTGGCTCAGTGACATGGGGGGCGTCTACACCCTCGGACCTTCACCCGGCACGACCGTCAGTAACAATGTGATCCACGATGTTCTTTCCTGGAGCTATGGCGGCTGGGGGCTCTATAATGACGAAGGAAGTACGGACATTGTGATGGAGAATAACCTGGTCTACCGCACCCGGTCGGGCGGTTATCACCAGCACTACGGTCGGAATAATCTGATCCGGAATAACATCTTCGCCTTCTCGCGCGAGTACCAGGTGAAACGCAGTCGGGTGGAAGAGCATCTCTCTTTCACGTTCGAACATAACATTGTCGCTTTCAATTCCGGCGAGCTGTTTCATGGGAACTGGAAAGACAAAAATGTGAAGGTGGATCACAATCTGTATTGGCGCTCCGATGACAAGCCGATTGATTTCCAGGGAAAAACGTTCGCAGAGTGGCAGGCTGCCGGAAAAGACCAGGGCTCGATCATTGCCAATCCTCATTTTATCGATCCGGCGAATGACAATTTCCAGCTGGCGAAAGATTCCCCCGCGTTCAAAATCGGATTTAAACCATTCGACTACGAGAAAGCGGGTCTCTATGGAGACGCGGAATGGATCGCGAAAGCGCGTGAATTGGTTTTACCCGAGATGAAAGACCCGCCGCCAACGCCTCTGTTGTCATTCGTGGAAGACTTCGAAGCAGGGGCGCTGCCGCCAAGTACCTCGGTCAGTAAAGATGAGAAGCGGGGCGGTGTCGAAGTCGTGGAAGTCAAGGGGGCACCGTCTGGTTCGCAGGCACTGAGACTGCTCGACACTCCGGGGCAGAAACATCGCTATTACCCGATGTTTGTGGTCTCGCCACATCATAGTGAAGGTGTCAGTCGCTGTGCGTTTGCGATCAAGCTGAGTTCTGCTGCTGTCTTTCAGCATGAGTGGCGCGATCAATCGAACCCGTATCGGATTGGTCCCACGCTCTGGGTTGAAAAAGGCAAGCTCCGTGCAGCGAACGGCAAAGAATTGATGGATTTCCCCATCGATCAATGGGTGAATCTGGAAATCACGGCACCGCTCGGTAAGCAAGCGGGCAAATGGAATCTATCGGTGACGTTACCGGGACAACAGCCACGGCATTTCAAGAATCTACGGTGTGTTAATCCCGAATGGAACACACTCGACTGGCTGGGTTTCGTCAGCCAGGGAGACACGGATGCCGAGATCTGGATCGATGATCTGGAACTGTCGCGGTGAGTGTCATTGATGGACCTTATTTCATTTCTAATTCGTGTAGTGTGGGCATCACCCAATACTCTCATAGGACTACTGATTGGTGGCGTGGGAATGTGTTTTGGCGGACGAGCCCGGATTCAGGGGCGGGCGATTGAGTTTTATGACGGGGGTACGAAGTGGTTTATCCAACGATTGCCTCATGGTCAGTTTACACTCGCTTTGACATTAGGGCATACCATTCTCGGGCAGACCGATGCGTCCCTGGATATTTCGCGCGAACATGAAATGGTTCATGTCCGGCAGTATGAACGCTGGGGGCCACTATTTTTGCCCGCCTATTATCTGTCGTCTATCTATATGTGGCTGGTCGGTCGTCGGTTTTATCGCGATAATCCGTTCGAACGCGAAGCCTATGATGCCGATGGGGGAGAGCACGATGCGTAACCTGGTAGCTGAACTTCCAACGGATTAATTGTGTCAGGAGTGAAACCAGAGGAAATCTCTTGCAGGTAAATTCCCATGAAAGTGAAATTGAGACCACAGATGTCTGACCCCCTTGATCACAATAAAGTTGTCGTGCTGACGGGGGCCGGCATCAGTGCCGAGAGCGGGTTGCCAACGTTTCGTGATATGGGCGGGCTATGGGAGCAGTACGAAATCACCGAGGTGGCTTCACCCCAGGCCTGGGAGATGAATCCACAACTGGTACTGGATTTTTATAATGAACGTAGAACAAAAGCGGTCGCGGCTTTACCCAATGCGGCGCATCGGGCGCTGGCGGAACTGGAGAGTCGTTACGAGGTGGTCGTGATCACGCAGAATGTGGATGACCTGCATGAGCGGGGAGGCTCCACCCAGGTAATCCACGTACATGGAGAATTGGTGAAAGCCCGCAGTACTGTTGATCCGACGCTCATCTATGAAATCGGCGGAAAGGAAATTCAGCTGGGCGATCTCTGCGAACAGGGGGCCCAGTTACGGCCACACATTGTCTGGTTTGGCGAAGCCATTCACAACTATGACATTGCGGCAAGACATGTAAAAAATGCAGGGAAAGTGCTCGTCGTGGGGACCTCGCTCTCGGTCTACCCGCCTGCCTGTTGACAAAAGCGAATCCGAGTGCGGAGAAACTGATCGTCAGCCCGGACCTGGAATCGGAGCCTGTCGCATTCCACTGGATCAAAGGGACCGCGGTGGAACACGTGCCTCAAATTGTGAATCGCTGGCTGGAAGAATGAAAAAGGTATCAGCGGCAGTACCATTCGTCGTTGACACCTTTCATTCTCCCCAGACTCTGTTTACCAGCGAAAACTGGCGAGTACAGAGTGTTGATCGGGCATGTCATCCGGCTGAATGACGTAAGGAGTCCCACCATGTCGGTATGTGTTCCGGATTGCCCAGTTCAGGAGCGCAATGTCGCCAGATTCCGGCTGGGCATGTGTTTGTAATAATTCGCCATCCTGAGGCAGATGCCCCCAGAGTTCTGAGCCGAGGGGAGCAAACAGCGCCTCGACGCGTCCCTGTTCTGCTGACTGCAGAATTTCTTCCAGTTGATGAGAAATACGAGATGTTCCCATATGATTCTGAAATTTCTCTTGCGCTTTGTGCAGGGATGTCTGGAAGCTGGATTCAGCTACTGGTAATGCGAGATCTACCAGTTCTCTTGCAGAGAGCTGGTCCGGGGAAGTGGTGACTCCTTCAGGCAGAAGTTGACTCCCGTGGAAGTGTTTGCGAAACAGGCTCTGCTGTTTTTCCGCACAGACAAGTACCAGAGGAGGCGCGTTGTCTTCCAGGTACTGATCGAATTGTCGGGCGAGAAACTGATAGTAATCCGTCAGGACTTTTTCATGTTGTTCTTTCGTCAAACCATGTCCATGTTGAACACCGGCGAATTCTCCACCATGGCTTCCGGAAGAAGTCGTATGGTACTGTAATGATTCTTCGAGTTCGATTCCTCCCGCAAAATCATCCAGATGAGCGGGGATATTATCAGGAAGTTCTACCTCTGTGAAATCACCATTATGATGACGAATCATCCTGACCGAATTCGGGCAGATTGCCAGCAGATCAAATCGATCATCTTCATATGCTTTATAGAATAACGGACTGAGATAGAACGTTTCTGCAACAGACAGCATGGGGGGACATTGGTAGGGCAAGTCGTACTGCTGGAACATTTCCGGAGCCATCAGCAGGCAGAGCCCCTGAGCCGCTCCCTGTTTCCAGAAGGAAGGATCATTCTGCAGCATTCGCGCCGGTTTCAGAAACTGGGCAGCTTCCGCAGTGCCCAGACCCATTTGCTGGAGTGATGTTTCCGCTTCATCTAACCTGTTTCGCAGTTCAATGGAATCTTTTCCCAGTTCAGAGACAGCCTGATGCCGGGGTAAATATATGGAAACGCAGGGCCCTTTTTCCCATTCCGTCAGTGATTTGAGCTCATCATGTGTTAATGTCTTCATCGAACGCTCCTTGTTGATTTTATTCAAATGTATCTGATTCACGGTCGAAGGTCTGCAGGAATTACGATTTGACTGATTGACTGAAACCATTTCATGAACCCAATACGTTGCAAAAAACAGAATCATGATCTCAAATCTTCACTGCGTAAATCATTCTAAAATCCTGTGCCTGAATAGTAATCAGGAGAGCAAGGTGATCCAGCATGGGATGATTTCGTATTTTTAGATAGGGGAATCCCCGATGTCAGTCTGAAACAGGAATAAAGGAGTGAATCCAAAATCCAGGTCGCTGGACGATTCCGAACAGGCAGGCTAGAATCGAAATGTCCTGTCCACTGTTTTACATGCTGACTGAGAGGCTGCGATGGAGATTCAACAGCTGCAGGAACATCTACAACAACTCCGCTTCACTTCCGGCTTGTCAGTTGAGGAACTGCAGCAACTGGCTGCCATCTCCCGTTTTCAGGATTTTCCCCGTAACGCGACGATCTTTACCGAAGGGACCGAGCATCGGGATCTTTATATCATTCTCAGTGGTCGCGTAGAAATATGCATGACCATTCCTGCACGTGGCTGCTTGCCTGTTTTGACATTGGAAGAAGGGGACCTGGTTGGCTGGTCGTCCATTCTCAAACAGGGAGAGATGACAGCGACCGTGGTCGCAGTAGAAGCGTCCCGCTTGATTGCTATCGATGCAGAAGCATTGGCGGTCGTCTGCGAACAGGATCATGATATCGGTTACCAGATTATGCGACGAGTGGCTCTGGCGTTGTCTCAGAGGCTGGTTGCCAGTCGCCTGCAGGTACTCGACATGTATGCTGTTGCAGATGAAGCACATCCACTGAAACAGGGAGACGCCAATGAGTGAATCTGAGCAGTCGGACAATCCACAAACCTGCTTTTTACCACTGGATGAATTTGCCAGACTCTTTGATGTGCTGATATCCCGCGGTTACGAAGTGATTGGCCCTACGATCGATCAGGAATCCATCGTCTACGGCGAGCTGTCATCGATTGATGATCTCCCGCGCGGCTGGACCGATCATCAGGAGCCAGGCAAATACCGACTGGTGAAACGCGATGATGAGGCACTCTTTGGTTATGTGGTGGGGCCGAGTTCCTGGAAGAAGCAACTGTTTCCACCGGTCGTCACCCTGGCGACAGCTGATCGCACGGAGGCAGGCTGGCAGTTCGAGGAAGCGGAAGAAGAAACACCCCGTTATGCATTTCTGGGTGTGCGTGCCTGTGAACTGGCTGCGATGAAAATACAGGATCGGGTTTTCACGGGGGGGCCTTATGTCGATTCGATTTATGACCAGCGTCGCAATCAGGCGCTGATTATTGCGGTGAACTGTACGCAGGCAGCGTCAACCTGTTTTTGCACTTCCATGGAGACGGGACCTCGCTGCAAAGCAGGCTTTGATCTGGCGCTCACCGAACTGCCTGATGGCTTTCTGGTCGAGGTCGCCTCTGCCGCCGGTGCAGAGATACTGCAGGAGCTGAAAACGTTAGATGTTTTGCCTGAACAGGATTCACAGGCACATGCGGCGCGACAGCAGGCAGTCGACCAGATTGAACGACGATTTGACACGACGGATATTAAAGACCTGCTCATGTCCAACCTGGAACATTCCCAGTGGGATGAGGTGGCAGAGCGATGTCTGTCCTGCACGAATTGTACGATGGTCTGTCCGACCTGTTTCTGCAGTTCGGTCGAAGAAGTCAGTGATCTGACCGGAGATCATGTGGAACGACAGCGGGAGTGGGACTCCTGTTTTAATCTCGATTTCAGCTACATGAACGGAGGACTGGTCCGCAACAGCATTCGCAATCGTTATCGGCAGTGGTTAACACATAAACTGGCGACGTGGATTGATCAGTTCGGCACATCAGGGTGCGTTGGTTGTGGACGCTGTATCACCTGGTGTCCTGTCGGAATCGACCTGACGCAGGAAGTGGACGCGATACGGGAATCGCAGTCATGAATTCGACCGTTGGGAAACAGACTGAGAAATCCGCCAGCTTCTGGGTCTCGAAGACGGCAGTCATTCGTGAAATCACTGCCGAAGTCAGCGGGGTTGCCACTTATCAGTTGGCGCTGACAGATGCTGCAGCTGCACAGTCCTATCGTTTTGAGTCAGGTCAGTTTAACATGCTGTATCTTCCCGGTGCGGGAGAATCGGCGATTTCCATGAGCGGTGATCCTGCTGCCTGTGAGACTTTGGTTCATACCATAAGATTGGCCGGTAATGTGACGCGCGGTATTGCTGCGCTGGAAGTGGGGGATACCCTGGGTCTGCGCGGCCCTTTTGGTACGAGTTGGCCGCGCGAAGCCTGTCGGGGAAAAAATGTGATTCTGGTGGCGGGGGGAATCGGACTGCCCCCCTTGCGTCCCTTGATTTATCAACTGCTGGCGCAGCGAAAGGAGTATGGGAGTCTGCATTTATTGTATGGCGCCCGCACACCAGAGATGCGCGTTTATACGCGGGAATATGACCGCTGGAGAGCAGGGGGACTGGAGATCAGAGAAACCGTTGATCGGTCGAGTACTGGTTGGCGCGGAAATGTGGGAGTTGTGCCTCAGTTACTGGAACGGCTCACCGGCTTTGATCCCGCACAGACGATTCTGTTGATCTGTGGTCCGGATCTGATGATGCGTTTTACCGCCCGTGCCGCGCTTCAACGGGGAATGACTGGCGAACAGATCTGGGTTTCGACCGAACGAAATATGCAGTGTGCGGTCGGTTTGTGTGGTCACTGTCAGTTGGGACCGGAATTCATCTGCAAGGATGGCCCCGTCTTTCGCTACGATCAGATTTCACCCTATTTAAAAGTGGAAGGACTCTGAGCGTGGGAAAACCCAGACTGGCTGTTTTCAAATTTGCTTCCTGTGATGGCTGTCAGCTTTCCCTGCTGGATGCCGAGGATCAGCTGTTGTCCGTCGCGGATGCCTTAGAGATCGTTTATTTTCCCGAGGCCACCAGTCGCATGGAAGCAGGCCCGTATGATATTGCGCTGATTGAGGGATCAGTTACCACGCCTCACGATGCAACCCGGATCCAGCAGATTCGCAGAGACTCCCATTTTCTGATGACCATTGGTGCCTGTGCGACCTCTGGCGGTATTCAGGCATTGAGAAACGGGGCTGATTCTGCAGAATTCATGCGGTCAGTGTATGCCAGTCCCGGATATATCGAGGTGTTAGAACAGTCAACGCCGATCGCAGATCATGTAAAAGTTGATTTCGAATTACGAGGCTGCCCGATCAATCAATATCAGCTGATTGAAGTCATTCAGTCTCTGTTGGCAGGACGGACGCCGCGCACTCCCGGTCATAGTGTCTGCTTGGATTGTAAACGCCGCGGCACGGTGTGTGTGACTGTGGCACAGGGAATTGCCTGCCTGGGACCTGTAACGCAGTCGGGGTGTAATGCACTCTGCCCGAGTTACAACCGGGGTTGTTACGGCTGCTTTGGACCTGCTTCGCAGATCAATCTGGTGAGCCTGACCACACAGATGGAGCAGGAGGGCGCCTCAAAGCAGGAAATTTCCAACAGCCTGCAGAATTTCAACAACAATGCGCCTGCATTTCGTGAGGAAAGCCGGCGATTGCTGGATCGGAACGGGGAGTCAGGCTGATGGGTGACCGCAAGATCAAAGTGGAAACATTGACCCGTGTGGAAGGGGAAGGGGGGCTGTTCATCCGCATGAGTGGTGAAACGATTGAGGAAGTCCGCCTGGAAATTTACGAGCCACCGCGTCTGTTTGAAGCGTTATTGCGGGGACGGCCTCTCGAAGATGCACCAGATATCACGGCGCGGATCTGTGGAATCTGTCCGGTGGCATACCAGATGAGCAGTGTGCATGCCCTGGAAGCTGCATTGAAAGTGACCGTATCCCCAGAGATTCGCCGTTTACGTCGGCTGCTCTATTGTGGCGAATGGATTGAAAGCCATGGCCTGCATATGCATTTATTGCATGCCCCTGATTTTCTCGGCTTTGAGAGCGGGCTGGAGATGGCGAAGCAGTTTCCTGACGAAGTCAATCGTGGACTGCGACTGAAAAAACATGGTAACCAGCTGGTCGACCTGCTGGGGGGGAGAGCCATCCATCCGGTGAATGTTTGCGTGGGGGGCTTCTACCGCATTCCCCGCCGAAATGAATTTCAGAAACTGATACCGGATTTTGAATGGGGTCTGAACGCCGCGAAGGAAACCACACGCTGGCTGGCTGGTTTCGATTTTCCGGAAATGGAATCGGATTGCGATTTTGTATCGCTGTCGCATCCGGATGAATATCCCATGAATGAGGGTGTGATGAAGTCCAGCCTGGGAGACGTGATTGATGTGGAACAGTATGAAGAGGAGTTTGAAGAACGGCAGGTACCCCACTCGACGGCGCTGCAGGCGTTTCGTAAGTCTACGGGGCGTCCTTATCTGCTCGGGCCATTATCGCGAATTAACCTGAATCGAAATCAACTGTTTCCCCAGGCGCGAAAGCTGGCAGACGAAATCGGATGGGAGTCGGTCTGTCGTAATCCCCACAAGGCGATTATTGCCCGCGGGCTGGAAATTGTTCACGCATACGAAGAGGCGTTGTCGATCCTGCGCGATCAACACCCTGCCGGAAAACCACGCGAATCGTATTCCCCACAAGCAGGGACCGGTAAGTCAGCGACCGAAGCGCCCCGGGGGACGCTGTATCATCGCTATGATATTGATGATCAAGGCAAGATCGTTGAGGCCTGTATTGTCCCGCCGACGTCTCAGAATCAGGCCCAAATTGAAGTGGATCTCAAGCATGTTGTGGCAGAGTCAATTGGAAACGAAGAAGCAGAACTCGCGCGGAAATGTGAAAACCTGGTGAGAGCCTATGATCCCTGTATCAGTTGTTCCACTCATTTTCTGAAAGTCACAATCGATCGAGACTGAGATCCAGCAGGAGGAAGAGGGAATGAAAAAGGGGGGACAGATCATGATCGCTGGAATTGGCAGTCCGCATGGTGACGATCAGGCAGGCTGGGAAGTGGCCAGACAGATTGAACAGCGAAATTATAATCACGTTTGTGTGAAACTGGCACGGACACCGGCTGATTTACTGGACTGGATCGATCCTGCGATGGACCTGCTGATTTGTGATGCCTGCCAGGGAGCCGGTGAGGCGGGAAGCGTTCATCAATGGGATTGGCCTTGCGGGCGACTGGATGAAATTCACTGGTCAGGGACGCATCAGATGTCTTTAACGGGAGTGCTCGCGCTGGCATCGCAGTTGGGAAGACTTCCAAAACAGGTTCGGATCTGCGGTGTCGAACTGGATTCGAATCATTCCGGCAAGACTTTATCACAAGCGGTGCAGGCAGGAGTTGTCGCTGCCGTCGAATCGATCTGTGGGGATCTCATTCCATCTTTGAGACCAGGAGAGATTGAGCATGCATGAACGGTCACTGGTTCAGAATCTGTTGAAACAGGTCAGCCACATCGTGGCTGAACAGGGGGGCGGTCGCGTTTCTGAAATCTGTGTCCAGGTGGGAGATCTGTCGGGTGTTGAACCGCTGTTATTTGCAGCCGCGTTTGAGGAGATGGTCCCGGATGTCTTTTCTGTGGAATGTCAATTGAAACTGGACCTGGTTCCTGTCACTGCCGTTTGCACTCATTGTCAGCATGAGTTTGAAGTCCTCGATTTTCACTTTCGTTGTCCTGAATGTCAGTCAGGAAGCATTGACGTCATTCAGGGGGATGAATTGCAACTGATCAGTATTACAATGGAATCAATCGATTCAAATGAGGGAGTATCCGCATGAGTCAACAGACCATCATTGTCAAACGTGATGTGCAAGCTGAGCAAAAAGCTGATGCTGAAGTAGAGCGTGGACGGCTGGGGCGGCGTGGCACTCTGGTTGTGAATCTGCTGTCCTCTCCGGGGTCGGGAAAAACGAGTTTACTGGAAGCGACAGCGCGGCACTTTGCCGGTCGCCGGTCAATGGCGGTGCTGGTGGGTGACCTGGAAACCGACCGCGATGCGCAGCGGTTAGCACCCCTGATTCCGGTCGCGCAGCTGACGACGGGGGGCGCCTGTCATCTGGAACTACCGCTGGTGCAGCGGGGTTTGACAGCGCTGGGTGATCCTGCAGTCGATTTTCTGTTTATCGAGAATGTGGGAAATCTGGTCTGTCCCGCTTCGCATGACCTGGCAGAGCACTTGCGCGTGGTCCTCATCAGCACGACAGAAGGGGACGATAAGCCGGGGAAATATCCCAAAATGTTCCGCACCAGTCAGGCCATGCTGATCACCAAGCTGGATTTACTGCCGCACGTACCGTTTTCTGTAGAAGCTGTAACGGCAGACGCCCAGCGGATTCAATCTGCGCTCCAGGTCATTTCCTGTTGTTCCCTGACAGGAAAAGGCATTCAGGATTGGTGTGATTTCCTGGAAGAGCAACATCAATTTCAACTGGCAGCATACCATGAATCCACGAGTAATTATTGAGAGTACGGAACGGAAAATTGCGATCAGAATCACTTTGAGTGGTCGGGTACAGGGAATCGGATTGCGCCCTGCCGTCGCGCGGCGTGCCCGTGAATTACGACTGGCAGGTTCTATCTGTAATACGACAGAAGGAATTGAGCTGCAGATTGAAGGACCGGAAAAGGTCGTAGAGGAATTCGAGCGGGACCTGGAAAATTACCTGCCTGATGAAACGATAATTCACCAGAAAACCCGTGAAACGACAAAGAACTGTGGATCAGAGCGGTTTGACATTATCGAAAAACAGACCAGTGGTCCCCTGGCGGCACGCGTTCCAGCTGATATCGCTGTCTGCCAGGATTGTCTGGCTGAACTTGCTGATCCGGCTGATCATCGGTTCGGTTATGCTTTCCTCAGCTGCACGCGCTGTGGTCCCCGGTATTCCCTGCTGCATTCGATGCCTTATGAACGCGGTCAAACAGGCATGTCGAAATATGACCTCTGTTCCCACTGTCAGAGAGAATACGATTCCCCCGTTGATTGTCGCTTTCATGCGCAGACAATCGCCTGTCCGCAGTGTGGTCCCCGCGTGTGGTGCACCAGTACAACCGGCGAAACCAACGATTCTGATACGGAGGCAATCCAGAGTGCGGCCCGCGCGCTGCAGCAGGGAGCAATTGTTGGTCTGAAAGGACTGGGTGGTTATCAACTGCTGGTTGATGCCACCAGTGAAGCAGCCGTTCAAATGTTAAGGGAGAAAAAACAACGCCTGGGAAAACCGCTGGCTGTGATGGTGACAGACCTCATTGCAGCGCGCAAACTGGCTATGATGAATGATGCGGAAGCTGAGACGCTGGCAAGTCCAGCGGCACCAATTGTGCTGTTGCAGGCGCATGAGAACTCACCGATTGCCGGTAATGTGAATCCGGGATTGAATACAGTGGGAGTGATGTTGCCCACGACACCACTACACTGGTTGCTACTGCAGCAATGCGATTTCCCCCTGGTGGTCACCAGCGCCAACCGGGAAGGCGAACCACTGTTCTATCAGGATCGAAGTCATTCTGAAAAAATCAATACACTGGCAGACTGCTGGCTGGAGCATGATCGTCCGATCGAACGCCCCATCGATGACAGTGTCGTTCGCTGGATGGCAGGACGACTTGTCACGATTCGACTGGCACGGGGGCTGGCTCCGTTGTCTCTGGATCTGGAACATCCTCAACCTGCCATTGCGCTGGGGGGACATCAGAAAGCTGCTGTCGCTTTGAATAATGGTGCTCAATCTGTTCTGGCGCCTCATATTGGCGATCTGGAGAGCCTGGCTGTCTGCGAGCGTTACGAGGAGCAGCTGGAATCTCTACAGCAGCTCTATGCTGTTTCGCAGGCTGATTATATCTGCGATGAGCATCCCGATTATTTTACTTCGAACCGGGCATCGCAACCAGTTTCACGCGTTGAGCGAGTGCAGCATCATCATGCTCATATCGTGGCGGGTATGCTGGAACAGGGCTGGCTGGATCGTCAGGTACTGGGAGTCGCTTTTGACGGGACCGGTCGGGGCGACGATCAGACCATCTGGGGAGGTGAGTTTTTACTGTCAACGGCGGCTCAATATACCAGGGTCGGTCATTTAAAACCGTTCCTCCTGCCGGGGGGAGAAGCGGCCGTCCGCGAACCGTATCGAGTTGCGGTTTCCCTGATGACAGAGACGCTGGGATCGGAGGCTGCGTTGAATACGGGAATCAAAACAGAACTGGTCAGACCTGTGTTGCAGATCATCAAATCGAAACGTCTTTCTCCACGCACCTCCAGTGTCGGACGGTTATTTGATGGAGTCGCTGCTCTGGTTCTGGGCGTCACGCATTCTGAATATGAAGGGCAGGCGGCGATGTTGCTGGAAGCGAGTTGCGACCTTGCGGAAGCCGGCAGTTACGAGATGCCGCTTTCACAGGGGGCTCCATTTCAGTTGGACTGGCGACCTTGTATTGCCGCGATTCTGCGAGATCGGAAAGCGGGAGTCTCAACAGGTGTGATGGCAATGCGGTTTCATCGCGGTCTGGCCCGGGGAACCGCGCGGTTGTGTCGGCAGTTTATGCCTTTGTCTGTTGTTTTGGGGGGAGGTGTCTTTCAGAACCGCTGTCTGGTTGAACTTCTGGCAGAAGAACTGCGTCAAAATGATCAACCGCTGGGATTGCCTGGCAGGATACCGCCTAATGATGGGGGGCTGGCTGCGGGGCAACTGGCGGTTGCGATTGTCCGTTCGAAACAGAAGGGAGCCGCGCCATGTGTTTAGGAATACCTGGCCAACTGGTTCGCTGGGTGGAACGGGAAGGCATCTTTTCGCAGGCAGAAATTGAGTTTGATGGCGTACGCCGAGTCGTGCATATGGCCTGCGTGACCGAGGCGGAAGTGGGTGATTACATTCTGGTTCATGCCGGTATTGCGATCAACAGGATTGATGCACGGGAAGCGCAACGGATTTTTGATACGCTGGCTGAGTGGGGGGAAGATGAGGGTTGGCATGAAACTCTGCCTGATGCGGGAGAGGACGAATCATGAAGTACCTGGATGAATATCGAGATCTGGCAGCAGCACAGCGATTGCTGGATGAAATTCGGCGCGTCTCCACCCGAAGCTGGACATTGATGGAAGTCTGTGGCGGGCAGACACACAGTCTGTTACGACATGGGATTGCAGCCGAGTTGCAGGGGACTGTTGAATTAATTCATGGTCCCGGTTGTCCAGTCTGTGTGACCGATCAGGCAGACATTGATTTTGCCTGCCAACTGGCTAAACGGCCAGACGTGATGGTGACCAGTTTCGGTGACATGTTGCGTGTGCCCGGCAGTCAGGGTTCTTTACTGGATGCCCGGACCAGAGGCGGACAGGTGAAGATTGTTTATTCGCCTCTGGATGCAGTGGAACTGGCACGCAGGCAACCTGAGAAACAGGTGGTGTTTTTCGCTGTTGGATTTGAGACGACGGCACCTGCGACCGCATTGGCTGTGAAGCAGGCTGCGCAGTATCAGCTCGATAATTTCAGTCTGATCGTATCGCATGTTCGGGTACAACCTGCGATGGAGTCCCTGGTTGAGTCACCGGAGAACCGGGTGCAGGCGTTTCTGGCAGCCGGGCATGTCTGTACGGTAATGGGATATGAATCTTACAACCGGTTGGTGGAACGCTATCAGTTGCCAGTCGTCGTGACCGGTTTTGAACCGCTGGATTTACTGGAGGGCATTCTGGCCTGTGTCAGACAACTGGAGGCTGGTGAAACCCGGCTGGAGAATTGTTATTCACGCGCAGTACAGATGGCCGGAAATCAGTCAGCACAGGATCTTGTGCAGGAAATTTATCAGATATCAGACGCGCGCTGGAGGGGATTTGATCTCATTCCGGCGGGTGGTCTCTCACTGCGGGAACAGTGGCAGCAGTTTGATGCGCGGGTTCGATTTTCGGATAGTAGTTTGCCTGTCATTCTCAACAGTGAGTGTCGCAGCTTCGATGTGATGACCGGGCAACTCAAACCAACAGAGTGTCCGCATTTTGGTAAACAGTGTACTCCCGAAACGCCTCTGGGAGCGCCGATGGTCTCTTCAGAAGGTGCCTGTGCCGCTTACTATCGCTATGCGGGTGTTTGAAGCGATCTGTTAACTGTTCAAATTGAATGTGAAGTACGATGGAAAATAATCAGCAGAACATGACTGGCAGCTGGCAGCTGAATTGTCCCATCGAGATACCAGCGGAAACGGACTGCGTGACGCTGGCACATGGAGAGGGGGGAAGGCTTTCCCGCAAACTGATTCAGGAACGTATTGCTTCCGTGCTGAAAAATGAATTTCTGGAAACCTCAGATGATGCAGCTCGACTGCCTCGCGTCGACGGGCCACTTGCATTCACGACGGACAGTTTTGTTGTATCTCCCCTGTTTTTTCCGGGAGGCGATATTGGCAGCCTGGCGATTTATGGGACCGTCAACGATCTGGCAGTCAGCGGGGCACATCCGCTCTGGCTCACGCTGTCATTGATCCTTGAAGAGGGCTTTCCGCTGATGCTTCTGGATCGCGTACTGCAAAGTCTGGCTGAAGCAGCATCGAGTACGGCGGTCAAGATTGTGGCCGGTGATACGAAAGTGGTTCCCCGGGGCGCCGTTGATGGTCTGTTTATCAATACGGCGGGAGTTGGCAAGCTGACAGAGCCTGTCCCGCCAGGACCCGCGTTTCTGAGAGAGGGGGATGAACTTGTCGTCAGCGGGCCCATCGGCCAGCATGGCATTGCTGTACTGGCAGCACGCGAACAATTGCAGTTAGACCCCTTGCCTCACAGCGATTGTGGTTCCCTGTTAACAGCCGTGGAGCAGTTGCGGGAAGCACTCGGGGACCGGATTTGCTGTCTGCGGGATGCAACCCGGGGCGGGGTGGCCGCGGTACTGCAGGAATGGGCTGGGTCCAGTGGTTTAACACTTAGTATCGACGAACGTTGTGTACCAGTCACACCCGGAGTTAAGGGCATGAGTGAATTACTGGGGCTGGATCCTCTGCATATTGCCAATGAGGGGACCATGCTGATCGCTGTCAGGCAGGGGGCCGGGCAGGAAGCAGTCTCTGTATTACAGTCTCTCTCAAAGACAGCAGATGCCCGGTTAATCGGTTCTGTCAAAGGCCGGGGAGTTGCTGCGGTAACGGTAAAACGGACTCTGGGTCTTGAACAGCCTCTTCACGATCCACTGGGAAGTCCTTTGCCGCGAATCTGTTGAACTGTTTTCAGCTATGCGCTTCCCGTTCAGCTTCGGTCAATTAAAAAACGGAGGTTCATGGGCTGTGAAGCATCGCGCAAAAGTCGCTCGTGTTCTTGAGTATGAAGTGAGTGATTGTAATAAGTTTCCATGGCTTCCAGAATCTCTCGTCGACTGACGATTCCCTTGAGAACTCCATTTTGTACAACAGGCAGATGGCGCAGATGATGGCTGACAAAGATCGAAACGATCGAGAACAGTTCTGTTTCGGGAGTAATGCAGATGGGGTGTGAACTCATGATGGTTCTCACTGTCTGAGCCGGGCTGGGGTTTCCGAAGAACACTTCATTCGACAAAGCAGACAGGCAGTCGCGTTCGGATACAAAACCGACGAGAATTTGCTTCTGATCCTGTAGTTCGACAACGGGGGCATTCGAGATTTTGTGTTTTAATAGAAATCGAATGACTTCCGTCAGCGACATATCCTGGGTTACGACTTGTACATGCCGATTCATGAAATCAGCGGCGCATGGTGTTTTCTGCTGGTCGGTCATGGTTTTTCACTCCTGTAAAATGATCTGGATTGAACTCTGAAAATTCATTCTGCATCTTTTAATGCTTCAAATCCGGTTACTACATCCAGTAACTCTTCTGTAATGGCAGTCTGTCTGCGTTGATTAAATTCTGCCTGCAAATTCATCAGGCGTTCTTTAATATTGCGTTCCGCAGCCTGCATGGAAGCGATCCGGCTGGCATTTTCGCCCGCCATTGATTCTGCACAGGCACGAAACAGCGATACGAACAGGTATTGTTGGATCAGTCTGGACAATAAAGTTGTGCGGCTCATCGTGTAGAGGGGGAGTGAACGTGATGTGCTCGGGCCCTGATCTTTTCGATGGAACTTTGTCGGGTCGACGGGCAGCAACTGTACGACATGCGGTTTATAGGTGGAGGCCGATTCACGCTGATTGTAAAAAATATAGATTTCACTCAGTCGTCGCTGGTGCCGCCATTGATCAATTTTCGCGAGCATTTCAGAGACCAGGGGGGCAATTCCCGTAGCTGAACCGGGCAGGCTGAAATCAAAATCAACCTCATGGCCGGAATCCAGAGCTTTACCCCGCATTCGCGAGCCTACAATCATCCAGGCCTGTTTTCGCCTGACTAAATCAGTCGCTGTGAAATATTCTTCCGCGTAGGTTTCCAGCTGTTCATTGAATTGACCGCACATTCCCTGATCGGAACCAAAGAGAATCATGCCGATGGTGCCAGAAGCAGGACCATCTGGCAAACGAGAGTCGGACAGACTCTTTGATAAAACCATTTCCAGTCCACAGTAAACCGTGTCAGAATAGTCTTCGAGGGAGTCGACTGCCTGTTCGTACTGCCTGATACTGACCGCGGCAAGTGTTTTCATTGTACGTACGACCGACTCCAGATCTCTGGTACTTTCGATGCTCCGTTTTAATGTTTCGAAATCCTGCATCAGCTCAGTCGGTTTCAGAAAGTGGATTTTGGGATTGCTGAATCAGTTCGCTCACCGCGTTCAGTACCGATTTCTGCTCGGTAGCGGTAATGGTTTTACCCGAGAGGATCTGTTCGCTCAAATCGGGAAATTCGTTATCGAGAAGCCGTTGAACCTGTTCTTCCAGGTGATGTATCTGTGGTAAGCCGGTTTTGTCAAACGCTCCCCCTGCCATACCGATTAACACAGACAGTTGCTCAGGAACGGAAAGCGGCTGGTATTGAGGCTGTTTAAAGATTTCACGCACGCGACGCCCGCGTTCCAGTGTGGCCAGTGTTTCTGAATCCAGGCGGCTGCTGAAACGGGAAAAGGCTTCGAGTTCTTCGAATTGACTGTAAGACAATCTTAAATCACCTGCGACGGCCCGGTAAGCGGGGAGTTGTGTTTTTCCTCCGACACGGGAGACAGAGCGACCTACATCGACGGCAGGCAGAATCCCTTTCTGAAACAGCTGTGGTGAAAGGTAAATCTGGCCGTCGGTGATTGAGATTAAATTGGTCGGGATATAAGCAGACAGATTCTGCGCTTCTGTTTCGGCGATCGGTAATGCGGTTAACGAACCTCCTCCGAGCCGATCCGCTAAATGAGTAGAGCGTTCCAGCAAACGTGAATGCAGGTAGAAGATGTCGCCGGGAAATGCTTCGCGTCCCGGTGGGCGTCTGAGGAGCAGTGATAATTCCCGGTAAGAGCGAGCATGTGAAGTCAGGTCATCGTAGATCACCAGGACATCCTGCCCCTGGTCCATAAAGTATTCTCCCAGGGTGGTCGCCGCATAGGGGGCAACAAACTGCAGACCGGGGGGAGCGTCGCTCTCCCCTACGACCACAGTCGTGTATTCCAATGCACCCTGAGTACGCAGGTCATCAATCACTTTGGCGACCGCAGTATTTCGCTGTCCGATCGCGCAGTAGATACAGATCACATCTTTATTTTTCTGGTTGAGAATCGTATCGATGGCGATTGCTGTTTTACCTGTCTGGCGATCTCCCAGGATCAGTTCGCGCTGACCGCGGCCTATGGGAATCAGGGCATCAATGACTTTCAAACCTGTCTGTAGAGGAACGGTGACCGGAGCCCGGTCAATGATGGCTGCCGGATCGCGTTCATAAGGTCTGCGTTCGGCGGCAGTGATCGGACCATGCCCATCCAGGGGACGCCCCACCGGGTCGATGACGCGACCGATTAACGATTCGCCAACAGGAACATCAAGTAAGCGGTGCGTTCGCCTGACCTCATCTCCGGCGGTGAGCTGTTCTCCGTGATCGAGGAGTACGACTCCCACTTCATGTTCATCCAGGTTCAAAGCCAAACCCAGTATATGATGGGGGAACTGTAACAGTTCTTCTGACTGCACGTTCGGTAAACCGCTAATGCGAGCATGGCTGCGTCCGACATAAGTGACCTTTCCGATTTCGATCAGTCGTGGAGCAAATTCATGCTGACTTAATACGCCGCTAAACTGATCAAAAGTCGTATCGATCAATGATTTAATATCGGGACTCTGATTCATGGGTATTGCCTGAGTAAGCATTGATTCACTGTGTTATGCCTTCGGATTGATCCCTGGTTCGGAGTCGGTTGAGATGACATCATTGAGGGAACGTACAAATTCTTCTTCGAGTTCTTCCAGCGATTCCTGCAGATTCCAGGAGATTTTGTAACCAGCCAGATGGAGATCAATTCCACAAATCAATTCATGATTCACGCGAAAACGAATCGTCACTTCCCTGCTGAGATAATCATGGATCAGGTCCGTAATATTCTTCCGTTCGGGTTGTGTCAGTTCGAAAGCACTTTCGACCAGCATTTGCGGGTCAGACGATTCCAGCTTGGCGAGAAACTCCTGTTTATGTGTTTCATCAATCTGTTTGATCCGGTTCATGAAAACGGAAATCGTCTGTTGTTGCAGATCTGAATCTGCCAGTTCTTTGAGGATCCGATGGCTCATTTGATGCATGTGTGCAGCCATGCGCAGGCGGGCTTCTCTTAAAAAGGATTCGCGTTCGCGGTGCAGAGCACGGAACCAGTCTGTTTTCTCCTGGGCGATTTCCTTGCGCGCCTGCGCAAGATGCTGTTCTTTCCAGATCTGAATTTCTTTCCCTGCCTCAGCCAGTAATTCCTCCCGGGCATGCGAAAGGTCTTCGGTCTGTTGTTGATATCGGGCCAGTTCGGATTTTGCTTCGTTTTGCGCAGCGGTGGCTGCTTCGTGTTCTGCAGCGATCTTTTTTTCCCGCTCTGCCATTGCGTTCAGCACTGGCTTATAGAGGAAATGAGATAACAGCCAGACGAGGACCAGAAAGTTAAGAATCTGAGCAGTAAAAGTAAACCAGTCGATGGACATCCCGTTTTCCTGTTGAATCTGTCAGTAAGGTTACCTGGTGGCTGCCTGCATAAAGTGATTCCAGAACGGATTGGCAAAGATCAGAATCATGGAAATCACGAAACAGTAAATCGCCGTCGATTCTACCATGGCGAGCCCCACGAACAGGGTCCGCGTAATTGTACTGGCTTCATCGGGCTGCTGCGCAATAGCGCTTAACGCCTGGGCGAGGGCTCTGCCTTCCCCAAGTGCCGGGCCAATGGATCCGATGGCGATGGTAATTCCCGCTGTAAATATCGAAACTGCTGCAATGACAGTGTTTGAGTCCATAGACTGCTCCTTTATTTTTTCTGTTTTGAATATTCTTCAGGTGATTGTGGCTGTTCGCTTATTGCCTGTGAAACTTGTGTGGCTGATGCAATGTAGACCATCGCCAGTACTGAAAAGATATAAGCCTGGATGATGCCTGTCAGCAGTCCAAAGGCCTGCATCAGAATGGGCACAAACAGGGGTACGAATCCCAGTAGAATGGCTCCGATAACGCTACCACTCATGATGTTGCCATAAAGTCGCACAGCCAGAGCCAGGGTCCGCGACAGTTCGCCGATGATATTGAACGGAAGCATCAGAACAGAGGGGCGAATGTACTGCTTCAGATAATCCACCAGTCCCTGGCTTGCAATTCCATAAAGGGGGACGGCTACAAACACACAGGTTGCCAGAGCCGCTGTTGTCGAGATGGAACTGGTCGGGGCATGATAACCGGGTACGATTGAGAGAATATTCGAGACGACAATGAATAAAAACAGGGTTCCAATAAAAGGGAGGTAGGGACCGGGATCCTGCTGACTGACTTCCTGAATCTGATTTCGTAGTCCTGACACCAGTACTTCAAGCAGATTCTGACCCCGTGAAAGATGGGCGCTGGTACTCAGTCGTCGTGTGATGAACCAGGAGCCGCAGGTCAGCAGGCCCATCACCAGCCAGGTAAACAGAATGGTTCTGTTCAGAATCAGAAATTCCCACTGCCAGAGCGGTTCATCGGGTGACATATTCATTTACGCGGATTTTCCTGAGAAAGTCGGTTGATCAGTTCTGATTATGCGTGTGCAGATCATGCGGGCAAGAATGAATCCGGCCAGGCAGACGGTCAGGCGTTGCCAGCGTGAAGATTCATCAAGCCAGACGCCGATGCACCAGAAACCGGAAATGGTCAGGATGGTTCTTGTCAGGGCTGAAGCCAGAAATAATAAGGCAGGATGAGAGACCTTCTGCAGATTGCGAATGGTCAGCCAGAGCCCACCAAAAAACAGTGTGCCCAGTACCAGGCCACAGACCAGACTCGCGAGAAGCTGTAACAGCAGTTCAACATTCATTTTTCAATATTTCCTTCTTTATGGATCCATTTCCAGGCATTCAAACAACCAAGAGCGACCCCTCCAATCATCAACATTAAAGTCCAGGAATACGGACCCGGCCAGCGTGCATCGATCCACATCCCCAGTATCGCCCCCAGTACCGCCGGGATTGTGACAGACCAGCCAATCAGTCCAAACATCCCGAACCCGAACCAGATCGTATGATGTTTTTCACGTTGTGCTTTCAGTTTCCGTGCTTCCTGTGAGGCGATCCTCTGTTCAATCTGTGCTTGTTCATGCAGGTGCAGGGGACCTTCCTGGAAATCGTGATTAGCGAAGCGATGATCATTCTCGCGCTCAGGCTGCTTATCAGACATCATTGCCGACTCCCTGTTTGACGAAGTGCCTGAGGATATCCGCTTCCAGTTTCGCAATGGCTGAACGAACCAGACGCTCTCTTTCATACTGTGCTTCAAATTGAGCAGCGACTTTCTGGCGAAGTGTGCCCAGATCCTCCCCCTGGACGGCATAAATTGTGGAAACACGAACTTCAGCCCCGGTTTTTGTGAGGATACCTCCACCAATGCCCAGATAGGTTTCGTCGTTCTGTTTGTCCACAAAAGTCAAAATACCAGGCAACAGGGCGGACACAAAATCAACATGCCGCGGCAGCAGACAGAATGAACCGTTCTCTGCTTCCGCGACCACCTTCATGACAGGCTGGTCAATCAGAATTTCTGTTGGTAACAGCACTTTCAGGTTCATATGGCACTGCCTTTTTTTACTTCCTCAATGGAACCGATCATATACAACGCCCGCTCTGACACATCATAAAACTCGTCATTCAAAATACGTTCGCAGCCGTCTAATGTTTCCTGCAGGGACACAAACTTGCCCTGATAGCCGGTGAACTGTTCTGTGCTGAAAAAAGGCTGCGTCAGGAACCGTTCAATGCGTCGGGCACGATTGACAATACGTCGGTCTTCACGCGACAGTTCTTCCAGACCCAGCATGGCAATAATGTCTTTTAAGTCTTCGTAGTTTGCGAGTGTCTCACGAACCGATTGTGCTACCTGATAATGATGGTCTCCTACAATCGGGGGCATCAACATTTTGGAACTGGAATTCAGCAGGTCAATGGCGGGGTACAGTCCTTCCGAAGCGCGTCTGCGGGAGAGCACGACTGATGTGGAAAGATGCGCGAATGTATGAACGGCAGAAGGGTCGGTAAAGTCATCTGCCGGGACGTAGACCGCCTGTACCGAAGTAATGGAGCCACTGGTGGTCGTGCAGATACGCTCTTCAAGTTCTGCCAGGTCGGAAGCGAGCGTTGGTTGATAACCTACGCGGGAAGGAAGTTCTCCCATCAGTCCGGATACTTCGGTTCCCGCCTGAATAAAACGGAAAATATTATCAATCAGCAGTAGCACATCCTGTCGTTGATCGTCGCGAAAGTATTCGGCCATGGTAAGCGCTGCGTGCCCCACGCGGTAGCGGGCTCCCGGCGGTTCATTCATCTGGCCGAAGACCATGACGGTATTCTCGAGTACTCCCGCGTCCTGCATTTCACGGTAGAGTTCTTCTGCCTCGCGACAACGTTCTCCGATTCCACAGAACAGGCTGACCCCTTTGTGTGCACCGACGACATTATGGATGAGCTCGGTAATCAGCACGGTTTTGCCGACACCGGCTCCACCAAACAGGCCTGCTTTTCCACCCCGTTCCAGGGGCGAAAGCAGGTCGATGGCTTTGATGCCGGTGCTGAATATTTCTGAACGCGGAGGCCGTTCTACCAGCGCGGGAGACTGGTGATGGATGGATCGCCAGTGATCGCATTCCACCGGCGCACCGGTATCGACTGTCTGGCCGAAGACGTTCAGCATTCTTCCCAGCAGTTGAGGTCCGACAGGGACTTGCAGCGGATGCCCGGTGTTCAGAACCCTGGCGCCGCGCGAAAGTCCACGCGTCGAGTTCAGAGCAATTCCACGGACTGTCTGATCGTTCAACTGAGTCAGGACTTCGATGACGATTTCCTGTTGATCGCCGGTATGCAGTTCGCTTTGAACGGGAGGTAAATCCTGCGGGAAGCTGATATCTACAACGCTTCCCCGTACCGAAAGCACCGTTCCGAAATTCCGCTCTTCTGTCTCGATCAACTGCTGCATGAAATCAGGCATCCTTACTTCCGAACCGGAGTGTATCAATAAAGCCCAGCAGGAAGACGGCTCTGTGGTGACTGGCGTATCTCTTTTTATTATCTCTGACAATGATTGATTTTGCGAGAGAACTCAAGAGTGTGGAAAATGAAACGGATCTCTTTTAACTAATTATCGCAGCGTTGCGTTCAGTCTGGTGGTTTCCCCTACCCCTGAACCGGGATCTACCCGTATGGGATTCCGCTGGCTTCTGGTAAAGTACCTTAGCAGAAGCTGAGACCGGGGTCTGATTGACTCATGCTCAGAAATGTATTCGCAGATTCGATCAATATCAATTCTGTTTTCAAACGGAATGCAATGACAGGGAGTGGCAGTATGGCGTTACAGGAGCCGCTGGTTTTGTGGTTTGATGAAATCGGTATTGCTGACGTACCTTCGGTGGGAGGTAAAAACGCTTCACTGGGAGAAATGTACTGTCAGTTAAATTCAGAGGGGATAAGCGTTCCCAATGGTTTTGCCACGACGGCAACTGCATATCGCTGTTTTTTAAAAGAAACGGGTCTGGATCAGCAGATCCGAGAGATCCTGCAGGATCTGGACACGACTGATATTTATAATCTTCAGCAGCACGGCCTGGAGGTCAGACATGCGATACTTTCTGCTGAGATGCCGACTTCGTTACAGAGGGAGATATTGCAGGCGTATGACAAATTGAGTGAAGCGTTGCCCGGCGGTATTGATGTTGCTGTTCGCAGCAGTGCAACCGCTGAAGATCTGCCGGATGCCAGTTTCGCCGGACAACAGGAATCGTACCTGAATGTACGTGGGCCAGCTACATTGCTGGAAACCTGTCGTCGCTGCTTTGCTTCGCTGTTTACAGATCGGGCCATTTCCTACCGAACCGAGAAGGGGTTCGATCATTTCGACATTGCGCTTTCCATTGGGATTCAACGCATGGTGCGTTCGGACCTGGCGGCTTCTGGAGTGATGTTTTCCATTGATACAGAAACCGGATTTAAAGATGCCGTTCTGATCAACGCGGCTTATGGACTGGGGGAAAACATTGTCCAGGGCAGTGTGAATCCGGATGAATTTTATGTTTTCAAACCGACATTGAAGCAGGGCTTCCAACCGATTTTGAAAAAAACACTGGGTTCCAAAGAGTTCAAACTGATCTACGATGCGGGAGGCGGCAAGATGACGCGTAACGTTCCCGTTGATCCGGTCGACAGGAAACGGTTTGCCATTACCGAGGAAGAGATACTCACACTCAGCCGCTGGGCGACCCGGATTGAAGAACATTACTCGTCGGTGCAGGGACGCTACTGTCCGATGGACATCGAATGGGCCAAGGATGGGAACACCGGAGAACTGTTTATCGTGCAGGCACGACCGGAAACCATTCATGGGAACCCACGGTCACAGACTCTCGAGACATATCATCTGAAAAAACGGGGCCGCGTGCTGGTTTCGGGGCACAGTGTGGGAGAACGCATCGGTCATGGCATCGCGCGGGTCATCGAGAGTGCGAAAAACCTGAATGAAGTGCAACCAGGTGATGTGCTGGTCACAGACCGAACCGATCCAGACTGGGAACCGGTGATGAAAATTGCCTCCGCGATCATTACCAATCGCGGAGGGCGGACCTGCCATGCAGCCATTATCAGTCGGGAACTGGGGGTACCGGCGATCGTGGGCGCAGAAACGGCTACCACTGCGATTCTATCAGGTCAACAGGTGACTGTCTGCTGTGCGGAAGGCGATACCGGTTATGTGTATGACGGGCAACTGGATTACGAAATTCAGGAAGTCAACCTGGATCGCTTACCTGAAACCAGAACCAGCGTGAAAATGATCGTAGGGAATCCGAACGAAGCATTTCGGCTTTCCCTGCTTCCCAGCGATGGCGTGGGGCTCGCGCGGATGGAATTCATCATCAACTCATTCATTCGAATCCATCCGATGGCATTGCTGGAATACAACCAGTTAAAAGATCCGATTTTAAAGTCGGAAATCGATCGACTGACCCCTGGCTACACAGATAAACCGGCATTTTTTGTGGACACACTGGCGCAGGGGGTCGGTATGATCGCTGCTGCCTTTTACCCGCGCGAAGTGATCGTGCGAATGAGCGATTTCAAAACCAATGAATATGCCAACCTGGTCGGGGGGGCGCAATTTGAGCCTGACGAAGAAAATCCGATGATCGGTTTCCGAGGGGCATCGCGTTATTATCATCCCCGCTACCGGGACGCATTCGGACTCGAGTGTCAGGCGATGCGCAAAGTGCGTGAGACGATGGGCCTGACGAATATGAAACTGATGATTCCCTTCTGTCGTACCGTGACAGAAGGAAGAAAAGTACTCGAAGAAATGGCACGCCATGGTTTACAGAGGGGGAAAGACGGTCTGGAAATTTATATCATGTGCGAAATTCCCAGTAATGTCATTCAGGCTGAGGCGTTTGCAGAAATCTTCGATGGGTTTTCGATCGGTTCCAATGATCTGACCCAGTTGACACTCGGCGTGGATCGCGATTCTGAAGTCGTTGCGTCAATCTTTGATGAACGTGATCCGGCGGTGATGGAGTCGCTGGCAACTGCCATCCAACGCGTGAAAGCAGCGGGGAAAAAGATCGGGATTTGTGGACAGGCTCCCAGTGACTACCCGGAAATCGCGGAATTTCTGGTGAAGCAGGGAATTGACAGTATCTCACTGAATCCAGATGCCGTTGTCAAAACGGTAACACGTATCGCGGAAGTAGAGGCTGACCTGGCATCTAGTAAATCTGTTGCTGGAATAGAAACATAGAAAGTGACCAAATGCTATGAATCATCGAGATCGAATGAAACCTGATCGTGTGGGGGAAACGAAAAAAAATTCACACGAACATTTACAGTATCTTCTGGACGGTCATGAACAGATTCTGGAGCATATTAAGGAACTGAATCACTGGTGGAGAGAACTGGATGAACGAGGCTTACCAAAATACGGAGAAATGGGAACCCGCATGGAAGGTTTACGGGATCTGCTCTCGAAGCATTTCCATGATGAGGAGCAGGAGGGGTATTTTAAACCGGTTATGGATGAGTCACCCGGATTTTGTATTATGGTTCCGGATTTTCGAGAAAAACATAAAAAATTCCTGACGCAGATCGGCGATTTCAGTACACGTTTGAAGCAGTCAGAGCCTCCCTTTCAGAACTGGAATGAAGCCTTGACGGAACTGCAGGGATTGCTGGATGAACTGCGCATTAGTGAAAACGAGGAAATCCAGCATGTACGCGAAGCGTACGAAAAATCTTCTTCCGACCATTCATCGTGAGAAAACTGCTGCAGGCTAAACTGTTGCCGACCGCATTTTTTCCGGGATATCATTGGCACCGCGATCAACGTACTTTCTTTCAGAAGTACAAAGAGCGTATCTTCTCGCTGGTCGATGTTGTATGCTCATTTCATTTCGTCACGGAAAACCATTATGAGCAGTTTACCGCCCACTCTGCTTCAACGTGCCACGACTTGATGATGATTGCCATATAACACGGAAAAAAATGTTTATGATCCTGCTTTATTCTGACCCTGTTTTCCTGAAACATGATACCGGGGATCTTCCGGAAAATGCCACTCGTATTCTTCCCGCAATGAGACGCGCCAGCCAGATTGCCATGCATGCACATTGTCGTCAGCGGTCATGGAATGAAGTTACAGATACCGTACTGGAACGCGTGCATTCGCAACAGTACATTCGTTTCGTGAAAGAGTTCTGCGAACAGGGGGGAGGGCATATTTCAGAAGATACGGTCGTCTGCCGCGAGTCATATGGAGTGGCGCGAAAGGCGGTCGGTGCTGTCTGCGATGCGGTGGAGCAGATTGTTCAAGACAAAGCAGAGCGGGCCTTCTGTCTGGTGCGTCCTCCCGGACATCATGCTGCGCCCGAATCGGCGCTGGGTTTTTGTGTGTTCAATAATGTAGCCGTCGGTGCGCGTCTGGCGATCAAGGAACTGGGACTGGAGCGGGTGCTGATTGTAGACTGGGACGTACATCATGGAGATGGTACGCAGGAAATATTCTGGGAAGATGGACAGGTTGGATTTCTGTCAATTCATCGTTCTTCGTTTTATCAAAATACGGGAACTGCTGCAGAAACAGGTGCCGGGAAAGGGCTGGGGACAACCATGAACGTTCCGGTTGAGTCGGGTACATCGCGGGAACACTATTGCGAGCTGTTCACAGCGGCTGTTGAACAAATGGCCGCACGCATCAGACCGCAACTCGTGCTGATCAGTGCTGGCTTCGATGCTCATAAAGACGACCCGATCGGATCACTGGGACTGGAAAGTGAAGATTATGCCAGGCTCACCCGGGTTGTCCTTGAAATCGCAAAAACGCATGCCAATGGACGTGTCGTAAGTGTGCTGGAAGGGGGATATAATCCCGGCGCTCTTGCAGAATGTATTGAACATCATTTACTGGAAATGGCATCTGCCTGAATATTGACAAGCGCAGTTCAGACGGATCACAAACAGCAGAGACAGTTTCTTATGCCGATTCGGAACCTTGATAAGATATTTCGTCCCCGTCGGGTTGCCGTGGTGGGAGCCAGTCAACGTCCACTGAGCGTCGGACAGACAGTATTTCAGAATCTGGTGTCAGGTGGATTTTCCGGCGAAGTCTATCCCGTGAATCCCCGGCATGCCCGGTTAGGCGAGCATCCCTGTTATCAATCTGTTCTGGACCTGCCTGAACCCGTCGATCTGGCTGTGATTTGCACTCCGGCACAAACGATACCCGATGTGATCCAGCAGTGTGGGACAGCGGGAATTCGGGGAATCGTGATTCTGTCAGCTGGTTTTCGTGAAACAGGAGCCGCAGGGAAAGAGCGGGAACTGCAGGTTCTGAGTATTGCCAGGCAGTTTTCCGGAATGCGAATTATTGGCCCGAACTGCCTGGGAATCATGGCTCCCTATGTCAATCTGAATGCGAGTTTTGCCACGGACATGCCCCTCACTGGAAATATTGCCTTTATCTCGCAGTCTGGCGCACTGTGCACTGCTGTATTGGATTGGGCGTTGCAGGAAAAGGTTGGTTTTTCTCATTTTGTCTCTGTGGGGAATATGCTGGATGTCGGCATTGCTGATTTGATCGACTACTTTGCCCTGGATCCGCAAACGAAGTCAATCATCCTGTACGTGGAGTCGATCACCGAAGCACGACAATTCATGTCGGCGGCGCGGGCATTTACTAAACATAAACCGATAATTGCCTACAAAGCAGGGCGTTTTCAGGAATCTGCCAAGGCGGCGTCATCTCATACAGGAGCGATGGCAGGCGTTGACGCTGTTTATGAAGCAGCATTCGCTCGCGCAGGGATCGTACGCGTTTTTGAACTGGATGACCTGTTTGACTGCGCTGAATTACTGGCGCGACACAGGCCTCCGCGGGGGGAACGACTGGCGATTCTCACCAATGCAGGAGGTCCCGGGGTCATGTGCACCGATGCGCTGCTGGAACGAAAAGGAGTCCTGGCATCGCTTTCGGAAGAGACCATTGAGCAGCTGAATCGTGTGTTACCGCCAGCCTGGTCGCATGGAAATCCGCTGGATATTCTGGGGGATGCACTGCCGGAACGATTTGGCAAGGCGCTTGAAATTATCCTCGTTGATTCTCAGGTGGATGGGGTACTGGTAGTCCTGTCTCCCCAGGCAATGACCGATCCTACCGGAGCTGCTGATGCGGTCATCAAAGCGGCGAAGCTGACATCGAAACCGATTCTCACTTCCTGGATGGGAGGAGGAAAAGTTCTTGAAGGAATAACACGTCTGACTGCTGCCGGCATACCCACCTACAATACTCCAGAGCAGGCCGTGCGGGCATTTATGTATCTGGTGACCTATGCCCGGAATCGTGAGTTTCTGTATGAAACTCCGCGCGCGATGCCGCTCCACTATTTGCTGGATCGACCGCACCTGAGGGAACTGGCTGACGCCGCGTTGCTGGAAGGACGCGATATCCTCTCCGAGTGTACTTCAAAAACACTCCTGGAAGCCTATGGGATCCCGGTCAATCGAACAGTTGTAGCTCGCAGCGCGGAAGAAGCTGTGCAGTTATCTCAACAGATGGGGCGGCCGGTTGTGCTCAAAGTCTATTCCGAACAGATTACTCACAAAACAGATGTGGGAGGCGTCGAACTGGATTTGTTCGATGATCGTGAAATCAGTGAAGCTTATGCACGCATCATGCAACGTGTGAAAGAATCGCGACCAGATGCGGATGTAGAGGGAGTGACGGTTCAGCGAATGGTTTCCGAGCCGGAAGGGCATGAACTGATTCTGGGGGTCAAACGCGATCCGGTATTTGGGATGGTGCTGCTGGTCGGAGCAGGGGGAACCTCTGCCGAATTGTACCAGGACCGTGCACTGGAACTGCCTCCTCTGAATGAACGGCTGGCGCGGCATGCGCTGGAATCGCTGCGTTCCTGGCCTTTATTGAACGGCTATCGAGGGCGCCCTCCTGTGAACCTGGATCAACTGATCGAAGTGTTGATCCGGCTGTCCTACTTTGTTGCCGATTTTCCGCAAATTGTGGAACTGGATATCAATCCTCTCATGGTGACACCCAGGAATTCCGTTGCCCTTGATGCTCGGATTGTTGTTGATCGAACACAGAGGGAAAAGTCGTCCCGTCCTTATTCTCAGCTGGCAATACGACCTTATCCGGACGAGTTTACAAAATCAGTGACGCTGAAGGATGGTACCCTCGTGCGCTTGCGACCGATTCAACCCGAAGACGAGGATAAATGGCATGAACTGCTACGGGGCTGTTCACCCGAATCCATTCGGGCACGGTTCCGGTTTACTTTTCAAGGTACAACACATGATATGGCAACCCGTTTCTGTTTTATTGACTATGACCGTGAAATTGCGATCGTCGCAGAGCGAGTCGATGATCCAACAGGAGAGCTGATTGGCGTGGGACGCATGGTGGCTGATGCGGATCATCAGGAAGCCGAGTATGCCGTGCTTGTGGGAGATCGCTGGCAGGGACAGGGGCTGGGATCCATGTTGACGGATTTCTGCCTGGAGGTATGCCGGACCTGGGGGGTAAAACGGATCGTGGCCGAAACGGCTCCGGATAACCGTCGCATGCTGGAACTGTTTCGAAAGCGTGGCTTTTCAAAAGAGAATACGCATTCTACGGATACCATCCTGCTGATGAAAAATCTGGATACCAGTTCTTTCTGAGCGGCTCCGGGCAGGAACTACCGGTGAGTCAATCAATCCTCTCACCCAAAAGATATACCAGCTCTTACGAAGTATCTGTCTGTGTATTGATCTCTCATATAAAGTCACATGAACAGAATTAAAGTATCGATACAAAATGTTTCGGCTTATGTGCATCAGTCAGACAGATGGCTGTTTTCCTGTCAGGTTGGTGCCAGGACCGATCTTTGACCGCTATGCGCTCTTGAAAGTCTTGATGGTACTGTTTTGAGAGCGGGGATGGCGGATGAATTCACGGCAATAACCGCGGCACAATGCAAGAATTTCTTACACGATCAGTCTGCGCAGAATGAAAATGCAGTTCACCTGGGAGTGAAGTCAGGACTCGAATAATCTGCATATTTGCAAAAATCGGTACTCTGCAGGTTCTGGTATATCTTTTGCGTTTACACGTGCAGCAGATTGTTAACAAACCCGGGTATCTTATTTCTGAGAGCATTCAGGAACATCATGTCGGAAGCACAACATCAACCCGAGTCCGCCGGACTCGCCGACCGGCTTGAAAAATCGCCAGCACTCTGGGCAGCGGGAATTGTGCTCTGCCTGTTCGGATTGACGTTCCTGATCTTGACGCCGGTATACGACACAAATGACGATCCGGTCATGGGGCTGGTGGCCTCCGGCTATGGGACAGTCGTCGGCCCTGATGAGCACCTGCTTTACACGAACGTGCTGATCGGATTGTTACTGAAGCACCTCTACATGCTGGCTCCACTCATTCCCTGGTATGGTGGCTACCTGCTGCTGGCCCAGTTCGTGGCTCACTGGCTTTTATTATATTCAATGCTCCTGTTGAAGCGAAATCGCCTGATACTGTTCAGCTACCTGATGTTTTATGTGGGGGTAGGAGTCTACTTTCTGGTGCACGTTCAGTTTACTTCAACAGCATTTCTGATCGGCCTGGCGGGCCTGTCGCTGATCATGGTCAGCCTGATGCTGGATTGCAGGGAAAGGCATCGGCCCTGGCTTAAATGGGGGGGAGCCTGCTGTCTGATCTTCGCCAGCCTGGTTCGTTTTCAGTCACTGCAGATGCTGGTCCTGACTTCTCTGCCAATGCTTCTGCTATTGTTCTATCAGTATTTCAGCAGTTTGAAGATCAAGGTCTATCTCCTGCCGGCTGCCCTGGCTGTCTTTGGTGTTCTGGGGGGGCATTATTATGACGCGCAATACTATCAACAGGATGAAGAATGGAGAGAATTTCTAACTTACCACGCCGCGTTGGCTCCCCTGATTAATGATATCGAAATCCCCTATAATGAGCAGACCCAGGAGGTCTTTGCTGATGTGAACTGGAGCAGGACTGATTACCGCGCGTTTCGTGAGTGGGTCTATCTGGATCAGGAAAAATTCAGCCTTGATCGAATGCAGCGGTTCCAACAGCAAGTCGCTACTTTACCTTTGAGTCAAATGCCTGAGGTGACCGCCTCCCGGATGCAGGCAGTCCGGCACGCGCTCACTCGTCCGGTCACTTATTTCAGTCTCTTCGCCACGCTGCTTTTTACATTCCTGGGACAGAAAGGAAGCTGGCAGAGAAAGAGTATCAAATGGACTGTCCTCTGGTGTGTTCTGATTATGGCTTACCTGGTGGTCTACAAGAAATTACCCGATCGGGTCTTTTCCTGCCTTATCGCTCTCTGCTTTTATTTTACGCTGCTGATGAATGTTACCGGTAAAGAAGGGCTGGCGGCGACCGGTCGTATCTTTCGCGGGCCACTCCTGCTCAAAACTGGTATGGTGATTCTAATTCTACTCAGCTCTGCTATGCTGCTGGGATACGTTTCCTGGTCAGACCGGATCGTAAAGCAGAACACCCGGCTGAAACAGGACGTGCAACTGCTGAAGGAGAAATTGCCGGATAAAGTGTTCGTGGCGATCTGGACATTTCCCATAGATCGATTTCTACCCCTGGATAATCAATCGGTATTCAAAGACTTCAAATATCTGTTTCTTAACGGACGCCAGGGTTCGCCTTTGTTTCAGAAAAAAATGAAAGCGTTCCAGATTGAATCACCGTTGGACGAACTGCTGGGATCAAGACAGATTTTCTTCATCTCACACCCTGAAATGGATTCCATGCTCAGAGAATATCTCAAAGAGTATTACGGCTCTGAGGTGTTTTGGAATCAGCTCTATGTCGGGGGAAATTTTGTGATTTATCAACTGGGGACAGAAGAGCTCCCGTCGAAGGTCCCCGAGAATTGATTCAGAGCTTGAGCGCATTCAGGGGGGCAAAACGAAACCTGATCTATTCACGACAGTTCAGAAGGTTGGTCGGTAACAGACTCAAACCGTTGATCTGGAAGATTACATTTCTGTCCGAATGACCAGTGTGAATCTGATCCGAATGCAACTGCAGCTTCAGAAGTGATTTCAAGACCGTTCCTGCTTCATTTGGAGTTCGGGGTTACTGGCCTGTGTGGCCTTGTGCTGGCTGAAAACGTTCTCAGGGGCTCAAATAGTGATCTCCAGGTGCAGTACAATGGAATGATGAAACTCTCCCGTGGGAGCGATTCTGCCCTGATTTACAGGTTGCATCAACGCTGAAACCGGTTAAAATGATCTTGTTAAATCCAGTGTTTCATTAAGTCTTCCTGCTTGAACATAGTGCCTCCATTGTTCAAGCATCAGAGATGCCTGCCACTGCCAGATGATCTGGATCGGGGTGTTAACTCATCGGGGTGTCTGAACCAACAGGCCAATCCTGATTAAAACTTCGATCACAGTTAAATGGCTGCCTCGTTTTCTGAAAGATTAATCATGCTGACCCGTAGAAAAATGATTCAAGGTATGGCGGCTGGTGCAGGTGCTGCACTGGGACTTCCCTTTCTTCCCGAACAGCTCCTGGCATCGTCGGCCCGTAAGGAGACTCCGAAGCGGATCGTGTTCTTCATGCAGAACCAGGGCTTCGATCCAGCCACCTGCATTCCGGAAGGGATGAAGCGCAGTGGCTCGCTGGCAAAAGTCAAACTCCCTGAGCCCATCAGTCCGCTGGAACCTTACAAGGAACGCCTGCACATTATCAATGGTCTGCATGGCATCCACACCAGCCCGTCGCACAGTGCCTTCTTTGGCGCTCTGGGGGGCTATCGCGGCAGTGACGGAGTGCCTCCCAGTGCAGCGACGATCGATTATGAATTGAGCAAAGTCTTGCCTCAGACACTTCTGCCTCACTTGTGTATTGGCATGGATTCCATCGAGAACATGAAGACCAAGCCTACCATCGCAACGCTTTCTGCCAGTGGTGCCGGTCAGCCGATTTTTATGCATTCCAATCCGAATCATCTTTACCAGATGTTGTATGGCGGTATCTCCACCGGTGATATTCGACTCCAGCATGAAGCCCGATTCAATTTACTCAATCAGATTGAAAAGTTGGCCGCTTCGAAGGGCCGATCGCTTCCGACTGCAGACCAGCAGCGTTACGGTCAATTTGTGAATGGATTCAAAGATGTCAATGGACTGCGTGATCGCCTGGATTCGGTTGCAGATCACCTGCGGAAATTTGCTCCCAAAGTGGATTCGCGATATACCAGTCCCGAGTATGAAACAGACTGGCATGATGCTTTGCTCGACCTGGGAATCTCGTCGCTCACATCAGGTATCACCAATACGCTGACCATTGGTTCGGGCCGCGGCGAAATCTTCGGAGCATGGAAGGGACTGGGCATCGAACAACAGGGGCACAATCTGGGGCACATGGCGCAGCCTGGCAATCCCATCTGGATTAAGATCCGTCAGTATAACAGCCGCATGCTGGTGAAGATCATCGAAGCACTGGAAAGCGTTCCAGAAGGAAGTAGTACGATGATGGACCACACGCTGATTGTTTACACCAGTAACAATGCGGACAAGCAGCATACCAGTGGTGCCAACTGGCCGGTTATGCTACTGGGTAATTTTGACGGCTCATTCAAGACAGGTTGCTTTACACAACTGGACGGTAAACGCCCCATCAACTCACTCTACGCGACGCTACTGCACACCGCGGGGGTTCCCTGTGATCACTTCAATATGAATGAGAAACTGGCCAGGAAGTTCGATACCACTACCGGCCCGATTCAGGAACTGCTGGTATGACCGGGTGCCGACTGGTTCTGGTTCTCGCGCTACTGTGCAGTCTGCTTACAGACGCTTCTGGTGAGACTTACACTCCCGGTCAAAAGGTTTCCCAAGACTTTGAGGCCTTTACTCAATCGTTTTTGAACAGGCATTGTGTGGACTGTCATGGGGAAACAGAATCTGAGGGCAATCTCTCGCTCCATGACCTGGGACCTGTCGACGAAGTCAATGCCGCGACCTGGAGAAGCGTGTGGGCACAGGTCACCCTGAAAGAGATGCCTCCCAAGGAGATGACTCAGCCCAAAGTAGTGGAACGGCTGCAGTTCTCAGACCTGATTGTCGGTGAACTGACACGCGTGATGCGCGACAAGGGTGGTTTTCATGATCATCTCGATCCGAATAAAGGGAACTATGTCGACCACAGCCTGCTGTTCGGCCCACTGCCAGAGGAAATCAAACTCACTCCTGCATCTTCGCCGGCACGCCTGTGGCGATTGACGCCTCAGGAACACATTACGCGCCTGAATGAATTGATCAATAAAGAGCCGGAGTACGATCCAGCTAAGCCTGGTTTGCGAACTCATGGAGATGTGGTTCCCACGAATCACGGCGGCGAACTTAAGCTCTACTTTGGTACAGATCGAATTATCAAATGGCAGGGGGGGACTGTGGCTTATGCGACGGCTGTCAAGAGTGTTCCCGCTGTGCTCTCATCGGCCCGAACTCATGGTCTGGAAAACTATCCTGACTTCTATTCTGTCAACAGTGCGGAGGCGACACAGATCCTGGGGATTTCTGAGGACATTCTGCGCTATATGGCTTATGGTCCTTTGAGCATCGCCAAGCCTTATCAGATTACGGATAATCCCCGGTCCATCGCGGACAAGATGAAAGGCGATATTCGCGGTTTACCCACAAGTATTGTTTACAGTACGAAGGTCGCGCGCCCCCTGACACCGGTCTATGATCTCATGCGGCAGGAAGGTGTTACCGATGAAGGTTTGCAGGCTGCCGTTGATTACCTGTTTGAAATGCTGACATTCCGTCCTCCGAGTAAAAAGGAGTCAGACGACTACACTGCGATTGTGAAACAGTCCATCGAGAAACTTGGTAAGGAAGACGGCGTCGTCCTTGGTTTGTCGTCTATTTTTCTCGAGCGTGACGCACTCTTCAGACCGGAACTTGCCAAAGCCGGTCAACCAGATCAATACGGACGTGTCATGCTGCAGGACTGGGAACTGGGGCTGGCAGTCAATCACGCGTTGCGCTACATCAAACCGGATGAAGAATTACGGGCAGCGATTGTTGAAGGACGTATGCGGACGAAGGCCGATGTAAAACGGGAAGTGGAACGGATGCTGGCCGACGACAGAATCAGGAAGCCTCGTATTCTGCGTTTCTTCCGTGATTACTTTGACTATGACCTGGCCGGTTACATCTGCAAAGACGCCCGGGCATTGGCACAAACGGGGGTGAGCAATCGAGGACAGGCGCATTACCGGGCGATGTTCGATGCGACAGCGAGTACGGATCGACTGATCGAACTGATCCTCAAAGAAGATCGGGATGTATTAAAGCAATTGCTAACCACGGATCGGGTTGTGGCCACTGATGCGGACAAAATCTATTTTGGTAAGCGGCGTTCCCGGGCAGAAGAGATTGCAGCCCGAAAGGCCGCAGAGGAACTGGCTCGAAAAGAGGCAGCCAAATCCGGGAAAGAGCCGCCGAAGCGTAAGAGGAGAAATCAGAACAGAGTGAATCACAGCGTCACCCCGGCGGAACTGTCTGGGACGGAGGTCTATGCACGTGTCAGTCGGCGCAGCTTCGGTACCGGATCGATGGAACCGGAACGGCTTCTCGCCACTGTACCTGAAGAACAACGCCTGGGGATTCTGACTCATCCCAGCTGGCTGGTCTCCCACTCCGACGCCATGGATAATCATGCGATCCGCCGCGGCAGATGGATTCACGAACGCTTACTGGGCGGCGGCATTCCCGATGTTCCCATCACCGTGGATGCCATGCTGCCGGATGAACCACAAAATACGCTCCGGGAACGGATGCGGGTCACCAGGCAGGAATATTGCTGGACCTGTCACAAGAAAATGGATCCACTGGGGCTGCCGTTTGAAATGTTTAACCATGCCGGCCTATATCGCGAGTTGGAACTTGAGAGGCCGGTTGACACAACGGGCGAGATCATTGATTCCGGTGATGCTGCCCTGGATGGTAAAGTTGCCAACGCGATTGAGCTGATAGAAAAGCTTGCAGCCAGCGAGCGGTCCGAACAGGTCTTCGTCCGCCACGCGTTTCGTTTCTGGATGGGCCGCAACGAAACCCTCAATGATGCCCCGGTTCTTCAGGCAGCGTATCGCGCTTACAAAGAGAACGGCGGCAGCATGAATGCACTGCTGGTATCGCTGCTCACCTCGGATGCGTTTCTCTACCGCACGGTTTCAGAAAAAAAGGGGTCAGGACTCAATAAATAAGAGACCTAGTATCTCGGGTACGAGCGGCATTGGACCAGGCTTACAGAATTGATGTGGCTGGTTATATTGATAAGAGCTCATCCCTGATGGCCATCAGGGATGAGCTGCGACTTTGTAGATCGTCGAGTCCTGGGTGCTGATAGACACCGTGGGTCAGTTGGATCGCAGAGCCGCATCGTTTTCAACCCGAACAGTCGCTAGAGCCACTCAGGTGAGCTCGTATTTTACTAGGATGGGACACACGATGAAAGACTCCTCTTCAATTTCTGTGGTTGGCATTGATGTTTCTAAAGATTCACTCGATCTCTTCCATACGATTAATGGCCAGCAGCAGAAGATCGCTTATCAGCAGGATTCCCTCAAGCTGCTTGCCCGGCAGATCATCAAGCTCAACGCAACCGTCGTCATGGAAGCCACGGGTGGCTACGAAAAGAAACTGGTCAAATATTTACAGAGCCAGGGAATTGCATGTGCCGTGGTGAATCCGAAGCTGATTCGTGACTTTGCCAGAGCCTGTGGGAAGCTTGAGAAAAACGATGCCATCGACGCCAGGATCATCGCCTCTTTTGGACAGATGATGCAACCGAGGACGATGGGAAAAATCGATCGAAACAGGGAGAAACTCAAGTTGCTGGCAACTCGTCGAGAACAGGTTCAAAGTATGATTACCCAGGAATCCAATCGTCAGCAGCAAATTGAGGATCGGCAAATTCGGGCCTTCATTCAACGGGCGATCCAACTCTATCAGAAACAGCTTAAAAAACTGGACAATGAAATGCTGAAGGTCATTGAAGCCGACCAGACCATGAAACAGAAGTCCGAAATTCTGCTCTCTGCGAAAGGTGTCGGCCCGGCAACAACCGCTAACCTGATTGCCGGGCTGCCTGAACTCGGGCAACTGAATCGGCAGCAGATCGCCAAGCTCGTCGGCCTGGCTCCTCTCGTTCGGGACAGTGGCAAATTCAAAGGGCAGCGCAGAACATATGCCGGCAGAAGCCAGATACGGCGGATCCTTTATATGGCGACCTTAGTAGCCACGCGCTGGAACAGTCGCATCAAAGCATTTTACTTGTCCTTATTGGAAAGAGGTAAACCGAAGAAGCTGGCCATCACAGCCTGCATGAGAAAGTTTATCACCATCCTGAATTCCATGATGAAAAACAATCAGACGTGGGATCAAAATCTTCTTGCTTCTTGACATAATCCAAGACAGTCGCTGACCCCTTTAAAATTCATCAGGTCGGGATTCGCTCGTTGACCCAGGTTCCGAAGTATATGAAACCGTGTCCCCCGTGAGGTTTTGCCAGTTTTGCGATGTCCACGGCATGCTGACGGTCGGCGACTTCCACGGACACGGCACAATGTCCCAGCTTCAGCTCTCGGATACCGGTTTGGATGATGCTGTCTTCAGAATCTGAGAAGAAGAAGCGATGTTCCTGCATTCGTTCCAGGATGTGAATTCCGTCTTCTCCATAAAGCAAAGTCACAGACGTCTCTGGATAGCCGGTAGCCAGTAATGTATCCGCAAATGATTCAAACTTCTCTTTACCATCAAGAAAGCCGATCACCTTGCCGGCTGGGCCAGTGAGAGTTTGCCCATGGTCAATCATCGGTTCACGTGTCATGAGTGTGTTCCTGTTGGTTGAAGGTTATGTCGATGGTCCATCCCATGTTCATTGTCTCAGCATAATAACTGTCAAGCACAGCAAACCAGCGCGGGTCTTGCCATACTTGATCAGCTGTGCGCAGACTGCTCCCAGTCGATTTCACTCCTTTTATCCCTTAGAGGATTCAATCGAGTATGAACTCTCCTGGTTACTGAAAAAATGGAGATGCAAAACGATTTAAAGCAACTGCAATGCCGGAGAACAAATTTCCTCTGTTTTAAGTCGTGCTCAGGAGAAATATGAGAACACGATGAATCGAAATTGTCTGTCGACTGCTTCCCTATAAACTCAGTGGTTTTTTCGATGGAAACCCGAATCAAGAGGAAAGTTTCTCGCAGTGTTACTAATCGTATGGGATTTGCAGGGAGAGTACTGTGTATCAACTTGAGAGAATGAGGACAGACCATTATTTACAGCATGTAGTGTCGGGTTACTGCAGTCGGATAGAAACTGCTCTCTGGGTTCACAGGGATCTGCTGTTCAGACACTGAGTATTTTGACTGGAACGCGAACATAAACGAGTAAATAAAAGAGGAAACATCCCGTTGATTGCTCAGCGCTCACTCTGGTTTGCCAGCTGCCTTTTATTCTTACAGTTGTTCAAATAATTGAAGTAAATGAACTTCCTGATCTCATAGCTAATAATCTGTGAACAATATCAAAGAAAAAAGACTGCCAAACCATGTATCAACTGGATCTGCCACTCTGGGGAGATATATCCGTATTTATTGTTGCGGCGATCGTGATTGGAATCTCTGGGGTGAAGCTGGCTGAATACGCAGATCGACTGGCAGATCGGACCGGCCTGGGAGAAGCAGTGACCGGTACCATTATGCTGGGACTGATTACCGCGCTACCGGGACTGGCTGCTTCCGTCACAGCTGCTTTGCAGGGAAATGCGGTACTGGCATTGAGTAATGCGATGGGAGGAATCGCCTTTCAGACGATGGTCCTGGCACTGGCCGATCTGATGTATCGCAAAGCCAATCTCGAACATGCTGCTGCTTCAGCGACGACGATGATGCAGACAATTATGTTGATTCTACTGATTTCGATTGTGCTTTCAGGGTTAAGCAGTCCCAATGTTGTGGTGGGACCAGTTCATCCAGCCACTCTGTTATTGTTGGGAGGAGCCGCTTTGGCGTTCTGGCTGACTTATCGTGTGAAGGAGCAACCGATGTGGCATCCCCAAGATACAGCCGAAACCGTGGCAGACAAACCAGCCAAAGGATCACAGCATGAGCGACTCTGGTTGCTCTGGAGCGGTCTGGTCATTTCAGGTCTGCTGACTCTCATCAGTGGGAGTCTGGTTGCAGAGACCGCTGCTAATATTCAGGAGAAGACGGCGATTTCCGCATCGCTGATTGGAGGCTTTCTGATGGCAGGCGCGACATCTTTACCGGAGTTGGTAACCTGTCTGGCGGCTGTAAAACGGGGAGCACTTACACTGGCTGTCAGCGATGTCGTTGGTGGGAACTTCTTTGATGTACTGTTTATTGCTGCGGCTGATTTTTTCTTCCTGAGTGGTTCTCTGTATCATGCGTCCGGTGTGGGAATGCGCGAAATCTTTCTGATTTCAATTACGCTGTTACTGAATGTGATTCTGCTTTCCGGTTTAATTTACAGACAGAAGCATGGTCCTGCCAATATCGGCTTTGAAAGCGTATTGATGCTGGTTTTGTATCTGTGTGGCTTCATACTGCTGTCGTATATGAACTGAATGTAATTGTTTCAGTACGTCAGACTGTCACAGATGAGACCTGCTGTATTGTTTGGGGAGTATTGTAATTCAGATGTGTAAATCGACTTTGAAATCCCTGGAGGTGAGCAGGGAATTCCTTGAAAATTTGGTAATACAGATGTAAAGTAGGCGGAGATGAAGTTCTAAAGAGCATTTCCGGCTTTACTCTGGTGGCCTTCCTCAGTGACTTAATTGAAAATATCTGCAGGATCTTCAGGTACTCTGATCACAGTCAAAAACTGACGTTTATGGATAGCTGAATGATGTGTGAAGTGACTGCTAAATGAGGCGGACCATGTATGCCAAAATCTGCGGAAGAAAAACACATTCAAAACTCTTCCACATTAATCGTTGTCGCAATCGGCGCTTCTGCTGGTGGACTGAATGCCGTTAAGAATTTCTTTTCGACCATTAAAGCCAGGCCCGGCTATGCGATCGTTGTCATTCAGCATATGCTGCCTGAAGGCGCAGAGACATTACTGAAAACGATGGAGCAGATCTGTCCTCTGCCTGTCTCAGACATTGATCAGAATACTCAGGTTAAAAAGAATCACGTCTATATAGCCCCCCCACACTGCAGCGTTCAGTTTGACGATGCGCCTTGTTTTTCTGCAAGTGCGGTCATGCAGGAGGGGCAGGGGACTCCGGTGATCAATCCCTCATTTCGTTCCCTGGCGGAAATTGCAGGCTCGAATGCCGTGGGGATTATTCTGTCGGGAATGGGTAGTGATGGTACGTACGGTCTGAACGCGATCCGGGAAGCCGGCGGAATGACCATGGTTCAGGATCCGGAATCTTCAGAGTACGATGACATGCCTGCCAGCGCAATTCATTCCGAGAACATCGACTATGTACTGCAGCCAGCTCAGATGCCTGCGGAACTCGATGCCTACCTGATATTTCTGAATCGCAGAACTCAGCGGAAAATTGATGAGCAGGACTTATTGAACGAGGTAGAAAACCATCTGCCACGTATCTGTGATCAGTTACTGGAAGCAACCAATCACGATTTCCGGCATTATAAAACGGGGACTTTAATACGACGGATTATCCGCCGCATGCAGGTCTTACGATTCAATGATGTGAATCAATATCTGTCACACCTGTCTGCGAATCGGGATGAAAGTCAGGCTTTGTTTCGCGAGTTGTTGATCAGCGTGACCGCCTTTTTTCGTGATCCGAAGACCTTCGCGATTCTGGCAGAGAGCTATATTCCAAGCCTGTTTGAAAATCGGGAGCGGGATCAATCGATCCGCATCTGGGTTCCTGGTTGTGCCAGTGGAGAAGAAGCCTATTCACTGGCCATGCTGTTGTACGAAGCCCGGGAACAGGCAAAGATTGATGTGGAAATGCATGTTTTTGCGACTGACATCGATGAACGGGCACTGGCGATCGGGCGGGAAGCCGTTTATCCACTTTCCATTGAAGAACATGTATCGCAGGAGCGGCTGGAACGTTTTTTTATCAAAAAAGGGAAGCATTACCGTGTGGTCAAAGAGATCCGGGAGTTGTGTGTTTTTTCGACTCATAATCTCATAAGTGACCCTCCTTTTTCTCAACTGGATCTGATCTCCTGCCGCAACCTGCTGATCTATCTGGATGCGTCATTACAGCAGCGTATCGTGCCCGTATTTCACTTTGCCTTGAAACAGAATGGCCTGCTACTGCTGGGGCCCTCTGAAAATATGATGATGCATACGGACATGTTTCGTCCCCTGGATAAGAAACATTGTATTTCACAGCGTAAATCAGTTCCCATTCAAACCTCCGCATTGCGGTACACTTCGAATCGCTCCCGCAATTATCAAACAGGTCATGAGAGTCTGGAAGTGCAGACGACAGATATTCCCGGTATTGCCCAACGGATTCTCCTGGCAGAGTATGCTCCCCGGTATGCAGTAGTCAGTGAGGAATCACATATTCTGACAACATCAGCGGGGATCGAACAGTTTCTGGAATTCCCGGATGGAAGCTTTCATAATAATCTCATTAAAATGACACGCACCGGTCTGCGGAACGGCTTACGGACTGCCTTAACGGAAGCCTGCAGAACAAGGGAGAAGGTGGAAGTCAATGATCTCTCCTACAAAACAGCAAGTGATCTGCGACGCGCGCGACTGGCAGTTCATCCACTGCCCGAAATCAGCCAGGATACCGAATTATTCCTGGTGATTTTTGAAGATCAGGGACCGATCGTGCACCACACATCGTTTTCAGATAGGACGAATGCCAATGCTGCAGAGAGCGACTCGGTAATTGAGCAACTGGAATCAGAACTGGAACGGACTCGAACAGAACTGGAAAACAGTGTTCAGGAACTTGAGGGTTCTAATGAGGAACTGAAATCTTCAAATGAAGAACTGCTATCCATCAATGAAGAGTTGCAGTCCGCCAATGAAGAACTGGAAACGTCCAAAGAGGAAATTCAGGCCAGTATGGAAGCGTTGACTCGTGCCCAGTCTGATCTGGAAAACCTGCTGAACGGGACGAAAATCGCGACGATCTATCTGGATCGGCAGATGCTGATCAAAAGTTTCACGACTTCTGCAAAAACAATTTACAATCTGAATGCGACTGATGTGGGGCGTCCGCTTTCGGATATCACTCACAATGTAAAGCGAATGCCGAAGATCCCATCGCTTGAAAATACCAGAAAGCAAAACGGCCAGTTCGAAGATGAGATGCAATTGAAAAATGGAACCTGGCTTTTACGACGCATCTTGCCTTACGAAAGTGATGGTGAATTTGATGGCATGATCCTGACTTTTCTGGATGTGACAGAGTTCAAGCTGGCGGAGATTCGACTGGAAACCGAACATGCCATCACCCAACTTCTGGCTGAAGCGAATTCATTAAAAGAAATTGATCAGACCATTCTGCAGACCATTCGCAAATGTCTGCAGGCGAGTGTGGGACTGCTCTGGCTCCCTGACAAATCGTATGAGAGGCTTGTTCTGGAAACCAGTGTGGCAACCAACGTCACCAAAAACCGTGAATTCCTGAAGAGTAATACATCCATCCAGTTTGCTTGTGGAGAAGGACTGCCGGGGACAACCTGGCAGAACATGCAGACCGAGTGGTGCGAGGATATTCAAACCCTGGTCTGGTATAACCGCTCTGAAGCCGCCAGCAAGAGTGGGCTGGTCAGTGGTATTGCGATTCCGATTATATTTGACAGGCAATGTCAGGGGATTATGGAATTTTATACCAGGGAACACTTAAAACGTGATCCCCTCCTGGCGAATATGTTTTCTTCCATCGGTTACGAAATTGGTTCGTTTCTCAGTCGCTGTCGGATCCAGGATCAGTTGTACGAGGAGGTCGCACGAAAAAATGCCATATTGTCTTCGGCCATCGATTGTATCATCACCACCGATGCCGCCGGGAATATTGTTGATTTCAACCCGGCAGCGGAACGGACTTTTGGATACACTGCGCAAGAGGTCATCGGTAAGACACTGTGTGATCTGTTACTTCTGGAAGAGTATCATGAGCGTTACCATACCGCTCTGGAACAGTTTCTGAAAACTGGTGAATCCGATTTGATCGGGCGACACATCGAATTACCGGTAATGCATCAGGATGGCAGCCACTTTCCAGTCGAACTGGCCATCAGTGTCACGCATCTGGAAGACGGGCATCCATTTTTTACTCTGTGTTTGAGAGACATCAGCTTACGCAAACAGCAGGAAGAGGCGCTCCGGGACAGTGAAGGTCGATCCAAGGCACTGGTTGAAGCTTCTGCGCATATGGTCTGGACGATGACTCCTGATGCCCGGACGGTAGAGGATTCTCCCACCTGGCGTGAATTTACCGGTCAGACTTATGAGGAGTGGAAAGACAAAGGCTGGATAGATGGGATCCATCCCGATGATCGTGAGCAGACACTGCGGAACTGGCAGACAGCATTCGAATCTGTGACTCCCCTTGATTGTGAGTACCGCTTATGCAACAGAGAAGGGGAGTGGTGCTGGACCTCGGTACGGGCGGTGCCCCAGATCAATTCGGAAGGGACTGTGTTGCGCTGGGTGGGGATGAACCTTGATATCACCCGGCAGAAACATCTGCAGCAGGAAGTTGAGGCAAACGAAAAACGACTGTTCATGGCATTGAAAGCAGCGGGAATGGCAGCCTGGGAATGGCAACCTCACGCCAGTTTCTGGTCCAATGAATTGTATGAACTGCTGGGAATTCCGAATACGACATCAGCTTCACCAGAAACATTATTTTCCTGTGTCTACAAGGAGGATCTTCCCGGTTTGATTAAAGCATGGGATGAGGCCGTTCAGGGGGAGAAAGAATATGATCAGATATTTCGGATTGTGCGCCCCGATGGAGAAATCCGCTGGTTAGCCGGTGTCGGAGAAATCGTTCGTGATCCCCAAGGCAACGTGACACAGATCTTTGGGTTGAACTGGGATTTCACTCAGGAGCGGGAAGGAGAAGAAGCGCTTCGTAGAAGTGAGAAGCAGGCGAAACAGGCCAATGTTGCCAAGAGTGCTTTTTTAGCGAATATGAGTCATGAAATCCGTACGCCGATGACAGCCGTTCTGGGATATACCGATCTATTGATTGGTATGGAACAGGAGCAGGAGAAGGCAGAGTATCTCCAGAATATCAAACGTAATGGAAACTTTCTGCTGGAAATTATAAATGATATTCTGGACTTATCTAAAATTGAAGCCGGTAAGCTGGAGATCAGTCAGGAATCATTTTCGCTGAATGAAATGCTTGCAGATTTACAATCCATGATGCGTGTCCGTGCTGAGGAAAAGAACCTGGAATTTGGTATTGAGTTTATCAGTGATCTCCCGGAGCGAATTGAAACTGATCCCAAACGATTACGTCAGATCCTGTTGAACCTGATCAGTAATGCGATCAAATTTACAGAGACGGGCAGTGTGAAAGTGGTGATTAATTTCCTCAGAGAGAAAGCGGATGCTGTCTTAAAATTTGATGTGATTGATACCGGGATTGGTATTACGCCAAAACAACAGTCTCGCTTATTCCAGTCATTTTCGCAGGGTGATGCGTCCGTTACCCGCAATTACGGAGGTACAGGCCTGGGGCTGGCAATCAGTCAACGCCTGGCAGGAATGCTGAATGGTAACATTTCTGTTTCCAGTAAGCCGGGAGAAGGGAGTACCTTCAGTTGCACGATAAATCTACCGGTGAGAGAAAACGTTAAAATAACGAGCCCCAATCTGGAAGTGGTACCCATAAAAGCTATTACAACCGTACGGGAGTATCAGCTTCAATGCCGTGTGCTGATTGTGGATGATCAACGGGATGTCCGCCATCTGACGCATCTGTTACTGCAGCGGGCAGGCATCGAGACCGAATTCGCGGAAGACGGAATCCAGGCAGTGGAACTGATCGAGAACCAGTTACAGAACGGCTTGACTGTTGATTTAATTTTGCTTGATATGCAAATGCCGCGAATGGATGGCTACCAGACAGCGGCCCGGCTGCGCGAAATCGGTTTTCGCCGGGCGATCATCGCACTGACCGCCGATGCGATGCAGGGGGATATGAACCGGTGTCTGGAACTGGGGTGCGATGACTATCTGAGCAAGCCAATCGACTCCAATGAACTGCTGGAGATGATATCGCGTTACACAAGTCAGGGCAGAGATCTGTAACAGGATCTTCTTTATGATCCAGGAACGAAAAGTTCGACTGTATCGACAGCGAGGTTGATTCAGTGTTTTGGATTACCCAATGGAATATCATTCCTGAAGGTGCTGGATATAACGTCTGGCAGAGCGATCAACGGCGGCTTTGGCATCGCTTGATACGGTTTTTCCCCACCACGCTCCATAAATCCGATCAAACTCGAGTGGCTCTACACAGTTAACAATCTGTCGTATTTTTGAAGCAGAGAGAGGGATCAGATTGGGGTAGCTGTACATGAAACTGACCCAGCGACGGTCCTGCACGACATGGATGATATCCCCACTCAACAAAACGCCTTTCCCACCGGCTCCCGCTGGCCAGTGTAAAACAGTTCCGCCATCAAAATGCCCGCCACAGCGAATGAGTGTCAGACCAGCGCCGATGTTTTTCCGGTCGCCCTCCCAGTACTCAATTGGCGGGCCAGATCGCATAACCCATTTACGATCTGCATGATGGAGATAGACAGGGCAATCAAAAGCTTCAGCCCATTCGATCATGCAGGAATAATAATGCGGGTGACTGATGGCGATGGCAGAGAGCCCGCCGATTCCGTTCACCATCTCAACCAGACTGTTATCCAGCAGGGAGATACAATCCCAGAGCACATTTCCTTCGGGATGCGTAATCAGCAAGCCGCGTTGCCCGATCGCAAAGGAGGGTTCCATCCCAATGCCAGACAGTCCTTTCTCTTCCTGGCGGATCACATTTCGATGTGATTTTGCCAGTTGGTCTGAGGTCGTCCACTTCTGGCCATCCCAGGCTACAAACTCCCGTTCTTCAATACAGATCGTACATTTTTCCGGAGGTTGAACTGTTTCTGCGTACTGTGTGCCACAATTTGTGCAGATATAGTGAGGCATAGTTTATTTTCTCGCTCAACCCATAAAATCGACGACAGGTGATCCACATACGGACCACCTTCCTGGCAGGTCAACGATCTGCCAGGGCCGTAAATTGCTTTGAGATTAAAACGGAACGATGGCTCGATTCAATAATCAATCCGTTTTTTCTTCGATGATGTCACCAAATGCCACCCGGTCGCCAGCATCACCTGAAGGTTGGGTAAACTGATCTTCCCCGGCATGTACAACAATCGAACGACCAATAATTGAGTTCGCTCCATTCAATTGGATCACTTCATCAACGATATCCACTTTAGCCAGTCCGTCAGCATTGGCTTCGATATTGCCCAGGTCACCCACGTGACGTTCTGAATCGGTGGGCTTGCCATGTGGCTTATCGGTAGGGTTGAAGTGGCCTCCCGCAGATTTTCCGGTCTCTTTATCTGACAGGTCCCCTTTTTCATGAACGTGAAATCCATGTTTCCCTGGTTTCAAACCTGTGATTTCTCCCTCAACATGTATTTTATTTCCTTCCCTGGTGAAATGAATGATCCCCGAAACCTGGCTGTCACCAATGGGTTGGAGCTTGCAGACTGCTTTCGTAACAGTCTCCGTTTCATCTGCAGCCTGAGGTGTCAGTTGGCCTGGCTCTCCCATTTCAGTCTGCGTCTGGTTATTTTCTGCTGGTTCATTCGGCCTGTTTTCCTGTTCGGTGCAACCTGCCGTAAACAAGACAAGCAGCATTAAAGGAAGTGAGTGATGTAACATGTGATTCTCCTTGCGCTCATAGTAAGATGGACGACCATTTCAATATAAAATTAATTCGACATTGATTTGATCTGGTGGTCTGATGAATCATCTGACCGTTTCTAACTCAAAAAAATATTCGCAAAAACTATGCCGAACCAGCCAGGAACTTTCAGCTGGCGATCAGCTTGCCATGGATCTCAAACATTTTCAGTCAGCGTTAAAGAGATCCGGCTTTAGAACCAGTTTGCCGCAGAAGCCTCCTTCTTCAATCATTTGATGTGCTTTTACAGCATCACTGAATGAAATAGTGTCTGCCAGTGTGACAACCAGTTGTTTTTCTGACCAGAGCCGAACAAGTTCTGTAAGATCTTCTTTTTTCGGATGTGCCAACATGACATGGCTCTGCTCTGATTGCGGCCAGGTAAGAACAGAAATGGCCAAACCGCGAAAGCTGGGCTCGGTTGTGACGTACTGTCCAGTTCGTGCGAGGGAGTCTTTTACCTGAGAGAAGGACCGCTTTCCCGCGACATCAAAGATGATTTCCCATTTTTGTGAGGAATCAGTAAAGTCTTCCCGTTTATAATCAATGAAATGCGAGGCACCCAGTGAACGGACAAAGTCTTCATGCCGGGTGCTGGCGACTGCGGTTACCTCAGCTCCATAAGCGACTGCAATTTGAACGGCAAACGCGCCGACACCTCCACTGGCACCATTGATGAGGACGCGATCGCGGGGCTTGAGATGACCAAAATCTCGGAGTGACTGTAATGCCGTTGAGCCAGCTAATGGGATCGCTGCTGCCTGTGTAAATGAAAGGGCATCCGGAATTTTGACAACGCAATGTGCCGAACAGCCAGCATACTCAGCGTAAGCACCACCATAAATATTATCCAGGAACGCGAGAACGCGGTCGCCTGGTTCGAAATCACTGGCAGGATCTGACTCTTCGACGATCCCCGCAACATCATAGCCTGGGACTCTGGGAAAGCCTCCCGGCAGCAACCATTTCATTTCGCCCTGACGCAATCTTGCATCAATGGGATTGACACCAGCTGCAGCGACCTGAATCAGTACTTCGTGTTTATCAGGATCAGGTCTGTTGATCTGGGATAGTTTTAAAACCCGGGGCGATCCGTATTCATTGAATGTGACTGCTTTCATATTTTCGCCCTGCTGAAATTAACCATTGCTTAAAACTTCCGACCGATTCCTTTCACACAATCAACAGCATTCCTGTTTTAACAGAATAATGTTTGCATATCGCATTCCTAATTCATTAATTCTGTGAAGATGATTGTTGTGTCACGGTTAGAATCATCCATAAACGGACCATTATTTTCTGTTGAAAAGACAAAAAGGCGTAGCAGAGCATACAAGGATGACTAATGAAGTCTGACTGATCATTGATTGAACAATATGAACGCTCAGCAACCATATTGATGAATGAATCTGGCTTGTCTGGCAGTAATCAAAAATCCGATCTCGAATCAATTACTGAGCGACATCCCTGTCGAATGCCAGTTTCATCCCAGCGAATAGGGAGCCAGGCTGTATTGATAAAGAAGTGTGAAATGAGAAAATCAGTCGACCACCACTTCGGATATCAAGCCAAGCGGCATGCGATTTGCGAAACCATTTCATCATTCAAAATAATAGATGCTGCCAATCGAAGATCAGGTGCGTCAGAAATGATGTGGTTGCCCCAACCCGATGAAGGAAGGCTTTCCGCACCTTCGTCTCCTGGAGGGATTGTCTGGTGTAATACCAGATGGGTGACATGTCATGTCAGGCAGCATCTATTATTTATTTCAAGCGGTTCTTCGATCTAATTATTCTTCATAGTCATGATTTTTGTATTTCGTCTCAACGTCGGGAGATATTGATGAATGATACGAGCATTAAGAAAGTGGATTCCACTCATTCCCCGCTGGGTTCAATGGGACAGAAATATCTTGCCTCTGGAGTGACCGTCTCGATGCGGCTCTGGGAAGAAGATCCCACTCAACCGGATCCTCAGCCAATGTGCCGCGATTACGAAGTGGTTGGCTATGTGATCAAAGGCAGTGCCGAGCTGGAAATCGAAGATCAGAAGATTATCCTGAATGCTGGTGACAGCTGGGTAGTTCCCAGAGAAGCCGTCCACCGTTACCGCATTCTGGAACCGCTGGTTGCGGTGGAAGCAACTGCCCCACCAGCCCATATCCACGAACGGGATAAGAAATAAAACCAGACGTTCTCCTGTTAAATCCGCCTGGTTATTAAACAGGGGGAAGGGGGTCCAGCTTTATTTTCATTTTCAGAACGGGAGATGAGATATCTAATAGCGGGGCTAATGGAAATGGAGAATCAATGGATTCATCAACTCAGGTTTCGGGGCCAGAGCAGACAGCAGCTGCAAAAACCAGGAAGAGGAAAACCGCTCTCTTTACCAGTATCTTTCTCGTAATCCTGTTCGTGGCAGCAGTCTCAACCAGCTATTGGTATTTCACCGCGAAAGGTAAAAAATCGAATTGTCCCCGCAGACCTCCGGCGACTGTGACCGTTGCTCAGGCGGAGCAACAGACGTGGCAGAGAGAACGAACCGGTATCGGCACTGTTCGCGCGATTCAAGGGACAGATCTGACCAGTGAGCTGGCTGGAAAAGTCATTGAAATTCTATTCGAATCGGGAAAACGGGTCCGACGGGGGGAACTGCTGGTACAGTTGGACGCTTCGAGTGAAAAGGCAGAACTCGAATCGATCGAAGCCGAGCTGAAACAGGCGCATTCGAATCTCGGGCGGGTGAAAGAATTGCTGCAGAAAGATGCAACGACCGAAGAGAATTACGAACAGATGATGACCGAAGTGGAGCGACTGAAATCATCTGCTGACCGTCAGCGCGCGATTATTGAAAAAAAGGAAATTCTGGCGCCCTTCAGTGGTGAAATCGGCATCCGTCAAATCAGTCTGGGGCAATATCTCTCGCCGGAAACTGCAGTTGCCACTTTACAGCAGCTTGATCCGATTTATGTGGACTTCGATCTGCCCGAACAGGATGCCGGCCTCATTAAGGAGGGGCAGTCAGTCCGGATCTCAGTCAGTGCCCATCCCAAGCATGTTTTTCGGGGGTCAGTCATAGCCGTCAATCCTCTTATCGAAGAGTCGACGCGCAGCTTCAAAGTTCGGGCACAGCTGGGAAATGAAGAGCGTAAATTACGCCCAGGGATGTTTGCGCAGGTGGTCGTCGAGATATCAGGCGATCGCGAAGTGGTTGTGATTCCGCAGACTGCAGTCGCATTTAATGCGTACGGAAAGTCTGTTTATTTTGTGCAGGAACAGGAAGCGCAGCAGGAAGCCAGTGCTGCGGACCGTCCCATTAAAAATAATCTCAACCAGGGAGACTCGACCGGAAAAAAAAGAAGTAAACAAAAAGCCTCTCTGATAGCCAGACGCGCATTCATTGAGACCGGGGAACGCCGGGGGAAGCTGATTGAAATCCGAAAAGGGATCGAACCAGGTACGCGCGTTATAACTTTCGGTCAGCTGAAAATCGATGATGGCATTCCCGTACAGATCGCCAGAACCGACGCCGCTCGCGATGTGGAAGCGAAGGCGACCAGCCCATGAATATTTTTGATCGGTTTATTGAACGTCCTGTCCTGGCGACAGTCATCGGCCTGGTAGTCCTGCTGCTGGGAGCGGAGGCGATGACTTCTCTGACAGTACGACAATATCCGGAAACCACCTCCACAACAATTCGAATTGTCACTCCTTACATCGGGGCGAACGCTGAGCTGGTGCAGGGCTTTATTACAACTCCTCTAGAGCAGACGATCGCCACTGCAGAAGGCATCGAATACCTGGAGAGCAGCAGTACGTTGGGAGCCAGTACCATCACGGCACGCCTGGAACTGGAGTATGATCCGAATGCTGCGGTCGCTGAAATTCTGACTAAAATTCAACAGGTGCGGAATCGTCTGCCGGAAGGTTCGGAAGACTCGATCGTTACCATCAGCAGAGGCAGCGATCAGGCCGCCATGTATCTGGCATTCTTCAGCGATGTTCTCAAGGCAAGTGAAATAACCGATTATCTGACGCGTGCTGTCCGCCCGCGACTGGAGACTGTTCCCGGCGTTCAGCAGGCACAGCTGATTGGTGCCCAGACTATCGCCATGCGGCTCTGGCTTGATCCCGGAAAAATGGCTTCACTGAAGGTGTCTCCCAGTGAAGTCCGTCGCTCGATCGCTGAAAGTAATTTTCTCTCCGCTATCGGAGAAACCAAAGGCTCGCTGATTTCCATTCCCCTAAAAGCAGATACGAACCTGCGTTCGGTGGAAGCCTTTGAAAATCTGGTGATCCGTGAAGAAGGTGACACCATTATTCGCGTGCGTGATCTTGCTCAAGTCGAACTTGGTGCAGAAAGCTATGACAGTTCGGTGATTTTTGAAGGTAAAAATGTAGCCTTTATTGGAGTGCAAGTCGCTCCTGAAGCGAACCTGCTCGATACCATTGCAGGTGTACGTCAACTGATTCCCCAGGTGAAAAAACAGTTACCAGGCGGACTGGAAGGCATTGTTGTATATGACAGCACGGAAGCGGTGGAAGCTTCGATCGATGAAGTCATCCGCTCGCTGATTGAAGCATTACTGATTGTGACTGTCGTGATTTACCTGTTTCTGGGGGCATTGCGTTCGGCACTGGTTCCGGGAATTGCGATGCCTCTGGCGATCATTGGTGCATTTTTTCTGATGCAGATGCTGGGATATTCTGTCAATCTGCTGACCCTGCTGGCATTAATACTGGCGATTGGAACCGTAGTTGATGACGGGATCGTAATGGTCGAGAACGCCACACGCCATATTGAAGGAGGGGCGACACCTGAAGGGGCAGCGAAAAAAACGGTACGTGAATTGACCGGTTCGATCATTGCCATGAATCTGGTGGTGGTGGCCGTTTTTGCTCCTGTAGGACTGATGGGAGGCCTGACGGGCAGTCTGTTTACTGAATTTGCTTATACGGTCGCCGGTGCGACGCTGATTTCAGGTATACTGGCATTAACTGTTTCACCGATGATGTGTGCCCAGCTGCTTAAAACCGGAATGCAGAAAAGATGGCTGTCCCGCAAAGTCGATCAGGGTTTTCAAGCCCTTTCCCGTGGATATGGAAAAACGCTGGGGCTGGCGCTGGATGCCCGCTGGATTATTCTGGCGGCAGGCATGTGCATTCTCCTCAGTCTGTATTTTCTATTTAGTGCTGCGAATAAAGAACTTTCACCGCCGGAAGACGAGGGTTTCCTGATCGTTTCTGCAAATGCAGATCCGAATATCTCGATCGATCATCTGGAGCGCTGGACCGGTGTGCTGGAAAAGAAGGTGAGCGAGGTCGGGGGAGTCCAGTATTTTTTTGCGGTGAATGGTGGAGGAGGGAATACTGGTGGAGGGAGCAGTTCTGCTTTTGGGGGTGTGATTTTAGAAGACTGGGAACAACGCGATCCTTCTCAGATGCAGTTGCAACAGCAGATCCAGATGACTGCAGCTCAAGTGGCAGGCCTGGAAGCGGTGGTCATCGCTCCCCCCACACTCCCCGGCGCGGGAGAAGGTCCTCCTTTGCAGTTTGTGATCAGCTCGATTGATGAGCCGCGGGTCGTGTATGAAACTTCGCAGACTATTCTGAAAAAAGCCCGGGAAAGCGGCTTATTCACTTTCATCCAGTCGGATTTCAAGTTTGATAAGCTGGAACAGAGAATTAAAATCGATCGTGATAAAGCAGCAGCACTCGGTATTAATATCAGTACGCTGGGAGTAGATCTGGCGACCATGTTGAGTGGAGGCTATGTCAATTATTTCAGCTACGATGGCCGCAGCTATCGTGTCATTCCCCAGGTGGCACGCGCGCATCGTCTGCAGACAGACCAGCTGCTCGACTATCGAGTAACTACCCGTGACGGTGATCTGGTTCCACTCTCGCTTTTTGTTTCACTGGAAGATGAAATTCAGCCTCGACAACTGAAACGGTTCAATCAACTCAACTCAGCGACGTTATCAGGCGTCCCTGCACCCGGAGTCTCTTTCGATCAACTGATTGAATTTCTGCAGACAACCGTGGAGGAGACTGTGGCGCAGAATGTAGTGACCGACTGGAAAGGTCAGTCCAGGCAGTTCGTTTCTGAAAATACATCTTTGCTGGTGGCATTTGCCCTGGCAATCCTGATGATGTACCTGACTTTGGCGGCCCAGTACGAGAGCTTTCGCGATCCGGCGATCATGTTTGTGAGCATTCCGATGTCACTGGCGGGCGCGATGCTGTTCTTTGCTCTGGGAATTACCAGCATTAATATTTATACACAGATCGGTCTGCTGGCATTAATTGGTTCTATTATTCGCCATGGAATTCTACTGGTGGAATTTGCTAATGAAATCCAGCGCGAGGAAGGTCTGGACCGTCGGCAGGCGATTGAAAAAGCAGCTTCACTGCGACTGCGTTCTATTCTGATGACCACAATTGCCACGCTGGTGGGGCTGTTACCATTGCTGATTGTTTCCGGAGGGCCCGGGGCTGCCAGCCGCTTTGCCATCAGTTTTACCTTAGGCGTAGGGATGGCAATCGGAACGATCTTTACACTCTACATGGTGCCTGCACTGTATACGGTGATCGCAACAAAGCATAGCCGATCATCACTCAATTAAAACCAACCAAATCAACTTAATCTGGCTGCAGGAGATGGCGACAACCAGTTTAGATGCAACGAATATTCTGAAATACCCCTGTGCCAATCTGTCGTATTGAGAAGTGTGAGTCTTGTATTCAGTTCCGTTTTTCTACCTCTGGGCGATTAACGTACTGACTGCCCAGCAACCAGAATGGTTTGTGAACTGACGATTATTGAAAAGCGCCTTTTAGATATTGATGAGAATATATCCTGTGGTTTCGAAATCTTCACTTTCGGCAGAAAATGAAATCATTTCAGGGAAAGGTCAGTCGTTCCAGCTGATTGCCTGTGCAACTCTGTCGGTATTCGTGTTTTCAAGCAGCAATGATTAACTTTTTAAAACTGCTTCAGCATGCGCTGTGTAAACCGATGTTGATCGCACAGATCTCATCACTTTTTTCAGATTCACTGCTACCTGTTTCGATCGCAAATCAATCTGGCGAAGTGGTATCGAATTCTTTTCTGCGGCATAAAAATTGCGGACATTATCTGAGATTGCCGCAGTGACATTGTGTCATTGTGTTACTTTTTACGGAACGGAATGTTTTAAGGTTCAGGAGTATCAAAATGGGTTTATTCACCAGTAAAGAATTTTCTAATTTAGAGGACTTATTTGTTGAGCAGATTCAGGACTTATACGATGCGGAAAATCGGCTCGTCGATGCCTTGCCTAAGATGGCTGAAGCCGCTTCCTGCCAGGAGCTGAAATCGGCGTTTCAAACACATCTGGGCGAAACCAAAGAGCATGTGAAACGCCTGGAATCTGTTTTCAAAGGGATGGGTGTCGAACCTAAGAGAGAATCCTGTGAGGCCATGAAAGGATTAATCAGCGAAGGCGAAGAGATGGTTAAGGCGAAAGGGGATTCCAATGTCAAAGATGCAGCCTTGATCGCCGCGGCTCAACGTGTGGAACACTATGAAATCGCCGGTTACGGATCTGCCCGCAATTTTGCACAGCGCCTGGGAAAAACCAATCTTGCTGAAATTCTGCAGGAAACATTAGATGAAGAAGGTAATGCTGACAAAATTCTGACGCAGATCGCTGAAGAATCGACGAATAAAGCGGCAGCGCGTGCCTGAAATATGAGTTCGGTCCTCCTCACTACCGGCGATGGTAGTGAGGGGGTTTTGTCTGATGGTTGGACTCAGATCTTTGCTGCTTCAGGTATCGAATTAGCGGTTGAAGCTGGGTTCACTAATAGAATCTGGAGTGATAACAGAGGATGCTATCACTAAAATCAAGTAAAGGACTTGAACCATGAAAACCCAAGTATTCTATCTGCTCTCTGCTGTCATTCCTGTTGCGACTTCACTGGTGTCTACGGTCAAATCTGACCAGAAAGAGACAGAGTCCAAAACAACCAAGGCCGTGGTAGCAGTGATGCCGACCAAAGATTTCAGTGCCACTGGCCTGATTCAATTGCAGCAGAGCAAAGGAGTGGTACATCTGACAGGAAAAATCGAAGGACTTACTCCCGGCAAGCATGGGTTTCACATCCATGAGTTTGGTGATCTCAGTGCAGTCGACGGCAGCTCTGCCGGGGGCCATTTTGCTCCAGAAGGTCATCGACATGGGAAGCCAGGCAAAGGTCAGCATCATGCCGGGGACCTGGGGAATATTACCGCAGATCAGAATGGAGTCGCTGTGATCGATATGCGATCTGAAGACTTCAAGCTCTCTGACGTAATTGGCAGGTCGATCGTTGTTCATGCCGGCGCTGATGATCTTGCCAGTCAGCCATCTGGAGATGCAGGTCCTCAAGCCGGTTTAGGAGTCATTGGAATTGCCAAATCAACCCCGAAAGTCACCGCAGAATTGCCTGTTTCGCCCCGAAGTGCCAGCAGGCATTAAACAAAATCGCATGCGAAAGAAACAAATAGATCATTCATAAATATCTCTTTCGGGCCCGGCCAGATGCCGTTCTGTAAACACAGAAAGGCTGGCTTCACAATCTGGCCGGGCCTTAATATGAAAGAGATCATTTCTAAACCATGTTCCTGAATGGCAGATGAATCTGATGATTCTGTTATTCATAAGATTAAATCGAACGTCTCTGACCCGCCAGAATGAAAGTAATTGAAATGCCTGCCGAGGGTGATGCTGTCAAGGCTAAGCTGATCTGCGCAGGTGTTCTGATTTCCGGTTGTTCCAGTTCGCAGTCAGCACTGAATCCTGCAGGAGCAGGTGCCGAACTGATTGCCAGACTGTTCTGGTGGATGGCCGGGGGGGCAACAGTCATCTGGTTAGTCATGATCGCTTTGTCGATCTATGCATTGCATCTGAATCCCGTCGCCCATCATCGTCAGAAATCCGCCCTGTTTATAATCGGGGGAGGCGCGATAGCCCCCACGATCATCCTCACCATACTGTTGATCTATGGATTAAATCTCCTGCCCGCACTGCTTGCCCGACCTCCGGCAGGGACGTTGCAGATCGAGGTTGAGGGATATCAATGGTGGTGGAGAGTGCGTTACCCGACCCAAAGTGGAAAGCCAGTCGAACTGGCTAATGAAATACGATTACCTCGAGGCGAACCGGTCGAGTTTATCCTCACCAGTAATGATGTCGTGCATTCGTTCTGGATTCCCTCACTGGGCGGGAAAGTCGACATGATCCCCGGACGTACCACGCGCCTGACATTGCATCCTACGAAGACGGGGCATTTTCGAGGGGCCTGTGCAGAATATTGTGGTGCTTCTCATGCCTATATGAATTTTACGGTGGACGTTGTCGAGAAAGAGGAATTTGATGAGTGGCTGGCGCAGCAGTCTACGGACAGAATAACGCCGCAAACTGAATCTGTTGAGAGGGGGGAGGCATTATTCCTGCAGACAGGCTGTGGAGCCTGTCATACGATTCGAGGGACAGAGGCTGATGGAAAGATAGGCCCCGATTTGACACATATCGGCAGTCGTAGCTCTCTGGGAGCGGATATGTTTCCTACTAATCGAGGAAACCTTCAGAAGTGGATCGCACATGTGTCCGCATTGAAACCCGGCGTGAAGATGCCCGCATTTCGTGCGCTCAAAGACGATGAATACCAAACTCTGTCAAACTATTTAGAACAGTTGAAGTGAAGCCAGACGATATGGATTCTGAACCCGCCAATCTGATTTCAGAGCAGGATCTTGATTCTGCAGAATACCGTCGACAGTCCGCAGCGCGGTTGTTGAAGGCCTGGGAAACTCCGCGCGGCTGGCGCTACTGGTCGGCAGTCAACAATTCTGAAGTGGGCATGTGGTATACCGTCGCTTCGTTCTGTTTTTTTCTGTTCGGTGGAGTGCTGGCACTGCTGATGCGCATTCAACTTGCTGTGCCAGGAAACACGTTTTTAACCGCTGATCAGTACAATCAGATTTTCACGATGCATGGTTCGGTGATGATGTTTCTGTTTGCCGTCCCCATTTTTGAAGCATTTTCAATCATGATTCTTCCCGAAATGCTGGGAGCCCGTGATCTGCCGTTTCCTCGTTTGTCAGCATACGGCTTCTACAGCTTCGTGATCGGTGGAATCTTCGTCTGTGGTTCATTGTTTTTTGATGCGGCTCCCAAAGGGGGCTGGTTCATGTATCCTCCTCTGACGAGTTCCTTTCAAGATGATATCGGCGCTGATATCTGGTTGCTGGGATTAACGTTTATTGAAATTGCCTCGATTGCAGCTGCGATTGAATTGATTGTCGGCGTCCTCAAGTGTCGTCCGCCCGGCATGCGAATCAATCTGATTCCCCTGTATTGCTGGTACATCCTGGTGGTTGCGGGAATGATTCTGTTTGCTTTTCCGCCATTGATCGCAGGTGACATTCTGCTGGAGATGGAACGTGCCTTTGACTGGCCCTTCTTTGATCCCCAGCGAGGCGGAGATCCGCTGTTGTGGCAGCATCTGTTCTGGATCTTTGGTCATCCGGAAGTTTACATTGTATTCCTGCCTTCAGTGGCCCTGATGGCGATGATGGTGCCGACGTTTGCCAAAACCCCGATGGTCGGCTACAGCTGGGTGGTCCTGTCTGCAGTGGGGACCGGATTTCTGAGTTTCGGGTTATGGGTCCATCATATGTTTACCACCGGTCTGCCCGGCATCTCCATCGGCATTTTTTCAGCCGCTTCGCAGGCAGTGGCAATCCCGACCGGAGTGCAACTCTTCTGTTTCCTGGCAACATTTACAGCAGGAACTGTAAAACGGTCTGTTTGCCTGCATTTCATTTTTGCCGGTCTCGCGACGTTCATCATCGGGGGTTTAACGGGAGTGATGGTGGCGGTGGCGCCATTTGATTTTCAGGCACATGACACTTTCTTTATCGTCGGTCATTTGCATTACGTCTTGATCGGCGGAACCATCTTTCCGATCATGGCAGGCTTTTACTATTTCTTCCCGCTGGTTAAAGGTAAACAGCTTTCGGAACGGATCGGCAGGATTGTTTTCTGGCTCGTATTGATCGGATTCAACATCACATTTTTTCCGATGCATATTACCGGCTTGCTGGGAATGCCGCGCCGGGTTTTTACATATCCCGCTGACATGGGTTTTGATACGTTGAACCTGATCTCCAGCCTGGGGTCGATGATTCTCGCTGCCGGTTTCGTGCTCTTTTTATATGATGTGGTTCGGCCACGAACAAAACAGCCGCTTTCTGAACGGAATCCATGGCAGGCGGGCACACTGGAGTGGCTGGCGCAAATGCCGGATCAGCCCTGGGGTGTGCGTACGATTCCCATCATCGAGAGCCGTTATCCGTTATGGGAACAACCCAACTTTGTGCGTGATGTAGATGAAGGCCGGTTTTATCTGCCCGATGCGGTGGAAGGGAAACGGGAGACGCTGGTCACGACGGTAATCGACGCAGAGCCCCTGCAATGCCTGCGGGTAGGAGGCCCGACCTTTCTTACATTTTTTGCCGCGTTATTTACGGGGGGATTCTTTATTTTCGCGACCTATCACTGGTGGCTGGCTGCGATCGTCAGCGGGTTGATTGCGATTGGCGTCATGCTAACCTGGGTCTGGACCGGGACTGCTGAAATACCTGAAAAAGAGAGGAAGGATGTGGGGCTGGGACTTTCGCTGCCTTTGTATATCTCCGGTCCCAATGCAGTCGGCTGGTGGGCCATGTTTATCACGATGACTGCTGACATCACCGCATTCGTTTCACTGGTATTTGGATACTTTTTCTACTGGACGATTCACGAAGATTTTCCTCCCCAGCCACTGCAGGGACCCGGAGTATTCTGGCCGGTAACGGGAATGGTATTGCTGTTGATTGCGTATGGACTGACGTTGCTCTCCCGCTACTGGAATCGTTCGGGGCAGGTCAGCGCCTTCTATCTTTCGCTCACGCTGGCAGCAGTTGTTTCACTGGCAGGTGCCTGTGCACTGCTGGCTGGTCCCTGGTTGACGGGGCTTGACCCCACGACACATGTCTACCCGGCAATCGTCTGGGTGTTGACGGGCTGGACAGTATTGCATGTGATTCTGGGCGTCATCATGCAACTGTACTGTCTGGCGAGAAGGGCGGCAGGGAAAATGACGAACCAATGGGACGCGGATATTGTGAATGTCTCACTGTACTGGCATTTTCTGGCTTTGACCGTGGTCATGACTGTCGGCGTAATCGCCGGCTTTCCCAGTGTATCATGAGGACCATCATGGAGCAGCAACATCATCATTCTGAAGAATTTCATGAAAAACATGAACGGATCTGGTTCATGTTTCTTCCCCCATTGGTCTGGGCGGTTCACCTGCTGGCCTGTTACCTGACCGCTGCGATCTGGTGCGCGAAATTCTCCGGTATGACAAATCATTTTCTCACGGTGAGGGTGGCGATTGGGATTTATACCTTGCTGGCGCTTGCCAGCATTGGATCCCTTGGCTGGGCCGGTTACAGGCGGCATCGACACCTTTCTGAAGACCTGGCTTATCATGACGATACTCCTCTGGATCGATATCGTTTTCTGGGACTGGCAACCTTTCTGCTTTCTGCTTTGAGTGCCGTCGCGACATTGTTCGTAGCGGCTGTAGCTCTGTTTTTCGGGAATTGTAACTGATGAGATCTGGCATGACTGCAATGACAAAGACGAATCAACTGGAGGGTATTCATATGGCTCATTCTACTTCAGCTTATAGAAAAGTGCAGGTCTGGCTGTTTCTGCTGGGGTTGCTTAGCCTGGCGGTTGCCTGGTCGGGCCCTCTCCCTGAACTGGCGCATCATGCATTTTTTGCGCACATGACAATGCATATGCTGGTTGTGGCTGTAGCAGCTCCTTTACTCAGCCTGGCAATCGCCGGAAGTCGTTTTGATCCTGTCATTAAGTACCCCGTCTTCTTCGCACCGATACCGGCGTCCGTAGCGGAACTGATTATTGTCTGGGCGTGGCATGCACCGGGCTTGCATCACCTGGCCCGGATGACTTCCTGGGGGCTTGTGGCTGAACAGGGATCGTTCCTGCTGGCGGGGATCGCGGTCTGGATATCTGCCTTCGGCGGGACGAGTCCCCGCAGTCGTAGTCGTAGTGCCGCGGGAGTGATCGGGCTGCTGTTAACCTCCATGCATATGACTCTCCTGGGGGCTTTGCTGGCGCTGGCACCACGCTCGGTCTATGCGCACCATCAAGGCTTTTCAACCATGTCAGCGCTGCAGGATCAGCATCTGGGAGGAGCGATCATGCTGGTGGTGGGAGGCATTGTTTACCTTTCTGGAGGTCTCTGGCTTACGGTGGATTTGTTATGGCTTAAAAGTCAGCGAAAGGAGTTGTCATCATGAAACGACCCTGGAAAATCATGACTGGTCTGATCCTGGTGATTGGCATTGTTGGGATTCTTGTCGTAGTCAGTGGCGTCATTCCCGTAAAAGCCAGTTCAGGACACTGGGAAATCACGAAGTGGTTTCTGAATTTTACCAAAGAACGGTCTGTTGCGACGCATAGCACCGGAATCAAAGTTCCGGACCTTGATGATCAGGCGCTGATCGTCAAGGGGGCAGGACATTACGAAGCAGGCTGTCGAATGTGTCACGGAAAACCAGATGGTATGCGTCCGCGGATGGTATCTCTGATGACTCCTCAGCCTCCGAATTTAAAAAACATCGTCCCGGAACGGGAGCCACAGGAACTTTTCTATGTGGTGAAGCACGGGATTAAGATGACCGGAATGCCAGCCTGGCCGGAGTTAAAGCGTGATGATGAAATCTGGCCTGTTGTTGCATTTCTGTTGAAATATCCTGAATTGGATTTCAATGAATATGATGAACTGGTCTGGGGGAAACATCAAAAACAGAGTGGTCAATCGATCGATTCGGCCGAGGGAACATCGTTACCGGTGCCTCATCTGGTAATCGAAGTCTGCGCCGGCTGCCATGGTGTAGACGGACAGGGGAGGGGACTCGGCGTATTTCCGAGACTGGCAGGTCAGAATGAGGCTTATTTACTGGTTTCTCTGGAAGCCTATCATCAGGACAAACGGATGAGCGGTACGATGGAGGAACTTGCCAGCAGAATGCATCAGCAAGAGATTGAGGAGGTTTCACGCTATTATTCTCGGCTGAAACCATTCCTTTCAAATGAAAGTCAGGGTAGAGATAAAACGAATAACCGTGACGCTCAAGAAGAAGACGCATCGTTTGAACGCGGCGCCCAGATCGCGGCGGAAGGAATTGCAGGCCAGGACGTCCCCGCCTGTGCAGACTGTCATCCTGCGACACGAAAGCCTTTCAAAAATGCTTATCCGGCACTGATGGGACAGTATCAGGCTTATCTGGAACTGCAGATCAGACTCTTTCAGAACCGCAGTCGTGGTGGGTCTCAGTCTGCCAATCTGATGCACGCGGCCGTCGATGGATTGAAGCCGGATCAGATTCGCGATGTCAGCTTTTACTACTCTGAGCTACCAGAGAGATAAAACGCAGTTTCTCACAATATATCCATCAGAACCGCTGATTCCTCACCGAGCAGATTGTTCGCAGAGAGAACAGTTTCGGTCTGGCATCTCACGGGCAAAGAGTGCCGTTTTTTCCAGCAGCATTACTGAAGTCCTTTCCGTCAGGCACTGATAAAATCCTTTCTGATTTGGTACGCGAAGTGCAGTTCTCACTGACTTAAGCACTCTACGAGATATCATATTGCTCTCATTATTTGACTCGAATCAATAGTAAAAAGGAAATGTATTATGCCCCGCCAACAACCTGCTCCGGAATTTCCACAACAGGGACTGGAAAAACCAGGAATTGAAGAAGCGATGGATCCACAACCTCATTTTGAGGCTCCCGATTATCGAGCTGCGGATAAGCTGGAGGGTAAGGTGGCTCTGATCACAGGTGGAGATTCTGGAATCGGACGTTCTGTCGCAACGCTGTTTGCCCGCGAAGGCGCCAGTCTAGCGCTGGTCTGTCTGGAAGAGGAGCAGCAGGACGCGGAAGCCATTCGCAACTATATTCAAGAGACTGTCGGCAGCGATCAGGTTCTGCTGATTTGCGGCGATGTCACTGATGCCTCCTTCTGCAAGTCTGCGGTGGAGCAAACGGTTACTGAGTATGGTCACCTGGATATTCTTGTGAATAATGCCGCCTATCAGCAGCACCAGGATGGGATAGATGACATCAGTGAAGAACAGTGGGACCATACTTTCAAGACGAATATTTATGGATACTTTCACATGGTGCAGGCTGCCTTGAAACATATGAAAGAGGGGGCGAATATTATCAATACCGGTTCGATTACCGGCCTCGAGGGCAGTGGTCGCCTGCTGGATTATTCAGCAACCAAAGGGGCCATTCATGCTTTTACCAAGTCCCTGGCCCAGAACCTGGTGGACCGGAAAATTCGAGTGAACTGTGTCGCCCCGGGTCCGGTCTGGACGCCTCTGAACCCCGCGGAACGTTCCGAGGATGAGGTAAAGGACTTCGGTAGTGGTACGCCTTATGGGCGGCCCGCGCAGCCGGAAGAAATTGCGCCAGCTTATGTGTATTTCGCTTCCAATGCGGATTCCAGCTATGTCACCGGGGAAGTTCTGACCATCCTGGGAGGAGCGACACGGGCCGGCTGAATTAGTTGAAAGCTTAACAGAGAGTTGTTTTTACCGGACTGTATTTCAAAGTCAATCTAAAGGAGATTATCATGGTTAAAAGTCATGGTCCCACTATCAAAGATGATGCCCAATATCAGACACTGCGTGAAAAAGGGATGAGTAAGGAAAAGGCGGCACGCATTGCGAATTCTGACCGTCAGACAACAGGAAAACGCGGAGGTAAAGCAGGCAAATACGAAGACTGGACGAAAGAAGAGCTTTATGATAAAGCAAAAGAAGTGGGTATTGAGGGGCGTTCAAAAATGGACAAAAAAGAATTGATTTATGCTCTCAGAAATCACTGAGAATATCTGTTTCGATATTGTTTATTCTGGATCGCACCGCATTTAACTGTAGCGTCTGTCAATCTGAGATAACCGGTCTAAATGAACCTGTCGACGCTATAGTGAGACTGGACACAGTCTAACCGGGCTGTAACGTAATAATGATGTATTGCTTTGAAGCCTTCAGAGTTCGTTGTTACGTTCAGCCGCTTTCTGAGTTAATTCCGTTAACCAGGACTCAGACCATCTCGACTGACTTTCTGATCCCTGTTTTTTGATAGAGCCAGCGGGACCCGCTGCAGGCAGGAGTCGATTGACTACGCCCAGCGCATCAGCCATCAGGCCGGGACAGAGAGCGTACAGTTTTTCTGCCAGCTTGATATGCAGGCCCAGAACAAGAAATCCGTCATTGTATTGACAGGCCTTGAGAATCTGCCTGGCTGCTCTTTCAGAACTCATGGAGATCAGAGGCAGGGAATCACTGATTTTAAACAATGCATATTCCGCTTCATGTTGACCTTTAAAGTAGGCGTTTTGGGGACTGCCCGTTCGCATCATGCCCGGACAGACAGTTACCACGCCGATTCCTTCTTTTGCCAGTTCACTCCGCAGTCCCAGTGAATAGCCGACCAGCGCGAATTTGCTGGCACTGTAAGGCAGCATGTGAGGCACACTGATGCGACCACCGACTGAGGAGATATTGACTATGCGTCCTGCACCTCGTTTCCGCATTCCGGGTAGAACTGCTTCAATCACATGCAGCGGTCCATAAAAATGGGTTTGCATTGTTTCCTGGTAGTCTTGTCTTTCCATGGATTCCATGGGACCGACCTGTATGATGCCGGCGTTATTCACAACGACATCAATACTGCTGAAATGTTGTTCAATCTGTGTGACCATGTCTTGAACCTGTTCTGGTTGAGTGACATCACAGGTGACACAACTGACGTTGGCGCCTTTTTCAAATAATTCTTTTCCTGCCTGCAGAAGTTTGTCTTTGTTGCGACCACATAAAATCAAATTGGCCCCTTCTGCAGCAAACTGACGTGCCAGTACGAGTCCCAGTCCGCGGGAGCCCCCCGTGATCAATACGGTGCGGCCAGCCAGGTTGAGGCGGTTCATGCGTCGATATAAAGCCCGGCCTGCGAGAGCCAGTCCAAGCCCGGCTGTTGCTAATACAAGTGGTTGCTTAATATTCGAATTCATGTCTGTAATACTACCTTAATACACTCGTCCTGCTTCTGTTCAAAAATCCGATACATGTCTGCAGCCTGTTCGAGGGAACTGCGGTGTGTAATCAGAAACGAAGGGTCGAGTTCGCCTTCACGAATAAATTCCAGCAATCGTGGTAAATAACGATGCACGTGTGTCTGACCCATCCGCAGCTGCAGTCCTTTTCCAAACGCGGCACCAATGGGAACTTTGTCCAGAAAGCCTCCATAAACGCCGGGGATAGAAATGGTGCCTCCTTTGCGACAGCTATGAATAACCTGGCGCAAGACATGCCCGCGATCTGTTTCCAGCATCAGTTTCTCGGCAGCCAGATCATACCATGCATCAAGAGTGGTGCCGTGTGCTTCACTGCCAACTGCGTCAATACAGGAATCCGGTCCGCGTCCTCCCGTTAATTCCTGGAGCATGGTAAACACGTCTACTTCTTCGTAATTGAGTGTTTTGGCTTTGCAATATTCCCGGGCCAGTTTCAAGCGTTCGGGGAAGCGATCAATGGCAATCACCTTTCCGGCCCCTAATTTATAGGCGCTCCAGATGGCAAACAGTCCCACAGGACCACAACCCCAGACTGCGACAGTGTCACCTTCTCTGATCTGACAGTTTTCAGCGGCCATATACCCGGTAGGAAAAATATCGGAGAGGAACAGAACCTGTTCATCGGAGAGTCCTTCAGGAACAGTTATCGGCCCGACGTCGGCGAAGGGCACGCGCACATATTCTGCCTGTCCGCCGGCATAGCCTCCCAGCATATGCGAGTACCCGAACAGTCCGGAGGGGGAATGACCGTATAGCTTTTCCACCATCCACGCATTGGGATTTGAATTGTCGCAGAGAGACCAGAGATCGTGTTTGCAAAAATAGCAGCCACCACAGGCAATGGTGAATGGAACCACCACACGATCACCGATCTTTAGATTCGTCACTTCGTGACCCACGGCGACGACTTCTCCCATAAACTCATGACCGAGAATATCTCCGGTCTGCATGGTGGGGATTCGTCCTGTATAAAGATGCAGATCAGATCCGCAAATGGCGGTGAGGCTTACTTTCACAATCGCGTCACGGGGATTGACAATCTGGGGATCGGGAAACGTTTCCACACGAATGTCTTCTTTACCATGCCAGGAAACAGCTCTCATAATGGTCTCGCTTCTTTTAAATAGTTTTCGGTGGGTGAGTGATTGTTCCTTTTTCAAACTCCAGCAGGGAGAGCGGATTTTATGTTTTTTCAACCTTGAGACTGGTCATATCAGGCTTGTGGGTCTGACCTGCTTCCGGGGCAATGGCATTCGTCGCAATCTCGCCCGCCTCCAGGAGTTGTTTAAACTCTCTCAGATCCTGATTCAATTCTGCCTGAAGATCCTGACCCAGCAGGTGTGCGATCTGGGTGACGATACGACCGCCGGGGGGATTATATTTGATCGAAATAGCGAGTTCAGTGCCGTCACCGGTAGACGAGTCTTTAAAATGAACGGAACCGGCGGTCTCCACCTGAGAGCCGGGCAATGATTGCCAGGCAATCACTTCTCCGGGTTTGTCGGTGATTATCTCGGCTTCCCACTCCAGTGTTTTATCAAAAGGAGCGCGGGCGATCCATTTAGAACGTTTGTCGTCAATGACAGTCACAGACTGCAGATGCTGCATGATTTGGGGAAGGTTTTCCAGATGACGCCAGAAATCGTATAATTCCTGACGGTCGCGATTGACGTGCAAGGCGCAGTTCACACGGCTACCCTGCTGTGCCGGGACGCCGGGGCGGCCGCGATGCGGGTCTGCCGTGTTGATTCCCAGTCCTTCGTACAGGTGACAATGTCCCGTCCACCCGCGGTATAGCAGTGAGGCTCCCGCGGCGATTCCCAGTAAACCTGCGACGGACCCCCGCTTCAGTCCCATCAAAAGAAGACTTCCCCCTCCCACTAACGAAAGCACACGCTCACTGTTGGCAACGTTCTGAGAAAGCGAACACTGTTCTTTCGATGTACCTGAAGCACAAGTCGAGTTAAATAATCCCGTTTTCATTTTTCCTCCCTGTTTTATCTAAAGCGATTCTCCTGATGAAAACGTGATAATGGGTACGCAGAATCACGTCTTATCCGTTGAGAATTGCTTCACAACCCTGAACTGAGCATTCCGATTGGCTAATATCAGAATGGACAGATGATATCGCCAGTCAGCAACTTAGCGAGCAAATCGCGGGCCACGATACAGGATCGGAGTGAAACCCGGTTCTACCGCAATCCGCAGAAAGTGATATTTCATAGAATTTCTTGGCTGATTGCGTTTTCTGTTTCTTCTCATTGCCTGGGGAGAAACGCGTGATATTTCTTCTTTGATTTCCCTGGCTCTGGTCTATCAACGCTCACTATGCGCCTTGGGCGATCAATGATTCTGACTGATCCAGGTGAGTGGAAATAAGGTTCAGAAATGCGAAATCAGGGATTTGATAAAAGTTTAAAATCTTCTGTTCTGACTGGCTCATCATTTGCAAGAGTATTTCCTGTTCCGAAGGGCACTTGATTCCGATGTGATCTCTGAATTTCTCGGCGAGGTTAAAAAGATCGGTCGGGAGAAATGATACTAAAACCCTTTCAGAATAAGCCATTTGTGAGATTTTAGATTTATTAAACAGTCACCGTTTCTCATACTTTTGAGATGGTGGCTCAATAAATACATATGAGGTTCACATTGAACTAAGGAGGGAAAATGCGGATCGCCCAGGTTTCACCATTGATTGAAAGCGTTCCTCCCCAGACCTATGGGGGAATTGAAAGAGTCGTTTCGAATCTTACAGAATCACTTGTTAAGGAAGGGCATGACGTTACATTATTTGCATCAGGCGATTCAAAAACGACCGCCGATCTGTATGCGGTGGTAGAGCAATCGTTGCGTTTATCTCAGACTCCGCGAGACCCTGAGATCGCTCAGATCATACAGCTGGAAAAGTTGATCCAGATGCGTGATCGCTTTGACATCATCCATTTTCATATTGAAACGATTCATTTTCCACTGGTGCGTCATCTTGACATCCCGCATGTGACCACACTGCATTCCCGCTTAGACCGACCGGATGTCATCTCCCTGTATCAGGAATTTCAAGAAGTGCCTGTCGTTTCCATCTCGGCTGCGCAACGACGGTTTATTCCTGATGCCAACTGGGTCTCGACAGTGTATAATGGAATCCCCGTCAATGAGAATTTCAATGACAGCCCCGGAGATTACCTGCTGTTTTTGGGAAGATTCTGTCCCGATAAAGGTCCGGAAGAAGCGATTGACATCGCTTTGAAATCCAACTTCCGGCTGAAGATGGCAGCGAAGGTGGATGCGTCTGATAAAGCCTATTTCGAATCCCGGATTGCGCCATTGCTGGAGCATCCCCTGATTGAATATCTGGGAGAAGTTGGTGAGCCCGAAAAATCCGAACTGATATGTGGAGCCCGTGCCTTGTTGTTTCCCATCAAATGGCCAGAACCGTTCGGTCTGGTCATGACAGAAGCGATGGCCTGTGGAACTCCTGTGATTGCTTTTATGGAAGGTTCTGTTCCGGAAGTCGTCAAACCAGGAGTGAGCGGTTTTATTGTGGAGACGGTACAGGAAGCGGTGGCAGCGGTTTCAAAGATCAGCCAACTGGATCGACGGCTTTGCCGAAAATATTTTGAAAACCGTTTTACCTGCCAGCACATGGCTAAAGGCTACCTGCAAACTTATCAAAACGTACTCACTGAGTGGAAAAGAAAAGTGAATCCCGGCCACCGCGCTATGAAAAATCAGGAGCATTCTTCGACAGCAACACAGCCTGTAATTTCAAAGGGAATTGCTTTTCAAAAGTGAAGAACAGCTTTGAAGAGCTGTCAGCCTTAACTGGAAAAGAACACCCATGGATGACGTCATTCAGATCGACGATCAGTGGTATTACGCAGCCGGTTCCCAGAAAACCGATTCTCGAAACCAGGTTTTAAAACAGGGAGATACATTTGCTGTTCTTGACCTGCTGGGGGATATCTCCCGTACCGGGCTCGGAGAGCAGGGGGTTTATCACCTGGGGACTCGCCATCTTTCTCATTGGGAACTGCTGATCAATGATCGTCGGCCGATGCTGTTGAATTCTACAATGAAAGAGGACAACAGCGTATTGATGGTCGAACTGACAACGCCTGATATCCATCAAGGTGATCGACTACTGTTACCAAAGGGGCAACTGCATGCTTCGCGTTCCATTATCATTGAAGGCGCCATTCTGTATGAAAACCTGAAGCTGACGAACTATTCAAATGCGCCTCTGGAATTCAATATCAAATATCACTATGCGGCTGATTTTCGCGATATATTTGAAGTGCGCGGCAATCATCGCAGTCAGCGGGGATCGATGCTGCCTGTCGAAGTCAATTGCGATTCCGCCATCCTGAAATATCGGGGGCTGGATCAAATAGAACGCAGCACGGAAATCGATGTCCAGGGGAAAGAGCAAACCGTATCTGACAAAGAAGCGAACATCCACATTGAACTTGAGCCAGGTGAATCCGATACCTTGCGGACCATCGTTGCCTGTCAGAATGATCAGATTCCGATCACGAAACGCAGTCATCAACAGGCAATCCAGCAGGTTTCGAATTTTATCGATCAGTTCAATCAGGAGAGAACCCGAATCGAAACTTCCAATGAACAGTTTAATGACTGGATTAACCGTTCCACTTCCGATCTGATGATGCTGACGTCTGAAACTCCCCATGGTCCTTATCCTTATGCCGGGGTCCCCTGGTTTTCCACTCCTTTTGGTCGCGATGCGATCATTACTGCTCTGCAGACGTTGTGGATTCATCCGCAGCTTTCAAAAGGCGTTCTCAACTTTCTGGCAGCTACGCAGGCTACAGAACTGGATCCTGTCGCCGAATCGGAGCCAGGAAAGATATTTCACGAAATCCGTGAGGGGGAAATGGCGGCATTAGGTGAGATTCCCTTTCGGCGTTATTATGGGACTGTGGATGCTACTCCTTTATTTGTGATCCTGGCTGCTCATTATTACTGGCGGACAGGAGATCTGGAGTTCCTGGAAAAAATCTGGACGAATATCAAACGCGCCATCGCATGGATCGACAGCTATGGAGACCCTGATCGCGATGGCTTTCTTGAGTACATGAGACAGAATGAACATGGATTAAAACAACAGGGCTGGAAAGACTCGGATGATTCCGTCTTTCATGCTGATGGAAAAAACGCAGAAGGCGCCATTGCACTCAGCGAAGTTCAGGGGTATGTGTATGCGGCAAAAAACAGGGCCGCTGACCTGGCAGAAATCTTTGGAGAAAAAGAATGGGCCAGCCAACTGCGGGCTGAAGCAATTGATCTGAAGAGAAAATTTAATGAACGGTTCTGGGTCGATACGATTGGGACCTTTGCGATTGCCCTGGATGGAGATAAAAATCCCTGTGCCGTTAGAAATTCCAACGCCGGACATCTCCTTTATACCGGGATTGTGGAAGAACAGTATGTCAAGCGAGTCGCGGAAACTCTGATGGATGAGGATACCTTCAATGGCTGGGGTATTCGCACCATTTCGCGCGGGGAATTGAGATATAATCCGATGTCCTATCATAACGGGTCAATCTGGCCTCATGATACCGCCCTGTGTGGGGCAGGTCTGTCACGTTATGGATATCAGACAGAGTGTACCCGTCTGCTGGCAGGGATGTTTGATGTCTCCTGCTTTCTGGAATGGCATCGCTTGCCGGAACTCTTTTGCGGTTTTGACCGAATAAGCGGTCATGCACCGACCTTGTATCCGGTGGCCTGTGCTCCCCAGGCCTGGGCCGCTGGTTCTGTTTTCATGCTGCTGCAATCCTGTCTGGGGCTCAAGTTCTATTCCCATCTGTCAGAAATCCGCTTTGAAAATCCCATGCTGCCGCCTGCCATTCAGTGGATCTCAATCAAAAATTTACGCATGGGGGAGGCAACCATCGACTGCACATTGCGTCGGCACCCTCGAGATGTGGGAATGAATGTGGATCGTAAAGAGGGCAATGTGAAAATTGTCCTGGTCTCCTGAGACAGATTGTCGCCCTTAATCATCCGTCTTTCAAATCAGCTTCTACCGAGCTGGAGAATTCCTGCTGCTACCGATTCTAAAGGTACGGGAATTGCGTCAATCAAGATCAGGCACGGCTGGGAAGGGGGCCTCAAATGAAATTAATCCTGTCTGGCAGGAAGTTTATTCATAAAGCTCAAGAATTCCAAACTTGCGGCTGGTTGCAAAGCGTCCGGCCTGAAGGCTCAAGCGACAGTCAAAGACAGCAACAAACTATTGAAATCCTTTGAATAGAACAATGCATACTGGCAACATCCAAAAAAACTCTCATAAACTGGAATGAAATTATGACTCCGATTCCACGATTACAGAAATGGGACAGCACCCTTGATTTATTGAGAGATCCTTATCGATTCATTTCCAGAAACTGTCAGAACGAACAGTCAGATTTGTTTGAGGCAAGGCTGCTGTTGCAGAAAACGTATTGTATGCGAGGACAGGAAGCCGCTCAGGTGTTTTATGATCCCGATCTGTTTAGTCGCAAGGGGGCGGCACCGAAAGCCGTCATGAAAACATTGTTCGGAGAGGGAGGCGTACAGAGTCTGGATGAGGATGCACACAGGCATCGCAAGCAGATGTTTTTGTCGATCATGACGACAGAGCAGATCGAACAGTTAAGAGTTCTGACAGAACGCCAGTTGACGGCTGCGGTACCCCATTGGAAAGATATGTCTGAGGTGCCGCTGTACGAAGAGTTTCAGCGGGTATTAACCATGGCTGTCTGTGAATGGGCAGGCGTGCCCCTGGCAGATTCTGAAGTGCGGTTACGAACTAAGCAGTTGACGTCTCTATTCAATGATGCGGCGAAAATCGGAATGGGACATATTCGTGCACGCCTGGCGCGGCGACAGACGAATGCCTGGATAACGGACTTGATTCAGCAGATTCGAGACAAGCAGGTTTCGCTCCCCGAACATAGCCCGGCATTAAAGATCGCCTGGCATCGAAATCTGAAAAATGAACTGCTGGAGCCACAGGTTGCTGCCGTAGAATTGTTGAATCTTTTAAGACCGGTCGTCGCGATATCCGTTTATATGACGCTCATTGCGCATGCATTGCATTTTCATCCTGGATATCGGGAAAAGCTGAAATCAGGTTCCGATGAATGTGAAACAGCTTTCGTTCAGGAAGTGCGACGCTACTATCCTTTTTTTCCTTTTACAGCGGCGATTGTGCAGACTTATTTTGAATGGAACGGCTATGAGTTTCCTCGTGGAAAGCGTGTGCTGCTGGATTTGTATGGTACAAATCACGACAGCCGGATCTGGAAAGAACCGGATCTGTTTCAACCCGATCGTTTTTTACAACGGGAGCCGACTCCTTATGATTTCATTCCGCAGGGAGGTGGGGAATATGCTGCCAATCATCGGTGTCCGGGGGAGTGGATCACGGTCAGTCTGATGAAGCTGACTTCCCGGTTTCTGACACAAGCAATTCGCTACAAAGTGCGAGATCAGAAACTGGAGATCGACTTTTCTCAAATGCCGGCTTTACCCCGGGACCAATTCGTCGTTTCCTCTGTTCAGGCTATCGGAAGCGTTACGGCGTCACTCTCTCGGTCCCAGCGCGTCCGGATTTAAAAGTTCAGCCGATCCGGGAGTGCGCCCCAATGAAATCGTACCGAATCCGAGTTAACGATAAAGACGTGATTCTATATTAATGTGGTTTATCCATATCAAACATAAACAGGAGATTTATTCATGACTTATACCAGTATCAATCCTTTCACGAACGAGACCCTTAAAGAATATGATCCACTCACACGCGAACAGACAGTCGATGCGATTGAGCAGGCTGGCGAGGCTTTCGATTGCTGGCGGCATACTTCCTTTGACGAACGCAAAAATCTGATGTTGCAATATGCTTCAAAACTGCGAGAGCGGATCGATGAATATTCCAGACTGATTACACTGGAGATGGGGAAACGAATCTCCGAAAGTCGTGAAGAAATTAATTTCTGTGCCGAAATTGCCGAGTTCTACGCCAATGGTGCCGAAAAGTTTCTGGCGGACCAGCCGATGGATGTCGACGATGCTGACGCGTATGTTCAATATGCGCCGATTGGCGTTCTGTTAGGAATTATGCCCTGGAACTTTCCTTTTTATCAGGTCACTCGCTTTGCTGCTCCCAATATCATGGCGGGGAATACCGTCCTGGTAAAACATGCCAGTAATGTCCCCCAGTGTGCACAGGCGATTCACGATCTGTTCAGCGACTGCGGCGCACCCGAGGGTGTGTTCACGAATCTTTTTATTCCCAAGGAATTCATCAAATCAGTCATTGAAAACGACTGCATCCAGGGAGTTTCGCTCACGGGAAGTGATAAGGCGGGTGCCATTGTCGCGGGAGAAGCAGGGCAAAAACTCAAACGTTCGGTGCTGGAACTGGGCGGCAACGATCCGTTTATCGTGCTGGAAGATGCGGATATGAAACATGTGATTAAAATGGCGGTCCAGGGGAGAATGACCAACACAGGGCAATCCTGTGCAGCGTCAAAACGTTTTATTATCGTCCAGAAAGTTGCTGATGAATTCCTGTCCGCTTTTAAAGAGGAAATGTCCAGGCTCAAGCTGGGTGATCCACTGGATCCGGAAACCGATGTGGCACCTCTGTCGACCGAGGAGGCCGCGGTCAACCTGGATGAAATGGTGCAGAAAACCATCAATGCCGGAGCAACAGTGGTACTGGGAGGAGGACGGCCCGACCGTGAAGGCGCCTTCTACAATCCGACTATTCTGACAGACATTACACGCGATATGCCGACTTATGATCAGGAATTATTCGGTCCTGTCGCCAGTGTGTATGTCGTGAAAGATGAAAAAGAAGCGATTCAGGTCGCCAACGATTCGTCTTATGGACTGGGAGGTTCAGTCTACACGAAAGATATTGATCGGGCCCGTCACGTAGCGGAACAGGTCGATACGGGCATGATGTTCATTAATCAGCCGACAAATTCACAGGCAGAATTACCCTTTGGCGGGATAAAACATTCCGGCTACGGTCGTGAGTTATCCCATCTCGGAATTCTGGAATTTGTCAATAAAAAACTGATTCATGCGATGAAATCCTGAGAGACCGTCGACGCGAGGAGCTTCAGCAATAAATTAATAATCACATCAGAGACGAAAGGTAATGACGCTATGCAATCGAGACAAATTCAGCTCACAAGTTATCCCGAGGGACTGCCGACTCTGGATAATTTTGAACTGGTGGAAACAGAACTCCAGTCTCCCGGTGAAAATGAATTTCTGGTTCAAAATGAATGGCTGTCCGTCGATCCCTATATGCGGGGCCGGATGCGTGAAGGTGAGAGTTATGTAAAGCCGTTTCAGATTGGTGAGCCGATGGAAGGTGCCTGTGTCGGCAAAGTAGTCGAATCGCGGCATCCGCAGTATTCCGAAGGGGATTATGTTCTGGGAAACCAGGGCTGGCGGGACGCATGGCTGTCAGAGGGAACTGGGGTGATGAAAGTCGATCCTGAAGCGGTTCCCCTGCAGGCATATCTGAGTATTCTGGGGATGACCGGTATGACCGCGTATGTCGGACTGCTGAAAATCGGCGAATTGAAAGAGGGAGACCGCGTCTTTGTATCAGCGGCTAGTGGTGCCGTCGGGTCGATTGTCTGTCAGATTGCAAAAATTCATGGTTGTTTTGTGGTGGGGAGTGCCGGCTCAAAACAGAAGATTGACTGGCTGAAAGAGAAAGCCGATATTGATGCCGCTTTTAATTACAAGGAAGTGGATGACGTGTCGGCACGGTTGAAAGAACTGGCTCCGGAAGGCATTGATCTTTATTTCGACAATGTGGGAGGGGACCATCTGCAGGCAGCACTCGATAACCTGAATGACTTCGGCCGCATCGTCTCATGTGGAATGATCTCGACGTATAACGATAAGTCACCTCAGCCGGGGCCGGACAACCTGTTTAAAATCATCTCCAGACGATTGCGAATGCAAGGTTTTATCGTCCGCGATCATGATGACATCCGGGAAGAGTTTCAAATCAGAATGACCGAATGGATCCAGGCGGGAAAGATGCATTGGGAAGAGACAGTAACGACAGGACTGGAAAAGACTCCCCAGGCATTTATCGATTTATTTCACGGCAGCAAAATGGGAAAAGCGATCGTGAAAGTGAGTGAATGACGGTTCTCAGCCGATCAGGATTCATGTTTTTTAAGCCAATAGGGATTCAGAATGCATTCCAGAAGCAGGTTGTATCAGACTGGTTTCATGCAAGCCGTTCTGCACTCTCTCCGGACCACGCTGTATTCTGACCGACCAGACTGGCTGTCTGACACTCGCGCATTTCTGCCGGACACTTCTATTTACATGTGTTTTCAGTGTTCAAACAGGGGAATCTGCTGCAAATAAAGCCTGAAAGTTTGGCACATTTTTAGCTATTCAACTGATATTCCAGTTTTAAGTCTACCAACCCTGTCACAGAGTGTAACCAGAGGTCGCAGCCGATGATTGACAACCGAAAAACGACAGTACTGAAGGTCCAGGCGCAAGAAGGGGTGCTGGAAACCATTGGATCAACTCCTTTGATCCGCCTGCGCCGCTATCTGGGCAGTTCCGACGTGGCCCTGTTTGCAAAAATGGAATGTTTTAATCCGGGAGGCAGTGCGAAAGATCGTCCTTCACGTGCCATGATTGAAGAAGCATTTAATACCGGCGAGATTAATTCCAATACCACGATCATTGAGTCTTCTTCAGGCAATATGGGGATCGGTCTGGCTCAGGTCTGTCGGTATTACGGGCTCCCCTTTATCTGCGTGGTGGATGTGCGGGCTCAACCTCAGAATATCGCCATTATGAAAGCCCTGGGTGCGGAGATCGAGATGGTGACGGAGCCGCTGGAAGGCGACTTTCTGAAAGCTAGACTGGCGAAAGTGAGGTCCCTGCTGGAAACGATTCCCGATTCGTTCTGGCCTAATCAGTATGGTAACAGGCACAACCCCGGGGCACATGAAAACGGTACGATCAAAGAAATCGACGAAGCGCTCAATGGTGAACTCGATTATCTGTTTGTGGCGACAAGCAGTACGGGGACCATTCGAGGTTGTCGGGATTATCTGAGGAAGCGTGGTCGAAAAACAAAGATCGTTGCCGTGGATGCCATGGGCAGTGTCTTGTTTGGTGGTACCGCAGGCGAGAGACGCATCCCCGGTCTGGGCGCTGGAAATGTTCCCGAACTGGCAGAAGGTCAGCAGTTCGATGCCGTACGTCGCGTTTCAGATCTGGATTGTGTGGCAGGATGCTGGCGCATGGTTCAGAAAGAAGCGATGCTCGTCGGTGGTTCGGCAGGGGGAGTTCTGGAAACGGTTCGCGCGATGAAACATGAACTGCACGACAAAATCTGTGCGGTCATACTACATGATTCAGGCACTCGTTACCTGGATACGATCTTTTCGCCGGAGTGGGTGGAAAACCAGCTGGGTTATACCGAATCCGAAGTACAACAGCGTCTGGAGAGTAATCTCTGTATTGATTGTGGCCTGCGTGACCGTGGTTTTGCCTTTCACCCTCCTCAGTACTCTGACTTATCCCAATTCTGATGATCGATTTTCCCGATACTGCCCGTGCTTTCATGCGTTCCCGGAGGCGTCAATCAATCCGAAATACGAAAACCCTTTTCGTGTTCGGATCAGACCTGGTGTGAAGGATTGGTTATGACAATGCAATTCGACATCTTGATTTTGGGTTCGGGGCCTGCGGCCACCCGTATTGCTGAGCAGTGCGCGGAGAGATATCAGGTCGCGGTTATCGATTCGCAGGAGATTGGCGGGACCTGTGCGTTACACGGCTGCAATCCAAAAAAAGTTCTGGTTCACGCTGCAGAATTAGTGGACAGGACGCGACGGTCGAAAGGGCAACTGATTGATGATAACAGCCGCGCCAGCATTAACTGGTCACAATTAATCGCATTTAAAGAGACATTCACAAAACCGGTGACATCTCAAAAGACAAAAAAGTTTAAAAAGAAAAACATCAGCATTTTCCAGGGAGAGGCTCGATTCACGGGATTAAAAACCATCGAAGTCGATGGTGCTGAACTCGAAGGTGAAAAAATTGTGATCTGCACGGGGGCCAGACCAGCGCCGCTGAAGATTACCGGGGAGGATTTAATCACTCACAGCGATCAATTTCTGCAATGCAACCGCTTACCAGCGGAGCTGATTTTTATTGGAGGTGGTTATATTTCATTTGAATTTGCTCACGTGGCGCAGCGTGCAGGTTCAGCAGTCACAGTAATGGACCACAACGAACAACCTCTGAGTGGTTTTGAACCTTCTTTAGTCGAGAGGCTTGTGGACTATTCGCGTACCCTGGGAATCGAATTCGCTCTATCTTCGAATGTGCAGTCCTTAGTCAAAAATAAAAACAGGAAACTACAACTGACCGCGAAACAAAAGGGGATGCAGAAAGAGTATTTTGCAGACATGGTCGTGCACGGTGCCGGTCGCGTCCCGGCGACCGAGGGGCTCGATCTGGAACAGGCTGCGGTAGAATATGATGAAAAGGGAATCAAAGTCAATCAATTTATGCAGAGCATTTCCAACGCGCATATCTATGCCGCCGGAGACGTCGTTGACACTGATCAACCTAAACTGACCCCCGTTGCGAATCAGCAGGCCTATACTGTTGTGAAAAATATAATCGAAGGGAATCATGCGACGCCCGATTACGGAGTGGTGCCTCGCGTATTGTTTAGTGTGCCTCAACTGGCGTCGGTAGGGATGGATGAAGCGCAGGCCAGTGAAGCAGGATACGATTTCAAAGTCCAGACTGATGACATGAGCAGCTGGGGTTCGCTCCGTAAAGTGGGAGTCACCTGTGCTGCATATAAGATTCTCATTGAAAGGCAGACGGATCAGGTTCTGGGAGCGCACCTGCTCGCCCCTGATGCTGCAGAAACCATCAATCTGTTTGCGCTGGGTATGAAGTTCCGCCTGACCGCAACAGATCTCAAATCGGTCCTGTTTGCATTCCCCACATCCGCATCAAATATTCGAAACATGATTTGAGTGCAATCGATTCCGGCAGATTGAACGTATCGTATGAAACGATCCTCACCTGCGCGGTGGATCACAGGACACCGAGCATGACATCCAGAAAAACCTTCTGGAAGTCCAATGTAGGCAATCAGAGTGCGGGCGTAGTCCAGAATGTGACCATCGATCCACACCACGCACTGTCAAATAACAGCCTCGCGAACAGGGAGGCGACGATCATCAGACCGATGGTCTTGGGCAGTTTCAGGAACTTGACATTGATGAAGCCAGACAGGGCCGCCAGAGCGATTCCCGATTGATCAATCGGAAATCGTTCTCGTTATGCATTGGCTTTCATTGTGACTGTTTCGGTTTCCCCCTGTCTAACGCGTGGGGAGTTTCCGGCTATGGGGCTCACCGAAATCCTGTCGTACCTGCTGGCGTATAATCTGATTCGATTCAGAATGCTGCAAAGTGGCATGGCAACAGGTCGAGATCTGCACTCACTCTCGTTTACTATAACGCAACAAATGCTGGCTGCAAGTTGCTTGCTGGGAGCCGTCATGAAGACGACCGAGGAATTATCCACACCCGGACAATAGATCCTCAGCAGAGAATGTGTGGGTCATCGCACCGGACGAACAGAACCCAGAGCGAATAAACGTCGAATAAAAGCGCTAGCTCTATTGAAGCCACCAAGATACCATTACTATCAACAACGGAGTGTGATCGTATAAACGCAAAACTTTTTTACCAAAACAGGCAGTGCGAATTGAGGCAGGATTCTTTTCTTATTGAGTCCTCACCCCTTTAGTTGCTATCACATGAGCGAGGTCGATTATTTAAGAGGCAGCCTGCCACGCTGTACCGTCTGGTGTCTGGCAATGTTATTTTGCTGAGTCATAAAAAACGGCACACTTCATAACAAAATGTGCCGTCTGTTATTTCTTTAATTCAATTACGATGAGTTAGTTCTGAAGAAACAATATTAAAATCCAACTTGAAGCGTTGCGTTTCCAGTAGATTGGACTAAGGCTGCTTTAGAACTACAATTCGGATCATAGTTACAAGTAATTCCGTAAAGAGATGATGTACCTCCCAGCACGCGAAAAAAGGTACCAGGAGCAATTGTTTTAACCGTGAAGGTATCTCCTGATCCGTCTTGATAATCATATGGAAAACCACGCTGGTCGCTGAATTGTAATGACCAAGGGCCTGTTGCAGTGGGGCCCGTATACACTGAATAACTGTATGTAGATACCATTCCATTATTGTGACTCCACGACCCATAGATTCGGATTTTTACTGGAACGGCAGGTGCTCCCGGTGGGTCACTAGTGAATAAGAAGATGCCCGTTGCCCCTACACCTGAGTAACTATATGAAGAATCTAAATAAGAATTTGCTGGGTCATTAGCATTGGCAAGCCCATGTCTTTGATTAATTGCCGCAATATCCACAATTTGTAAATTATCGGGGTTAAAACTGATCTGATTACTTGTGTAATCATCAATTCCTGCTTGTGGAGTAAAAGCAGCTCCACTGCTGTTTAATGCGGCTAGTGTACCATTGGTAACAACATTAAAGCCGATATCTGAATCAGAATTTGCATACTGATCCGTCACGTACAATTGAAAGTCATGATATGCTCTGAGACTGCTAAGTGACAGATCTCGTTGGAAAGAATAGACCGGAGTCTGAGCATTCACAGTAGTTAATGATGAAAGAGTTACTGATACAGTCACTAACCAGAAACATTTGAAGAGTTTCATGTTCTTCCTTCCTCTTACTTGATGAATGTGCATATATGGAAACGTTATGGTCACCATGCTGAGTGTACTAGCGTTGCGTTGTCAGTCAAGTTTAGTTTTTGAACCAAGGTGAAAAAATGCTTAAGATCATTATCTGAAAATGAGTAGGTGATTAGAAAGAGTGCAATCCAGAAACGAATTACTTAAATGATCCAACTAGTCAACCCCGCTTAAACCGAGTAGGAATAGTATGCAAACGACCGAACAGGTTTTCGAGGACATTCACCGCAGGCATGTGGCATTTCAGGCACTGGTTGTCCAGAGTTTCCTGTGAGCAGGCGGGAGCGTGTCCTTTTAGCTCGCGATGAAATATTAAGTAGATCTCTCGATAGTACTCAGGATCTCTGCTAGCCTGCTGATGGATATTGTGGCAGGTAGTGCAGTCGAATCCTAATGACTTGTCGGCAGGCAGCTTCAGCTCATCCTGTTTGAAAAAAAGCCGCTGAAGCCTACGAGAAACTGAAGCGGATTTATCCTGAGAATCAAAATAATATCCGATATATCGGCGCACTGGCCCGCGTAGCCGCCCGCAACGGAGATGTCAAAACCGCAAAACAACTCCACCAGAAACTGGCAGAATATCATCGGCAACGTAAACAAAAATGAGCCCGGCTTATTTTATGGTCGGGCCCTGGAGACACTATTGTTAAACTGGATACCGTCCAGAAAGTATGTCAAATGCTTTTATAGAGCGAGCGATTTTAAAAAGTGGCGTCAATTCAATAAACCGAAGGAGGCTTCTCAGTAGCGCGATTTCAGATTGGAGGAAGAGAACATAGTGGCTCAAATCTTATTACAACTAAGTGAAAGACCGTATTGAATCAATTGTGGGGATCAAAAGTGAATGAAGAGATATCAAGACATCAGGCAATCATTTCCTGAATCACCAGGCCGCCAAACTGACTGAGCTGTTTAAAGCGTCCCGCATGGAGGTAGGTCAGCTTATTGTCATCCAGGCCGAGAAGATGCAAGAGTGTGACGTGGAGATCACGAATCGGGTGTACGCATTCAACTGCGCGGGCCCCGAGTTCATCGGTGGCTCCGACGACTCCCGGCTTCACACCTCCGCCCGCCAGCAACATGGTCATCGCCTGATTATTGTGCCCGCGTCCGAGGGAATAGACGCCGCCCCGTTTATTGTTGTCCGGGGTCCGGCCAAATTCTCCCGTCCAGATGACAAGCGTGTCATCCAGCATGCCGCGGCTTTTCAGGTCGCGGATCAGGCCCGCCATCGGTTTATCGACGCTTTTGATTCGCGAGGAGTGCCCACGTTCCAGGTAATCATGGCTGTCCCAGCCGCCGCTGAAGATCTGCACGAAGCGAACCCCGTTTTCGACCAGTCGTCGCGCCATCAGGCACTGGCGACCAAAGCCACTGGTCTCCGGTTCATTTAAACCGTACATTTCCTGCGTGCGGGCTGTTTCACGGGAAAGATTCAGGACATTGGGGACTTCTGTCTGCATGCGAAAAGCAAGTTCGTAGCTCTGCATGCGGGCCTCTAGTTTCTGATCCTGTACGCCGAGCGTTTGCAGGTGGTCGGCGTTCAGTCGCGACAGTTCTTCCAGTGTGCGTAGCTGGTGTTGACGCGATTTGAAACCCGGGGCGGCGAGGTCGAGAATCGGAGAGCCTTCCGGACGCAGACGCGTTCCCTGGAAATGGGGAGGCAGAAATCCGTTACTCCAGTTGGTGGGACCTCCCTGGGGCAGCGCGAGTTCGGTCATCACGACGTAGCCGGGCAGGTTCTGATTCTCGGTCCCGAGACCGTAGGTCGCCCAGGAGCCGAGAGCAGGATCACCGCCGAGACGACTGCCGGTATTCATGTGGAACAGGGCTTCCGGGTGATTCAACGATTCCGCCTGGCAACCACGGAAGTTACAGAGTTCATTAGCGACGAATGGATCGGACAGGTATTTCCATTGGTCACACATTTCAATTCCCGTGTCAGCAGGTTTTTGAAACCCAAATGGGCTGCCGACGAAAAACTTGAAGCCTTTTTCCAGGCCGCCGGTCAGTTTGGATTCCTGTTTGTGCAGGCGGGTCAGATCGGGCTTGGGATCGAATGTATCCATCTGCCCGGGACCTCCTTCCATGAAGAGCATGATCACGTTTTTGGCCCGGGGGCGGTGCTGTGGCGTTTTCTGAGTCAACGGTCCTGTCTCGCTGGCAGCTGCAGACTGTTCTGCGCCGAGCAGTGAAGTGAAGGCAAGGCTCCCCAGAGAGGCACCCAGGCTGAAGAGTGCTTCCCGACGTGTCTGGTGTGGTATCGTGTGCATGATCTGAATTCTATTCTACGTACATGAACTCGTTAGAATTGAACAATAACAGGCAGAGATCTGCCAGCGCCCGTGTCTCTGTGGAAACATCTGCCGGTTTTTTGTCTGACAGGTAGTGGGTGAAGACAGGCAGGATTTCCTGGTATTCGAAAGGCTGACCCGAAAACTCTTCGACCAGCGAACGCGTAATTGTCTGGGGGTAACGGTTTGGTTCAGGAACCACATCCGCATGATATTCCCTCATGTCCGTGACATACTGCTTGAGTCGACTCCGTTCCTGCTCCGAAGCAGATCGTCCCAGTGCCAGGCGAAAGGCCCGGTTAACCTGTTCGGGAAGTGTCGCGTGTTCCTGCTGCAGTCTCAAGGCGAATGCGATGGAACGATCAATCATCTGGTCACTATTGAGCAGGGTAAATACCTGGGGAGTGACCGCCGCTGATTCACGCAGTTCACAGGACTCATTGGGATTCGGTTGGTTGAACAGTTCCGTAAACGGATCGGCCTGGCCACGAACATGGTAGGAGTAAATTGTGCGTCGATTCCGTTCTGCCGGCGTGGGTGATGGCTGATATGCGGGAGCCAGAGAGAACTGAATCATTCGCGGCTGCAGCGCGACCTCCATGTTGATTTCCGGCATAACGGGGACTCCTCCCGCGGATTGTACCAGTTCGCCGGTGATTTTCAGGATTCCGTCGCGCAGTTCTTCTGCACTCAGACGTCGGCGTGGAAAGCAGGAAAGGAGTCGATTATTCGGGTCTGTCTGAGTCAGTTGCTGTGAGTCAACCGGGATGGAACTCCGCCGATAGACTTCGGACAGCATGATCTGACGATGGAGGCGTTTAATGCGCCAGCCATGCATTACAAAATCACCAGCCAGCCAGTCCAGCAGTTCAGGGTGAGTCGGTTTGGCTCCCTTGGCACCAAAGTTGTTTGCATTCGCGGCCAGGCCGGTTCCGAAATGATACTGCCAGATTCGATTCACAATGGCACGCGTCGTCAAACCATTATCGGGGTGAGCGATCCGGCGGGCCAGTTCCGTCCGCCGCCCCTCGGTGGCTGCGGTTATCAGGCCGGAATTCGCAGTGGAGCTGTCGGCCGGGATAGAAACGGCACTGAGTACACCCGGCTGTACGACATCGCCGCGGGCCTCCAGGGCACCCCCTGTCAGAATATGATTGACGACCTTCTGTTTCGCTGGCTTGCGTTTGATACGCAGCTTACGAGCGCCGTTCCAGGGCATGGTATAACGCTCTGCGTTAAAGACACTTTGTGCCATGGGCTGATACCGTTCGAGTCGGCGGGTCCAGATCCACTCATCCTGTTCGCGGACCTTGAGTTGTCCCTGCTCGACGTGATCCAGACCCACGTGTCGGGGCGGTTTTTTGTCGTCGGGGAGATCACGTCGTTCTGCTTCATTCTTGTAGGGCAGATCATGTTCCCTGAACCAGGCACGTGCCGCGTCTTCCCGTTTTTGAATGAGCCGGTTCTTCTCCTGGACGGCGAACTGCAGCATGCGCTCCACATGCGCTTTCCCATTTTCAAAGCCGTCCCGGTTTTCGCAGGAGAGTAGAGGGACGGGACGCTCCGCCATGTGTGTTGGGGAGAAGGCGGCGTAAATCCGGTAATAATCGCGGGTGGGAATTGGATCAAACTTGTGATCGTGACACTTACAGCAGCGAAGGGTCTGTGCCAGGAAAGTCTGTCCGGTGATATTTACAAGATCGTCCAGGTACATCTGCCGGGCTGCGTCCGGTTCGACCATCGCATTGTCCCAGGGTCCCAGACGCAGAAACCCGGTCGCGATAATCCACTCGGCTTCCTGGTCGGTATACTTACCCGCTAGCTGGGCTTGATGCACCGTCTTCCGGTCACCACCGGTTCGCTTTGCCACGGACCTGTCGGCCAGTTCGTCTCCGGCCAGTTGTTCGATAATGAATTCCTGATATGGTTTATCATTATTGAAGGCACGAATGACATAGTCCCGATAACGCCACATATTGGAGCGTTCAAAGTCGTTCGACATTCCCCCCGTGTCAGCATAGCGGGTTACGTCCAGCCAGTGACGCCCCCAGTGTTCTCCGTAACGCGGACTTGCCAGCAGGCGGTCGATGAGTGCTTCCCAGGCCTGCTCTGTATCCCGGGAGTAAGCGGCGATAAAGTCATCGATTTCAGAAGGAGCAGGGGGCAAGCCGGTCAAGTCATACGAGGCACGGATGATCAGCTGACGCGGTGACGCTTCCGCTGCAGGGGAAAGATCTGCCTCAACCAGTTTCTGATTGATGAAATAATCTATGGCTGCGTTCGCGGAAACTTCCTCAGGCAACAGATCAGAGGCGGGTCTGACTTGCTCAAAAGCCCATAGGTCTGCCGGTTGATAACGTCGATTGGTCCATTCCGCAGAAGTTCCCCCGCTGGTGGAGACGATTCGCCCATCTTCTTTAACGGCGACAGCGGCTGCAGATTTGTGAATCTGAGTCTGTCTCTCGAGACTGGGCCACGGGGCACCGGCTGCGATCCATTGGCGGATCTGTTTCGTTTCCTCGTCTGTCAGACGGTCATTTTCCTTGGGAGGCATCTCCAGGCCTTCCCAGAGAACAGCCTGGTACAGCGAGCTCTGTTCAGGATTTCCGGGAATCAGCGAGGGCTCTCCCGATTCGCCTCCCGCCAGCAATCCTGCGCGGGATAACATATTGTATTCACCGCGAATGTCCTGGGGATCTGTACCATGACAGCCAAAGCACTTGGTCTGCAGCAGGGGCAGGACCTTGAGTGTGAACTGTTCGTCTGCTGCATCGGGAGTCTCGCCAGCAGTTAAATATGCTGCCGACAGGAGAACGAAAAGGCAGGTCAAAGGTTGCAGGAATTTTGAGATTCCCGGGAGACTCACAGCATTCATCTGCAGGCATTGCCTAGGGCTTTCCATGTTGGTAGATCTCCTGAATCTCTTCTGGTGATAAGGCGCTGGAGAAGAGAATTAACTCGTCCAGCGCACCATTCAGATTGCGGATCGCGAAACGCTGACCGGGGAGTGTTGGCGATGACCAGTTCCCGATAGAGGCTGCTCCGAAGCGGGTTGTTGCAGGTAGTTGTTCCGGCGGTACTTTGTGCCTGCTCAGAATGGTGCCGTTCAGATAGTGAGTGATCGTACTCGTCGCGAGATCACAGGTTACGGCCAGGTGAATCCATTTCCCGTTCAGCGAAGGGTTCCAGAACGGGGGGGATAAGGCTTTGAAATCGGTCGGCCCTTTTTCGCCGCGATCGACCGGACGAATTGAGAAGTAAAGCTGACCGGTATCCAGAATCTGCCAGTGGGGTTCTCCCTTATCGTAGCTGTCCGTCAGGAACAGGGAGTTGTACCAGCGGTCGAGGCTGTCGATCTTAACCCAGGCTGCAAAGGTGAGTGACTCGTACTCGCCGGGAATCTGAACACGGACACGATCTGCAGGCTGTTTGAATTCCAATGCCCGTTTGGCATCCCAGCGGCCGGGGACTTCGCGTGCTCCGACGATGGCACCATCGAGATCCTTTTCAAGCGGAAGTGTATTGCAGACGAGACGCCGTTCCCAGTCCCCCGGTTCTGCAAACGAGTAATAAGCGATCAGCCGCGAATCTTTACGCAGCGCCTTTGACCAGGCGCGCCACCTTTCATAGCGGGCAGACTGAAGCTGTTGGTCTTTGACTTCCAGAGAAGAGATATCGAGAAATTTCTCCGGTTCCGGTTTCTTCTCTCGATATTCTCCTCCGTCAGTCAGGACCAGTGCCTGCCCAGTCGTCAAGCGTTGTATTCTGCTGGAAGGATCGTGTAGTTCGACTTCGCCGTCAAAGACTTCGACATCAGTACCGGCATCAGAAACAGCAAGCCCGAATTCGGTTCCGAGGTCCACCACCGTCAGGTCATCCATTTGCAGTGTGAAACCACGCGCTGCCGGAGGAACATGGGCTCGGAGCCTGCCTTTGTGAACACGCGCCTGAGTCGGAGATTGCAGCTCAATGTGCGCCGGTCCTTCTACAATCAGGGTGGCTCCACAGAGAAACTCGATCTGGGCGTGTCCCTCATCAAACTGAAACGAACCGCGCGGGAGTGCCTGTCCCACCTCGATCTGGGGCTGCGAGTCAGGCCAGCGCACATCAACCAGTCGCGTCAAAAGTGCGACACCTTCAGAAGTTGCTTCAGCAGCCGGGTCACGCTGGCTCGGCATCGAGGGGGGCACCGATTGTGTTAATGGACTGCCTGTCTCCCGATATAAAATCCAGCCCGTCAACAGGCAGACCGTGAACAGCAGCAGGGATACAGCCAGTTGATTCCAGGCACGCGTCTGCCGGAAACGTGGCTGGACTGCTGGAATTACAGTAGTTCCGACCGGAGCTGAATTTGTGTCGATTTCTGTTGCTCCGGTATCAGCTTCCTGGTGCAGGGCCGTCGTTAACAGCTGCATCTGGATAAAGCGGCTGCGGGCTGCGGAATTCGTCTTGAGCAAGGTGCGCAAATGTTCGATGCCCTGGTCGTCAAGCGTACCACATTCCCATTCGAGCAACAGTGAGTCGATCTCGTTGACATCAACCATTTGAACCCCCCACCAGTCGCTTTTCGACGCACTCAGCCAGTTGTCTGCGAATACGTAATAACGAAACTTTGACGGTTCCTGCCGACCGGTTTAATGTTTCAGCGATGTCGCTTACCGGTTGCGACTTGAAGTAACGCTGTTTGATCAGGCTTTGGTGAGACTCGGGCAGTTGTTGCAGGCATTGTCGAAGGGCAGTCTGGAAGGAACCGAGCCGTTCGGCTTCTCGTTCTGTTTCTTCGGCGAGCGTCTGAACCAGTTCTTCGTTCAGCAGCATGCGATCTCGTTTGTGATCGCGGAGATGCGCCAATACCTGGAACCGTGCAATCGAGAAAGCCCAGGGTAAAAAAGGACGCTGTGGATCGAATTCAGCGAACTTTCGCCAAAGAACGAGGTTCGTTTCCTGGACGACGTCCGCCGACCGGCTGCGATCTCCGAGCAACGAATAGATGTATCCATAAAGTCGGTTCTGATGTTCGGTCAGGAGTTTGACAAAATGTTCGGTGTTTTGAGTCTGTTCCATGAATACTCTCCAAGGGGTACTTACCGCGAAATCAGAGTTGGTTACAAAAAAACGGTCAGACTTTTGATATTTTGATGGAAAATCGGTAAGTAACAGTCTGACCACAGGTTCCCCTGTAACGAGTCAGGCACACAGACTGGTATTTTAACAAAGAGAACTGTCAGTTGATTCAGAAGCTTCCCTGAAGAGAGTCAGAAACCGCATTTGATGAAGTGTATGTTCAGTGTAAGTGAGAGGCGTAAGGCAATCTGCTCGTGGGAGATCGAGTCTGATTCATCTTTCATTAACTGTCTGAACTGTCTGTGTTTTCGATAGATTGAGTGCATCGTTCTCTTCCCAGTCCTTGAGTGAAGTCAAGACTGGGGAGAGTGGTTATCCAGCTTCGGTCAGCTCATATTCCACCCGCGGCGGTACGTTTCACCAGGTCGGCATCTTCCTGTTCCCTCTAATGAGTTTCCGAGTTGCTTCGACAGGACAAGCGGGCGGTTCACAGGTCGTGTACCGGTTTTTTCCCATTGTTGCTGAATTTTGAATTCTTTGTTCTCTAAAGCGCGCAGGCGTAACTATTCAGGACTTGCTTGTAACTCCGCTGTATTTGGTTAGCTCGATCTCATCTTCCCTCACTCTATCACTGTATTTCAGAGGATGTGATGAAACAGTTCATCCAGATCATAGAGTATGGACAAATCGCGGTGTTGCTTTTCTTGTGACTCGAAACTCTTTGAATAATCACAACTCAAAACCTCGCATTTTGTTTCACAATTCTGCGTTGATTTATTCATCGCGCCAGTCATTTTCAGACTCATCAGCAAAATTATATCTGTGAGAATTCATGGATCGAAAGATCAGTTAAGGTTATAGGTTTACACTTGAGGCGATGTTGTTATGGGCATGTTGTGGTTTTGTGAAAAAAATGAAAATCGAAATTTTTGTATAGATTAATCAGTTTTAAATTGTTAACTATGTGAACTTGTTCTCTTGAACAAACGTGACTGTGTGTTTTTTTGTGATTCCAAAACACCTCCGTTCCTCATCTTCAAATCTAATGCAATTCTGATTGTTTAAATCTAAAAAAATCTGACCGTTTCAAGCGTTGAGAGGAGTTCACCGTGCTGATAACGAACTGGTTAAGTGCTCTTGTAACCCGTATTCGCCATCGTCCCCGCTATAATTCTCGCACCCGCCGCTCAATTCGAAAACGCTGGCAGGCAATCCAGCAAAACAAAATCACGACAGTTGACGTTTTAGAAGCGCGCGAGATGCTAACGTCGCTTTCGATCACAGACGTCGATCTCGTAGAAGATGATTCAGGAACGCAAACGCTCTATTTCTATGCAAATTTATCTGCTGCTGTCGGAGCGAATGTCACGTTTGATGTTTCCACCTCTGACGTCACCGCCAGTGCAGCGGATGGCGACTATGAGGCATTGAGTTCGCAAACTTTCACCATCATTGCAGGTGAGACCAGTGCCGCCATCGCGATCGACGTATACGGCGATACCAAGGTGGAACTGGATGAAACGTTCCAGGTCACATTGTCAGATTTGAATGAGGGAGGGCAGGGAGTGACGTTCGCTGGAAGTGGCGCCACTGAATCAGCGATCGGGACGATCACGAATGATGACAGCTTTGTGAAGATCATTAAGACGGAAGATACGGAAACCCGTATTGTCGGAAACTGGGGAGAATCCGGCAGCAGCCGTTACCATCTGGGTGGCTCCGGACTGAACCGGATCTCCTGGGACTTCAGTGATGTGGGCGCGGGTACGTATCGTCTCTCCGCAAACTGGAGTACCAACAGTAATCGTGCTTCAAACGCGGAGTATCAGATCTCGGGTGTGTCCGATGGAGAAGTGACGACCTATCTGAATCAGAAGACGTTGTCTCAGGATGTGTATGATGCAGGCGTGTACTGGGAAGACCTGGGTTACTTTGAAGTGGAAGCGAACGGTACGATTACGGTGACCCTGTCTGACAATGGCGCGGATGGTTATGTATTTGCAGATGGCATGCGTCTGGAAGCGGTACCTGCCGGTGTGTCTCTGCCGGAAATCAGGGTGACGGAATCCACGAACGATGTGCTCAGTGGGAGCAGTACGGTCGCCTGGGGCGATGTGTTATATGGTCGTAGTGTTGTAAAGACATTTACGATCGAGAACCTGGGTACCGCCGATCTGGATCTGAGTGGTGGCGTGAGTCTGACAGGGGGTAATGGTTTTACGATCGTGTCTCCCCCGGCGAGCAGTCTGCTGGCCGCCGGTGAGTCGACGACGTTTGACGTGGAGTTTCTGTCAACAGCAGAAGTCGGAACGTACAGCGACACGGTGAGTATCAGTACGAATGACAGTGATGAGAGTCCCTTTACGTTTACGGTATCTGCCGATCAAGTTATGTCGGCAGTGCTGGAAGAAACTGATCCGTCCTCAAGTACAATTGGTATGTGGAGTACTACCTCTGGAAACAAATACATCGCGGGAGGAGGTTCGGGCGCGAATACTGTGTCATGGTCTTTTTCTGACCTGGGAGCTGGCACTTATCGGCTCTCTGCTAACTGGCATACCCATACATCGCGCGCTACGAACGCTCAGCATACGATATCCGGCGTGAATGGCGGTGATGTGGTGCGTTATGTAAACCAGAAGACGCTGTCTCAGGATGTGTATGATGCAGGCGTGTACTGGGAAGACCTGGGTTACTTCGAAGTGGATGCGAACGGTACGATCACAGTCACAGTGTCTGATATTGACGCGAATAATTATGTGATGGCGAACATGATGCGTCTGGAAGCTGTACCCGCTGGTGTATCTCTGCCGGAAATCAAGGTGACGGAATCCACGAACGATGTGCTCAGTGGCAGCAGTACGGTCGCCTGGGGCGATGTGTTATATGGTCGCAGTGTTGTAAAGACATTTACAATCGAGAACCTGGGGACCGCCGATCTGGATCTGAGTGGCGGTGTGAGCCTGACGGGAGGTAATGGTTTTACGATCGTGTCTCCCCCGGCGAGCAGTCTGCTGGCTGCGGGTGAATCGACGACGTTTGCAGTGGAGTTTCTGTCTTCCTCTACAGCTGGCGCCTACAGTGACACGGTGAGTATCAGTACGAATGACAGTGATGAGAGTCCCTTTACGTTTACGGTATCTGCCGATCAAGTTATGTCGGCAGTGCTGGAAGAAACAGGTCCGTCCTCAAGTACAATTGGTATGTGGAGTACTACCTCTGGAAACAAATACATCGCGGGAGGAGGTTCGGGCGCGAATACCGTGTCATGGTCGTTTTCTGACCTGGGAGCTGGCACTTATCGGCTCTCTGCTAACTGGCATACCCATACATCGCGCGCTACGAACGCTCAGCATACGGTTTCCGGTGTGAATGGCGGTGATGTTGTGCGTTATGTAAACCAGAAGACGCTGTCTCAGGATGTGTATGATGCAGGCGTGTACTGGGAAGACCTGGGTTACTTCGAAGTGGATGCGAACGGTACGATCACAGTCACAGTGTCTGATATTGACGCGAATAATTATGTGATGGCGAACATGATGCGTCTGGAAGCGGTACCCGCTGGTGTATCTCTGCCGGAAATCAAGGTGACGGAATCCACGAACGATGTGCTCAGTGGCAGCAGTACGGTCGCCTGGGGCGATGTGTTATATGGTCGCAGTGTTGTAAAGACATTTACAATCGAGAACCTGGGGACCGCCGATCTGGATCTGAGTGGTGGTGTGAGCCTGACGGGCGGGAACGGTTTTACGATCATGTCTCCCCCGGCGAGCAGTCTGCTGGCTGCGGGTGAATCGACGACGTTTGCAGTGGAGTTTCTGTCTTCCTCTACAGCTGGCGCCTACAGTGACACGGTGAGTATCAGTACGAATGACAGTGATGAGAGTCCCTTTACGTTTACGGTATCTGCCGATCAAGTTATGTCGGCAGTGCTGGAAGAAACAGGTCCGTCCTCAAGTACAATTGGTATGTGGAGTACTACCTCTGGAAACAAATACATCGCGGGAGGAGGTTCGGGCGCGAATACCGTGTCATGGTCGTTTTCTGACCTGGGAGCTGGCACGTACCGACTCTCTTCTAACTGGAGTACCAGCAGTAATCGTGCTTCAAATGCTCAGCATACGATATCCGGCGTGACTGGTGGTGATGTTGTGCGTTATGTAAACCAGAAGACGCTGTCTCAGGATGTGTATGATGCAGGCGTGTACTGGGAAGACCTGGGTTACTTCGAAGTGGATGCGAACGGTACGATCACAGTCACAGTGTCTGATATTGACGCGAATAATTATGTGATGGCGAACATGATGCGTCTGGAAGCGGTACCCGCTGGTGTATCTCTGCCGGAAATCAAGGTGACGGAATCTACGAACGATGTGCTCAGCGGCAGCAGTACGGTCGCCTGGGGCGATGTGTTATATGGTCGCAGTGTTGTAAAGACATTTACAATCGAGAACCTGGGTACCGCCGATCTGGATCTGAGTGGCGGCGTGAGTCTGACAGGGGGTAATGGTTTTACGATCGTGTCTCCTCCGGCGAGCAGTCTGCTGGCTGCCGGGGAATCGACGACATTTGCAGTGGAGTTTTCATCCACACAGGGGACAGGAGATTATGAAGCTTTAATTGTCATCAATAATAATGATAGCGATGAGCATGCTTTTAGAATTTCTCTTTCCGCCAGTCTGGTTTTGCAGGAGATCATCGATAATGCTGATGCTAAATTCAATCTTTCGGGAACCTGGCTGGATAGTACCAGTGGTTTGAATGCAGATGGTAAGTATGTTTCTGGGGGAACAGGTTCGAATACTTCATCCTGGACATTCCAGAATTTACACGCAGGTACATATCGTCTCTCTGGTACCTGGACCGTCGATGTTTCACATGCTACAAATTCGCAATTTACCGTCTCAGGGGTGACCGGCGGCGATGTGGTTCAATATCTTGATCAACAAGGTTTGACTCAGGATGTGTATGATGCAGGCGTGTACTGGCAAGATTTGGGCGATTTCGAGGTAGACGCGAACGGAACAATTACGGTTACGTTGTCCGATGATGGAGCGAATGGTTATGTGTTCGCGGATGCAATGCGACTGGAAGCAATTCCTGCAGGAGTGACGTCATCCGAAATCAAAGTGTCACAATCTTCGACAGAATTGAACAGTGGCAACAGCACGGTTGCCTGGGGTGATGCATTATATGGTCGTTCGCATGTGAGGACATTCACGATAACGAATCTGGGTACGGGTAACCTGGATCTGAGCGGCGGTGTGAGCGTGACGGGTGGTAACGGCTTTACGATCTCCTCTCAGCCTGCCGTGAGCGTGCTGTCTGCGGGTGAATCAACGACATTTGACGTGGAGTTTCTGTCAACAGCAGAAGTCGGGACGTACAGCGACACTGTGAGTGTCAGTACGAATGACAGTGATGAGAGTCCCTTCACGTTTACGGTATCAGCCGATCTGACTCTGTCTACGATCGTGGACAATGGGGATCCGGGTTTTGAGATAACGGGTAACTGGAATAGTGCAGGAGAGGGCTATGGTAATGACAGCTACTATCGTTCCGGTGGCTTGGAGGGAGAGAACAATGCTATCTGGGAATTTTCCGGTCTGGCAGCGGGTACTTACCGTCTCTCCTCGACCTGGAACACTTATTATAACCGTACGAGCAGCGCGGCGTTTACGATGTCGGGAGTTAACGGTGGTGATGTAACGACGTATCTTGACCAGCGGACTCTGATTGTCGATGTGACCGATGCAGGTCGCAACTGGGAAGACCTGGGTTACTTCGAAGTGGATGCGAACGGGACAATCACTGTGACCCTGTCCGGAAATGATACGGATGGGACTGTGTTTGTGGATGCGATCCGCCTGGAGGCAGTGCCCGCAGGGGCAACGGCAGCGGAAATCAAATTGACGGATCCTGCGAAACCAACGACCGGTATCGCGGTTAACAGCACAATCGCCTGGGGTGATGCATTATATGGTCGTTCGCATGTGAGGACATTTACGATAACGAATCTGGGTACGGGTAACCTGGATCTGAGCGGCGGTGTGAGCGTGACGGGTGGTAACGGCTTTACGATCTCCTCTCAGCCTGCCGTGAGCGTGCTGGCCGCCGGTGAATCAACGACATTTGACGTGGAGTTTCTGTCAACAGCAGAAGTCGGGACGTACAGCGACACTGTGAGTATCAGTACGAATGACAGTGATGAGAGCCCCTTCACGTTTACGGTATCAGCCGATCTGACTCTGTCTACGATTGTGGACAATGGGGATCCGGGTTTTGAGATAACGGGTAACTGGAATAGTGCAGGAGAGGGCTATGGTAATGACAGCTACTATCGTTCCGGTGGCTTGGAGGGAGAGAGTAATGCCATCTGGGAATTTTCCGGTCTGGCAGCGGGTACTTACCGTCTCTCCTCGACCTGGAACACTTATTATAACCGTACGAGCAGCGCGGCGTTTACGATGTCGGGAGTTAACGGTGGTGATGTAACGACGTATCTTGACCAGCGGACTCTGATTGTCGATGTGACCGATGCAGGTCGCAACTGGGAAGACCTGGGTTACTTCGAAGTGGATGCGAACGGGACAATCACTGTGACCCTGTCCGGAAATGATACGGATGGGACTGTGTTTGTGGATGCGATCCGCCTGGAGGCAGTGCCCGCAGGGGCAACGGCAGCGGAAATCAAATTGACGGATCCTGCGAAACCAACGACCGGTATCGCGGTTAACAGCACAATCGCCTGGGGTGATGCATTATATGGTCGTTCGCATGTGAGGACATTTACGATAACGAATCTGGGTACGGGTAACCTGGATCTGAGCGGCGGTGTGAGCGTGACGGGTGGTAACGGCTTTACGATCTCCTCTCAGCCTGCCGTGAGCGTGCTGGCCGCCGGTGAATCAACGACATTTGACGTGGAGTTTCTGTCAACAGCAGAAGTCGGGACGTACAGCGACACTGTGAGTATCAGTACGAATGACAGTGATGAGAGCCCCTTCACGTTTACGGTATCAGCCGATCTGACTCTGTCTACGATTGTGGACAATGGGGATCCGGGTTTTGAGATAACGGGTAACTGGAATAGTGCAGGAGAGGGCTATGGTAATGACAGCTACTATCGTTCCGGTGGCTTGGAGGGAGAGAGTAATGCCATCTGGGAATTTTCCGGTCTGGCAGCGGGTACTTACCGTCTCTCCTCGACCTGGAACACTTATTATAACCGTACGAGCAGCGCGGCGTTTACGATGTCGGGAGTTAACGGTGGTGATGTAACGACGTATCTTGACCAGCGGACTCTGATTGTCGATGTGACCGATGCAGGTCGCAACTGGGAAGACCTGGGTTACTTCGAAGTGGATGCGAACGGGACAATCACTGTGACCCTGTCCGGAAATGATACGGATGGGACTGTGTTTGTGGATGCGATCCGCCTGGAGGCAGTGCCCGCAGGGGCAACGGCAGCGGAAATCAAATTGACGGATCCTGCGAAACCAACGACCGGTATCGCGGTTAACAGCACAATCGCCTGGGGTGATGCATTATATGGTCGTTCGCATGTGAGGACATTTACGATAACGAATCTGGGTACGGGTAACCTGGATCTGAGCGGCGGTGTGAGCGTGACGGGTGGTAACGGCTTTACGATCTCCTCTCAGCCTGCCGTGAGCGTGCTGGCCGCCGGTGAATCAACGACATTTGACGTGGAGTTTCTGTCAACAGCAGAAGTCGGGACGTACAGCGACACTGTGAGTATCAGTACGAATGACAGTGATGAGAGCCCCTTCACGTTTACGGTATCAGCCGATCTGACTCTGTCTACGATTGTGGACAATGGGGATCCGGGTTTTGAGATAACGGGTAACTGGAATAGTGCAGGAGAGGGCTATGGTAATGACAGCTACTATCGTTCCGGTGGCTTGGAGGGAGAGAGTAATGCCATCTGGGAATTTTCCGGTCTGGCAGCGGGTACTTACCGTCTCTCCTCGACCTGGAACACTTATTATAACCGTACGAGCAGCGCGGCGTTTACGATGTCGGGAGTTAACGGTGGTGATGTAACGACGTATCTTGACCAGCGGACTCTGATTGTCGATGTGACCGATGCAGGTCGCAACTGGGAAGACCTGGGTTACTTCGAAGTGGATGCGAACGGGACAATCACTGTGACCCTGTCCGGAAATGATACGGATGGGACTGTGTTTGTGGATGCGATCCGCCTGGAGGCAGTGCCCGTAGTAAATGTTGATCCCACTTTGGATGACATCACTGATCCAGCTGCCATTGACAGCGATGCTGGTCAGCAGGTGATTAATCTTTCTGGCATTACTGCGGGTGGGAGCGAGTCACAGACTCTCACAGTGACGGCATCCAGCGATAACCCGTCATTGATACCAGACCCCATAGTCAATTATATCTCTCCTGATTCGACTGCGACTTTAACTTTTACTCCTCAGAGTAACCTGGATGATACGGCTGTGATTACAGTGACGGTGACTGATGAGGAAGGGGGTACGATATCCAAAACGTTTATAGTAACAGTGAACGCAGTGAATACCGCTCCTGTCGCCAGTGATGAGTTAATTACTGCAACGGAAGATGGCTCGACTGTAATGACTGGCGTTCTGGCTTTGGATGTAGATAGTGATGATGATGAAAATTCATTGAGTTATACAATTGTGACTCAACCTGCAGAAGGTTCAGTCATCTCGAATGGGGATGGGACTTTTACATTTGATCCGGAGTCTGATTTTCAGAACCTGGCTACGGGAGAAACACGTCAGGTAACCTTTACCTTTACGGCGACTGATTCACATGCGGCGACCAGTAACATAGGCTCTGTAACAGTTACCGTGACTGGAGTCAATGATACACCGACAGTGAGTGCCTCCGTGAGTTCTGGTGGGACGGATGCTGACGGTGCTTACAGTCTGAATCTATTGGCAGGTGCCAGCGATGTGGATGTCAGTGATGTGCTTAACGTGAGTGGTCTGACGCTGGTGAGTGGTGATGCGAGCGGCATTTCCGTGAACGGGAATGCTCTGGAGATCGACCCGTATGCCTACTCCGCGTTGAACGTGGGGCAAAGCGAAGTGATCAGTTACAGCTATAACGTGATCGACGGCAATGGTGGTACGGTCTCTCAGACGGCGACGATTACGATTAGTGGGGTCAATAACGCTCCGGTCGCTGTGGCGGATGCATTTACCACATCAGAAGGGGTTACGCTGACCAGCGATAATGTGCTGTCTGCTAACCCGACGACCGCGGACAGTGACGCGGAAGGTCAGACACTGACGGTGAGTGCGGTTGCAGGTGGCACCGTGGGTGCTCAGTTTACACTTGCTTCAGGCGCGTTATTGACTCTGAATTCTGATGGTACATTCAGCTATGACCCGAATGGTCAGTTTGAGTATCTTTCGCTGGGTGAGGCAGCGACGGACAGTTTTACCTATACGATATCCGATACTGAAACGGCTACGGATACAGCGACGGTGACTGTCACAATCACGGGAGTGAATGCGGCTCCGACAGTGAGTGCCTCCGTGAGTTCTGGTGTCACGGATGCTGATGGTGCTTACAGTCTGAATCTATTGACAGGTGCCAGCGATGTGGATGTCAGTGATGTGCTCAACGTGAGTGGTCTGACGCTGGTGAGTGGTGATGCGAGCGGCATTACCGTGAACGGGAATGCTCTGGAGATCGACCCGTATGCCTACTCCGCGTTGAACATGGGGCAAAGCGAAGTGATCAGTTACAGCTATAACGTGATCGACGGCAATGGTGGTACGGTCTCTCAGACGGCGACGATTACGATTAGTGGGGTCAATAACGCTCCGGTCGCTGTGGCGGATGCATTTACTACATCAGAAGGGGTTACGCTGACCAGCGATAATGTGCTGTCTGCTAATCCGACGACCGCGGACAGTGACGCGGAAGGTCAGACACTGACGGTGAGTGCGGTTGCAGGTGGCACCGTGGGTGCTCAGTTTACACTTGCTTCAGGTGCGCTATTGACTCTGAATTCTGATGGTACATTCAGCTACGACCCGAATGGTCAGTTTGAGTATCTTTCGCTGGGTGAGGCAGCGACGGACAGTTTTACCTATACGATATCCGATACTGAAACGGCTACGGATACAGCGACGGTGACTGTCACAATCACGGGAGTGAATGCGGCTCCGACATTGGGGGCGGCAATCGGTTCAACAGTAAACGAAAATGATATCGCTTTTAATCTGAATCTATTAGCAGGTGCCAGCGATGTGGATGTCAATGATGTGCTCAACGTGAGTGGTCTGACGCTGATCAGTGGTGATGCTGCCGGTATCACGGTAAACGGTAATACGCTGGATGTCGATCCTGATGCTTACGCTGGCCTGTATACCGGCGAAACCGAAGTGGTCAGTTACAGCTACATTGTGACTGACAGCAATGGTGGCACAGTATCTCAAACCGCGACCATAACGATTGCAGGAGTGGATGACGTGCCGACGGTAAGTGCGGCATTGAGTTCCACGGTCACTGAAAATGATGGTACTTACAGTCTGGATCTGTTAGCGGGTGCCGAAGATACTGATGCAAATGATACTCTTAACGTGAGTAGTCTGACACTGTTGAGTGGTAATGCTGCAGGAATAACTGTTAACGGTAACACTCTGGATATCGATCCTGGTGTCTATAACAGCCTGGCTGAAGGCGAAAGTGAAGTCGTCAGTTACAGCTATAGTGTAACAGATGCTAATGGAAATACCGTAGTACAGACGGCGACGATTTCGATTGCCGGTGTGAATGATACACCAACAGTCGGGGCAGCATTGAGCTCGACAGTTACTGAGGAAGCGGGGGCTTACAGTCTGAATCTGTTATCGGATGCCGTGGATGCTGATACGAATGATTCTCTCAATGTCAGTGGTTTGACTCTGGTAAGTGGTGATGCTGCCGGTATTACAGTGAATGGTAATACGCTCGAAATCGATCCTGGTGCTTACACCAGTCTGGCTGAAGAGGAAAGTGAAGTCATCAGTTACAGCTACAATGTGATTGACGGCAATGGTGGTACTGTGGCACAGACCGCGACCATTACGATTACCGGGCTGAATAATACGCCCACAGTGAGTGCAGAGTTGAGCTCATCGGTCACCGAAGATGATGGTGTCTTCAGTCTGGATCTGTTATCAGGCGCCAGCGATATTGACCTCAGCGATAGTCTCAATATTAGTGGTTTGGTTCTCGTCAGCGGCGATGCTACCGGTGTTACGGTGAATGGAAATATGCTGGATATCAATCCGATAATCTATACCAGTCTGAATACAGGTGAATCAGCAGTGATCAGTTACAGTTATGACATTGTGGATGGTAACGGTGGAACGGTCGCTCAGACGGCAACGATTACAATTACTGGCATGAATGATAACCCGACAGTAAGTGCTGCCTTATCTTCAACAGTAACTGAAGATGATGGTTCTTTCAGTCTGGATCTGTTAGCGGGCGCCAGTGATGCCGATGCGAATGCGACGCTTAACGTCAGTGGTCTGACGCTGGTTAGTGGTGATGCTGCCGGTATTACTGTGAATGGAAATACGCTGGAGATTGATCCCAACGCTTACAACAACCTGGTTCAGGGAGCAACAGAAGTCGTTACCTACAGTTACAATATTATTGATGGGGACGGCGGATCCACAGCGCAAGCTGCGACCATCACAATCACGGGAGTTCAGGACCCGGGAATCCATGTGATTGATGAAACGGGGGAATTGACGAACGGTTCTGCGAATCTCAATTTCGGCCGAATCTATTTTAATGAATCGGCAACACGCACAATTACCATCAGCAATTCCGGAATTGATCCGTTAGATCTGAGTGGAGGGATCAGTATTCTGGGTGGGAATGGATTCACACTGGTTTCGCAACCAGCTGTCAGCAGTCTGGATCCAGGGGAATCGACTACGTTTGAAATTCAGTTTGATGCGGGGGCAACCCAGGGTACCTTCGCAGATACAGTAACCATTTTAAGTAACGACCCGAATCAAGGTACGTTTACTTTTGATATTTCAGCGACAGTGATTTATGTGAATATTATTGATAATGGAGATGCTGGTTACAGCACGACGGGCACTTGGGGGTATATCACAGCGACATGGGATTATGGAGGTGACCGAAACTATATTATTCATACTTCATCTCCCGGTACAGGAGCGAATACAGCAACGTGGAGTTTCAGTGGACTGGCTGCAGGGTATTACCGACTTTCCGGGAACTTGCCAACCGGTTCTCTTTACACTCCTCATGCGGAGTATACCATTTCTGGTGTGGTAGGAGGCGACGATTTTCTTGTTATAGATCAATCAGATACCGAGATTAATGGTTATTACGAAGACTATCATTGGGGAGAGACCAACCTTTATGGCGGTCATTATTTTCAGGATTTCGGCTATTATAAAGTAGAAGAGGGGGGCACACTTTCAGTCACCCTGACTGATAATAATGTTCAAGGAAATGTGATCGCACATGCTGGATATGTTTTAGCAGACGCAATGCGGCTGGAAGCACTGGTCGATGTGCCTGCCACGATTGAAGTCTTCGAAGGTTCCCAGGTTATTGTTGATGATACAGTCAGTAAGGATATGGATGCGGTTTTCTTTGGGGAATCAACTACCAAAACCTTTACCATTTTGAATTCAGGAGCCAGTACACTGGACTTGAGCAATGGAGTGACGCTGACTGGAACCAGTGGATTCAGCATCGCGTCACAACCGGCGGTGACCTCTCTGGCGGCTGGTGAATCCACCACTTTTGTGGTGCAGTTTGACGCTGATTTCGAATTTGATTTTGAGGTAGGAAGTCCCTGGGCAGAATTCACGGAGACTGTAACAATCCCCAACAGTATCCAGCCGGAAGAGCCCTTTACTTTTGATATCACTGCCACTATTTCGTCTGAAAAAATCATTGATGATGGCGATCCCGGTTTCAGTACAACGGGAACCTGGACTTATGGAACGAACTCTGATTATTTTGAGGATGATATACTCTCTGTGTCCAGTGGTGGGACAGGACTCAATACGGCGACCTGGGAATTTACAGACCTGAATGAAGGAACCTACCGCGTTTCAGGAACCTGGTTCACGTACTGGAACCGTGCGTCCAATGCAAAATATACGATTTCAGGCATAGTGGGGGGCGATGTAGAAGTAACGGTTGACCAGCATTGGATTGTTAATTTTATAAAAGACGAAGGAACGCAGTGGCAAGACTTTGGGTACTTTGAGGTGGAGTCTGGTGGAACATTAAGTATCACACTGACTGACGAGGATGCTAATGGTGTGATTGGTGCAGATGCATTTCGAATCGGACGCGTGCCTGCCGTTATTCCAGAGATCGGAGTCTATGATAGTGATACGGAACTTGAGAATGGAGCGAGTACGGTCGACTTTGGAACTGTTCATCTGGGAGAAACAGTTACCAGGACGATTACGATTAATAATACCGGGACGAATACACTCGATTTGAGTAACGGGATCAGCGTTGCAGGCGGCTCCGGGTTTGTTATTACTTCACAACCGGTCAGCGCTCTGTTTGCGGGTCAATCTACCACGTTTGAAATCGCGTTCACAGCAGGTACTGAAGCAGATGACCTGAGTGATACTGTGACGATTTTGAGTAATGATTACTTTGAAGAACTCTTCACATTTGATCTGACTGCAACTGCGAATTATCTGAAAATTATTGACAACGAAGATGCCGGATACAGTACTACTGGCAGCTGGCTGGAAAGTACACATGCTTCGAACTATCTGGGAAGTTCTGATTATCTGAATGGTGGCGGAACCGGTCTGAATACGGCAACCTGGCAGTTTGATAATCCAGTTGCAGGGACTTATCGGATCTCCAGTAACTGGTTCACTTATGGTGACCGGGCTACAAATATAGAGATTACGATAGATGGTGTTTCCGGGGGACCTGTCACTCAGTATATCAACCAGAGAACCCTGACTGCCAATCTCGCGGAAAATGGAGTTAACTGGGAAGATTTCGGTTATTTTGATGTAGATGGCAGTGGGCCGATTACCGTTACAATATCGGATAACCTGGCGAATGGGAAAGTTATCGCGGATGCGGTTCGAGTAGAACTGATCAATACGACACCGACACTGGATACAATTTCGGATCCGACAGCGATTGACGAAGATGCGGGTGAACAGACTGTCAACCTGACGGGAATCTCCGCGGGGGGCGGTGAATTACAGACGTTGACTGTAACAGCGGTCAGTAGTAATCCGTCGCTGATCGCAGATCCGACTGTTGTCTACACCTCGGGGCAAAGCACAGGTACATTGACCTATACCCCGCTTGAGAACCAGAGTGGAACTGCGGTGGTTACTGTGACCGTTACTGACGAAGACGGCGGCCAGACCGTGCAGACCTTTACGGTGAGTGTAAACGGGGTCAATGATGATCCGACCCTGGATGTGATTTCCGATCCGGCAGTCATTGCTATCAACGCAACCGGGCAGACTGTCAATCTAAGTGGAATTACAGCCGGTGGTGGAGAGACGCAGGCTTTGACCGTCACAGCGAGCAGCAGTAACACGTCAGTGATTCCTGATCCTGTAGTGAATTATACTTCGGCAGATTCGACCGGAACCCTGACCTATTCTCCGGTGACCGACGCCTATGGTTCTGCAGTGATCACAGTTACGGTGAGTGATGGGCAGGGTGGAGAAACGACTAAAACCTTTACTGTAGTGGTCAATGGTGTGAATGTAGATCTGCAACTCGATCCGATCTCCGATCCGACAGTGATTGACGAAGATGCCGGAGAGCAGACGGTTTCACTGACCGGAATCACTGCCGGTGCAGGAAAACAAGTGGTGAGTCTGATTGCGATCAGCGATAACCCGAGTCTGATCAGTGACCCGAGCGTAACGTATACTCCAGGCGACGCAACTGGATCTCTGAGCTATACTCCGACTGGTAATGCGAGCGGATCGGCTCAGATTACGGTGATCATTACTGATGAAGATGGCGTAACGTATTCGGACATATTTACGGTAGGCGTGAATGCTGTTAATGATTTACCAACACTCGATGCAATTACTGATCCGACGGCGATCAACGGAGATGCCAGCGAACAGATGGTTAACCTGACGGGAATTTCCGCGGGTGGCGGCGAGTCACAAACATTGACAGTGACAGCAGTGAGCAGCAATCCATCTCTGATTGCTGATCCAACGGTATCTTACACCTCGGGTGAGAGTACAGGAACTCTGGTATATGCACCACTGGCAAATCAGTCAGGCACAGCTGTGATCACAGTTACGGTGACTGATGAAGCAGGCGGGCAGACAGTGCAGAATTTCAGCATCAGTGTGGTTGCAGTACCAACAATTGTCATTTCCGACGCCAGCGTCTCTGAAGACGGTAGCTTTATGGAGTTTCTGGTGACGCTGGATCAGTCTGCTGGCGGTCCTGTTTCGGTTGACTTTGCGACATCAGACGGGACTGCGACAGTCGCAGGCAACGATTATATCGCAGAGACAGGCACACTTGATTTTGCAGGAAATGCCGGCGAAACGAAGTCCATCGTTGTCACAATCAATGATGACTACCATGATGTGACAGATGAAGAATTTTATGTCAATTTGAGTAATGTGCAAACGTCCGGGGCATACGTCATCCTGGCAGATGCGCAAGGCAAAGGTACGATCGTGGATGACGATCGTGTCGTCATGATTCTGGACAATGGTGATTTGTTCGATCAGACTACTTTTACCGGTTTTCGTCTTGAGAACAATGGAATTCTGAATGCCAGTGCCGTCGGAAATCAGATTGGATATGGACCGTCATTACTTAATTACGGATATCAGAATGATCTGGATATCGTCCATGTCGGGACAGGTTTAACTGCTTATTGGGAATTCTCGGGACTTGATGCCGGGGAATATCGAATTTCGGTTACCTGGCCTGATAATGCTCCAATCAGTGGTTTAGAAATTCCGACAACTGCTACGTATTATGTCCTGGATGATTATATTCAAGTGGATGCTCCTGTGGTGCTCAATCAGCGTGAAACTCCTTCTTCCTTTTACGATGATGGTGCGCTCTGGGAAGATTTAGGAATCTATTCCCTCTCCAGCGGCTCACTCACTGTAATGTTACCTCCTACAATCAATTCCCGGAATCTCGTCGATGCGGTCCGAATTGAACGCATCAGTTCGGGCGCCGACATTGATGTTAGAGATATCACAGATGAAGTTGTAGGAGAAACGCCGTATACACTGGTGGTCGATGAAAATCAGGCTGGCGTTGATTTTGGCACTACCGAATTGCTTACAGAAGTTACACGCAGTTTCCAGATTGCTAATCAGGGAACTGATCCACTCAATATCAGTAATATCACCATTTCTCCTGAATTTTCGACGGATCTGGTTACCCAGACAGTGGCTGCAGGTGAGACGATAGAATTCACTGTTACGATGAATGCGGCCACGTTTGGGGACCGGGACGGCTTGCTGACTTTCGATACGAATGACAGTAATGAAACAAATTATGAAATCCGATTACATGGCAATGTGTCTAATGTTGTTGTTATTGACAATGGTGATTCCGACTTTTCGGTAACCGAAGGTTTTGTGGTTTTTGATACTAATTATTGGCAGGGTAGTGCCGGTTTTGGAGGTGATATCAGCGCTGCAATCCCTAACCAGCCAGGTAATACGCCGCAACCTGGCGCTGAAACTGCGACCTGGACCTTTTCAGGACTGACTGATGGTGACTATCGAGTATCGACAACCTGGTCCACAGGTTATACCAGAGTCGATGATGCGCCTTTTACATTGGATGGGGGAGCAGACACGTTTTCCATTGATGTTAACCAGCAGATCGCTCCCGCTGGATTTACTGACCTGGGGAAGAACTGGTTAGATTTGAATTCCCTGTTTACTGTTACGGGAGGAGTTCTCACTGTTACACTGACCAATGATGCCAACAGTTACTGGAGAGACAATTGGGGTCCGGGTTACGGGGTGATTGCAGATGCGATTCGGATTGAATACCTGCCTGAAACCGAACTGGAAATCTCGGTAGTCAACGCCGATGGTTCGGAAGAAGTTCTGCAGGATGATGCCGGCATCGTAGATTTTGGTGCTACTCTGCCCGATGTTCCAGTTGTCAAAGATTTTGTAATCAGAAATCTTTCGACGCAAGCCGTTGATCTTGCAGGCCTGATCAATCTGCCTCCTCAGTTTACGATCGTGCCTGGTTCTGAAATTGGTTTGTCTGGTGGTTCCACAGTGCTGGCAGGCGGGGATTCCGTAACCTTTTCTGTGCAGTTCAACCCGGAGGGAAGTCTGGGAGAGTTTACAGGTCAACTCTTTGTAACGTCAGGGGATCCTGATAACAGCCCTTATAACATTACACTCAAAGCTGAGTCCGGTCCGTTAACTGTGAACTACGATGACCCGGAATTCATAGAACGGGGCAGATGGTTGCATGACTCCGTTCATGATCTACCTTATCTGTATTCAAGTACGCAGAGTCAGGGAATCGGGGATGGCACTAAAACGGTTACCTGGGAGTTTGATGTGACTCCCGGAACGTATCAGATTGCTGCTAACTGGGTAGGGAATCCCAATATTGCGCCTTACAACAGCGGTGTTGCTCCCGACGCTCATTATACAGTTTATGATGATACGACCCCATTAACTGACTTCCATTTGGATCAGGTCAATGGAGCCCGTGGCGCCAATGACTTCTATGATGATCTGCAAGGCTGGGACTTTCTCGGTACACCTGTTGAAATTACCGGGAATAAATTGCGTGTTGTCCTTGCCGATGATGGACATGGTTTGAGTCTGGCTGACTCTCTGCGAATCTATCAGGTTGATGCAGACTTTGAATACCGCAAACGTCCTGTTATTGCCGGCAGCACTTCGGTAAATGAAGGGTCTGCTTATACTCTGGATTTACCTGTTGTCGATGCTGACGGGGCTGCTTTTACCGAATGGACCATCCACTGGGGAGATGGAGACGTAGAAACAATTTCAGGAGCCCCGGCTTCCGTGTCACATGTTTTCTCAGACGGTGATCAGACTGTGATGATTTCTGCCACTGGTACTTCTGCCAATGGAGCTATCGCAGCAACACCCAGGTTAGTGACTGTGCAAAATGTAGCACCAGCATTGACGATCAGTGGAAATGACTATTTTGTCGAAGGTTTCAGTTACACGCTCAATTTGTCAGAATCAGATCCGGGCGATGACACCATCGTAGAATGGACCATTGATTGGGGTGATGGCAGTGTGGAAACCATCGTTGGTAATCCGACATCGGCGGTTCACGTCTTCAACAATATGGCGGCGAGTCATACTGTTTCCGCAACAGCGACTGATGAAGACGGTACTTATAATTCCAACTCGATCGTCATCACTGCACTCAACGAAGATCCCGTGCTGACGATTTCAGGTTCAGCGACAACCAATGAGGGAAGTCTGTATTCATTGGACCTGTCGGCCGTCGATACTGACACCGGAACCATTTCCAACTGGTCGATCAATTGGGGTGATGGAATTGTGGAAACCATCTTCGGAAATCCCACAACGGTCACTCACCTCTATACTGATGGTGCAGCCAGCCGAACGATTTCTGCTACCGCCACTGATGAATATGGAACTTATGACGCGAATTCGATTGTCGTAAATGTATTAAATGTGGCACCGACTCTGATTATCAGCGGGTCCGCGACCGTAGATGAAGGGGCGACTTACACACTCTCGCTTTCCGAATCTGATCCTGGAATCGATACAATCACACAGTGGTCCGTCGACTGGGGTGATGGCAATGTGGAAACGATCACTGGTAATCCTTCTTCAGCGACGCATGTCTACCTGGATGATTCACCGAGCTATACCATTTCTGCCACAGCGACTGATGAAGATGGTATGTTTAATTCGAATTCCATCGTTATCTCTGTACTCAACGTAGATCCCGTGCTGACGATTAGTGGTAATGCGACCGTTGACGAAGCCGCGATCTATACACTCAGTCTGGCCTCATCAGATTCCGGGACCGATACAATTACGGAATGGTCGATCGACTGGGGTGATGGCAATGTAGAAACGATTGCAGGGAACCCTTCAGCAGCAACGCATGTCTTTGCCGATGGCACGGACAGCTTTAACATCAGCGCTACGGCTACGAATGAAGATGGTACGTTCAATTCGAATTCGATCGTCGTATCCGTGCTGAACGTCGCGCCGACACTGACCATCAGTGGAAACGCGACTGTGGATGAAGGCACCACCTATACGCTCAACCTGTCTGCTTCCGATCCCGGTCCCGATACGATTACGGAATGGTCGATCGACTGGGGTGACGGCAATGTCGAAACGATTGTCGGTAATCCTGCAACGGCAACACATGTTTTTGCCGATGGTGCAGACAGTTTTACCGTCTCTGCGACTGCGACCGATGAGGATGGCACGTTTAATTCGAATTCGATTGTAGTTTCCGTATTGAATGTCGCACCGACACTGACCATCAGTGGAAACGCGACTGTAAATGAAGGCGCCACCTACACGTTAAACCTGTCTGCTTCCGATCCGGGTACTGAGACAATTACGGAATGGTCCATTGACTGGGGTGACGGTAATGTGGAAACGATTGTCGGGAATCCTGCAACGGCCACACATGTTTTTGCCGATGGTGCAGACAGTTTTACCGTCTCAGCGACTGCAACCGATGAGGATGGCACGTTTGATTCGAATTCGATTGTGGTATCCGTTTTGAATGTCGCACCGACACTGACCATCAGTGGGCCCGCGACTGTGGATGAAGGCGCCACCTACACGTTAAACCTGTCTGCTTCCGATCCGGGGACCGATACGATTACGGAATGGTCGATTGACTGGGGTGACGGCAATGTAGAAACCGTAGCCGGTAATCCATCGTCTGTCACACATGTTTTTGCTGATGGTGCAGACAGTCATACTGTTTCTGCGACTGCGACTGATGAAGATGGCACGTTCAATTCGAACTCGATCGTGGTTTCCGTTCTGGACGTTGCACCGACACTGACCATCAGTGGAAACGCAACCGTCGATGAGGGAGTTACCTATACGTTGAACCTGTCCGCTTCTGATCCAGGGGCCGACACGATCACGGAATGGTCGATTGACTGGGGTGACGGTAATGTGGAAACGATTGTCGGGGATCCTGCAACGGCCACGCATGTTTTTGCTGATGGTGCAGACAGTTATACCGTTTCCGCCACTGCTACCGATGAAGATGGCACATTTAATTCGAATTCGATTGTGGTTTCCGTATTGAATGTCGCACCGACGCTGACCATCAGTGGACCCGCGACTGTAGATGAAGGCGCAACGTACACGTTAAACCTGTCTGCTTCCGATCCGGGTACTGAGACAATCACGGAATGGTCGATCGACTGGGGTGACGGTAATGTGGAAACGATTGTCGGGAATCCTGCAACGGCAACACATGTTTTTGCCGATGGTGCAGACAGTCACACCGTCTCTGCGACTGCGACCGATGAGGATGGCACGTTTAATTCGAATTTGATTGTGGTTTCCGTATTGAACGTTGCACCGACACTGACCATCAGTGGAGACGCGACCATTAATGAGGGAGCTACATATACGCTGGCACTCAGTGAATCTGATCCTGGAATTGAGACAATCACGGAATGGTTGATTGACTGGGGTGATGGTAATGTGGAAACCATCGTGGGTAATCCATCGTCTGCCACTCATGTTTTTGCCGATGGTGCAGACAGTTTTACCGTCTCAGCGACTGCGACCGATGAGGATGGCACGTTTAATTCGAATTCGATTGTGGTATCCGTATTGAACGTCACACCGACACTGACCATCAGTGGAAACGCAACCGTCGATGAGGGAGCCACCTATACGTTGAACCTGTCCGCTTCTGATCCAGGGGCCGACACGATCACGGGATGGTCCATCGACTGGGGTGACGGTAATGTAGAAACGATTGTCGGGAATCCGTCTACCGCCACACATATTTTTGCCGATGGTGCAGACAGTTTTACCGTCTCTGCGACTGCGACTGATGAAGATGGCACGTTCAATTCGAATTCGATTGTGGTTTCCGTGTTGAATGTTGCACCGACACTGACCATCAGTGGAGATGCGACCGTCGATGAGGGAGCCACCTACACGTTGAACCTGTCTGCTTCCGATCCGGGGACCGATACGATTACGGAATGGTCGATCAACTGGGGCGACGGTAATGTTGAGACGGTGTCCGGTAGTCCTTCGACTGTTACGCATGATTATGCAAATGGTCTTTCCAGCTATACGATTTCTGCGACGGCCACGGATGAGGATGGAACTTACAACTCTAATTCGATCGTAGTGACTTTTATTGAGTCAACTCTGCAGACGCTGGTTGAGGGGACTGATTTTGTTGTCACGCGCAGTATCGAATTTGAGGTACCTGAAAATCCATCAGCAGTGCAGCTTACATTTACCGGGCTTCAATTTGATACAACTGATACGGATGATATGAACGATGCTTTCGAGCTGGCGCTGGTCGATGCGAATGGTCAATCGCTGGTTGCCATGATCGATCAGGATCATGATGCGTTCTTTAACAGTACTGAGGGTGAGTCGTTCCAGAATGGGTTGGGCGTCGAATATAACGCTTCCACAGGGACCGTGACAGTTGATATCTCACACCTGGCGGCCGGTACGACAGCGACTCTGATTGCCCGACTGGTAAATAATGATGACGATACGACCACAGAAGTCACAATCGATACACAACTTGCTTTTGTAGAATCACCATTCACGAGTCCGTCTGCTTCCGTTCCCGCTGGATATCAGGGCGAGACTGACAACGTGGATGATAGTGATTTAACCGATGTGACCAGCATCATGCAGGTAGATTACACTACCACTTCTTTTAACGATGCAGACAATCAGTTGTTAACGGGAATCACTTTGACACATGCCGGATCTTATGACATTTATGGACCGGTTCTGGTTGGCATTCGAAATATCACTTCACCTGCAGTGTCTATGGGAAATGTAGATGGATATACGGCAGAGGGGATGCCCTATTATGATATCACTCATCTGTTAAACGACGGAACGTTTTCGCCTGGCGATTCCATATCCGGTCTGAGCCTGACATTCCTCAATCCACAGGAGGCGCAGTTTGATTATGATCTGGTCGTTCTGGGGCATTTGAATGTTGCTCCGAATATTACCAGTAATCCAGAGCTGGAAGTCGTAGCAGGTCAGACCTATCAGTATGATGTTGACGCCACGGATCATGAAAATGGGACTTTAACCTACGAATTGGTTTATGGGCCAGATGGGATGACCATTGATTCCCAGACCGGCGTGATCAGCTGGGGAACGACCACAAACGAAGTGGGAACCCACTCCATCGCTGTGAAAGCCGTTGATCCTCACGGTCTGTCGGATACGCAGACATTTACGCTTGAGGTAACGGAAAATATTCCCAACCGACCACCCCAGTTCACGTCCTCTCCGGTCATTGACGCTTATGTAAATACAGAATATCTCTATACCTCCAGCGCTACTGATCCCGATGGCGATTCCCTGTCATATGTTCTGGTCAGCGGCCCTGATGGGATGATCAACAGTCAGACAACATCGCTTGATCCGATAACCTGGCTTTCTCTGGAGAACAGACGCGTATCAATAACGAATGTGCCTGCTGTCGTCAGTCTCGAGTTGGATCTGGCATCTGGGATATTGTCGGGAGAACTCTACTATAGCGACGAGTTCACAGTCGCATCATTTGAGGTAGATTATGATGGGGACGGAGAGGGAGATGTTGTCGTCTCAGCAACTTTAGAGGACACAACATTCAGTATTCAACTCGATAGTGCAGAATTGGCGCTGGTGGATACGATTAAAGTGCGAGCCATTGATGCCTTTTACTCAGCCGAACCATTACCGTGGACTGACGTAGATGTGACGGGAGTGACATTTACTCCCACCCCGGGATTCTCAGAACTGGAATTCTCCAGCACGACCAGAACGATTTCTGGTACCGTTGACAGCAGCCTGAATTTATACCAGCCTTTCATTGAGCTGGATTACGATTTTGATGGCGTTTTTGAAACAGTGATTCCCGTCAACCTGGTAGATGGAACGTTCAGTTATACCCTCGATGCGGATTTACTGGATGCCAGCGGTAATGTAACTATTCGCGTTTCCAGTTTCGATAACAGCCAGGGAGGCTTCAGCTGGACGCCGACTGCGGATGATGTAGGGAAAATCTTCCAGGTGACCCTGCTGGCAGACGATTCGAACGGCGGTCTCTCGCAACAGATGTATGAGATCTATGTCCATCCTCAGGAGGGCAATCATGATCCGGTGATTACCAGTGAGCCTGAAGAGACGTTTGAGGTGCCAAACCAGTCAACCAATCCCGCCTCTGGGGACGTTGACCCCACTGAAATCAATATTGCAGTGGCTCCGGGTGCGACTGATACACAAACAATTTCGATTACTTTACCACCAGTAACGACAGGTTTTTCAACTGATATTGTGGTAGTCGTTGACGTCTCTCCTTCCATGGGAGAGGAACTCGAGTGGCTGAAAACCATGATTCCTGACCTGAATAATGCTTTGATCGATGCCGGTATTACGGACAATCGATTCGCTCTGGTCGAGTTTCTCGGTGATGCCAACATTATCAGTAATGATGCAAATGATCCCCAGGTCGCCCTGACACTGATCGGACCCGGGAATACCGTAGTGGACTCGGTATCGGTACCTCTGACTTCGGTGCGCGCGGCAATAGATCAGTTTGTTTTACCTGCAGATGGTGATTACAAACTCATAGTAGGATCTCCTTATACTAATGATGAGTATAGTGTGGTCCTGGATCGGGAGCGGGATGAGAGTGTCGCGGTTTCCGGGCTCGGGGATTTTCAGGGATCGATACAGGCAGGGGAAGAAGCAGTCATTACATTTACTGCCCCGCAGGGATTTCAGTTATATCTTGATTTACTGGAGGGTAATACAGGTCCATTACGGTTCCAGATTGAATCGCCTTCAGGTGAATCAGTGTTACTGCAATATCTGAACGATTCTTATACTTATCTGGATCAATTGCCAGTTCTCTTATCCGAATCTGGCACATATACCCTCACAGTCAGGGGGACCAGTCCGACAGATACAGGAAACTACAATGTTCGTCTGAGCGACTTTAGTGGTCTGACGACAAATCTGACGTTGAATACGGCTGTCAGCGACAGTATTTCTGAGCCGAAAGCGAGCAAGTTTTATCGCTTTACGGGAACGGCAGGACAAACTGTCTTTTATGACTCTTTTGATCAGGAAAATCTGTACTTTGAAGAACCAGGATATGAATATTATGAAGTGACACTGATTTCTCCTACTGGGAAAAAAGTGTTTGTGAACGGAGAGTACTCTGGAGATGGAGATCAAGGGGTATTTGTATTACCAGAAACAGGCGACTATACGCTTGTGATAAATAGTAAAGATACTGAGACCATTGACTTTAATTTTCAGATTCTGGACCTGCAAACCGCAGGATCACTGGTATCCGTCGACTCGACAATTACCGGCAGCCTGGATCCAGCAGCAGAAACAAACGTGTATCGATTTGATGTGACCGCGGGTGACGAGTTTACGTTTGATCTTACTGCACGTTCCGGTTCAGGCAGTGCCTACTGGGAATTAATTGATCCGTATGGCAGATCGATTTTTAATACTTACATGAGCTCGGCAAGTGCTGCAGACCAGTCTCCGGGTACGCTGCTGTCAACGGGAACCTACTCTCTGTTAATCAAAGGAGCTACTGCCAATCAGGGGGATGTTGACTATTCCTTTGAAATCGTAACATTGGGCTCAACGACTCCCACAACACCTTCCGGCGATCTGAAATCCCTGGGTGAAGTGGTGCAGGGGAACATGCAGTCAAATGGGGAGCAGGATACTTATCTGTTTAATATTTCTGCAGGTCAGACCGTGTTCTTCGATTCCCTGGAAGCGGAGACTTCCAGTATGTCGGTCAAACTCATTTCACCAAGCGGCCACGAGATTGTGTCGACATCTTTTGTCAAAGATAACGAACTGATCAATACTGAATTTTCAATTGAATATTCTACAGAATATGAAAACCCCTGGCCGGTCACGTTATGGGAACCGGGAACTTACCAGATCGTGATCGAAAACCTGAATAGTACTCCGGGAGATTACGAGTTCCGTCTCCTCGATTTATCAATCCAGCCGGAGTTGACATTTGAATCGATCCTGTCCGGGGAATTTCCTGCCGAGGAAAAACAGGATGTCTATCAATTCTCCGGTCAGCGTGGTGATCGGATTACTGTTAAGTTGGATGCATTTTCAGATTCCGCTGATTTTATCAAGAAAGTCTCAACGGTAGATACATCGGGAACAGAAGATGGTTATAACGGTCTAGCCGGGGCTTTGTCGTTGCCATTCCGTGAAGATGCTGCCGTGAATGTGATTCTGATCACAGATGAGAATCGCGATGTGGTAAATCAGTCACTCAACTATAACAATATGCTGGAGCAGCTGAACGCCATCGGAGCAACCCTGCATAGCATGGTGATGCTGGATATCAATGCGCATCCAGATGAAGGCAGCTTCAGTTATACGCTTGATCCTGGTCTGATTGATGCGAGTGGAACGGTTCAGGTTCGACTTAATGACTACTATGAGTTTGAACTGGATCCGGAATGGATCACGCTGGCGGACACGACCCTGACGAATGTACCAGGCTTTGAATCCATTTCATTTGATGAAGTGACGGGCACTGTGTCTGGTGTCTTTGATATGAGTCTGGGATACCAGATTCCAGTTATTGAAGTTGATTATACTCTGAATAATTACACCAATATTTCTTTCTACCCGGACGATGTTCCCAGCGCTCTGGGCCTGACTGGGGAAACTGCTTCGGATGCGGCGTTCTTTTCGGATAACAGTTACAATACGTTATCTTCACAAGCAGTCGATGCTTCAAATTTATTGTCAGCAGAAGTCAACGGCTTTTTAGAAATTAACTATGATGAAAATACGCATGTACTATCAGGGACTTTAGACCCGGGTCTCCCCTGGTTCACTCCTGTTGTGTACGTGGATTATGATAAAAATGGATCTCCGGATGAGAGTGTCTATCCGAATGCAGAATACGAATTCAGTATTGTATTGGATAGCGGCTCGGTACCTGCAAATCTTGACTTTAATGTGAAAGTGGCCGACGAATTTGACTTGCCCTGGATTTCGATGATGAGATATGAAGGTTTTGATGAGCTGAACCTTGATGATCAGACAGGGGTGCTCTCGGGGATTGTTGATCTTTCACAAGGCTATACCGATTATCTGATTGAGATCGACTATGACCAGGATGGTTCCGCAGATGCGTCAACGTCTGCGAATGCGACCACTGGTGTCTTCAGTGTTGCACTCAATGCAGCTCAGATTCCCTCTAGCGGTTCCATTAATGTCCGGCTGACTGACGATGATACTCAAACGCTGTCTTGGGAAACACTGGATGCTTCAGCTTTAATCACATTTACCGGAGTCGGCTTCGATTCCTACTATCTTAAAAATTCCACAGCAACACTTGCCGGTATTGTGGATTTAAGTCTGAACGCAGATTTGTACCGAATCGAAATCGATTACAATTCTGATGGAGTCTTTGATCCCGTTGCAATCGCGGATAAATATACTGGCGAATTTTCTTTGAGTATCAATCCCAATCTGCTGGCAGGAAATGGCGAATTTGATCTCCGACTGATTGCCGGATATGGCGATTATTATACGACAATCGTAAATGAAAATCTGTTTTACAAACCGCTACGATCTTATCCTCCCCATCCCCAAAGTACCGAAGCCGATAATTATGGGACTGAAGAAGAGTATGTGGATCTTGCGTACGCAGCCGGGGGAACGGCCTGGAGTATTGACCAGTTTCGTGGACAATACGGAGTTACGACTTTAGATGAGACTCTGAACGCAATCGCATTTTCTAAAGCTTTTGTATCAACATTGACGCAGAACATTTATGATCAGCAGGATCTTGATCTCGTTGCAACAGACCCTTCCGTTGAATTCACGATCCTGGATGAGCAGGTGGAAGATGGGGTTGCCACATTTACGGTTCAATTTACGGGAACTACAGAAGGTCATTCATTTGATCTCCAGTTTGTTCAGCAGGATGAACCAGGGATTGTATTTGGCTCGATTCCAACTACGATTCAGCTGGGTTATCTCTACGATGTGAATGCCCTGGATGTGGATGGTGATACGCTCACTTACGAACTGGTTGGTGATACTCATGGAGCTCTAATCAATTCCGAAACCGGCATCATGACCTGGTATCCAGAAGACACGGGTGAATACACCTTCACAGCTTTGGTGACCGATGGAAATGGTGGCCAGGACACTCAAACCTGGACTGTTACGGTAACCGAAACCGGGGCAGACAATGTTGATCCTGTGATCGATGATATAGCCGACATTACCACTGAAACCGATCGCGAAATCACAATTCAGTTGACTGGATCCGATACAGACGGAGATGCCCTTTGGTTCTATCTCGTTGACGACACTGCCAACGGAGCACCGATTCCCGTTGGCATGACAATTGATTCGACTACGGGAGTTGTCTACTGGAATCCGACAGAGGAACAGGAGGGGATATATACGATAAAGGCCCGCGTACTCGACAGTTTTGGTGGCATCGATGAAACCAGCTTTACGATTACCGTTAATGAACCGGCTGAATTCACAAATAACCGACCTGTGATCACATCTTCGGCACCACTTTCGGCACTGGAAGGTGTGACTTACCTGTATGATCTGGATGCCACCGATGCCGAAGGAGACCGGTTGACGTATGAACTTTCTGTTGCTCCCGAAGGAATGGCAATTGATGGCGATACCGGGATGATCGCCTGGAAGCCGACCTATAAACAGCTGGGATACACCACCGTGGTCGCGCGCGTCACAGACGCTTTAGGCGGCGTGGCTGTCCAGGTCTTCGAACTAAATGTTACCTCAACCAACGAAGCACCCGAAATCACTCCTACTCCCATTGAAGCGGCCGGTCTGGATCTGCTCTGGACGTATCAGGTCGAAGCCAGTGATCCGAATGGTGACATTCTTGTTTATCGTCTGGACCAGGCATCGCTCGATCGTGGCATGACAATCGACTCCACCGGTCTGGTCTCCTGGACCGCCACCGCGACAGGCGACTATCAGGTGGAAGTGACTGTCGACGATCAGCGGGGCGGTACGGCAACTCTGCAGTTTGTCTTGCCAGTTCGCAATAATGCCGCACCGGTCTTTGAAAGCAATCCACCGGCTCCGGCCTTTGTGGGCGAAGTCTATATTTATAATATTGTAGTCTCCGATCCGAATCTCTCGGACACCGTAACCCTCAGCCTGGATGCAGATTCGCTTGCACGGGGAATGATCCTGACCGGAAATGTCCTCACTTGGACTGCGCTGCACCTGGGTGATGTCGCTGTGACCATCTCTGCCGATGACGGGCAGGGGGCGGTTACCACCCAGTCCTTCACACTGCCCGTAAAAACGCCGGTGGTAGTCAGCGAACCTCCGGTCATCACTTCAAGACCGTCGGGGCCTGCCTACGCAGAATTGCCGTGGACCTATACGGTGACAGCAACGGACGTGGACAGCGATGATGCTGCTCTGTTCTATTCACTTATGTCGCCCGAACAGGTCACCGGGGTGATTGAATTTGATACCGTGACACATACATTGACCTGGACGCCTGCAGTCGGTGATGTGGGAACCAGCCAGTCGTTTACGGTTCGGGTTACCGATTCGGCAGGGTCCTGGAGGGAACAGTCCTTTACAGTACCAGCGGTTGCGGTTCCTGTGCAAAACGATCCTCCTGAAATTACCTCGATTCCCACGGGACCGGCAGTGGTGGGAACCTCTTACTCATACCAGGTGACTGCTTTTGATCCCGAGGGAGAAACGCTGACGTATTCCGTGGATTCCGCGTCGGAAGCGGTCGGTATTACCATCGACAGCACCACCGGTCTTCTGACCTGGACCAATCCGCCCGTAGCGGGAAATCAGAGTATATCCATCACGGTAACGGATGAAGCGGCAAACCAGTTCATTCAGACCTTCACGCTGCCCGTCATTACTCTAAATCATGGGCCGGAAATCACATCGGTACCGACCGGCCCCGCTTACATTGATGAAGCCTGGTCCTATCAGATCAGTGCCAGCGACGCAGACGATGATACGTTGACATACAGTCTGCTGTCTCCTGAAACGCTGCCCGGAAATGTCAGCTTTGATGATCAGACAGGAATTTTGATCTGGACACCTTCGACCGGTGAAACAGAATTGAGCTTCACTGTCGAAGTCTCGGACGGGAATGGTGGCTTAGCGACACAAAGCGTTACCATTCCTGCAGTGCGACATAATGAAGCACCCGAGATTACCTCCATTCCCTCAGGGCCCGCCATTGAGGGGCAGTTGTGGACTTATGTAATTGATGCCACCGATCCTGATAATGACATGCTGACCTACTCACTGGTGTCTCCGGAAACTCTGCCGGCAGGTGTCAGCTTTGATGATCAGACCGGTACCATCAGCTGGACGCCGGTCGCAGCACAGAACCCGGATGGCCTCAGCTTCACGGTCCGCGTGGAAGACGGCTTCGGCGGCTATGCGGAACAGAGCTTCACAGTCCCTGTTATTACTGCGCCGACTTCAGGTGGCGGCGGTGCACTACCAACAATCACTTCAGTGCCGGAAGGGCCCATCTACGCGGGTGAGCTCTGGACATACGATGTGACCTATAATGAACCAGACGGCGATCCGACCATTACTTTCGATGTCCAGTCTGATGTCGCCGGCGAAGATATCAGTATCGATGGAAACGGCAGTCTGACCTGGACCCCTTCTGTCGCGGGACGATATACGATTACGGTGTCTGTAGATGACAACGCTGACGGCATCACCACGCAAACCTTTGAAGTCGATGTTGTCGAGCACAACCTGCCTCCGGAAGTGACCTCGACCCCGACAACAAATATCAGGGTCAACGAATACTGGTCCTACCTCGTTCAGGCGACTGATCCGAATGGGGATACGCTGACTTACTCCCTCGACGAGGATTCTTTAACGCGTGGCATGACAATCAATGCCACAACCGGACGCATTCTCTGGACTCCAGATACCGTTGGTTCGTACCCGGTGGTGGTAACTGTCGACGATGGTAACGGTTTAACCGCAACGCACTCCTTTACGATTGCCGTCAATAATGCAAATCCGGAAATCAACTCACAGCCGACCGGGCCTGCCTATGTGGGTACTCAATGGTCTTATCAGGTGATCGCCACCGATGTAGACGGCCATGCTCTGCAGTACGAACTGCTCTCACCGGGTGTATTGCCCGATGACATGCAGATTGATGCCAACGGCTTATTGACCTGGACACCCACAACGACCGACCCTGTCGATATCGAAATCAAAGTCAGCGACAGCGCTGGCGGCTACCGTACGCAGTCGTTCACTCTGGAAGTAGAAACGGTTGTACCTCCGAATCAGTCACCCGTGATTGATTCGATTCCGGTAACTTCGGTGGAATTGAATCAGGTTTATCAGTATCAGATCGATGCCTATGATCCGAATGGAGATGACTTGATCTACTCGCTGAACTCAGCACCCGCTGGAATGTCCATCGATGACGACGGCCTCATCAGCTGGTCGCCACAGACGCTAGGTGAGTACAGTGTGGAACTGGTCGTTGAAGACCCGGCAGGTCTGCAGTCAACGCAAACCTTCACGCTGCTCGTGACGGCTCCCGTGGTGCTCAACGAAGGTCCGGAGATTACCTCCACTCCCACCGGTCCTGCGATCAAAGATCGTGCCTACCAGTACCGGGCCATCGCCAGTGATCCGAACGGCGATGTCATTACCTGGTCGCTCGATCCGGTATCCGTAGTCGGTAATATGGCAATTAACGCCACAACTGGTCAGCTGACCTGGACGCCGGCGGATGATGGCACTTACTCTATAACCGTCATCGCGACCGATTCGCATGGTGCCGCAGCTTCTCAGACCTTCAGCCTGGTTGTGCTGAAGAATGCGGCTCCCGTCATCACTTCCACGCCGGATCAATCCGTCGATATCAATGTCGCTTACAGTTATGAAGTCAGCGCCAGTGACCCGAACCCCGGCGATACAGTGACATTCGCTCTGACCGACAGTCCCGCTGGGGCAACCATCGACGCCGAAACCGGCCTGTTGAACTGGACCTCCAGCACACCCGGACTCTACAGCTTTACGGTTACCGCCACCGACCAGGACGGTGCCACTGGCTCACAAACTTACCAGCTGCAGGTGATTGACCCGGTCAATAATAACGCCCCTGTGCTTACTTCAGCTCCTCGTTCTCAGGTGCAGGTCGATCAGCGATTTCTGTATCAGGTGGAAGCCTTCGATTCGGACGGCGACACTCTCTCTTATACGCTCGTTTCCGGCCCTGCAGGCATGGTGCTCGATTCGAAGGGGCTGCTCGACTGGACGCCCACGGGCGCCGATGTCGCCGGCTCGCCGCACACCTTCACGATCCTGGTCGAAGATGGGCGGGGTGGCAGTGTGCAGGCATCGTACGACATCAATGTGGTCAGTGAATTCGTCAATACCGCGCCACAGTTCACAACTTCTCCGTCTACCAATCTGGTGGTTGGTAAAACCTACACCTACGATGCCAACGGCGTCGATGCGGACGGTGATACAATCCTGTTCCGTCTGGTCAATGCACCTGACGGCATGACCATTGATGCGAAAACCGGGCTCGTCCAGTGGACTCCTTCGATTGACGATCTAGGCGAACACACGATGACAGTCCGGCTCGTGGATACCTATGGAGCCGGCGTGGACCAGACCGTGACGCTCACGGTCCGCAGTGTGAATCGTCCGCCGATGATTACCTCCCGTCCGCCTACGCAACTTGTGATCAACGACAGCTATGACTACACCGTACTGGCTAACGACCCCGATGGTAATACGCTGACGTATTCACTCGGCGATCAGACCACGGCGACCGGCATCACGATCAATTCCGCCACAGGCGAGATTGACTGGACCCCCACAACAGCAGGCACGTATCGCATTCATGTGAATGTGTTCGATGAATACGGTCTGGGGGTTGCTCAACTGTATGATGTGGAAGTCCTGGGGGCTCCGCCGAACTTCGCACCTTACATCACCACCAGACCGGCCGTCGAAGCCGAAGCAGGGGCGCTCTATACCTACGATGTGGATGCTTTCGATCCGAACCTCAGCGATACGATTACCTTCTCGCTGGTCGCCCCGGATCCGCTGCTGGCAGACATGACCTTCGATACGAATACGGGAGTCATTGCCTGGACGCCTGATGTGTCGCTCATCGGGCAACTGGTACAGTTCAAAGTCGTCGCCAGTGATGGCAGTCTGACGTCAACCCAGAGTTACAGCGTCCGCGTGCAGCCTGTCAATGAACTGCCTGATGTGGGAGAGATTGGCGATATCACGCTTTCCGCCGGTGCCTACTTCAATTACGGCGTCTATGCCTGGGACGGGAACGCAGACCCGCTGACATACTCGCTCGATCAGGCGTCCCTCGATCGTGGCATGACAATCGACAGTACTTACGGCCTGATCAACTGGCAGACCGACATCGACGATATCTCGGCCACGCCGTACGACGTGACGGTGACTGTCTCCGACGGACGGGGCACACCGGTCACTGAGGAATTCAGTATCACCGTGGAAGCCGACCAGACGGCACCGGATGTGACGATCACGCTGTTAAATAACAGTGACAAGATTGGGGAAGAACTTTCGATTCAGGTCTTCGCCACTGATCAGGTAGGTGTCACTGCCCGCACGTTGACGCTTTACAGCGTGACTCTGAACGAAACGACAACCGTGCTCAATCAGACGCTGGCCATCGACGCGAACGGAATCGCCCGACTCACGCTGACGGAAGACATGCTGGGCACGCTGACCTTTACCGCCAGCGCCGTTGATGAAGCGGGCAACGAAGGCACCGCCACCCCGGTCGAACTGCAGGTCCTGGACCCCAGCGATCAGAACCCACCGACTGTGACGCTGACTTCGCTCAGTTATTACCAGGAAATCACAGCGCCGATTGACATCCTCGGTTCGGTAACCGACGATTCACTCGACAACCTGAGCTGGACTCTCTCCGCCATCCCCCACGACGGCGGCGCAACTAAAATTATCGCCAGCGGAATCGGCGAATTGACGAACGAAGTCATCGGCCGCTTCGACCCCACGCTACTGCGAAACGGCATCTACACCATCGAACTGGAAGCCACCGACGCCGGCGGCAACGTGTCATACGACAGCGAAGTGATCAAGGTAGACGGAAATCTGAAGCTGGGGAATATGACAGTCTCTTTCACTGACTTGGAAGTTCCTGTGTCGGGGATTCCGATTACAGTGACGCGAACATATGACACACTTAATTCCGATATTGAAGGAGATTTTGGATATGGTTGGTCGTTGGATTTCAGCAACACCAAAGTACGCATTATTCTACCAGAAGGAGGAGATCCTGGACTATCCGGATACCCGATCTTTGAAGATGGAACACGTATTGTAGTTACCTTGCCTGACGGTACGGAAGAGGGCTTTACATTTAAACCTCAAAAGCAGGTTTCCGGATTTATTCAGACGGCTGATTATCTCCCAATGTTTGTACCCGATGTCGGAGTTAAAAGCCAGTTGATAGTAGGTAAACGCTACATTCGAAAATTAGGTGATGGCTACATTGATATGGAAACAGGCATTGGTTATTCACCTGCCAATCCTCTTTTGGGAGGGGCTTATACACTCATCCTGAGAAATGGGGTCGAACTTGCTATCAATGCCGAAACTGGAGATCTTTCCACAATCACAGATTTGAATGGAAATCAGATTACATTTACCGGTATGGGAATTGAAAGTAATGCTGGTCGAAGTATTGAGTTCGAGCGTGATTATGCAGGACGTATTAGTGCGATTATCGACCCCACAGGCAACCGTTTGGAGTATTCCTACGATACCGATGGAAACTTAATTTCCATGACGGATCGTATAGGAGCAACGACCCAGTTTACTTACCTGGATGACGTGAATGATCCGGAGCATTATTTAGACGAAATCATAGATCCGTTGGGGAGATCTGCTGCGAAGACCGAGTATGACTCAGATGGACGTTTAATTAAAGCTATTGATTCTGATGGGAATTCGATTGAATACGACTGGAGCCTTGGTACTAAGCAGCAGAAAATTTCAGATCAACTTGGTAATACAACAATTATAACTTTTGACGATTCGGGAAATATTGTTCAAGAAGTTAATCCAATAGGTGGAATGACAATACGAACATATGATGAACATAATAACTTGGCAACCGAGACAAAAATTGTTGGTCAGATAGATTCTCAAGCAAACGGTGAGGAAAACGATTTAACAATTACCTATCAATATGACGAGAACGGCCAGTTGATTTCCTATCGAGATTATTTTGGGAACACAACGGTATCAACTTACGATCAAAATGGCAAAATTCAGTCTCAAACGAACCAGTATGGAAATTCTGTTTCAACCAACTATGGTCGAAATAGTCTTCCTAGTGAATTGACTGATGTATCAGGTAATATCACTCATGTTATATATGACAGCCAAGGAAATGTAATAGAGTTAAGAGATACAGATAACAGTATTATCTTTGAGACTACTCACAATGATTATGGTGAAGTTCTAACAAGAACGGATCGAACAGGACAAATTACTCAGTATGCATATAACACTAATGGTGACACTATTGCCGAATGGACTTTTTATGGGGAAGGTGTAAACAAGACTCAATTGCTCGTTTTGACATACTATGATGAAGAACGAAATATTCTTAAAACTCTCAAAGCCAATTTACCTGTGGGACATTTCATTGAATCAGGATTTGAGCATGTCGAAGTTGATAAGCAGTATGTTACAGATTCAGAAGAATTTAACTTTAACCTGACAAGGCAGATTACGAGTAGTTTAGATCAAAATGGGGATTTGACTGAATACCTTTATGATAATCGTGGTCAACTGATTCAAAAACGGACAGAGATGACTGATGGTAATGGAGGGACAGTATGGTTGATTTCAAAGTATGTTTATGATGTTGTTGGTCGGCTTGTCGCGTCTACTGATCCATATAATGAAGGTACTTTCAATCCAATTTATGGATCTATAACAACATATGATCCTGTTGGAAATGTTCTAGAGTATGAAACTGTAAGTGGAATCGATATAGCGATTAGAAATGGGGAAAGTATCCTTGTATCTAAAGGTTCAACACTTACGAAATCTATAAAAGATTATGACCAATTAAGTCGCTTAATAACAAGTGTTGACCCTAATGGAAACGAGATACACTATACCTATAATTCTAAGGGCCAGATATCTGAGACTCGTCGTCAATCACAGGATGAGTCTGGTAATGTTGTCTGGTTAGTGACTCGTACAATTTATAATTCAACTGGCCAAGTTGCCATTTCAACAGATGAATATTTGGAAGGAGAAACATCTTCGATTACTGCTCGTCAAATTGAATATGACAGTAACGGAAGACAATTTCGTGAAGCCGTTGTCGAAGGTTTACAGATAGACTTGGTTGATGGCGAATCAATATTAATTTCAGCTGGAACTGAGATCTCATATGCAATAACAAAATACAATGATCAAGGCCTGGTCACACAGACTATTTCAGATACAGGTAAGATTGTTGATTATGAGTATGATTCTCTTCGTCGTAAAACGGCGATAATTGGACCGGAAACAGTTGTAGATGGAATAATTCAGCGGGATAGAAGTGAACTCAAATATAGCTATCAGGGATATGTTGAATCGGTCCATGCCAATCTTGTGCAATTACTAGACGGAACAATTGACCGTTCCGGAGAACGAATTACAAGCTATGAATATGATGAATTCGGAAACCAGACAAAGACGATTTATCAAAACGATTTATTCATTACTAGCGAATACGATGACTTGGGGCATCTGGTTGCTGAAACCAATGCGATGGGACAAACCAAGTCGTATGAATATGATGAGCAGGATCGATTAATTAAAGTTATTCTGCCTGCTGTCACTGATCCAGAGAATAGCGGACAATCAATCAACCCCACCTATAAATACACCTATGACGCTTTAGGGAATCAAACCTCCATCACGGACCCATTGGGTAATCAGACTTTATTTACCTATGATGAGCGTGGAAAACAACTGAGCCGTACATTACCAGATGGCTCAGTTGAAAATTTTACCTATGATGCGCGGGAACGGATGTTGACTCATACTTCATTTGAAGGAGTCATTACAAAATACATTTATGATGACAGTCAAAGTGGTTCAGGAAGATTAACACAAAAACAGTTCTTCAATGACGCAGCCAGTTTTCAATCTGGTAGCGGAATACCTTATGAAATCTTCTCTTATGTGTATGACGCATTCGGTCGCGAAGTCAGTGTCACACAGCAGTTAGCCAGTGAAACCCGAACCACTACAACAGTCTACGATTCCCAAGGGCAGGTGATCCAGGTTGATTCACCGGAAGGGGTCGTCAATTACGAATACGATCAGTATGGTCGTAAAACCCGCACCTATACTGGTGATCCGAGTGACCCGGTCACCGATACACTCTATACCTATGATGCTCTGGGACGCCTGGCGACAGTGAGTGTTGTTGAACGCAATGACGAGGTGCTGGCGGTTCCGGAAACCACAACCTATGAGTATGACCTGGTAGGGAACCTGGATCAGACGATTCTGCCCAATGGGGTAATTACCGATTACACCTACGACGAACTGAATCGCCTGCAAACGCTGACGCATTACCAGACCGATGAGACACCGGAAGATCTGTCGGACAATGACAAAATTGTCTTTGAATACGTAGTGCGGGCCGATGGTAAGCGGACGAAAGAAACCGAGACAATTTACCGCGACGAAAACGAGAATGGCCAGTTCGAATCCAGTGAAATCAAGACAATAACCACTGACTGGACGTATGACGAAGCAGGACGCTTGATCGATGAAGTCTTCAGTCATTATGACGATCTATTAGATCAGTCATCCCATTTTACATACGACTTAACCGGGAACCGTCTGGAGCAGCAGGTCGAAAAAGATTTTGATGGTGACGGGGACATCGATAAAAAGACAACCACATACAGCTATGATGCAAATGATCGTCTGCTTTCTGAAACGACAGAACTGGACGATAACAATGATGGATCTGTTGAATCCACCAGTACCACGAGCTACAGCTATACCGGTACTCAACAGACCGGAAAAACGGTCAGTGAAGGGGGAGTCAACCAGTCAACGACTTCATTTACCTATGACCTCCAGGGGCGGATGGAAACGGTCACTATCACCACTCTGGATGGGACCGGAACAGCGACCCGTATCGAAAAAACGACGTATGATTACGATGCGAGGGGAATTCGTGTGTCCGCTCTGTATGAGGTAGATACCGATGCCGATGGTATTGTCGATGAGACAACCAAAACTGAATATCTGAATGATCCCTATAACTTTACAGGCTATTCTCAGGTCATTCAGGAAACTGAATATGATGAGAACGGTGTGATCACAAAACGTGTGATTTACACAATCGGTCATGATCAGATCAGCCAGACAACCATTGAGTATGTGAGTGGATCTCCCCAAACAACACAGACGCTCTACTTCCTGGCCGATGGACATGGTAGTACACGTGTTCTGGCTGATGCTGCAGGTGCTATTGCCAGCATTGCTGGAGTAGAGCAGCTCTTCTTCTATGATGCATATGGCAATCTGCTGAATATGTCAGCTAGTCAGGCAGCGACTAGTTATCTCTACAGTGGTGAGCAATTTGATGCTAAGATCAGTCAGCAATATTTGAGAGCGCGGTACTATGATGCCACTACTGGTCGATTTAACCGCTTGGATCCGTTTTCAGGGCACACTCAAGACCCCCAAAGTTTACATAAATACCTCTACACTCAAGCAGATCCAATTAATGGAACAGATCCAAGTGGCTTGGAGACTCTTCAAGGATTGATATCTGCAATGGGGAATGCTTTTTCAGCGGCGATGCCATATTTAAATGCCGTTTCCTTCATTTTGAATGGAGCTGCAGGTATTCAACATGGGTTAATGGCATTTCATTCCTTTAGAACTGGAAAGTTGCTAGATGGAATACTTTACTCTGTTTGGAGTGCTGTAGACTTTGGTTTTGCAGTTCTATCACTATTAGGGATTAAGAGACCACCAACGCCACCAGCAGTTCCTTTTGTTGGAGGAGGGGGGCTAGTTGCAGTTGGTGTTGGTAGAATCAAAACAGTAGAGCAAGTGGTCCCATGGGCTATTGATACTCCTGTGATAGCGGGGTGGCTTGCTCAATGGGCTTATCTTTATGCAAAACCAGTTGCATTAGGGTTAAGTGGTGCATTTTCTGTCAATAGAGGTAGTAATGGCTTTGGTAATAATTTCAATTATGCATCAAGCGAAGGGCATTATGCCGAGTGGGAGTTAAGAGACCCTAGTGGCAAATTAATTGCAAGAGATATTGAAACTAGTGGAACAGATTTTTCGAATCCTGGTAAATTAACCTTTCCTGAGCAGTCGTGGTATGCACATACTGAAGGTAAAATAATTTCAGATTTATATGATAGTAATCTACTCCAACCTGGACGGTTTTTAAATATTGATGGAATTCTTGCTCCATGCTCTCACTGCAGAGGAATTATGAGATGGGCTTCGCAAAAATTTAATATGACAATTCAATATCTGGGTGAAAATGGTGCAACAATTTATAAAAATGGAAAAATTCATGATCCAAATATTCCATTTTAAAATGATTGAAATATTGAGTTTTTTATATTTCGACTAAAATACAATACAATAGTTTTAGTTAGTTTATGATCGGGATTTAGATATGGATTTATTGTTATATTTAGAATTAAATCAGGAAAAACAAAAAGAATATTGCTTAGAAATTGAGGAAAAAAATTCCGATTTCAAATTTATAAAACTTGGGGATGGAATAGATATTCTTCCAACTTTTTGTCATAAAATAAGTAATCTACAAGTGAAATTAATTCCTTCAAATGAATTCAAAATGGGGTTGTCTAAAAGAGAAGAGGAAAAAGCCCTAGCGATCAAGAATCCACTTCCAGTATGCGTTTCCAGTATGAGGCCTGTTCATAATGCGAAAGTGGAATCCATTTTTGCTTCAATCTACCCCATCTTACCTTCTGACTTTCACTATATTACTAATGAAGTTTATGAAGATGCTGAGTTTGAATCTGGAAATCCTGTTAGGCTATCTTATGATGAAGCTGTGGAGTTTTTAAGTACTATAGGCGCACGCTTACCTCATGAAGAAGAATGGGAATGTTTCTGTCGTGGTTTATCCAAAGAATTGTTCTATTTTGGTGACTATTTGCCTGGGCGACAAGAATTAGAACAATACGTTTCTGAAGAGTTTACAAAAGACATCAATTTTAAACGAAATAAATTTGGGTTTTTTGGACTATTTACGGGAGAATGGTGCTGCGATTTATTTAGAAGTGATTATTCAAAAGAAGCTTCTGTTGATGAGGGGGTTTATGTTGTTCGGGGTGGTGGATCCGCACTTTGGCCATGGCAAGGAGATGATTGGGTATGGTGTATGTCAGCTAGCCGCTCTCCAGCACGTAGTTTCTCTATAGATGGCATGAATGATGATTCATTTCCACCGCTTTCTTATCTTGAACGCCATACTCTTCGTGCAATATGGACGATCGTTGAGTAATAGTTTACCTCTAATCTGAATTTCAGAGGTAAATAAATGCATAAGATGATTGTGGTCTGCTTTTCAAAAACTTGTACCAGCCCTGATGAAGGTTCTTAGCGTCCTTTTGACGAGGAGAACTATTGATGAACAAGCGAAGAAAACGTCACAACCCCGAGCAGATTGTCCGCAAGCTGCGTGATGCGGATGCGATTCTGAATGCCGGTAAAGTCTGGCTTCGCTGCTGCGGGACCTGGAGGTCAGTGAATCGACTTACTTGCGCTGGCGGAATCAGTACGGCGGCATGAAATCGGAAGAAGCCAAGCGTCTCAAACAACTGGAAGACGAGAACAAGCGACTGAAAGAACTGGTCGCCGATCTGTCTCTGGATAACAAAATGCTGAAATATATCTCGGAGGGAAACTGGTAAGCCCTTCCCGAAAACGAGCCGCCGTCAACGCGATCCAGGGTGAGTTCCATGTCTCTGAGTGGAGAACCTGTGTGGCTCTGGATCAGGCACGTTCCACTGACCAACCTTCATAAAAACTGGTACAGGTTTTTAAGGCAGGTCATCTAGCCAGAGTGTCTTGATGGTGAAAGGCCTTGAATCTGCACTGCGCAGGTATACTTTCGCGATCAAGCAGTATTGTCAGATCAGACCGCAACGGGGGAGTAACCGTTTCAGCAAATACACGGTCTATCAACGGTCTGAACTGAATCACTGCCGGTTCAGCGTCGTCGGGGACGGTGGGCTTCCGGGTGATGCTTCAGCCATTGGTCCGGCAGCAGTTCTTCCAGACGATCGTGTCCTTCCGGTAAGCGTGCATGATTGTTTTTTTTGAATCTGCTATCGTGAGCGGTTTCTCTTATCAGGAGGTCGGCGATGGCGAATCAGAATGCACTGTCCCCGGATCTGGCTAGGGTTCGGGATCGATTGTCGGGGTGGCGGGAGACAAAACAGCCCGGGGCGCGGATTCCCGCACCCTTGTGGGAAATGGCGGTCAGGCTGGCCGGCAAATATGGTGTGACACGCACCGCCCGGTCATTGAAGCTTGACTACTATGCGTTGAAAAAGCGGGTTTTTCTGGCGGAAGAGCAACCAGCGGAAAACGGGGCGGCATTTGTCGAATTGCCGTCCGTCTCTGCCCCGGCTCCCGCATGCGTGATCGAGTGGGAGGACCATGCCGGAATGTTGCGGGTCCATCTGACAGGTTATCAGGCCGCCGATATCGCGGTGGTGGGACGCAGCCTGCGAGGCTCAAACTGATGCTGGCTATTACACCGCAGATGAAGATCCTGGTCGCCACCCAACCGGCGGATTTTCGCAGGGGCATCGATGGACTGGCACGGTTGTGCAAAGACACCCTGGGTGAAGACCCCTTCGCGGGGACGGTGTTTTGCTTTCGCAATCGCAGAAAGACTGCCATCAAGGTGCTGGTGTATGATGGCCAGGGTTTCTGGCTCTGTCACAAGCGTTTTTCCGAAGGGCGCCTTCACTGGTGGCCCGACGCGCGAGATACCGCCACGCAACGCCTGGCAGCTCATCAATTGTCGGTTCTGTTCTCGGCCGGCAACCCGGAGCGAACGGGAGCTGCCCCCGACTGGCGGCCCGTGGGCCCCCGACTGGCGGCCCGTGGGCCCCCAGGCTTGATCGTCGCATCAGACAATTGCTCTTGCCACGCTGCGACAATCAGGGTATTCCTTCACTGAGCGAACGGACTTGGAGGCTCTGTGTTTGCCACGGATGGTGGATCATGAATCGGAAGAAACCGGAGGTCATGGAAGTGGATCACAAACGACTCCAGGATGTGGCGGACCGCGCCAGGCAATCGCTGGCTCATCAAGATGCGGAGCTGATCGAGCGGGTTTTTGAATCCTATGAATATGTGGCGGGCCTGATTCAAGAAAAGAACATGTCGATCGGCCGGCTGCAGAAGATGCTGTTCGGCGCGAAGACGGAGAAGACCAGACAGGTCGTGGGCAATTCTGATCAGGCCGATGCCGAGCCGAACTCCGGCAAATCCTCGGAGCATACCGGGGACACGGGCGAAACCGAATCCGACAAAAAGCGGAACGGCAAACCACCTCCCAGGGGCCACGGCCGAAACGGAGCCGACGCGTATCGCGGGGCCGAGCAGATCGAAATCCCTCACTCCTTGCTTCACGCCGGTGATCCTTGTCTGGAATGCGGGAAGGGAACCCTCTATCAAAAGCTGCCCCGCACTGTGGTGCGGATCACAGGCCAGGCTCCGCTGGGTGCCAGGACCTATGCACTGGAACGCCTCAGCTGCGGTCTGTGCGGCGCGGTCTTCACTGCCGCGCTTCCCCGGGAAGCCGGCCGCGAGAAATACGATGCCAGAGCCGGTGCGATGATCGGCCTTTTAAAATACGGAAGCGGGCTTCCCTTCAACCGCCTCCAGGGTCTGCAGGGGAACCTGGAAATTCCTCTGCCGGCCTCGACTCAGTGGGATGTGGTTTCCACTTTTGCCCCTCTACTCAATCCGGCTTTTGAAGACCTCATGCGAGAAGCCGCTCAGGGAACGATTCTCTACAACGACGACACAACCGTGAAGATTCTGACCCTGATGGGAGAACGCCGGATTCCCTTCGTGGACAATCCGGACCGCACCGGTCTGTTCACTTCCGGCGTGATTTCCACGCGGGATGGTCGCCGCATTGCGTTGTTTTTCAGCTCGCATCGGCACGCCGGCGAGAACCTGGCCGAGGTACTCAAGCAGCGCGCAGCCGAACTTGAGTCTCCGATCCAGATGTGCGATGCGCTCGCGCGGAACATACCCCGGGAACTGGGGACGATCGTCGCCAACTGCCTGGCCCATGCCCGCCGGCAGTTCGTGGAGATTCACGATCTGTTTCCCGCAGAGTGCGGCCACGTACTCGAAGCATTAAAGATCGTCTATAAAAATGATGCCACTGCCCGGAAAGAGGGGCTGTCTTCTGAAGCACGTCTGGAGTTACATCAAGCCCACAGCCAACTGGCGATGACGGAATTGAAGAGTTGGCTGCATCGGCAGTTCGACGAAAGGCTCGTCGAGCCGAACTCGACTCTGGGCACCGCCGTCAATTACCTGCTCAGACACTGGGAGAAGCTGACGCTCTTTCTGCACAAAGCCGGAGCCCCGCTGGACAATAACGTCTGCGAGCGGGCTCTGAAAAAAGCGATCTGCCATCGCAAAAATTCACTTTTCTATCGCACGCAAAACGGAGCCCGCATCGGCGATATGTTCATGAGCCTGATCCACACCTGCGAGCTCAATCAGGCGAACCCCTTCGATTATCTCACCGAACTCTTCCGCCATCCCGGCGAAGTCGCCGCCCATCCCGAACGGTTCCTGCCCTGGAACTACCGCCAGACAATCGCCGAACTCCCCGCCGTTGCTTGAGCCCCCGTCGGCGGCTGGCCTCGCTTCCTGAGTGGCCCGCCAAATAATTCACAACGGAAAGATTTTGCACGCTTACCGGAAGGACACGCCGATCTGTCTCTGGATAACAAAATGCTGAAATATATCTCGGAGGGAAACTGGTAAGCCCTTCCCGAAAACGAGCCGCCGTCAACGCGATCCAGGGTGAGTTCCATGTCTCTGAGTGGAGAACCTGTGTGGCTCTGGATCAGGCACGTTCCACTGACCAACCTTCATAAAAACTGGTACAGGTTTTTAAGGCAGGTCATCTAGCCAGAGTGTCTTGATGGTGAAAGGCCTTGAATCTGCACTGCGCAGGTATACTTTCGCGATCAAGCAGTATTGTCAGATCAGACCGCAACGGGGGAGTAACCGTTTCAGCAAATACACGGTCTATCAACGGTCTGAACTGAATCACTGCCGGTTCAGCGTCGTCGGGGACGGTGGGCTTCCGGGTGATGCTTCAGCCATTGGTCCGGCAGCAGTTCTTCCAGACGATCGGCGGCGTGATCGGTGATCCGTGCCAACACATCGCGCAGATAGGCAAACGGTTCTACCTCGTTTGCTTTGCAACTGGCCATCAGACTGTAGTGCACGGCGGCGGCTTGGCCGCCCCGGTCACTGCCGACGAACAGATAATTCTTCCGGCCGATAGCACAGGGACGCAAGGTGCGTTCGGCCAGATTGTTGTCAATCGACAGAATGCCCTCTGCACAATACCGCGTAAACCCGGACCAGCGGCTTAACAGATATTGCATCGCGACTGCCACCGGACTTTTCGGTAACAGACTGCGCGCGGTTTCCGTCAACCAGTCGCAAAACGTTTCCAAAATCGGTAACGCCTTGTCCTGTCGCAACTGTCGGCGGTGTTGCCACCAGCGTTCACAGTCCGCCGGCTGTGACAGATCCAATTTCAATTCGCCGGCCTCCCGTTCAATCGCGTATAACTGCTGGATAAACAATAATGCCCGGTGTGCGGCTTCCGGCTGCACGGTCCGCGCATCGTAAAACTTGCGTCGCGCATGTGCCCAACATAAAACCTGATGAATTCTGCCCGAGCGGTACAGCTCTTCGTAGCCGGCATACGCGTCAGCCTGCAGATAACCGCGAAAGTGTTTTAAAAACGCCTGGGGACCGGCGCGTTCCCGGTTCGGGGTGAAATCATAGACCGAATACGGGTGCGCGGCATCGCCGCAGTAAACCCAGGACCGGCCGGTCCGCGTGCGGGAAAGCCGTTGGTCCTGGACGGGAATCGTTGTATCGTCCGTATGCACGACACTGGATTGCAGAACGCGACTTTTCATCAGATCAGTCAGCGGTTGCAGTAATTCCGCAGTTTCCAGTACCCAGCGGCTCATCGTGCTTCGCGAAAGCTGTACGCCATTCCGGCTGAGAATGGATTCATGACGATACAGGGGGAGATGATCTGAGTATTTCCCCACCAGGATCGTCGAGAGCAAGCCGGGGCCGGCGAAGCTTTTGGCAATCGGCCGGGCAGGAACTGGAGCCAGCGCCACATGCTCTTCACACTCCCGGCACGCGTATTTGAAACGTACGTGCTCGATTACTTTCAGGCTGGCAGGTATGAATTCCAGCTGTTCGTGGCTGATTTCTCCGATCCGCTGTCGCGTCTGATTACAGCAGGGACAGAGTTTTTCCGATTCGGTCAGGTCATGTTCTACCCGTTCCCGGGGCAGATGATCGGGCAGCTTGTTACGGCCACCACCATGACGGCGATGTGCGGAAACCGCCGTGGGAGGAGGTTCATCGTCCTCGGGGTCGGTAGCTTCCTCGGCAGCCTCGGGTTCGTCAAACAGGCTCATTTGATTGGGAGCGATCTTTTCGGAACGAGCGCCAAAGCGTTGTCGCAGCAGCCGCTCAATGAAATGTTTGAGCTGCTCGACTTCCCGCTGTTGCTCTCCCACGGTCTCACCCAGCTGGTGAATCATGTCGTGACAGGACTGGACGTCGCTCGGCAGTGAAGATCGTTTCTGGTTCATGTCCCACGTCTTAACATAATCGTTGTCAGGCGGGAACTGTTTTTTTATTAAGTCGATACTTTTTGCGAAATCTGATAGCGTTTTCTGCGCTGCACGCTGGTCAGGTCGATGCCCTGCAGCAGTAGCGCCAGATCGGTAGATTTAAGAGATAGGCCGTGTGTGCCTTCCGGGCCGGAGAGACGCTGGTACGTGCCCGCTTCCAGGCGTTTGTACCAGATAGCCAGGCCATCGTGGTCCCAGTAGAGCAGCTTGATTCGATCCTGTTTTTTGTTGAGAAATACAAACAGTCCCCCGTCGAGTACGTTTTGCTGTAGGTAGGCTTCGGTCATCCGCATCAGCCCGTCAAAACTTTTACGCATATCAGTGGGCACCGTGCAGAAATAAATTCGGGCCGGGAGATTCAGCATGCGCGCTGCTCCAGCGCGGCGAGCACGGTTTCGAGCGTGGTTTGATCACAGCCGTTTCCAACGCGAACGGTGGTGCCGTGTGAGAACACGATTTCAATCGGTGTGGGAAGCGGCTGGCGAGGGACCTCGATGGGCAGGAAGGATGTTGCAACTGTGTTCTCGGCATCGCGTTTTTTCAGCTCCCGCCGCCAGTAGTGGTAAGTTGGTTCGCTCAATCCCTCACGCTCACAGAAGGCACGGATCGAAAGTCCGGACTGCAGCCTGTCTGAAATTGTTTGTCGCCAGAACGCTTCGCGGTCCGGGTTCCGCCGCTGATCGGCACGTTGTGTTGGCTGGGATATGGGCATCGCATTCGCTCCTGAATATGCTGGGGTTGAAACACATTCAGAATACGATACACGTCAAGGTGTATTTCGTGGGCCGGTTACACGGGGGAGAGCGAAAACTTATTACTTTTTTGGTCCGAGAACTGGCCGCTGATGACGCCGTGGGAGAAGCTGGACAAGATTGGCGACAAAGTGCCGGGGCACAGCTAGTACAGATTCTTTCAACTGGCGGAAGTGGCAGTGTCACGAAGATTGTTTACAGCGATTCTTGATCGGATTATACGGCTGGCAATTCTGTCGCCACTGCGGGGCACGTGCGGCGTGAAGCTGCAGTGGATCAATTAATGGAAAATGGGGGTTCTCACCGAAAAAGTCCGCGCATAAAATGTATTGAGTGATGAAAAATTATTCGTTCGGCAGCGATTTCCGGATTTCAGCTACTGAAGGACTACAAATGAAGGATAACAAAGTGGAGAAAAATCACTTTAATTTAAACACGGGAAATCGCAGACCTTATAATCAACAGTAATCCATTCTTGGATCGGTTCCAGGCTAATCCAGGTGGGAAAGCTCAGATAGAGGACAGGTACAATGGATAAGCCCATTCTTGGTGAGCCCGACGCGCACGTGATGATGCGACATGCAAAATCAATACTGCGTTTTCTACTGATCGTTGCACTGATTGCTACGAGCGTACTCTTACTGTTCTTACCTTCGGCGGCCTACCTGTCTGCATTTGCAGTGCCTGTGATATTTATTGGTTTCGTATTCGTGAGTTATCTGGAACGTCAATCACAAGCGAAAGTGCTGCGCAGCAGAAATCAGTCGACCATTTCGCAAAAAGAAGCAGAAATGGATGTCCAATACGCGGGCATTTCTACCGCCATCGCCTTGACGCTGTTCTTAGGTTTGGGGGCTTTCATCCTGGCAGCAACGTTGGTCGAAGACTGGTCGATGGTGGGGGTGGTCGCAGCACTCTTCTTTCTCCTGTCGATATTTCTCCTTTTCCCTTTCATCCCACTGTTTATTAGAGAAGCAAAACGCGACGAGCACGACAAGATCCAACACGAAGCTGAGCTTCATGAAGAGCCCCAAAAATGAAACCGCTATCAGATGGATTGATGAATAGACGAATCGGCTCTTTTTGGCGAACAATGAGACTATAAGCAAAGCATGTTTGCGACGATGTCTGCTTTTGATTACTTGGACACTGTTCCAGTTCAGCAAAATCATTATTTGCGAACCGAAGAATTTCCCTCCTGCGTGAATGTGCAGGCGCCCGCTGTAAGCGGTGTTACCAAAATTTCATCTTCGCTGGTCTATCGCTGCTCAAGCAGTTTCAACGCATGTGACTCTCCCCATTTTTTCAATGCATTGATGACTGGCTTCAACGACTCTCCTTCTTTCGTGAGCTCGTACTCAACTCTTGGTGGGACTTCAGCGTAAACGGTTCTCGACACCAATCCACTTGATTCGAGTTCGCGAAGCTGCTTGGTAAGCATTCTTTGCGTCACGCAACCGGATGAATAAAGGGGTCAGGACTCAATAAATAAGAGTCCTGACCCGAATGGCACTGCCGCTGTTTTTATGATTTGTGTTTGCGCAACGATTCTTTCGTGACGTTGTCACGTATTTAATTTTCCAATTTTTTGCCAGTTCGCTGGAAATTGAGTTTGGCAAAACCTCTCCCGGCATTATGCTGCGTTCTGGCAGGATCTTCCTTGGGTTGGTGTGGGCAAAACATTTGACCAAGGAAGGTCCTATGCCATTTATATCATCTTCCCGAGTGAATGCAGCATCATTTTCTCTTTTCAAACGTTCGATGATGCAGGAGAGCAGCCTGCCGCTAGCCGACGTCCTTGACGATCAACGCTGGCAGCAGGTGTTTGACGAACACGAAATCGATTTTGGCAATGACCCCGATGCCATCTACACACCGGCGATCACGCTCTGGGCGTTAATCTCTCAGGTCTTCTTTTCCGGCGAGCAGCGCAGCTGTAAGGCAGCCGTGATCCGCGTTGCCAGCTTCTGGGCGGCACTGGGCCGGCGAGTCTGCAGCACGAATACTGGTGCTTACTGTCGGGCGCGACTCAAACTGTCCTTTACCGCCATCCGTGAGATCGTCCAGCAACTTGCCGCCGATGCCGAAGCGGCCTGTGACCAGAACTGTGTCCAGTCCCAAGAGCAGTCAGCGGCGCGGCTCAGTCCTTCCAACGTGGCCGATGTGAAATCACGGAGCACCGGCGGTCGCATTCTGCTTGTCGACGGCTTCACCATCACGGCCGCCGATACGCCTGAGAATCAGCGGGCCTATCCGCAGAATCCGGCACAGAAGCCAGGGCTCGGGTTCCCCGTTCTCCGCTGCGTTTCTCTGATCTCGATGACCACCGGACTGCTGGTTGACCTGGTGAGCGGACCTTACAGCGGTAAAGGGAGTGGCGAAACAGCCCTGCTTTGGCAAATGCTCGATGTACTCCGACCGGGAGATACTCTGGTGGCAGACTCGTATTACTGCACGTACTGGCTGGTGAGTGCTTGCCATGCGCGGGGCGTGCAGATCCTGATGAAAAATCATCACCTGCGAGACGATCATCCGCAAACCGCACGCCGACTGAACAAGCGAGAGCGCCTGGTGACGTGGTTACGTCCCCCCGTCCGTCCTGCCTGGATGGCCCGTCAGGAATACCGGCGACAGCCGCTGACACTCACTCTGCGCCTGGTCGATGTGCAGGTCAGTCAGCCGGGGTGTCGCACCAAAACTTTTACGATTGCCACCACCATCACAGATCGGAAAGCATGCCCGGCACGCTGGATCGCCGCCGTGTATCAGAGCCGCTGGCTGATCGAACTGGACATTCGCAGTATCAAGTGTTCTCTGGGCATGGATATTCTGCGTGCAAAGTCTCCGGCCATGGTGCTCACCGAACTCTGGTCATGTCTGCTGGCGTACAATCTGATTCGATTGAAGATGCTGCAGAGTAGCCTGGCGACAGGCCGTGATCCACGCTCGCTCTCGTTTACCACCACTCAGCAGATGCTGGCTGCAAGCTGGTTGCTGGGAGCTGTCACGCAGACGACCGAGGAATTAGCCACACTCGGACAGCAGGTCCCCTGCAGCGAACGTGTAGGACATCGCATCGGCCGAACAGAGCCCAGAGCTAATAAACGTCGCACCAAAGTGCTGGCTTTGCTGAAGCAACCAAGATACCATTACCATCAACAAAGAAGGGCAACTGTATGAACGCAAACTCTTTCACAACAACAGGCAGTGCCATTCAGTCCTAGTATCTCGGGTACGAGCGGCATTGGACCAGGCTTACAGAATTGATGTGGCTGGTTATATTGATAAGAGCTCATCCCTGATGGCCATCAGGGATGAGCTGCGACTTTGTAGATCGTCGAGTCCTGGGTGCTGATAGACACCGTGGGTCAGTTGGATCGCAGAGCCGCATCGTTTTCAACCCGAACAGTCGCTAGAGCCACTCAGGTGAGCTCGTATTTTACTAGGATGGGACACACGATGAAAGACTCCTCTTCAATTTCTGTGGTTGGCATTGATGTTTCTAAAGATTCACTCGATCTCTTCCATACGATTAATGGCCAGCAGCAGAAGATCGCTTATCAGCAGGATTCCCTCAAGCTGCTTGCCCGGCAGATCATCAAGCTCAACGCAACCGTCGTCATGGAAGCCACGGGTGGCTACGAAAAGAAACTGGTCAAATATTTACAGAGCCAGGGAATTGCATGTGCCGTGGTGAATCCGAAGCTGATTCGTGACTTTGCCAGAGCCTGTGGGAAGCTTGAGAAAAACGATGCCATCGACGCCAGGATCATCGCCTCTTTTGGACAGATGATGCAACCGAGGACGATGGGAAAAATCGATCGAAACAGGGAGAAACTCAAGTTGCTGGCAACTCGTCGAGAACAGGTTCAAAGTATGATTACCCAGGAATCCAATCGTCAGCAGCAAATTGAGGATCGGCAAATTCGGGCCTTCATTCAACGGGCGATCCAACTCTATCAGAAACAGCTTAAAAAACTGGACAATGAAATGCTGAAGGTCATTGAAGCCGACCAGACCATGAAACAGAAGTCCGAAATTCTGCTCTCTGCGAAAGGTGTCGGCCCGGCAACAACCGCTAACCTGATTGCCGGGCTGCCTGAACTCGGGCAACTGAATCGGCAGCAGATCGCCAAGCTCGTCGGCCTGGCTCCTCTCGTTCGGGACAGTGGCAAATTCAAAGGGCAGCGCAGAACATATGCCGGCAGAAGCCAGATACGGCGGATCCTTTATATGGCGACCTTAGTAGCCACGCGCTGGAACAGTCGCATCAAAGCATTTTACTTGTCCTTATTGGAAAGAGGTAAACCGAAGAAGCTGGCCATCACAGCCTGCATGAGAAAGTTTATCACCATCCTGAATTCCATGATGAAAAACAATCAGACGTGGGATCAAAATCTTCTTGCTTCTTGACATAATCCAAGACAGTCGCTGACCCCTTTAAATAACCAGGTCAGGTCTTTCTTTAACTCACGACAAAATGATGGTAAAGCCGTGATAAGCAGCAGTGTTTAAACTTAGAGATTCATTCTTGATAATACTTGCAAATATGTATAGTCTGAACGGAATGTTAAATGAACGGGGCGGGCATGCTTGTGTTGAGGGGGTTAGTTTAATGAGATTTCTAATTGTCGTATTGCCTTTTTCAATAGTGAAGCCGAGCGACTTCTGAGAGAAACTCATTGATGAAATCATGTCCCCCCCCATGACACGAATAGTGGGGATCAGATATTACAGGATTACCTGCCGTTTATACTTCATAGAGTATTTGAGCTTTTTTTAGTGATGCAGAATATTATGAATGATCGAGGTTTCAACTCAATTATTGATCCCCCATTTTCCTGGGCAGCAGTCAATACTCCCTTCCTTTATCATTAAACCCATATAAATTCAGGGATTCGTATCATGAGTCAGGAGATCGTCTACACTTCCGCGCCTCAGGGTTTGAAGCCGGGCAGTCGTGGATTCTGTACTGTGATCGCCACGCAGGGCATGGCCCGTAATCTGGCAGAACGCCTGGAATCCTTAAGTGGCTATCGTCATGCGTATGCAGTGCATGACGAACACGCGCATCTCAATCCGGTCAATTATTCGCATTTGAAAGTCACCGTGGGTGGCCAGGAATATTCCGTACTGTCCCGTATCGGCGATGCCGGCCAGGACTATACAGGCCGAACCAACAAACTGGCGCATCATGTAGCACTGACGCCTTCAGAACGTCCCCCCGCGGGCCCGGCCTACCAGCTGCAACAGCCAGGTTTTTGCATAGAAGCATGGGACTCTCAGACTCGTTATACTGAGATAAACTGCCATCGCCTGAGCAGCGATCATCCTCCCTTGACCCAGTGCACCAGTTGGTCGAGGTGGTGTGATGCGGGCTGGGCAGGTGTGCTGGCAGAATCGGCATTGGAAGGGAGAAATCAGTCGCAGACGATTATCTATCCGGTGGAAGCCGGCAGCAGTACGCTGGCGCTGGTGTCAGAGGCGTTACAACTGCTGCCGGAAAAGCAACGCTGGGAGGTGACCTTCAGTACCTATTTCACAAAGCTGCCGGCTGGCGTGGATTGTCAGTGGCGGTTTGTGCTGGATGGTAGCCCGGAAGCAGAAGCCGCACGGCGTAATCCTCGAGTGAAACTGATTGACCTGTGTGCCGATCTGGGAACGGCCCCGGAAGGGCCCCTGGTAGCAGCAGCCCGGACTGGGCAACGTCCTCAACAGCTGAAGACAGATCTTCCTTCAACACCAGTGCCAGAACCACCGGTTCCAACTCCCTCGCCTTCCGCAAGTCCCAAGCGTACCACAAGCCCCCCTCCGTTGGCGCAGCATTTTCAAAAAGCGAAATCGAATGGGAGCCGAAAACTCCTGATTGGTACAGGGGTCGTTCTGCTCCTGCTGATGATTGTGGGAATGGGTTACCTGTTGATGCCGGACCAACGAGATCAGGAAAAAGTTGTCAAAAATTCGCCCCCACCACTGAAGATGGAGAACAAGAAAGCCCTGGAAAAGATGGAGCGAGAAAAGGCAGAGGCAGTCGCGAAAGAAGTGAAGCGTCTTTCACCTGTCAATAAAACTGAAACAGCAACAATTGACGAACCCCCGCTTGTTGCATCCAAGCCCATACTCGCTGAAATCACGAAAACAGCAGATACGCCACAAAAGCCAGTCAAACCAAGCATACGCGATACTTATCTTGTATTCGGTGAGCATCCTGATTTCTATCTTACAGAAAATAAAAATGAGAAGGCGAACGATGATAAGGCGATTTGGTTCCCGGGAGGAAAGCTGCTCGTATTACCGATGTCTCAGGTGAAAATTCATCTTACCGATCAGTTGGAACTGACCGTCCATGAAAAAACAGAAATTGAATTATCAATGGATGAAGTGAATTCCGGTGAGAAATCAGTCCCCAGAATTTCGTTGAGATTCGGCCGGATTACCGTGGAGAACGTGAGTCAAAAATCTCAAGAGATCATTCTGTCAGAAGCAACAAAATCCCGTCACTTACATCGTATTGCAATGACTCCCTTGGGAGTAACAAATAATATAACTGCAATATTTGAGGCAGACTTGCCTATAGCACCGCTTAAAGAGAGTCAATTGAAACTATTTGCACGATCCGGAGAAATCAAATTAGATTCAGATAAGAACCCTCTAGGAATTGAAAAGCGAGAAAGTGAGTCACCATCCAAAATACCGGCAGTTGATTTACAAGACTCTAAGGAAATTACTGCAGCACTGACTGGTGAAAAGGGAGCATCCCCTGATTCGAGATCTGAAAAATATTATCAAGACATAAAACGGATCCTGTTGGAAAAGCTGAATCAGTCCGAGGGGCAGCAAAAAGCACAGCTGACCCTGGCTCTTGGCCTGCTGGGCGAGGTCGACCCTCTGGTTAAGGCACTCATGGAACCTGAGAAGAAGGCAGAGGTGGCTTTATCGTGGCCTGAGTTTGTGGATGTGCTCCACTGGCAACTGGTCAGCTTACCTGAAAGCGATCAAAAAGCTCAGGAAGAAAAGATCTGGCAGGCGGTGAACAGTCAGCTGTCGCCTGGAGAAAGCATCGCTACAATTTCCGAATTGAAAATAGAATATGACAACCAGTTGAAATCCTATAATGCAGAGAAGAAAGATATTCCAGAGGAAAAACAGGAAAGCAAAAAAGAGAAACTGGAGCTACCCAAGGAATTAGTGGATGCCTGGGAACGCCTGCGTACTGCAGAGGATTTGCTCGATTTAATTCGTGGTAATAGCGCTCGATTAAAGATTGACACCTTTGGCAGTGGTGGAACTGTACGCGCGGAATCGGTTCTTAAAAAACCGACTGGCGACATCTATTTCGTTAAAATCTTGCAGTATGGTGACCAGCAGTTGAAAGTAGGGGATTATTTATCAAGGGCGCTTGTGATCTGGAATCTGGAGAGAATTTCAGGAAAACCGCATACTTCCGCTCGAGTTTCTAATCCGTCCCATGCCGGAGAACCCAGAGCTTTAGATCACTGGAAAGACGAATTCGAGAAACATAAATAAGTAACAACCCTTGTTTTAATAAAGACTTTACGGCTGGCATTTACTATCTACTGCACTTCTCCAGAAAATCAAATCTAAACGCTCGTTTCTCGTGGACATGCATGTTAGTATATATGTCACTGGGGACTTTTGTATCAACCTGTAACCAGGTTTACCCTGGTAGATTCATGTCGATTAAACAGTCAACTTGACTGGCAACGACAGTGAGTGGTTTCCATTGAGATAGATTCCCGTGGGAGAGGTTTTGTGTCGAAGGGCCGTGAAAAAACGATTACACAAACATTGCTGAAGCAAGTTATCTGTCCTCACTGCTGGAATGAATTTCCTCCTGAAGAGATACTTTGGGTTGCCGCCCATTCGGATCTGACAGGTGATCCACTTCTGGGAAATGATGCACAACAGCGATTTCTGCCTTCCCGTTTTAATGTCCAAGGCAAAGCCCTGGATATCAAAGGGGTCGCATGCAGTAAACTGGCCTGTCCTCAATGTCATTTGCTGATTCCCCGACAGTTGCTGGAAATGGAGCCATTCTTTATTTCAATCCTGGGCGCTCCCGGCTCGGGGAAATCGTATTTTCTGGCAGCCATGACCTGGAAACTACGGTCGATTTTGAGCAATCAATTCGGGCTTAGTTTTGGCGATGCCGACCCCGAAGCGAACCAGCTTTTAATCGATTACGAAGAAGAACTGTTCCTCAATAATAACGAGGACAAATTAGTCGCGCTTCGAAAGACGGAACTGGAAGGGGGGGAATTGTACGAGACGGTCAATTATGGATCAGGTAGAACGGTACAGTATCCCAAACCATTTGTGTTCCCCATCCAACCCGAACCGGGTCACCAGTATGGTGTGCACAGCAGGCGACTGGCACGTGCTTTGTGTCTGTATGATAACGCGGGCGAACATTTTCTCCCGGGAAACGAAACGGCAAACAGGCCAGTTCAACATCTGGCTGTCTCGCGTGTGTTACTGTTTTTATTTGACCCTACACAGCATCCGAAATTCAGGAATGCCTGCAAAGGCCAAAGCCAGGACCCCCAGATGGTGGATAATGTCTGGAGTAACCGCCAGGATCTGATCTTCCAGGAAGCGGCAAATCGTATCCGCAACTATAAAGGGCTGCCTGCGCATGAAAAAGATGATCGTCCCCTCGTGGTCGTTGTTACAAAATATGATGCATGGTGCTCACTGGCGAGCGGAAAACCTCTGAAAGAAGAATGGGCAACCAGTCCGGCTAATCCCCCTTATTTCGGTTTGAATCTGAAGCAGTTACGAAATATTTCCAGGCAGATACGCGATATTGTATTGAAGTATGCACCTGAGATGGTGTCTGCTGTGGAGGGCTTTTCGTCAGATGTGATCTATGTTCCGGCGAGTGCCCAGGGACAAGCGCCTGAACTGATTGAAGAATCAGGTTATTTAGGAATTCGCCCCAAAGATATCAAATCGATGTGGATCGAAATCCCCATGCTCTATGCGCTTCATCGCTCTGTCCCAGGCCTCATCTCTACTGTGAAGAGTGAGGAAGCGAAAAAAAAGGCAGCTTCATCAGTCAATAAAGATCAGACCGGTAAGGACCAACACTCCTCACCATCACAGCCACGCATCTTCAGGGATTCGGGAACATGAGTCAGGAGATCGTCTACACTTCCGCGCCTCAGGGTTTGAAGCCGGGCAGTCGTGGATTCTGTACCGTGATCGCCACGCAGGGCATGGCCCGTAATCTGGCAGAACGCCTGGAATCCTTAAGTGGCTATCGTCATGCGTATGCAGTGCATGACGAACACGCGCATCTCAATCCGGTCAATTATTCGCATTTGAAAGTCACCGTGGGTGGCCAGGAATATTCCGTACTGTCCCGTATCGGCGATGCCGGCCAGGACTATACAGGCCGAACCAACAAACTGGCGCATCATGTGGCACTGACGCCTTCAGAACGTCCCCCTGCGGGACCAGCCTACCAGCTGCAACAGCCAGGTTTTTGCATAGAAGCATGGGACTCTCAGACTCGTTATACTGAGATAAACTGCCATCGCCTGAGCAGCGATCATCCTCCCTTGACCCAGTGCACCAGCTGGTCGAGGTGGTGTGATGCGGGCTGGGCAGGTGTGCTGGCAGAATCGGCGTTGGAAGGGGGAAATCAATCACAGACGATTATCTATCCGGTGGAAGCCGGCAGCAGTACGCTGGCGCTGGTGTCAGAGGCGTTACAGCTGCTGCCGGAAAAGCAACGCTGGGAGGTGACCTTCAGTACCTATTTCACAAAGCTGCCGGCTGGCGTGGATTGTCAGTGGCGGTTTGTGCTGGATGGTAGTCCGGAAGCAGAAGCCGCACGACGTAATCCTCGCGTGAAACTGATTGACCTGTGTGCCGATCTGGGAACGGCCCCGGAAGGGCCCCTGGTAGCAGCAGCCCGGACTGGGCAAATCAATCGACAGAAGGATTCGGCGTCCCCAAAAGCGATTCATGTAGCGCCACCGATCCCGTCCCATGAAATCGTACAGCAGGATTCGACGGAAGAAAATTCCGATTTCCCCGAGCCAGCTTCTCCTGTGCCCCCTCCTGTTGTGAAAACGCGGAGAGCTTCCGGTCCTCCCCCGCTGGAGAAACATTTTCAGAAACCAAAAAAGAGTCGCAAGCTGCTCATTGGTTCGAGTGTCGTTTTGCTGTTCGTTTTGATTGCAGGAACCGTTTACCTGTTGATGCCGGGACAGAATGAACATGAGCAAGTCGTTCAATCCCCAAAACCGCCAACAGAGATGAAACAGAAAATAATCCTGGAGAAGATGGAGAAAGACAAAATAGAAGCGTCTGTAAAAAAGGTGAAGCGGCTTAAACCTGTTGAAAAGCCAAAACAAGTTGTCTCAATCCCCCAGGCTGAAATGGTACCTGAACCTGAACCAAAACAGGTTAAAAAAGAGCCGAAGAAAAAGCCACTCGAGGATGTTCTTAAGAAGCATCATCGGATGCTTCCTTTGCCATTACTTGACCAGAGCCTCAACAGTAGCAGCGATCCATACGAACTTACAAAAGTCTTTGTTAGAGGTAAACAGAATTGTCATTTAGAACTTCTGGGTAGCGAGAAAGTACTTGGGGATGGCAGCAAATTTGTACTGGAATCTCTCCCCAAAACACCGAACCAATGGAATGTGATCAAAAAGTCGGGTAGCGGCTTCGGTCAGAAGGTAGTGGGGCATTTCCAGATGATCAATAACTCCCTTACGTTCGTATGGGGGAAGGAGCCTCCTGAAAAATGGCAATTTTTGAAATATTGCCTGCTGAAAATCACTGTTGGTGGTGACTCTGTGCTCTGTCGTCTCTCGGAACCCAATTCAGAACTCAAGATTGAAAATAATTCTCTTGGTCTTGATTTTAAATCAAAGTTACTAAGTAATAATATTCCGCTTTCAATAAATTCTCTTCCTCCAGAAGAGCTCCTCCGTTTAAAAATTCAAGTTCATGGAACTCCTCAGGATGGATTAGTTGGCTATCCCAGATTTCAATATGTGAAGGATTCGGAATTAGAGTTAAATTCGAAAAAAGAATCAGTAGAAATTCGTTTTTTCAATCCAATTATGAAAGTTGATGAACCATTTTTGGACCTGGTTATTTCATTCATTCGCCTATCAGATAGTTATGGAATAAAAATCCAATCGCAGGCTCATGGGAAAATTCTCAAAGATGGAGAGAGTGCTCTTCAGAGCAAGTTCGTATCACACCAGATTATTATAGAGAACCTCGACTATTGTAATCTCCAAATTGACAACCGAAATAAATTCATTCGGAAAGCTACTACTAAACTCGCTAAGCTTGATTCACAACTAGATGAGAAAAATCATATTTTAAAACCAATAGAAAGTAATCCCACGTTTCCCAAACAGCCTCAGGCGAATGCCGACATGAATGTCATTGCTAATTATTATCAACAGGTTTATCAATGGCTCGTATTGAATAAGATCAAGTTGGATTACCCATCACTTAAATTACAACAGGCTAAGTTAGTCCAAGATATTACAAAATTAAAAAAGTCTATCGAAGACAGCAATACTCATATTAACTTTGCAAGAGATAACGAAAAATGGTGTAACAATATGCTGAAACTCTTCGACCAGTTAGAGAAGAACGTGACCATCGATTACGAACTCTTTATCGAAATCGAAGGTGAGAAAGTTGTGATTATTAAGACCACCCCCGACAGTAAAAAGCATTAGCTTTTGTTAACGACAGCTGCTTTTGGAATGGAAGTATCCAGGACTTTGATTTCAGATCTGCTTTAAGACTTCTGGAACGATACGAAGATACCCTCAGGGATAAAAAGTAATGAGAGACCAGCAGAGTATAATTGAAGAGATCCAGGCAATTCTGTCTTCAGACATCGATGCAGAGCAGGAAACACTGGAAGCCCTGGAAGATCGGTTCGTCAGAGCAGTTGAAGAAGCCAATGGTCGGTTGCGGGAGTGTGAAACTCTGTTGCACCAGGGACTACGGACGGAAGCGCTTGGAAAGTGTGAAATCACTCCCAATCTGTTGGATGTTGTCGCGGCCCTGGATTTCCCCGGACGTGAGGTCTGGGTCGATTATCTCTCCCAGTTTGATCTGCCGGCCCCTCCGGAATTACAGCTCGATATTGCCGCCGACCTTAACGAAGCGTATTCGGAAGAGCAGCCTTTAAACGGCCTGATGCGTTTGAATCGCTTACACGCGCTGGCACGCAGCCCCTTGAAAACAAGAATCGGAATTCTCCGCCGACTGGCAGAAGCCGACCAGACCAACCCCATCTGGGAAGATGACCTGCATGTATTTGAACGCGCTCGTCAGATGCAGCTCAAAGATGAAGCGAATGTTGCCGTGAAACAGTTGGACACAAAACAACTGGCTCTACTGGAACAGGAACTGCTCGATCCAAACTGGCTGGAACGACCTTCTAAAAAACTGCTCTCCAATGTATCTGCTGCGCATTCACAACTGCGTGCCAAAGAGGCGCGCGAGGAAATGGTAAAAATTGAAGAAGGCCTGACGTCTGCTTTCAGTGACTTTGACCTTAAGGCGGCACGAAACTTACGTCAGCGCTGGAATGCGCTGGTTCCGATTGCCAGCCTCCCCCCAGATGATCAGTTATGGGATTTGGCAGGACCGGCTCTGGACTGGTTGAAACAGGAGGATCAGAAAGAACAGGAAGAGCAGGAATACCAGCTCGCCTTATCGCAACTGGAACAGGGGCTGGACGCTGAACTCCCCAAAGAGGAACTGGAGCGGCTCTATTACCAGGCTGTAAAAAATGATCGTGCTCTTCCCGATGTATTACATCGACGTCTTTCCGAACGGCTCGAATATCAGGAACTCGCGGCCCGACGTAAAGGGCGGCTGATTATTTCCTGCGTTGCTATGGGGGTCTTATTGATCGGGGCCGGAATTACGTTTCTGATTGTCAGGCAAATCCACAACAAAGAACTGGCTACATCTGTTGCTGCTGCAACGGAACTGCTTGAGTCAGCTCGGACAACAGGAAATTTCAAAGAAGTCAACCGTTATTTTGAGCAGTTGGAGTCAGAGAACCAGAGGGTCGCCGATAGTCCTGAAGTCAAAAAACTCAAGGCAGACCTGAAACTTGCGATTGAAGCTGAGAGGGGACGGCAAGATAAATTTCGAAATATCCTTGATGATGCGCGCACGAGAGGGGTCTTGAATGCAAGCTGGGAAACCATGCCCGCCGCCCTGGAAAGTCTGGATGAAGCCAAGGAAGTGGCCATTACGGATGCAGAGTATGGACAAATTGTCGAATTGACTCGTAAGGTCAACGAAAAACAGATTGGAATGCAGAAAGAAGTTGATGACCGCTTCCGAACTGATTTAGACAAACTGAAGGCAGGCATCGCCGGTGCTGACCAGGAAAATCTGACTCAACTGCAGGGGCTGGTAAATCAGGCGAATGAGCTCAACGCGCGACCTCGTGTCAGTTCGGAGTACTCTGTTCTGGTACCACCTCTGATCAATTCCTTGAATTCAATGACGACAACAACGTTAGAAAAACAGCGTGAGAGCAGAGCTTTACAGCAGATCACTGAGGCGGTGGGAGATCGGAATCGGTTTAAAACGGCCTTGGAAAAATACTCCTCTCAAAATCAGACGGCACGAGCAGAAGCGATTAAAAAAGTTTTAGAGGATGAATTTACGGTCTGGGTTGGACTCAATGCCTGGAATCATTTTATTGATAAATGCTCCAGGACCGATTTCACGAAACTCTCTCAGGATGAGTCAAAAGCTTTCGAGAGTGAAGCCAGAAAAATACAGGAAGAATACAAGGATTTTCCAGCAGCAGAATATATACAACCTCTGGTGGACATGCTGCAATCCAGGAACAGTCGCGTTACTGAGAACGGAGAGAAACTACAGTACCAGTTAAATGATGTATTCAGCAATGAAACAGTCGCGAATCTTCTGATGATCAAAACAACCGATGGCAAAAGGTACTATTTTAAAGAGCCTCCGAATTCAAGCGGGGCCGTGCTTGTTGTCAATTTTCTGGATGGTTTTGATTTAGTGAAAATTGGTGGTGTGGAGCGAATTCAAAAGGGAGAAATAACATATCCAATTCAAGATGGGAAAGTAAATTACGCAGCGCCACAAGCAGTGTTTAGTACTGCAGCACAGGACCTGATGGCCGGACTTGATAGAAAAGGCTGGGAGAAAACATTTATTGAAATACTGGTTTTATTGTTTGACAATGAAGAGATGGAGCCGATGCTCAAACTTCAGTTGATCGAAAGTATCTTGAAAGTCGCATCTCAGGGCAGCCTGTTTATCAAGCAGGAATTTGCTTCCCAAATGGATATCTTATCAAACTCCAATCTTGATTTTACCGTCAACTGGATTAACCCGGAAAACCTCAATGCCAAACTTGCCGAAAAAAAAGCAATTCGCGTTTTGGCAAGAATGGAACACCCTAAATCTGCACTGAAATCATTAGAAGCATATCAAGCGAAATGGAAGAAACCTGTTCTGGCAAATCAATATGAATGGTACGGGTGGATGATTGAAGATAAAGCAGAAGGCAAGTGGATCTGCAAAACAAAATCAGTGCCTCTTGAGTCGGAAAACAAGATTTTATTTGCCATTTATCCTAAGCCTGAACCGGTAGATCCAAAACCGGAATCTGAATCGGCAGATCCTAACTCTAAATTGATGGAAATAGTAAGAGTCGGAGAAGTTCAGAAAGGAAAAGCTACCCTCTCGGGGGCACCTTATGCCTTCCAGGAAGGACGTCCGGTTTTTTACGTGAAAAAGAATACGAATACTGATTAAGGGAGGAGACACCAGGTGTTCTTTCTCTCAATAAATTACAACAAGGGTTAATACTTTGTCAGATCAATTATTTATACGAATTCGCGGAAATGTAAAAGGACCTCTTACTGCGGAGCAGATTCGAGTCCAGGCACATCGTGGACGGTTTGGTCGACATAATGAAATTTCCGAAGACGGGATTAATTGGAGTCGTGCTTCTTCACGACCTGACTTGTTTCCTGCTTCTGCACAACCCAAAGTTCGTAAGAAACAGGAAGTGGAGGTGGTCTCTGAAACTGAAACCGAAGATCAGCTCTCTGAGTCATACGAACTGGCGGAAATTTCTGACAATGAACAGAAAAACTGGTACTACTCACAAGGTTCGGAACGTCAGGGACCGGTTTCGTTCTCGGAACTCCAATCCCTTGCGTCAGCAGGTAAACTTAAACCGAATGATTATGTATGCCAGGAAGGCATGCAGGATTGGGAATTAAGCAGCGACATCCCGGGCTTATATTCAACTCCTCAAATAGTGACTCAGCCAATCGTAGAAGCTGCTGGTGTGAATCAAGTCGGCGAGTCAGAATTCACACGAACAGCCCCCATGGCGGTGGCCAGCCTGGTTCTGGGACTGGTCGGCTTCAACATCATATTTTTATTAGGGAGCATTCTGGCTGTCATTTTTGGTCATGTCGCTCTCAAACAAATCAAACAGGCGGGAGGAAGACTCAGCGGTCGCGGAATGGCGATCGCTGGCCTGCTGCTGGGGTATGGGGTCATTTTTGTCTGTTTGATAGTGATCGTTGTGCTTGCCATTTTTATGCTGATTGGCATCATGGCAGCGAGTTCGTAGTACAACCATAGTCTTCACTCGATCATTCGGCACCTTGAGCGTAACAATAGAAAATATTCTGGGAGGATCGTTGGCTATTACTACTGAAGTTCCCCTTTCCTGGTCGCGTCAGGATATTGAACAACGACTTGCATTTAAAGGGGGAAGGTACACACGCGTCAATACTCTACTCTCCATTCTATCAGGGGGAATACTCACCGTTATTTTCTATGCGCTACTCATTCCGCTGGAAGGAACATTTTTCGCAGAAATGTTTACCAGACGTGGTTTCATTCCTTATCTGATCTGCTTTTTCTCATTATGGTCCTTGTCAATTCTGTTCATCAAGTACCGTAAACTCTCCCTGCAAAAGAAGAGTCTGGCTTACATTGTCGTTCCCTCCGATGCGAGTTTCGTGTTGTCGTCAACCACTGTGGATACCGTAATCGACAATATTTATGAGTGTGTTGATGACCCCAGGCACTTTGTGCTGTTCAATCGGATTATTATTGCTCTCTCTAATTTGCGAAATCTGGGGCGAGTCACTGATGTCGACGAAATCCTCCGTTCGCAGGCAGTACATGACGAGTCTTCCATGGAAACCAGTTACTCCCTCTTAAGCGGATTTATCTGGGCGATCCCCGTTCTAGGGTTTATAGGAACGGTTTTGGGACTTTCTCAGGCGATTGGCGGTTTTGGAAAAGTTCTGCAGACCAGTGAAGAACTCAGTCAGATCAAAACATCATTACAGGGAGTAACTGGTGGACTGGCAACTGCATTCGAGACGACGTTACAGGCATTGATTGCAGCACTCTTTATTCAGTTGATCCTCACCTTCCTGAAGAAATCGGAAGAAGAATTCCTCGATTCCTGCTCAGAATACTGCATCACAAACATCGTCAATAAACTTCGCATCATGCCTTTTGAAAATCAGAATGACAATTGAGCGAGATGAGCAGTTGGTATTTTAAATCCGACGAGAATGAATATGGTCCATATTCATTGGATGAATTGATCTTCTTGAAGAATCAGGGGAAGCTCGCGCCAGGCGCGCAGGTAAAAAACAGTACAGACAGCGTCTGGCTTCGTGCGGATTCCGTTCGTGAACTGTTTTCAAAAGAAAGACTGACACGTTCCAAAATCAATCTTTCATCCTTATTAGAACCGCGTGCAGCCCAACAGCAATCATCCACCAGTTCTGAAATAGTCGAGTTCATTGACGAAACAACGCATGAAACAAAGATCCCCCCTTTGCCGGTAACCAATCGGAATCGACGTCATAAAAATGTAATTATCAGCATGCTGGCAGGGGGACTTCTCCTGCTGTTGCTTTTGTTGCTGGTACTCTTTTTATGGGAAGATCCGACACAGCCGGAAACCGTTGCCAGTTCACCCGCCTCACAACTCCAGGAAGCGGAAACAGCAGGGGGACAAAGCCCAGAGGGAAACGGCGCGACCGGCGATACGATGCCATCGATTGCAGAATCGGCCCAGAGTCAGGAGAGCAAGGTAGACCCGAATCCAGAAGCTGAAACGCCAGAGTCGATTTCACAGGAAACGTCGCTTGAGTCAAAACCACCTGAAAAGCAGAATGGAACGACCAACAAAGAACCACCGGCATCCGGTCTGCTCACTGCCAGTCGACTTTCTGTAGCCAGCCCCGGCAATGAGAACATCACTGGAAATAATCAGGAAATCAATAAACGTCTTGAACGAGAGGGAGCTAAAACCGGTGATGTTCAGATTTCCCTGATCTGGAATAACAGAAATGATTTGGACCTGCATGTATTATGCCCCACTGGTGAAAGAATTTCATTTGATCACAAGCATTCCGCAGATGGCGGAGAACTGGATGTCGACATGAATGTACGTGGCGAATCATTACAGCCGGTGGAAAATATTTACTGGCCTCCCAGAAACATGCGTAAAGGAATCTACAAGGTCTTCGTCCATCATTACAGTCGGCACGGATCTCCCGATCCCACGAAGTATACAGTCAGGATTATGGTGGGCGGAAAAAGCAGGCAGTTTTCAGGAACCCTCAATTATGGTGATCCTCCTGTATTGATCGATAATTTATCTCGATAATTATTTATACATACTTGAGCATATCGCATATTAATGATCGTTTAAAAAGTGGATTAGAAGATAGAGATTCGAAATGTCTCGACGTGGCAGAAATAAATCGGCATTTTCACTTTTTGTGTTTCAAGACATCATCATGTCTGTAACGGGCATCATGATTCTGATTACATTGATTCTCTCTCTGGAAATGATGGAACGCCAGGAAGAGTCTCCCCGGGAAAGAACCAGTGAGATTATTTCCCAACTCAAAGCAACTGTCGGTGAAGTCGAAGATCTGGAAAAACAGTTTAATGCTGGCAAGACCCAGTTGGCAGATCTGACTCGATTTTCCCCCTCTCATTTACAGACTCAAATCAGTCAGCTTACCAAGCTCACTGAAGTCTTACATACAGAAAATGAGAGCATTGCTGAGGATCAAAAGAAAACCGAACTTGTGAAAAATAAAGCAGTCGAACAACAAGACCAGCTTAGAACAGAACAGAAGACAATCGAGGAGATACATCAGCAGATCCAGAGTATGAACGAACAACTCGAGAAAATGAAACAGGAAAATCGTGTTATTTTTAATTCTGCTGAAGGCTCGTCAAAAACCCCCTGGCTTGTTGAACTCACTGCAGGCAACATCAGTGTGGCTGAAATGGGAAAAACTCAGGTGCCGTTTCATTTTTCTGATGTGAATGGCTTCGAGGACTGGCTAACAGGCAGAAATCCGGGAACTCAGTATTTTGTTTTATTGATTAAACCGGATGGTATCGAGCAGTTTAATTCCATCCTGCCTAAACTCAAAGAAAAGAATTATGATGTAGGCTTTGATTTACTCTCTGCAAACCAGAGTGCCATCGATCCTCAAACAGGCGCTGGGAGTGGGCTGGAATGAGTCGAGTAAGACGGGATAATAACGGCAGCAGCCTCGAATTATTATTAGATACCATTTGCAATACCTTTGGGGGGGTATTGTTTATTTCGATCCTGGTAGTAATCCTGATCAACATGTCCAGCGATTCTGCCCGGAGCAGGCCTCCCGATGAGATAGCACAGACTGAACTCATGGAAATGCAGCTTGAGTTGCAGAAATCACAGGATCGAATCCAGAAACTGCAGCATGTAATCGAGCAGCAGCAAAGCATTGAAAAACAATTTGTCGATCCTGACACGAAAAATCTTATTCGTAACTGGACGCAACTCAACGCAGAAGTAACCCGTCTGGCTGAAAGTAAAGAGCAGACACTAAGTAATATCAGTGAAGATCAGGTACTGATCAACAGAGTTGCCGCCGAGTCAAAACAAAGTGCTGACGCGCTCGCCAGTGCTAAAGAGAAATATTCTTCTCTGCAAAGCAAACTCCGACTGGAAGTTGAATCGCGATCTCAGACTGCCAAACTGCCGAAGTTGCGAAAAACTGACAAAAACGAAATGGTGTTTTTTCTGCACAAGCAATATTTCTCTTCTTACGCACGAAAGATGGGAGAAGGCATATACGTTCCCAACACGAATGAAGTCGTTGAGAAAACGGGCCTGCAAGGGGATTATATTGAACCTGTTCCCTCGGCAGGCATAAAGATTTCTTCAGACGACAACTCCGTTCAGGAAGCACTTGAAAAACGACTGTCTGACTTTAATCCTGATCAGCACTACATCGCTGTTTTTGTCTCTCCCGATTCGTTTGAACAATTTGCAGTTTTAAAAAACCTGATGGTTAAAAAAGGATTTGAATACCGGCTGGAACCATACACGTCAGATCAAAAAGTGTATATCGGTCCTGCTCAAAATGCTAAAAATGTTCAATAGGCATCAGAAAGCTCACCATTGAACAGCAAATGTACGCTTCAATTGAAAGGAACGCTATGAGCTTCGATGTCTTTCTACTCAGTTGCAGCAGGACGGGCAAAACAAACTCCCGGCCCAACCCGTTTACAGGCCAACTCATGGAGGTGCCTGTAATGGCCCCGATGGATGCGGCGGTCGCGGAACTGATCCGGAAACGACTTGTTGAGCTGGGGACCGAGGTCGATGCAAACGGTAGTGCAACGCTCCAACTGCCGGATGGAGGGCATGCTGAGATCAATGCTTCCGAGCTGTTTTGCCAGGAAGAGTGCACTTCGCTCGCTCTGAACGTCTACTCAAATTCATCCAGCATGGTTGATCTTATCTATGAAATCAGTAATACAGCTGGATTTGCCATTCAGGCAGCAATGGAGGATTCGCGGGCGATTGTCACCAGGCCTGCGCTGCTGAGTTCTGCTCGAGAAATATTTGGGGAGGCCTGTGTGTCAGCAACCCCAGACCAGCTCCAGACACTGCTGGCTGAGGGGTTCTCGGACTTTGAGTCATACAGGGACAAATAAAGTTTGCTACCCCCGTTTTAGTTCCCCTCTGGGGCGTCTGTTTTGCCTTGCCCCGTGAGGCCCAGTCGGCTCAGCATGGGGCCGATAGTCAGGCCGCCGACGAGGATTGAGAAGGCGACGACGACGTAGGTCATGGTCAGGACGAGTTCGCCGACGTTGTCGTACTGCGATTGCCGAGCGTGGATCTCTTCCTTGAGCGAGAGGGCGAGGGCCACACTGATCCCGCCGCGCAGGCCGCCCCAGGTCATGACCTTGATTGCGTGGGGTGTGAATTCCCGGCCGGTCGCCTTCTTCAGGGCGGTTATTACCGTGCCCACGGAGAGGAACCGCGCCAGCAGCACCGCGGGGATTGCCAGCGCCCCGGCCAGCAGATATTTCTCCTGGAACGACAACACCAGGACCTCCAGCCCGATCAGCACAAACAGCACCGCGTTCAGAAGTTCGTCCACCAGCTCCCAGAAAGTGTCCAGGTGCTCGCGTGTTTTGTCAGACATCGCCAGCGTTCTGCCATGGTTCCCCAGGATCAGCCCCGCGACCACCATCGCCAACGGCCCCGACAGATGCAGCTTCATCGCCAGTGCATACCCGCCCGTCACCATCGCCAGCGAAATCAAAATCTCCGTCGCGTAGTGATCAATGGATCGTAACATCAAGAACGCGAGCAGACCCAGCACAAAGCCCAGCGCAATTCCGCCGCCGGCTTCGAGGGCAAAGAGCTTCGCGACGTCGCTTGCGTTCGTCTCCGTCACCTCGCTGCCTGCTTGAACATCGTGCGCATGCTCTTGTTCGCTCTGCTGAACGACGCGATTGGACTCATCTGGCTGATTTATGTCTGCAGGCGACTCACCATGTCCGCCCAACCCCGCGATGCCCAGGAGCGCAATAAACACCACCACGCCCACGCCATCATTAAACAGCGACTCGCCTGCGATCTTGGTCTCCAGCGACTTGGGAGCACCGAGACTCTTGAAGATCCCCAGGACCGCGATCGGGTCGGTGGGGGCGACGATCGAGCCGAAGATCAGGCAGTAGATGAAGCGGACCTCGATGCCGAGCCAGCCGGTGATGACCCAGGTGAGCCCGCCGACGATGAACGTCGTTGCGAGGACACCGATGGTCGCCAGCAGGACAATGACCGCGGTTTGTTTCTTAAGGTCGTTGAGATTCACATGCAACGCCCCGGCAAAGAGCAGGTAACCGAGCATGCCCTGCATCAGCGTCTGGTCGAAGTCGATCGAGCCGATGAGTGTCTCGGCCGCGGTGAGCACGCTCACCCCCGGTACGATCCGATCAATCAGCAGCAGGGCGACTGCATGCAGCATGGCCAGCAGCATCAGGCCTACCGTTGTCGGCAGCTTGAGCAGTTTGTGGTTAATGTATGCGAAGGCCGCTGCGAGGGCCACGAGGATGCCGGCAATATCGAAGAAATTCATAGCCATTATTATCCATAATTCGCCCGGAAGAAAAAGGGGCAGGCCTTTGTTGCGAGGGGTGATCGTCCACCAGGCTGAGTGGATGCCAAAACCACCTCGTGCTGAGGAAGCGGGAGGGCTTTACCATGCCCTGAATCGTTCCCCAACTTAACATCGCGTCCCACCCGTGTCTAACCAGTTGCGAATTTTTCTGGATTTTTTCTTCTCCCTGCTGCTGGAGACCACAAATCGGTCCCCGTCGATTTGTATTTAAGCGGCGAACGCTGATTCTGCGCAGACTCTCCGCGCCGATTTCAGTGATGTGAGGGCAGGTGTCCCAGGATGTGTATCGCAAGGATTAGAGGGCGGAACAACCTCCATTATCCTGCTCGTTAGCGCTACTCATTCGCTCACCGGACACCCCGGGCACCTGAAGCTGCAACAACCACAAGATATAAAATAATTGGCATGGATGCATACAGTATCACGCCAGTCACGCCCAGCGAAATCATGAACCGCTTTGAGGCGTACCTGCGGTGACATCGAATCATTCCGAATGGCGTGACAAAGCTCAGGACGATCGGGAGCGGATGCGTTTCGGGGGCAATGAACAAAGTTTTCAATGCAATTCTGCGAAGTCAGTCACGAACTCGACCTGTCGTGAATTCAGGTCCGTTCTCACAGTAAATCTGATCAGGGAACACGTTAAGGGGGGCAGCTGCAAGCCGTCTTTGTCGTGCAGGTGCATCTGCTGTTTGCCGCGATTTTCGACGGCGTTCCTTTCGAGTCCGACGACGGCGCGAAAACCTTTCTGCAGGGGAAAACACTGTTTTCTGATTATCAACTCAAGCAGCAGTTTCAGGACCAGGATCAAACACTGGACATCGAGGTTCCTGCCGGTAAGTGATTTATGAAATTGGAATCTTTCTCAGAAAGGATTCCCTCGCAATTATTTTCGCGTGAGTTTCCAGACGTCTGATTGGAAATTATTGCCGGTGACCATCCAGAGTGCATCGTCAAATACGAAAACGCTGGCGGCGTGGCGAGGGTTCCAGGGAGTATTCGGCAGTTCATACCAGTTTACGCCGTCGTCTGAATACCAGACATCGTTTCGGTTGCCACCCTGTCCGTTGTAACCTTCCATGACCCACATGCGACCATCAAACACAGCCACATCGTGATACTGTCGAGGGAACCAGGGGGCCGCCGCAGTATGTTCCTTCCAGGTGACTCCGTCGGCAGAACTCCAGACATCGTTATAGAATTCGCGCGTGGGGGTGGTCGGTGTATCGTAGGTTCCCCCTCCCAGAATCCACATGCGATCCTTGAAGACGACATTACCGCCGATCATGCCGCGTGCCGACCAGCAGGGCTCTTTCGGTTTCACCTCTTTCCAGTGAATGCCGTCAGTGGAATTCCACTGATCACGGTAAAAGATTTCGTCTGCAGGAGCGAAGGCGGGCATGGTCTGTCCGCCGATGACCCAGATTTTATCTTTGAATGTCAACGTGTAATGCAGGGCCCGCGGTGCCCAGGGGGGCGCCTGGGGGCTGAGGCGATTCCAGGTTTTTCCGTCCGTCGAATTCCAGACGTCGCTCTGATAATGTCCCTGATTTGCATCGCCTCCCACGATCCACATTTTGTTTTGAAAAACGGTGTACCCGGCTGTGTGACGGCCTTCCCAGTCCTGTAGGGGATCGAAGTTTTTATCGAGGTACGTGTTTTCTTTGATCAGGTTCCAGTGCATGCCGTCAGTTGAATTCCAGACTTCATTATTGCAGATGCGCGGGAAGTAGGTTTTATCTTGTGGATTCCAGCCACCCAGCAGCCACATTTTATCCTTGTAGACCAGGGCGCCGGCACCGTCGCGGAATGCGAAGGGGGCTTTCATGGTAATGTTATTCCATTCGTAATTCGTCACTTTACGGCATGGTACGATTTTGAGAGAAACAGTTGACTGCTGTTTGCCGTCCGCGGTCTGCAGACGCAGCAGGCAGGTTTTTCCCGGTTGATTGGGAATCTCCCACAGATATTCTGATTCGGAAGCGGTCAGTTGTTTGATCGGAATCCAGCTTTGTCCCTGATCGAAGGAACTGGAAAGAGTCAGCTGGGATTCGGAAGCCGGGGATGAATCTGTCTGCCAGCGGATCCGGTGCAGACTTTCTGCAGCAAGCGGAGTTAGTTCTGCCGGTGCGAGAATTTTGATTTCATCGGCTCTGATTTCCTGGAGACCGACTGGATAACAGACAGCGAGTAACGCAATCAACGGCAGAGTGGTTCGGAGCATGGTTTTCCTCAAGGTCAATGATTCAAAGGGACAAAAATGATTTGTGAATGATGCGTTCCGTTTTTGCGACCGTGTAAAATGTCATTACGGGACGTCAGGCAGGTTCCACCTTAATCGGCAGCGTATCCGAATGAACGTTTTTCAGAACCGTATTCACCAGTGGGCTGCTGAACCCCGGGGCTTCAATTCTGATTTCATCCCCGGTTTCGTATTTCCAGTTGCGTGTCGAATGGCTCAGTTTACTGGTTCCCAGAAAATGCAAATGGACATCGCCGGGCTGTCGATGCTGAGGATATTTGAAATGATGATCTTCGCAGTTCTCCAGCGAATGGCACATGAACTCAGCGCCTGTTTTAAGGTCGCCGCTTTCATAGATAATCTTTCCTTCGCGGCGGACCGTGCAGCGGATGGTCAAATCAACAAAGTCAAAGTCGGTATTCAGCTCTGGACCGATCGCACAGGTTCGTAATTTGGAAGGGGCCAGGTAGAGATAATTGATGGTTTCCGTCTCGTGATCAGACCACTCGTTTCCCAGGACAAAACCGAGACGACGGGGAGTTCCATCAGGGGCAATCACATAACAGCCGACAATTTCCGGCTCTTCACCACCGTCCAGCGCAAAGCCGGGAATGTCTAACCGGTCTCGCTGACCGCGGAGTATGGTGCCGTTCCCTTTGTAAAACCATTCCGGAGAGACGCCCCGTTTTCCCGATGACGGTTTTCCCCCCGCGAGTCCCATGGCAAACATTTTGGCCGAATCCGTCTGGCTGGCATCCTCTGCATGCGCGTGCATCTGATCGCGAGACTGCATACTGCCGGTATGTGTCAATCCGGTTCCCGTTACCAGCAGGCAATGGGGGTCCGGGTGATCGACGGGCGGCAAGAGGTATGCGCTGTCTTCTCCAGGCGTCCCCTCCAGTAAATCGGAGTAAGAGTATCGCGTATTCCCCGGAGCAGTTGCTGCTTCTTTCTGAAACCGGGTGAAAGAGATCTGCTTTGCAAACGCGGTTTGAAACGCAGCGTATACACTCGTCAGACTGGAATCGCTGGAGGTCAGATCGATGACTGTTTCCTCTTCGATCACGCCAAGCCGACGGCCTTGTCCGGGGATCATAAATTGGACGACTCGCATGGGTTTTCTTTCTCAGGCTTGGATTTGGTTCGGTCTTCGTGGCTTGTGATTCGGTTAATCGGGAACCTGTTTTAAATCCGCGGCAACGCGGGCGGCCAGTTGATTGCTTTTTAACCAGGGAACATAAAATAAAACTCCTGAAAGCAGAATGACCGGCAGTAACATACCGACTTTCGTCCACTGTAACAGGGAGGCTGAAAACAAGGCAAATGTAGCCGACAGGCATAAGGCAATTCCTCCGATGGCCGCAAGCAGGTCCAGGCGGAATTCCTGTTTCTGAGTGGAAGTTTGAATCAATCCTTCCTGCTCGAGTTCAGACCTTATCCGACCCCAGAGTCCGGGGGGCTGTACCTGCAAGTAAAACCGCTTGAGATGGTCATCGGACTTCGGTTTGGCCAGGAAGGCCAAGCAGATGCTCCCTACTAACCCCACACTGAATAAAATCCCGGCAGGGTACCAGAATGGTTCGCGGATTTCCCAGACAAACCAGACCAGGTACGCCAGGGGGGCCGAGATCATGATGGCAAAGATTTCGCCCCAGACATTAAATCGCCACCAGAACCATCTCAACCAGGACAACGGTAACGCCGGAATAATCATCGCCGCATTGATGAACAGCACCCAGTTTCCAATTTCCTGAATCGAAAGCGCGAGACCGGTTGCCAGAATCATCATCAGAATCATGACGAGACGGGTCACCCAGATGTATTCCTGCTGGCTTTGCTCCGGTCGTATGTGACGGCGGTATAGATCATTAATAATGAAGGCAGATCCCCATTGCAGTAAGGTGTCGACCGTCGACATATAACCGGCGAGGACCGCTGCCAGCAACAGTCCGATAAACCCGGGGGCTTTATCGCCATAGCGTGCCACCATGTGCCCCCAGACTTCGACTGACGGAATTTCCTGTCCAGACGGAAGCAGCATTGCATCAGGTTGGGCCGGATCGACTGCCGGATAGAGGGCGATCGCCAGGAGACCCAAAGGCAGGATCGGCAGCATGCGGATTACGAGACTGAGCAGAGCGTTAAACATCTGTCCGAGTACGGCGTGCCGTTCATTTCGTGCCGCAAGGAATCGCTGTGCCGCCCAGCCTTCCCCCGCAAAAGGACTCCCGGCCATGAACAGTCCCATAATGATAATGGCAATCAGCGTGACCGGGTCGATGAAGGAATTGTCACCGGAGGAAGGGGGAATGATCTGCCAGAAATCAGCCGGTCGTTGAGTGAGTGCGCGTTCAACAATGCTCTCATAGCTGCCGAACTCCTGAATTCCAAAATAAAGGATCACAAACGAGGCGATAAAAAAGATAAAGAACTGCGGCACATCGTTATAGGCGGCACCGATCAACCCACTCATTAAAGTGTAAGCCAGAGTGATACCGCCAAATATCAGCGTGATGGTTAAAATGTCCCAGCCGACCAGAGGCGCCAGCAGCTGTGCGGTCATGGAGGCACCGTATCCCAGCAGAACAACGGCCCAGACCAGACAGGCATAAGCGCCATAGAAGCCGCGAAACCAGCCGGCTACCTTGCCGCTATAGCGAAATTCGATCAACTCTCCGGTTGTCACCAGTTGACTGCGGCGCCACATTTTAGCCCAGAAAATACAGACCAGCGGCATCCAGATGGACCACGAAATCCAGGCGATCTTATTCAAGTACATGAATCCGCCGAAGAAAAAGATCCAGACCCAGGCGCCCCCGGCATCAGAGTAGGTGGACACATTGGAAAAACCGATCACCCACCAGGGCAGGTTCCGATCCGCAATCAGAAATCCATCGGCTGACTGCGAAGCCCGTTTCGAGAAGTAAATTCCCACAGCCAGCATGGAAATCAGGTAGAGTCCCAATACCAGCCAGTCTGCAAGTTCCAGTGAGAATGAGACGCTTGCCAACAATTCACTCCTCATGTGAGATCACCTTTCGGAACGATTGATGTGGCGTCGGCGGCAGACAGCGGGCTTTGATCCAGCTTTAAGAGTCGGGCTGCGTTCTGATACAGGACATGATGCAAATCGTCCGGAGACAGGTCCGCTGCATAAACGTTATCGAGGCGCTCTGCGAGCAGGAGCCATTCAGCAATTCCGAAATCGCTGCCAAATAAAATTTTGTGACTGCCCGCTTCCTGGATCAGATACTGCAGATCTCCACAGCGCGGTCCGCATAAACAGGCATATAAATTAGGAATGTCCCGCAGCAACTGCCCGGCCGGATAAACATAATCGGCGAGGCCGACGTGTCCTAATACAATATCTGCTTCGGGAACCTGTCTGGCCAGATCGGCAATTTGAAATGTAGTGGCATAAGGGGGCGTGCCGTCATGAAACAACACGGGAACTTTATGCTCGGCAGCGCAGTGCAGGATGTCAATCATCGTTTCTTTGACCATGGACGGGGCAAACGATTGAATCCAGGAATGAAATTTCATGCCCCGAAAGCGGGGGTTCGACAGACAGCGTTCTGTCTCTTTGACGGCCTGTGCGCCCTGTTTGGGATCGACGGTGACGAAGGGAATCAGTCGATCCGGATAACGGTCGGCCCGTTTCAACAATAAGTCATTGTGCCGGGGGCAATCTTCGTAAAAACCCTGCATTGTAAAAATGCAGGCGATGTCCACGCCAGTTTTATCGAGGCCTGCGATGAAATCTTCACTGTTCATGAGTGAGTTTCCCAGCCAGGCTTCATCCAGATGTGTATGGAAATCAATAATGCTCATGTCAGGTGAAAAATCCTCTTCGCGTTGCCGGACAGAATGGATTCCCGCTGTGTTTCGGGCAAAGCGAGTCGTTCCAGAACTTTAAGCACCACCTGGATGGAATTGCGCGGCTCGGCACTGGCGAACAACAACCGTGAAGCGCCGGAACTCTCGAGAATACCCTGAACGGCTTCCCCCCAGAGCAGGGACGTATCCAGATAGAGATTTTCCGTCGCACTGAAAACTCCGGGCAGCTCGAACCACATATCGGCAAAACCACCGAAGCCGGCGATGAAATTCAGCGCAGGAAACTGGCGTGCCCGTTCCAGCACGGATAACACATCGGCATAGATATAGGTTCCCGTATGAAACATCACGGGCCATTGAAATTCTTCGGCCAGTTCCAATAACGGGGTAATCCGGGAATCGGTCGGGAAAAATCCCTGACGGGCCGGATTCAGAAACAGGCCGACGGCTCCCTGGTCGCGGCAGCGCTGCAGTTCTTCAAGGCAAAATTCCGGTCCCCACCAGGGATTGACGCTGACCATTGCCTTAATGCGGGGATGCGCCTTCAGGATGGTATCGTTACCTTCACGGTTGCGGACAATCAACTCTGCGCCCATCGGTCTGGCAATCGCGGTTTCGACACCATTCAGATCCATCCGTCTCAAGAGATCATCAGGTGTTAAAGACAGATGATCTTCGGTCCCTAACAGGACATGTGAGTCAACGATCGTCAGTTTAGTCATGAAGCGGCTCCACTCCAAATCCGGTGCCGAGAGGAGTCAACAGGCGACCGTTGTTTAATTCCAGTGCGGGAGACGTCGAAGAGGCTGTGTAAATCATCCCTGTCATCAGATCCGAAGCATATTCCTCAACAGGAAATGCGGTCAGACTGGCTGCCAGACAGACCATGGCGGCCTGACCGAGGTCGGTTTCCATATTCGAGCCGATCACGCAATACTTGCCTGCATTCTGAGCCGTTTGAGCCATCTTTAGTGAATTCGTGAAGCCCCCATTTTTTCCCGGGTACAACGAGAGCAGATCCATGGCGTCGCAGTCCAGAGCTTCTGCCAGTTCTCCCGGTGTGAAGATGCTTTCGTCGGCCAGGATCGGAACATCCACACGTTGTTTCACACGGGCCATCATGCCGATCCGATCCCGGGGCGTCGGTTGTTCAACAAGCGCCAGGTTAAATGGCAGTAGTTCCTCAATCGCGGCGACTGCCTGGTCTTCCGTTTGATAAGCACCGTTGGCATCAATGGTCAAAATCGGTTCCTTACCCAGTCGCTCCCGAACCGCTTTCAGGCGGGCGACATCATCCAGGCCTGGTACTCCCGTTTTGATTTTCAATGTTCGGATGCCCGCTTCCCACGATTCGACTGCCAGCCGCACGGTATCTTCCACGGAATAAGCGCCAATACTGAACCGGGTGGGAACCGATTCCACAGGTTTCCGATCGCCGATCAGCGCGCTGACTGGTTTTTCCTGGCGTCGGGCCCATAAGTCCCAGGCGGCGATATCGATACTGGCTTTCAGGAACGGGTTTCCCTGCAGAGCGCGATCCAGAATTGTCAGGATCTCACTCGGATGATCATAGTGGCTGCCTGTTAAGAGAGGTGTAATTCGATTTTGGACAATCCATAACCCGGTCTCGGCTGCTTCTCCGCTCCAGATCATGACAGTTGCCGCTTCACCGAATCCCTGGTTTTCCAGTTCATCCGTCAGGGTGATGATGAGGTAACGGGAGCGGTCATGGATTCCCAGGCTGGTGATGATAACACGATCCTGGTGCAGCGAATAGTTTGCGATTCTGGCTTCTACTTTTGTAATCTGAAATGGCATGCAGTGAGCTTTCAAGCGGGGATCTATTAAACGGGGCAGGTCAGTCTTCCAGCCCCAGAAGCGGCAGGGCATTACGAAAAAGCAATGATTCAATCTGCTCGGTATCGAGCCGGGGCAGGGCTGTTCCTTCCAGCATCAGATTGAGATTTCGCAAACCTTCAATGGATGCGTTGACTGTAGTAAAAGGATAGTCCGAACCAAACAGCAGTTTATCCCACACGCCGTATTCCTGCACGAGCATGAGGCTGTGGTACAGCTGAAACGGGCGATAATGGAGTGCGCTGATATCGGCATAAACGTGGGGGTGTTTGCGAATCACAACGACGGATTCCCCTTCATAAGGATGAGAGAGGTGTGCCATCACGATTCTAACTTCCGGAAACCGGATCGCCACCCGATCGATGTGTATTGGCAAGGTGCAATCCAGCGGCGCCTGAGCCACAAAGGTGGTGCCGGTATGTAACAGGACCGGCAGTTTATTTTGAGTGGCAAATTCCCAGAGCGGATCCAGAAGCCTGTCATCTGGACGAAAACCAGCATACATGGACAGTAATTTGATACCCTTTAGTCCTAAAACTTCGTATCCCTCTCGCATTTCATCCTGCCAGCCGGCTTGCGTCGGATCCAGCGACATGTAACCGATGAGAGTCTCCGGGTGTGCATTGACATAATCGGCCACATACCGGTCATCCACCCAGAGGCCGCTCAACCGCGCCTTACCTCCGAAAACAATGGTGCGTGTTTCTGCGGGAGCAGTATTCCGGTAGGCCTCGTATTCGACAGTCAAATCGAGTTCCACGCCCGCCTTGGCCCGTCGTGCCGCCTGCAGACGAAAATCGTCGTTGAAGTGGTCCGGAAATTTCCAGGCATGACTGTGAACATCGATAATCATCTTAGTTTCTTCCCCTGATGGCCACTGACAGAACATATCAAATCTATGAAAACAGACTGACGAATGCCAATCATTTCTGATGCTGATGCAGAAAGAGCTGGTCCGGCTTAATCTTCTCTAACGGCAGGCTGGATTCTTTTTCTGTTTCGACGATGACTTCTAACTGCAGAGGCGTTTCAGTAAAGGTCACGGTACCAAAGGCGATTCCCTGTGACGCATCCAAGGCAAACGCGGCCGGTTGCCCATTGACGAGCACTTTCAAAGCGGGTTGTCGGCAGTTGGCGATATAAATCGTCTCCTGCAAACCGGGGGGACCATCGATTTCGAATCGCAGTGATTTTTGAGCGGCATCCCATGACTCTGAAAGACGTTTCCCTCCCCAGAGGTGCATTGGATGCGAGTCTGAAACAGGTCGAAGATACAGGAGTCTGAGACTGCCCCCCGGAATCTCCAGATTGGATAAAGTGGAAGATACATCAGCTCCCGATGCGATTTTACTGGTATGCTGATTGACATCAAACACCAGATAGTTCTGGTCCTGTTTGACTTTGATCGCTTCCGGCTGATGGATCTCCAGTGAGGTTGTTTGAGATTCCGATGACATATTTGCAATGGGAATCAGATAGTCATTCCATGTTCGATTTCGATAGATGGTCGCGTAGGTTTGTGGTGTGGATGTGGAAAACTGTTTCCCCGATTCTGCGAAAATATAGGGCTGCGATTCATAAATTCCAAAGTTTGCCTGCGCGGTGCTGTAGGTGCGGATATAGAGCGACTCTTCGTCTGCAACCCCTTTTGCATACGGGAATTTTTTCGGATACAGTCGCCAGTCGAGGTAGCTGTACTGGCCGCCCCCTGTGAGCAGATCGTAGTTATACACAATGGCTGCAGAAGTCCGTGTGTTTTCGTCATCTCCCGGCCAGAGACAGCCTTGCCCGTTCAGGCTTTTGGTGATTCCAAAGAAGTTCCAGTAGTTTTCCAGTGAAGTAGAGCCATAACCTTCGCCATACAGGTGCATGTCGAAGGCACTCATGACAGGCAGCACCATGGCAGTGGTACAATGATCAATCAAGACTACGTGTGGGCATTTTTCCATCATGAGCTTGCGGCGTCGCCAGCTGACCTCATGCAGTTCAATCAGGCTGTCGTAGACGGGATGCGGGTGCTGATGTTCCTGGTGCAACGGACAACTGGGATAAGCCAGATTGTCATCAACATAGATGCCATCAACGGCGAATTTATCCAGCATTTCGGAAATGGTTTTCAGACGATATTCGGCCAGTCCATTGGGAGAGGAGAGACAGGTAGCGGTCATATTACAATACGAGTCCATGTGCGGCTGGTAGTGGCCGCCGTAGTTAAACCCCTGCCAGAGCTTCCACTGATTCTGCTCCCGCATTTTCTGGACCCCCTCCGAACTCTCATACATCATGTCTGCCATGGTGCACCAGATGAACAACATGCCCGCATCGTGGACCTGTTGAATGACACGCTTCATCTCACCGGCAGGAGGCCGCGGTTTGCCGGGAGTTCCCGGACGATGCATTTGAAACAGGGTAAATCCCAGCCGTGCCGCGTCCAGAATTTCCTGATGCGTCGGGTAAGGATGCTTTTGATCCCCGGCCCAGGTAAACATTCGCAGGCCGCTGTTGCGCGGGTGGGGCACCCGATTCGGTGCCAGGCTGAGTCCCGTGCGGAACGTCAATTCTTCTCCGGATTTAATAAGATAGGGCTTTGCCCCTTCGCTGATGTTGATGATGTTCTGCTCCAGCACCACATCTGCAGTGACACCGTCATTTTCAGTGATGTTTAATGCCGCTGTCGGCAGGCCGGCTTTAGAAAGATGTGTGGCACCACTGTCGGTAAACAGGGCCAGAGCCGCTTCAGGGCTGAATACTTCGAGGCACGAGGTGAGAGTTGTCAGGGGCAGTGCTTTTCCCGTGGGGGGCAATGAGCCACTTTGCGAGCCCATTCCATGTTGATCTCGGCGTTTATGCAGATAGCTGTGGAATTTCCCCTTCGCTGACAGGCGGCTACTTACGTTTCGATGGATGACCAGATCCTGCTTCGGCTGCAGCGTTACATTCGATACGACGACACCATCATCAAAAAAAGTTGACTGAAGAGTATAAGGGATCGCGCTGCTGTTGTTCGCCTGTGGTTTCAGGAGTCCGGTTGTTTTCAGGATGACCTGATGCTGACTTTTGAATTCCAGTACGGTCTTACCGCTATTCTGTTTTGCGCTCAACCGGTAATCATCCAGAATCAGATCAACGGGTTCACTGAGCTGAATGACTTTCTCGTCGTCGCGACGGACCTCAAGATTGGTAATGCAGCCGGTATTTGGATCAACCAGATATTCAAACACAGGGCCTTTGAGATGGATGCCGACCGAATCGACTTTATAGCTCAGTGACTCTTCAGGCAGGGGTTCTCTCAATACGGAGCGAAAGGGCTGGCTGACCTGCTTTTCTGCTGCCTTTGTACTGGCATTCAAAGTCACAAACATCAGGACAATAAGTGCGGCAGTGTAGAGGGGAACTCTGAGAGAATTGCAAGAGGACACAGTATTGATCCTTGTGTTTTGGTGGTGGCCTTAAGTGTATTCGTGTTGCGGCATATGGGTATATTACGGTCTTTTAATTTACATTTGTTAATTTAAATGCGGTTAAGGTGTTTGTCAATGTTTTGTGGGTTAAATTTGTTGGTGCGTGGTAAGATTTATTAATCAGTGTCGTTGTTTGTGAATCCTGTGGCTTGATGCGACTCGTATATCAGACATTTTTATTGGGGAGCACAGTTTAAAATACCGGCATTTTAAACACGTACCTCTGGCCGGGCGAGACGTGACGCAGGCATAAGTGTTCCAGCTGATCGCAAGTTACAGTTAACCTGTGTGAAGTCTCAGGGGACTGTTTGTCTGGCTCGAGATTCCCGAATGCGCTTGCGAATCAGGGCGGCCCGTTCTGTACTGTTTTGTTAAGATTTCTCTGCGCGACAGTGTTTGTGAACAAAACCGCCATCGACGCGCAGGATGGCTCCCGTGATGTAGTCTGCGGAGGATGAGGCGAGGAACGCGACGGTGCTGCCGATATCATCAGGAGTCCCGAGGCGACCGAGTGGCAGCTTAGTCGCTTGTTCCTGGATGTATTCCTCAGAGAACAGGGTGCGTTCGCCCGGTGTATCAATCCAGCCGGGTTCGATCACATTCACATTAATGTGGTGGCGCGCCAGTTCCACGGCCATGGTTTCAGCCATGTGATTCAAGCCTGCTTTTGCGGCGCCATAGGCGATGGATCGCGCCACGGGCATTTCAGCATGCACACTGGAGATGAAAATGATTTTTCCGCCTGTCTGTTGTTTGACCATCTGTTTGGCAATCTGCTGGCTCATGACAAAGCCGCTGATCAGGGTGCTTTGGATGATTTGTTCAAAGCGGTCAATGTCGAATTCAAGAAAGTCGGCGTGATGGGTCAATGCCGGGTTGCTGACTAAAATATCGATCTGCGATTTCCAGGCGATTGCATCCGCAACGAGCTGCAAACTGGATTCACGCGAAAACACATCTGCTTCCAGGACCGTACATTGCCGGCCCAGTTCCTTAATTTCGAGGGCAGTCTGCTGGACTGTCGGCGATCCCGGACGATCATTTAAGATCAGGTCAGCCCCCTGTTTTGCCAGCTGAATTGCGCACCCTTTTCCAATTCCCTGTCCCGCGCCAGTTACAAGTGCAACTTTGTGTTCCAGATCCATCTCAATGCCTTAAAAGTTGTGTTGCTCAATTGGAGTCATATTCAAAACAGGTATCCAGGGTGGTGACTGCGGCACCAAGGCAGGCAATGCGTGCCAGTTGTGATTCGACGGTGCTGATGCGCAGGCTGAGGTGCTCAGAATGCGAAGGCAGAATGTTTCGTTTGATTGACTGGAATAAGGAAGCGACGGCATCCGGTCCGGCACGACCGACGACTTCTTCAATCAGGACGACTTCCGGCGCGAGTGTGTTGATTAATCCGCCGATCGCCTGTCCCAGTTGGTCGAATGCTTCGCAGACAATCCGAAAAGAAAGCCGATCCCCTTGAGCGGCGGCGTCAAGCACATCATAGCCAGTGAAGGATTCCAGATCGGCCAGTACACTCTCGCTTCCATGTTGCAGCGCTGCCCGGGCATTGTTGGCGATGGCGGGTAAAGCGGCGACTGCTTCGAGGCACCCCACGCCGCCACAGCGGCACTGCACAGGTTCGTCTGTAACTTTCCAGTGACCAAATTCACCTGCGAGCATTGCATTCCCGGAAATATAAATTCCTCCCAGCTTAAAACAGCAGCCGATACCGGCTCCGAACTGGACGAAAAACATGTTTTCGGATTGTTCGCGCATTTCCAGTCGGTCGATGGCGCGGATATAAGTCGAGGCACCATTCAGCAGCAGGACCGGCAGTTGGAATCGCTTCTGGAAAATATCCACAATGGGAACGTTGTGCCAGTGCTGGAGGATCGACGACCATTTTGCGATTCCGGCTTCATGGTCGATCACACCGGGATCAGCCACTGCCAGGCCGAGGCAGTGCCCTTTCAGGTCCCGGGTTTGAGCGAGGATATCATCTACGCTTTCAAAGATGGTCTGCAGTCGTTCCTCTTCGGTCATCGGGTGCAGGTCCACCCAGCGACTGGTCTCAGCGACTACCGTATACGAGGTATCCATCGCAATGACATTGAGTCCCTCTACGGTATAGGCGATGGCAATGCAATAGCCTGCCTCAGGGTTCAGTACCAGCCCGTCTTTCCTGCGCGGGCCTTTAGAATCGGAGAGTGCCGTTTCGACCAGCAGTTCCTGCTGGAGTAAGGCGGATACGGTTCGGGTAATGGCGGGCCGGGAAACACCACAGTTTTCTGCCAGTCGCGCGCGTGAAATGGGCCCCCATTTCCTGATACATCCCAGGATTTCAGAAGGGATACGGTTGTTGACAAGTTTGTGTAGCTTGAAGTTGTTACTTTTTTTCACGGAGAAGAAAACCTGTTTTGGGACAGCATGAGCAGGATTCTGAAAGATCGAGTGGTCTGATTATGCTCTGATGGCTGATTGAGTACAAACAATACAGAAATGATAAGGCATAATGTAGTTTAAACAAATTGAAATCGCTATTTGAGGTCAAAATCACACTGGTTTTCCTGTCCCTCTTCAACGGTCACGCTTAATGTTGATTCTGTATTGTATTTCGCAGGCAGGACTTGACGGGTTTCTTTTTCTGTTTTTCCTCCAGCGCCGACAATGATTTCTTTGCCAGTCTCTTCGTATCCCAAAATTTCTACTTTGCATTCACCTACTGGAACGCCGCCTTTCCAGTCAATTCGATAGGTACCTTCCGAGACCGGACCCATGGCAACCGGCCCCTTTGTGGGGAGAAAGGTGATCTGTCCACTCTGGATGGGTTTGTCGTTAAACTTGATCTCGCCTGTGACGACAGCTCTGGTCGGAGCTGGTATTCCTGATGAATTACTGCATCCCGACAAAATAAAACTTAAAACACAGACGCCAGTCATATGGAAATAGAATCTCACCAGAGTCCCTTTCAATTTAAAGGATCAGAGGATGATTGTTAAAGGATCAGAGGATGATTGTGGGTGCAGAGTGATACTTCTTTACTGAGAGTAATCGGTCGTGTCGCAGATGTCCTGTTCCGGCTGATGTCGCCTGCTCTTTCCTTTTTCAGTAATGGCGACCATCAGCCTGATCAGCACAGTGTCGATTAATACTCGCCAATCACTTCGCCGTCTGCACGCATGGTGAGGTTGTCCAGGGTTGTCTGGTCAATGTTTTCTGAAAGGAAATGGACCGACCCGTCGGCAAACAGCGCGTGGCATCCGCCGACATGCTTGCTTTGCAGCGCAGCGGGACGAGCACCTCCACAAGGTGCACCTTGCGTGACATTCGGTCCGTGGCAATCTGCACCAAACTGTTCCCACTGAAAGTTGATTCCGCCTGTTGATGAATAGCCGATCTGAGTACCGAAGCCGTTGGACCAGGAAGGTTTTCCCTGGCCGTTACCTGGATTGCCATCATGATTGATTACCCAGAGCACTTCTCCCATGGCAACGGTATTGGATGTGCCATCGGTGACATCGCGAGCCCGTTTGTTCCCATTCACCAGGAAGATACCCGTCAGCCCCAGTGTCGCACTGGGAGTGCCACCCGTATAAAACTGCCAGGCACCGGCGCCGACGGCGAATACATAGTTGGTCCCGCCATTATGGTTCCCCGCAGGGAAGGGGAACTTGAGGCAGGCCCCGATCATCTGCACGGTCTGGTTGGGGTCAGACGGGCAGAGTAAGGCCGGTATGTTGGTACTCATTTGTGTTGAGTTGATGGAACCGCCCGGGTCAGACTGACCAATTGCAAAATTGTACTCGTTATAGAGAGGGGCTTGATCGAGATAAGGCAGCATGAGAGTCAGGCCGCTGATGTTGGGGGCACCGAATCCCGAGCAACCATTGGGGCTGCCAGCCTGGGTCGAGATGCAGAGTGGAGGGAACTGAGAGTGGGTATCGTGATAGTTGTGGATTGCCAGCCCCAACTGCTTCATGTTGTTTTTGCAGGTGCTTCTGCGGGCAGCTTCTCTGGCTTGTTGAACCGCTGGCAGTAAGAGAGCAATCAGAATGGCGATGATAGCGATAACGACGAGCAGCTCAATCAGCGTAAAACCACGGACTCTCGAAAAACGCATCTTCATGACTTTTTCCTTTGAATGTATAGAGAACAGTATAAGAAGGGGGTGGAAACATACTATTCTTTAGTGGGATATATAATGCGCTTTAAGTTTAAGTGTGTTAAGTTAAATGAATGTTGATGCGATGTCAATCAGAAATGTAAGGATTTCAATAAATTCTCGGCAGTCAGGCGCTTGAAGAATGAGTGTTATTAGTTTGTATGCCTGTTTTATAGAGTGGCGACTGACTCTTTAAATGTAAGAGAGGGGCGTGTTGCAGGCTGGTAGAACCTTTTGGGTCCCGGTGTTTATATTCAGGCGTGTCTGGTTAAAGTTGTGATGTGTAAATATAATATGTGTGTTGGAGTGGGTGGGTGGGTGTGTTAAGGGTGAGGTCATCTATGCGGGGATTGTGTTGCAGCAGGGAACATGTGGTCCCGTCTGAAAGAGAGGGGTTCGTTTTGCCTCTTATTTGAGAGCAACGAACGGCTTGGAAAATTCAGCAATCTATCAGAACGGACTCAGCCTGTGGCTAACGGAACGGATTCCGATTAATAAAATCGGTAACCCGCTTTTACAGCAGCTCTGGAATCGGTTTTCCATCGGTCAGGATCGGGATCGGGCGGCCTGTGTTATCGTGGAAGGCCTGGGACGTATCGATGCCGAATTTCTGATAGATCGTGGCCAGTAAATCGTTACTGTTCATGACGCGGTCCACGGGATGTTCGCCTTTGGGGTTGGTCGCACCGATCGTCTGACCCATCTTCAAACCGCCTCCAGCCAGAAAGATACTCATGGCCCGGCACCAGTGATCGCGGCCCGGGCGTTTGGTTTTATCCTGATGGCGAACTTTGGGGGTACGTCCAAATTCACCACAGAAAATGAACAGCACATTCTGATCCAGGCCGCGGCGATGCAGGTCGTTAATCAGGGCCGGAACTGCCTGGTCGAAGACCGGCATGCGTTCCCGGTAGGCCTGGAAAATGTCGGCGTTGACGGAGTGGTCGTCCCAGTTGCTGGTGCGTCCTGCTTTTTTCGAGAGACGGAAGCTGGCCTGCAGTTGCACCAGTCGGACTCCCGATTCCACCAGGCGACGAGCCAGCAGTAAGCCCTGTCCCCAGGTTGTTCGCCCATATTCATCGCGGAGTTCATCCGGTTCGGAGGAGAGGTCGAAGGCTTTGCTCGTCCGGTCGCTGGTCAGCATGGAGAGTGCCCGATTGTTGAACTTGTCCAGTGCCGCCATCGAACCGCTCTTGTCCAGTTCCCGCCGAAAGGTATCGAACTGGCTCAGCAGCTGATTGCGTTTTTTCAGAGCGTCCGCCGCCGACTGGTTGACCGAAAGATTATTTACCGAGAACTTGGAACTGTTCGGATCGCCGCTGAACATGAAGGGACTGTAAGCGGGCCCCAGGTACGCCGGCCCTCCGCCATAAAATTTCGTGTTGGCGATAAACAGGGGAATGTCGCGTACCTGATTTTCCAGATGGCTGGCCACAACCGAACCGATTTCGGGATACTCGGCATCTCCCGGGTTGGCAGCCGTCGGGGTGTAACCGGAGAGCAGTCGACAGGTGCCGCCCGAATGTTCGTTGCGGTTATGATGCAGGCTGCGGACGATGGAAAATTTGTCCGCCATTTTCGCCAGGTTCGGCAACAGTTCACTGATCTCCATTCCCGGGACATTGGTCTTGATGGGACTGAAATCGCCGCGGTATTCGGTGGGAGCCAGCGGTTTCATATCGAAGGTGTCGATGTGACTGGGGCCGCCGTTGGCCCAGAGCAGAATCACCGAAAAGTCCTTGTTCGGACTGGCGTGCTGTGTTTCGCCTGCCAGCAGTCTTGTCAGGTTCGGATCCAGACCGCCTGACAGGGCGCCCAGACCGAGGCCACCAATTTTCAGAAACTCGCGACGACCCATAGGGCCGGAACATTGTTGATTCATTTCTTCATTCATGATTCTATTCTCTGTTCAAAATCGTAACGTGTGTGGTTGATTAATGAACGAAAAGGAATTCTTTGGTATTGAGCAGCGTCCAGATCAGGTTACCAAACGCAGCCTGCTTGTCTTTTTCGCTGGCGAGGTAGGCCAGTGCATTTTTCATTTCGCGATCAGTCGGTTCACGCGATAAGCTTTTCAGGAACAGTTCTCTGACTTTTCTTTCCTCTGTCTTTTTCTCTTTCGCCAGAGAGGATGCATAGCCGCCCATCGCTTTGGAGAGGATGAAGCTGTTATTCATTACAAACAGCGACTGTGACAGGTTGGGTTCAGAAACCCGCTCGCATTCACAGGCACTCTCGCGTTTCGGACGACCGAACAGCGTCAGGAACTGGTTGGAATAACCTTCGTCGGGCAACTGCAATGCCCGTGTTGCTTTGGGAAGCCCACTGTAGCGGGTCGGCGTGTCGGTGACATCGTCGATGGCATCCAGCAGAATCTCGGCGGAGAGCCGTTGCGGATAGAAGCGCGCATAATTCTGCGTCTCTTCAAGGTTGATTTCATTCGCTTCAGAACCGATCTGGTAGGTACTGCTGGTGCAGATCAGTTTGACGATATGTCGCATGTCGTAGCCAGACCGGGTAAATTCCTGTGCCAGCTCTTCCAGCAGGGGTTCGTTGGAAGCGGGGTTGGTGACCCGCAGATCATCCAGTGGATGAACGAGGCCGCGTCCAAAGAAATGAGCCCACATCCGGTTCACAAAGGCCCGGGCAAAATAGGGATTCTGTTTTTCGGCCATCCAGTCAACCAGATAGTGGCGCGGATCATCGAAAGGAGCAATTTCCAGATCGGGACCGCCCAACCCGTGCGGGGGGACGACTTCACCCGTGACCGGATGTTTGACCTGACCGGTCTGTTTAACGGAGATCATTTCATTGGCACGCCGTTCGGCAACGCCGGTTCCGCCGGTGCGGTTCACACGGGAAAAGAAGGCAGCCAGACCGTAGTAATCTTGCTGGCTGTATTTCTCAAACGGATGATGATGACAGCGGGCACAGCCGATTCGCAGTCCTAAAAAGACCTGGGCCATATCGTCGACATACCGGTCGAGATAACGGACTTCCGCGTACCACTGCGCGGGCGGATTGACCGAAACATCTCCGGTTGCCGTCAATACGCCGCGAACCAGTTCGTCATAAGGAGCATTGGCGGCAATTTTATTTCGCAGCCAGCGGTGAAAGGCGATCGTGCCGGGCTCGCGGTTGCGTTGTCCGCGGCGTTTGTTACGCAGCAGATCCGACCATTTCTGAGCGAAGTGATCGGCGTAGTCGCCGGAGTGAACCAGGCGGTCGATCAGCTTTTGTCGTTTGCGGGGATCGGTGCTGTGGGTATAGGTCTCGACCTCAGCGAGCGTCGGTAGTTTTCCGGCGATCTGCAGAGTGGCTCTGCGGATGAATGTGGCATCATCGGCGAGGGGAGAGGGGGGAACCTCCAGGACTTTCAGTTTGCGTTGAATATGTTCGTCGATGAAGTTCGTCACAGGAAACGCGGGCCAGGCATCGGGCGATTCGTTGGAGGGGACCAGAATTTTCGATACGGAAACTTGACCCTGGTACAGAGCCAGCACCGAGGTTTCGCCGGTTCGTTCCAGGGAAGTGACGAGCCCCCGTTCGTCGACCGTGGCGACAGAGGTATCCTTTGAGCGAAATTCAACCAGCGGTGTGACATCGCGGCGGGAACCATCCGAATAATGGGCTGTGCCAGTCAACTGCTGTTGATCATGGTGGCCCAGAGATTCGAATGCAGGTTCGACGGTTAGCTTGACGATCTGCGGCGTGTCTGCCGGGCCGTGTGGTGTATTGGCTTCAATCCAGCGGACTAAGCGGTTGTATTCCGGTGTGGCTTCTTCCAGTCGTTTGCCTCCACCGTGCGGAATTTTCATGGTGGCTTTACGAAGCAGCAGAGAGTCGTCAGGCGAGGCGGGGAAGATGCGCCGGCCCCGAATATCGCGGGTGATCCATTCGTAGTCCTGTTCCGGCTGAAAGCCGAACAGGGAGAGCTGGAATCCGCCGCGGCCGTCCGATTTTCCGTGACAGCCGCCGCCATTACATCCGCGTCGGGTCAGAATCGGAGCAATATCGTTTTCGAAACTCAGCGGGAGAAATGTTTCTCCCTGCTCAATGACGACGGGCAGGGTCTGCTTGAGTTTGCCCCAGCTGATTTGCAGTTCAGTTTTGCCGGAGGCTGCGGGAGTGATGATACCCAGTTCATTCACGGATGCCAATTGAGGATCTTTGAGTTTGAATTTGACAGCACGCGTGAGGTCGAAGGTTTTCTCGTCGTCGGCGAAACCGGTGACCAGGAGTTGCTGTCGGCTGTCTCGACCGCGCAGATGAATTTTCTCGGGCCACGTCTTGAGTCGGACCGTTTGCTGCGGGGAGATTTTAGCAGGCAGGATTTCCGCAGCCGGTTTGTGTTCCGCTTCAGAGGCGGTCGCGGCTTGGGGTATCCCGCAGAGGGACAACAGCAGACAGAGCACGGCTTTGCCAATGCTGCTGTTCCTGTAGAGGAAACTGTTCTCTGTTTTGATCTGTTTTAAGATAATCATCATATCAGGTTTGATTTTCTTTAAGTATGTTTGATCCCGGCATGCGGCTCACTGTTGGTTGATGAGTCTGGTTTCGTCTTTTATTTTGACTGCTTTTTCCGGGGTTGAATTTTCTCTTTATTGGGCAGTGGCTGGATCTCCAGTGTGATGATATTGCTGACCGCCTCGAAGGGGGCGGGTTTTGGCTTTTTCTGTTTTTTGTCGGTCGATTGTGACGGTGTGACGTTAAGGGTGGCGGATAACCAGAGCGAATATTGGCCTGGCTGCACGTTTTGGGGCAGTTGTGCGGTGAGGATGTTCTCGGATTGTTTCAAATCGAGTGAGGTCACAGGTTTGATTAATGATGCCTGCTTACCTTTGGCATCGACCAGATCGATGTGCCACTTCAGAACAGGCTTGCCAGAAATCTCAGAACCGGCAGATTCCCACTGAACATCCAGTTCTATTTTCTCACCCAGCGCCCGTTTCGCCTGGTTTGGCTTGATCGTCATATTGAAAGGGGCAGCCTTTGCGGTTCCTGCTGTCAGGGTGGCGACCTGCTGGAACGAACCGCTGCGAGAGACTGTCTGGGGGTGAACCTGTTTGACGACTTGCTGATCCTGCACTGTGGCGATTGCTTTAAGCGAAAGAGGAACGATTGTCTGCGGCGCGTTTTTCGATGTGAAAATCGAGAAGCGGGCCTCGCTTTGATGAGCGGGAATAATGGCCTCGTCAGCAGAGAGCCCTTCGGGAAGATCAACGGCCTGGATGCGGACCGGTTCGGAAAAACCGTGCTGGCGGTCGACGTAAATCGTTACGTGTGTGTGTCCGCCCTGGTGGAGTGAAACCCCGGAATAGCGATCGCTGGCAGCGGGGTAGGCATAGACCTGAAAATCCGGTTGTTTGTTTTCGATGCGTACCCGGTACTGTCGATCAAAGTCACCCAGGCTACTGCCATAGAGGTCGCGAACCAGGAGAGCGTAAGTGCCGGACTTCGGTGCTTTCCAGGTCCCCTCCGGATCGAGAGACGTGGCAGAGACGGGCGTTGCGTTCCCTTTCACTTCTGCTTTGTTCGTCAGACTCTTCAATACCTTGCCACTACTGTCGAGCAGAGCGAGTTCGAGATCCATCTGCTGGTCCAGCTGCTCGCCGAAAGCACGAATGCTGAGCTCCTGTCCTTTTTCCGCGGTGAACTGGTACCAGTCCAGGTCGCGGGGTTTCAGGAACTGACCGGCAATGTCGCAGGGGACTTTGATTTTCTGTGCGGTTTTCTGTGACTGGTTTCCCGGCTCCTGATCAACAACGACGGGCAGGTCGGTTATTATCAGGGGGACGGTGCCTTCAAGTTCCGGCACGTTCAGATGAAAGCGGTTTGTCAGTGGACTGTCGGTCTGGTGTGGTGCTGCCCATTTTTCAGGATCGACGGTGATTTCTGTTTGTTGCAGAATTTGCGTAGCGTTCTGTGAAACGCCGGGCAGACTGATTCCCTGAATGGTGACTGGGTTGGGTTGACCGGAATTGATCAGAGCAGGAAACGCCGCCAGCAGACGCGGCTCTGAATTTACAGAGAGATGATACAGGGCCGAGGGATCGCTGCTGTAAGCGCGATTAAACACTTTGACCTGGTACGTGCCCGAGTTGGGGAGTTTCACATGCAGAACCGGCTCTCGTTGATGGGGAGAGGCAAACGCAATTTCTTCACCATCGGGGGCGATGAGTGTCATCAGAGGCGCTGCGGAACTACCCAGGGATTTTGAACGACAGCGCAGTGTGATCTGTTGATCCTTTTTTCCGGTGAACGCATACCAGTCGATGTCTCCGGTATGTTCGAAGCGGGCATCGACGCCCCCGGGGAGGGAGAGTTTCAGAGCGGAGTCGGGCTGATCCGATTTTTCCGTGGCTGTCAACGTGGACCAGGCGGTGATCTGTACGGGGTACGGCTGGCTCAGTCCGTCGTCGGTCAAGAGGCGCAGATTATAAATGCCTGCGGGGGTCTGATTCTCGACGTTGATCCGGAGGTTCTTGTCGTCGATGACTTTGACGGAAACTCCCGGCGCATTGACCTGAGACTGACGTATGTTTTTGAGATTCTTTCCCTTCAGCTTGATCTCGGCGGTGGTGCCTGCCTGAAAGCTGAACGGAAACAGACTTTCCAGTTCAGGCGGGGCTGCGAAAAGAGGCACGCTGTTACAGAGACTCAGCCCGAGAATCATAAGACAGTCGATGAATCTTCTGGCTGTCATGGGCAATTTCCAAAGTGGTGGCAGGGGTGGTCATAACCACGTGAGGGATGGTGCTAAATCTTAATAAACTTAATATATCAGAAAATGTGTGTTGATTCAACATATTCATCTCTGTGGATGCAATTCGAGTTGGTGAGGTCCTGCCATGCCAGAGCACTTCACATTTAATAAAGCGTCTCACCATCTAATATAATCGGTCCCAATGAAACTGGAGACGCTACTGTAAATCGGGACACGGTCTAAATCGCAGGAACAGAGTCGTTATTAGAATCGTGTTGCGGATTGCTTTACCAGCAAGGATACCCGGGCGCATTTGCCTGCTTGAGGGTGAATTGTTCCTGCCGGAAAGCTGGAGCGAGGCTTGGCCCCGGAGCCGGGAAGCAGGTATTCCCGATGAGCTGCTTGACTGTCAGCTCCCAAGGTCATTTCCCGACGCAGCCAGCGCAGAGACCGACCAGCGCGCGTCCCACAATTAACTAGGGACAGCCCACGACCCCAGTGAATCGACGCGTTTTTGATTCAACATCCCCGGCTTCGTAACCAGGCATGGAACAAATCGTTAAGTCATTCAGGTACAGGTGATTACAAATCGATGGGAGCGAAGTGAGAAGTAGTGAGTTTCAGATCATTTCAGATAAAATGAAATTTCTCTGACCGAACTGACAGTCTTATTACATCACTCTGATGAAACGTGAACTTGATCCACTTTGGGGTCCATGCAGAATACTTTAATCAGGGAGCGCTCATGCGAATATTTGCACGAATTAATGATATCATCGCAGCCAACATTCACGACATGATCGATCAGTTCGAAGATCCGGAAGTCATGCTGAAGCAGGCGATCCGGGAGATGGAGCAATCCATAGACACCGTGACCCAGGATACGGCACGCGTGATGGCGGGGGAGAAACGACTGATCCGTGAGCTAACTAAAAATGATCTGGAAGCACAAAACTGGCAGCAGCGTGCCTTGCAGGCTGTGCAGAACGGAGACGATCAGCTGGCCCGAAAAGCGCTCGCTCGGAAAAAAGAGCATGAAAACCTCAGTCAGGCGCTGAAAGAACAACTCGAACCGGTCAAGAAAGCAGGTGATACATTAAAAGTTCAGTTGTCGGCCATGAAAGCCAAAATGGCGGAAGCCAAGCGACAACTTTCTGCCTTACTGCTGCGAAAGCGATCTGCTGAGATCCGTAAACAATCACATTCCTCACTGAATTGCCAGCAGACTAAAGCATTCAACACAAATTCCTTTCGTAAATTTGATCGTCTCCGCGAAAAAGTGGAAGAGGCAGAAGCGGAAGCCGATGCGCTTGATGAATTGAACGCCATGGTTGATGTTACATCGTTGGAACTGGGAGGACAGATTGAAAAGGACTCACTCGCAGATGGGGTTCAATCGATGGAAATCGAAGAGGAACTGAATGCTTTGAAACAGAAGAAAGACTGAGCCTTCCGGTAGTGAACAGCTTGACAACTGAAGTTGACAATGAAGAGAATAGAGAGTTCTTCACTCATACTGGAAGCAAGAGGTCCCGCGACTGTGAATCGTTTCCCTCAAACCCGGCAGACGTTGATTCAACAAATCGTAGCCAGTCGTGAAGCTCCAGGGTGGAAAACGTTTCTGGATGATTACTGGGGACCTGTCGTCCGGTTTGCGATTCGCACAGGTAACCTGAAAACACAGGATGCCGAAGACATTACAGCTGAGGCTTTCAAAATTCTGGTCTCTGCTGATTTGCTCTCTCGCTGGCTGAAAGATCGACGTTCCAGGCTGAGTACGATGTTGTGCGTCGTGGTCAGAAATCTGATCTCAAACCGTGCCCGGGTTCAGTCAGGGCGGGAAAAAATCATGGAGGAGATCATACCGGTACTGGCAGCTGAGAACGAAGAGCGACAGACTGATTCAACAGAAGATAGTTTTTACGAAGCCTGGGTAGAAGAATTATTACAGACAACTTTAAAGCAGTTGCAGCAGGACAGTCTCAGTCAGGGACGTGTGAATGCGTTTCGCGTATTTTACGGTAAATCTCTGGAAGGCTTGTCTAATCCGGAAATGGCGCAGTACCTGAATCTGAAAGTGACGGATGTCGAAAATTATTACAAGCGGACCCGGGGCCAGTTCACAGACCGGTTGCGGGCTACTGTTGAAGAGCATGTCAGAAGATACGGTTACCGGGATAATTTTGCTGAAGAAGTCGAACTGGAATGGCAGACTCTGGGGGAGTATCTGAAATCGCAGGGCGATCTGGAATCTGTGTTCCGACAGTTTTCCACAGAAACGGATGAGATTCGTTTCCAGGAACGGAAGTCGAAAGCAGATCTTCTACAGCAGTTGACATCAGTTGATGATCGAAAGACACCACAGCATGACTGAACGCCGAAAACTGGAAGAGAAACAGCTGCGAGCCGGACCGATGCGTTCCGATTCCAGTCAATCGGCTTTGGATGAAATTGTAGAAGTATTGCTAGCAGTGGCTGAGTCTATTCGCGACCGACAGCGGGCGGGGATGCTCAGTGGCTTGATTGATCCTTCCCAGATCTGGTGCGATGAATCAAAGAGGACGTGGCAGATCGTCTTTAATGCATCGGGTGAGTCAGAGCCGATTTCGTTTCCCGCCGAGGCTACCTGGTACGAAGCGTCTACCCGTGAGGAATTACAGACGTTGCCGCTGAAGATTACAGAAGCGCAACAGCAAGTCGATCAGATCGGTCTGGTGTTCTCTGTTCGACTGATTGACAGTTATGCATTGGGAGAATTTGCCTGTCGGATCACGGCGGACTGCAGTGTTTCGGAATATCTGCAAAGCCCCCGCGTGTTACAGAGTATTCCTGTAGAGCTTCGACCACTGATTGACCGAGCACTGGGATTTGACCCCAGTCAACGTTGTGAAGACATCGAAGATCTGATGACTCAGCTCAGAACCATTCAGAGCCTGCTTAGACAGGAAGCATTGACGGAAGACCTTTCTGAGTCTCTTCACCTGCATCGGCAATTGACTAAGACGGACGTGGATTCAGGCGATGAGCAGGCAGGGCTTCCCTTTGAACGCATTGGTCACTTTCAGATCCTTCGACGCATTGGCAGCGGCGGGATGGGAGACGTTTATGAAGGATATGATGAATCGCTGAAACGCAAAGTGGCAATCAAGGTTCTGCCACCGGAACTGGGGCGGCATGATTCATTCGTGAAGCGGTTTTATTCAGAAGCGGCCAGCGTCGCGAAGATCGTACATCCTCATATTGTTCAGATCTTTTTCATAGGGGAAGATCACGGTCATCATTTCTTTGCGATGGAATTTGTCGATGGAGAGTCTCTCGCAGAACAATTGGGACGTGCACCGCTTTCCGTTGCAGATGCCTTGAACGTGATCGTGCAGATTCTCGAAGGGCTGCAGGCGGCGCATCGGGTGGGGCTCGTGCACCGGGATGTCAAGCCGGGTAACATTCTCAGAGAGCAGAAAACCAACCGTTATCTGCTGGTCGACTTCGGGCTGGTCAAATCCCTGCAGGACGACGACGGACCGACGCACTCCGGAACTGTACTGGGCACAATGGATTATATCTCCCCCGAACAGGGCAGCAGCAGAGCCGTGGATGCGCGCAGTGACCTGTATTCCCTGGGCGTTGTACTCTATGAAATTATCAGCGGGAAGTTGCCGTTCTACGCGGACAGCCCCACCGGAATGATCTTTCAACATGTCTATGAGCGTCCTGTGCCTCTGTCCGAGGTCGCTGGTCTGGTTCCTGTTGAGGTTTCGGCTATCGTTTCAAAGATGATGGCCAAGAACCCCGCGCACCGCTATGCAGACGCCCAGGCGGCTCTGGATGATGTCAGGGCGTTTCAGAATGGTGAACAACTTCCTTCGCATGCAGAGCAGATTCTTCAGAACGATGCTGACTATTTTTTCAACCCGATTGCAAAGGCGGGGACTACCAGGTCTGCCACCGCCATTATCTCTGCGCCAGGCGTCAATGATTTCGAAGAAGAACTGGAGATTCTCAGTAGCGGTCCTTCCAGTCTCTGGGGCCGGATTGTAGAGCGTCTTTACGACTGGTTTGAAACGAAGTCCCCGCACTGGGCAGAACGCCTGCAGAATACTCAGTTGCAGGTCGATCGAGCCGTTTTAAAGCTGGAACGGCATCGCGATCTGCTGGCATCTCTGAACCGGGATGCGCAACTGCTGCTCAAACAACTGCAGCAGGATATCAAAACAAAAGAAAAGCTACAGGATGACAGCGAGGCAGAAGATGATTTCCTGCTGCAGGAACTTCGGGCTGCCTGTACCGAGCAGGTGCAGCAGGCCGATACCATCCAGAGACAACTTCATCAGGTGAATGCACGACTGGCTCAGGTGCGGACTGAACGCGATGTTCTGTTGGCCCGTTTACGCAGTGCGGAAACTCGCAAGCGAGGGGGTAATGCATCTCGCAGTCGAACAGTGGTGACCATCCTGATTCTGGTTGTGAGCTGCATGATACTCTTGTTTGTGCTGAAGAGCACTCAATTCAGGACGGTGCAATCAGGGCAAGGTCAGCCAGCGCTGAAAACAATAGCCGCAACCAAGGCGGGAGCACAGTCACACCACTGGCCCATTGAATCTCCCCGGGAGGTTATCATCCCGCTCCAGGCCAAAGTCCGTGCAATGGACATTGCTGTTACGCGGTACATCGACAAGCCTGCTTACACGGTCATCGCTGCACTCGATAATAATACATTGATAAAATATTACTTTCGAAGTGGGTTGAACTATGTTGTTCAAACGGGATTTCTGGGGGGCCCTGCCGGTGTGAAAGCGATTGCTCTTTCTCCCCAGGCAACGTTGACTGCGGTTGCAGCCGGAGACAATTCAATTCGTCTCTTTGAAACGAACAAAAGGGGAATGGAAGAATACCGCCGACTGGAGGGACATGTTCAGCCTGTGGTCAGCATGACATTTTCCGGAGACGAATCGACCCTGGTTTCCCTGAGTGAAGACCGTACGGTACGCTATTGGGATATCAGATCCGGTACGGAAATCCGCCGTTTCGAAGTCGGCCGCAACGATGCAGAGTTGATGGCAGCAAATAGTAAACTGAGTCGCCTGCTGATCGGAAAGAGGTTTCGTATTGACGACTCCCTGGTTTTGTGGAACTCGCTGGAATCGAGGCCGGAAAAGGTCTTTCCGACCGATGCTGCTCCAGCAACGCTCGCCCTGTCAGCAGATGCGCGGCTGGCTATGGCTTTCGCGGCAGGACGCATCGATGTGTGGAATGCGTTGACTGCAGAAAAAATTCGCTCTTTTGCGGGAGTCAGCCAGGCTGCTGCCTTTGCACCTGATGTCAATCGGGCGTTAACGCTGCAAAACCGCAGTCTGAAACTCTGGCAAACCGATACAGGGGAACTGATCGAGACTCGTGAGCTGCAAATCAAGTCCAGCCAGCGGGCCAGAATACTGCTGGCACAAAACGGGGCCATGGGGGTCGTGGCGACTTCTGATAAGACGCTGCATCTATGTTTTCTGCCTGAGGTCCCTCCGCCAAAAGATCTCGTGTATCAGTTTCACGCGGAGACCCCGATTCACGCCCTGGACATTGCCTCCGATGGGGTCTGGATTGCCGGGGGAGGAGCAGGGATGATTTACCTGTGGAACATGGATCATCCTCCAGCGAGTTTCGTGCTGGAGTCTCCCAATCAGATTTCGAGTCTGGCATTCTCTCCGAACGGGGGATATCTCGCTTACGGAACGGGTCAGCAAGGTTCCACCACCAATTATGTTGGCGTGCGGAAAATGGAATACACCGATCATGTGCAGCGATTTCTCAAAAAAACAACGGACTGGCAAAAGCTGGAAGGATTTGAGGATCGGATTTCATCAGTGGCGTGGGATCAGAGCGGCAAACTGATCCTGGCTGCCAGTCAGGGCGGTCAGCTCAAAAGCTGGGATCCGGGAAAGAACAAGGTGGAGTCTGCGCTTCAGCTGAATGTACCCATCCTGCATTTATCACAACTAAAGGAGGGAGCCCGCTGCCTGCTGGTTACAGGGGCGCATGCGCTGGAACTCTGGGATTATGCGCAAAGTACATCGCCGGAAGAATTTCTGCAGACTGCTTATGAAGGGATCGACTGCGCGGTCAGTGATGAACATCAGCTGATTGCGATAGCCGATCGCCGGGGGCTGATTCATCTACTCTCACAAAGCGATCACTCTCAAGTGAGTGTGCTGGAGAGCCATTCCGATCTGGTAACGGATCTGTGCTTTGTACCCTCTTCCCGGTTACTGGCCGCAGCGTATCGGAGTGGCGTCGTCCGGTTGTGGGACACTCGACAGTTTAAAATGATCAAAGAATATCGCAACGACCCTTCACCTGTGACAGCAATACAGGCGAGTGCTGATGCCCGGCATGTCATTGCTGCTTCCCTGAATGGAAACGTCAGTATCTGGAAACTGCCCTGAACCTGGGAGTCATGATGATGAAACGTAAATGGTGGATTATCAGTGCCGGACTTCTCGTAATACTGGCTGTGGGGATTGCTAAGAAGTTCGACCTGTTCACACGGGCGGCCGAGTCTATTGCTGACGCCGCACATCAAAAGCAGCAGGCCAGGCAGACGTTTACTCCACCGACACCCCCGCCACGACTCAGCGAGGCAGAAGAGCAACGACGTGAACTGCTGCAGGAAAGAACCGACAATCGGGGACGGATTCTCTTTCCTCCGACTGCTGTTGCCGAGATGAAAATCGATCCCGAACTGGTGAAAGGCATTCCCTGGGAGAAGCAGTACCAGCCCGTTCCGCTGAATGAAGTGAAGGTCACCTATACCGAAAATCAGTTTCAACAGGATCGTGCGGAATGGTACCAGAATCTGTTTTTAACAGAGTATGAACAGCACGACGACCGCGATCCCCGTTGGGATGAAGCGGCGCGTGCCTTTCTGAAAGAAGCAGGTCGACGGGCATCAATAGCCCGTTATCGAGAGTTCCGCTCACCGAAGTTTTATCCCGACCAGCTGGACGACCAGCTCGTGAAACAGGGGCTGCAGGTACTTGACCTGGGCTGCAACGATCCGCTGGTGATCAGCCTGTTGATCGAAGCGTTGGGCAGGCAGAAAATGTTTACGGAGCTGACTGCCTCTACCCAAAAACTGCAGGAACTCTACACTCCCGATCACTACTCGGAGATCGCCCGTTTTCAGATTCTGAAAATACTGGTGCGCTACGGAAAGGGAACCGATTTGAGGGAGGAAATGTCACACAGTTTCCGCAAAGCCATCCAGGACAAGCAGCTGACGTCACTGGAAAGACGGATTTATCTGCACGAAGGGCAAATCATGCTGGCTCCGGTACATCAATCGAAGCTGGGGCAATTCATTATTTCGCTGGAACAACAGGCTGACGCCGACCCGTGGCTCAAAAACATGATTCTGGGAACGTTTTATTATGAACTGGGGTTGGACGAAGGTATGCTCAGATACTTTTGGCCCGCTTATACCAAAGTGAATCAGTCCAACCCGTTAAACGTGAACTCGGTAATTATGGGACACCTGCGCAAATCGTATCGGCTGTATCTCCAGGCTTACCAGATCGCCCCTGAACTCCCGGAAACCCCGCTGAAGCTGTTTCGCATGTCGTTCCGACAGAATCTCCAACTGAAGATTTCGGAGGATCTTCCCGATGGGAAAGGGGAGCCCGATCGGCTTTCACCGGCGAGCCCGCGGTACTGGTTTGACCGGGCGATCGCTGCCCAGTTTGATTTCAGGCCCATGTATCGCCAGTATCGCGTCGCCCTGATTCCTCCACCGATCATCTACGAGAACTGGGAGCGTTTTCAGCCGGCGCTCCAGTTCGGAGTGGAATGCCTGAATACCGAGCGGTTTGATACACAGGTTCCTTTCGGCTTTCAGGATGCCGTGCAGGCGATCATTGCCCACAGTGAATATTCGCGAGGGCCCGCCGGACCCCGCAGTCGTGAGGTCTATGGGTTTAAAGACATCTTGCCGCAGATGAAGCGGATGGTGGAGGGGTATGCATCCCATTTCAATGCCGAACAGAAAGATTATTACGCTTCACTCCTGGCCGGTATAAACTGGATTCAGGGGAATCAGAAGATTGCGAAAACGCAATTTGCCGCGCTGGGATCGCGGCTGAAACCGGAGGCACTTGAGGAAGTCTATCTTGATCGAATGGAGGTGAAACGCAGTGAATCCAAACGGAAAGCCAGAAACCTGCTGACGGTGGACCTGAAAGAACTGCAGGGGACCGGTTTCCTGTCAGATCGTTCCCAGCTGATGCTTTGTCTGCCCGGCGGAAAGGTTCAGACCTGGGACCTCAAAACCCATGAAATGGTAAAGGAATATTCGCTGCTGCCTGATGTCAAACCGGAGGCATCGATGCAGTACAGTATTTCAGAGGGCGCGAAATACATCACCTGTTATCAGCATCCCGAAATCAAAGTCTACGAGACAGAATCGTTTTCCGAAGTGGCCAGCCTGAAATTACCAGGAACCGAACCGGTGAAATCGCATCGGATTTCGAATACGGGAAAGTACCTCGTTGTCGCAGTGGCAGAACAGGTGGAAATCTGGGACGTCGCGACGCAAAGCAAGCTTGCTGAAATCAACATTCGCGCGGTCCAGACGAAGGTTTATGAATTCGAGTGGAGAGACTTCCTGCAGCACATCAGGGAAATCTGTTTTAACGCCGATGATTCACAGCTGGCTTTCGTGCGAGGTGTAGTCATCAAGAAATTCCGTCCAGGTTACTGGGCACCCGGCGCACTTCCCCATGTCGTCAATGTTTTGTACGTCTGGGACCTGGAACAGCAGAAACTGGTTTACCAGGGAATTCCTTTTCAACCCAACATCAATGCGATTGAATTTACTGACACTGAAAACGAACTGCTGATCTCAGGTACAGAATGGAGCCTGGTGGAATTTGAACCTGGCGCAAGACCTGAAACCAGGGAGACCTGTTCGATCAAGTTGATGAATCTCGAAGAGGGAGAGAAGACCATCCAGCAGTATGCCGGCCGTGACAAACCGCTCTGGGTACCGCGTGCCTTCGGGAAAGATCGTTCCCAGCTGATCGCCTTGTCGGAAAATGAGCTGCTGGTCTGGGACTGGCAGAGTGGCCGGGAGCTGACCAGTCTCCAGCAGCATCCCGACAATGTCCGTTTTCTGCTGACGCCCCCTGAAAGGGACCGGTTGGTGACCATTGATGTAAAGGGGAACGTCAAACTCTTTTCTGGTGAACTGATTCCCGATGTGCGTTCCGTATTGACGGAACCCGATCTGTATCCCCATCAGCATCCCCGCGAAATCAAATTTGATCCGGATTCGCAGCGGGTAGGGGTCTGCAACGAACAGACAGGGGCATTGATCTGGGACTTTTCCGATCCGTCAAAGGTCAAAGGAAGGTTATACCGGGCGTCGGGACCGGTGGGCACCAGGGCATTCGATTTCAGTCCCGACTTCAATTATCTTGCGACGACTGCTGACACGATGCCTCGTGCGATCATACGCGAACTCCAGGAAAAGGCGCCCGTTTCCATCTGGGATACGGAATCGGGTGAAGTGGTGCGCATTCTGGAAGGAGAAACCAGCTTTGTCGAGTCGGGTACGTTTGATCCCACGGGCCGCTATTTTGTCAGTGGTCTCAAGGATGGTAACATCATGGTCTGGGACCTGGAGTCCGAATCGAATCTGCCGGTTCAGATCCTCAAAGATCACGTGGCCAGTGTCACAAAGCTGAAGTTTTCACCGGACGGCAGGCTGTTGCTCTCCGGGGGATGTGGCGGGGAAGCGTTTGGTAAAAAGGTGATGCCTGCAGTAAAAATCTGGACCAGGTCTGAGCCAGGGGGGGAATTTCAAGTCCAGCAGACGATCGAACTGGATCGCAAGGTACCACCCACATTCGGCGTGCAGGATCTTGATCTGTCTCCGGACGGCAAATGGATTCTTGCCTCCTGCAATCAGAAAACCTCCCTGATCTCACTCAAAGGTGAGTTGCGCTGCACGGTGGAAGGAGGGACGGTGCTGTTTTTGCCTGACAACAAACAGTTCATCACAGCCGGGGGCAGAACGGTACGGAGCATTTCCCTCTGGAATTATGATGGACTGGAGACGCAGTCCTTTCCTTACAATCCGCCCCGGTTCATTACGGTATTGTCGCTCTTTCCTGATTCGACAGCCATCCTGTCATCTTCGTACGGCGAAGGTATCAAAGCCTGGTTCCTTCGATCAGGGGAACAGGTAACGTTTCTGGCGGATCTCTTTCCCGTTGAGAGTACAGAAAGTGGCAGCGAGGATCAGGAAAGAAATTGAATTCCCCCTGTGAATGTATCCGACAGGCTTCAGCCGCGCTGGGAGAACGGTTTCCCGTATCGTTCGCGAAAAATCAAAGCGTGCGACAAGTGTGATTTCTGACATGCCCCCCTTGTACCAGGATGGGAGAAGGTCAACCTTTCCTTATATATACGGTCCCAATGGAACTGGAGACGCTACAGTAAAACGGGACACAGTCTCGCTTTGTATGTCGGCTCACTTGTCATTATTTGACTGTAGTCGGAAAACTTGATAGGTTTTAATGTGAGCATGGGTTTATGCAGTAACATCTTCTGTCTCTGAATCATTATTCCTGAAAGTTCATGCATGTCACGACTCTGTATTCTCACGCTGTTGGCGCTCGGAATGGTGTGCGGCTCATCATGTTGGGCCCAGAACGTAACGCTCTTTGATAGCGACTGTAAACATCCGTGGAACGTTTGCTATCAGTTGCTTAGCAACACCGGACATACGGAGCTGGACGATGAGGACTTCCTGCGAAAAGCGTCGGACACGATAGATACTTTGCTCAACGCGCCGGTTGAGTCGGATGCTCGACAACCGATTCAGCGCGCTGTGATGCAACACGAGGCGTGGCGTACGTTTGATCGGCTGGTAGATCAAGGTAAATTCACCGCACCCGCCCACCGGACCCTGCGATACCGACTCGCGAAACTCATTTCATTGACTGCACTCACAGAGCGGGAAATCGGTGAACTTAAGGGAAACTACTCGACTCGCCCGCTCGGAAATGAATTACCCCGTGACTCCCTCAATGATCTTGAGCTTCCCGCAGACCTGTTCGAGCCGGACGGCGAATGGGTTCAGCTCACACACAAAGGGATCAATCGCGTGGCACTCACGCACGAATCTTCGCATGGCGGAAGGTCAGAGTTTCTCCTGTTTGTTCGGTTCCCGAAGGGCCGGGAGCAAGCGAAGACTTATCTCGCAGAATTCAATAAGCATGCGGCAGTGGAAGCGGAACGGCGACGCGAGTTTCTCTATCGGTTTGTCCCCCGGCGGACGCCGCTTCCTCCGCTACCGAGTTTCCCGCAGGGGCTTCGCGCGATTCTTGTGGAACGTATGCTTGTGATTTCGACCAGCGGCATCCCGAAAACGACTCCCGTCATCCTGTCGATCGCATTTAATGACTTAACCCCCACGATAAGCGAACGTACCCGAATGCAACATCGTCTTCGAAGTGCAGTATTCGAAATGTCCATTCAGCATCTTCTCGATACGGATGCGGCAGCATCATTAAGAAGATTAGAGTTCGGCGAACCATTCTTCGGCGAACAACCTTTTCCAAGGGGTTTGCAGCAATGTTCGCAATGTCACTCCGACAATGGATTAGCCACGCTCCATTCTAGCTTCTTCGGTGTCGTGGTACCCGAGGATCGAAGCGTGCTGATCACAACCACTCAATCGCCCTCAAAGACGCCGCAATGGAAGTTACGGCAGCACAACTATTCGGTGTTGCTGGGGTATCTTGAGGCGTTTTCGGGTGCCGACTCGAAATTACAGGAATAACAAAACTGTAGACCCGAGCGGCTGTTATTGAAGTCAGTCATCTCATGTTTACAGAACTATCCAGCAATGGAACAAGTTCTGGTCCTCCTGTTTCAGTCGCTTTTGTAATCCTGTCAACTCATACGTATTCCGGTACGTGCCTTTATACCACCGTTTTAAAAGATACTCCAAATACGCTCAATGAATGAGATTCAAAAAGTAAAATAATCCACACTGAACCGTATGTGGTTATTTCCTGGAAATAATCAGGATCCTCTATAAGAAGTACCAGCGAGAGCGTGACGGGGAGTAGAGTGAGGCCGCCATGCCGGCGGGGCAGGTCGGTCACTTGAGACCTGGATTAAGGGCTTGCTCTGACAGTTTCCTGTTCGCTGCGCTTGGCCTGGATTGCAACCGGGGCTATCCGTGATCTCTGTTTAGTGGTTCGGGATATTCATCTGCGGGAGTGGGGGCGCCTCTTTTATAATGCGTTGTGAAACGGGTAGTGGACCCTGGCGTCAGCATTGTCGGGCAAGCTGACTGAGGCACCCGGTGATTGATATTGCTGCCACGAAAACACGAAAGGGCACGAAAGGAGGGAGTCATGCTTGGTTTTTTGGGAATCGGGTTTCGTTTTCTGTGCGAGGATCATCTTAGGGAGTGGCGCGCGGCGAGCAAGGGGATTATTGGAATGCTGTGGCGATACAGGTTGATACCGGGGCGATGTCAGGCGGTACCGGGGCGGTGCCGAGGCGAAGAGCGGCGATGGTGCGGCGACCCGCAGGCGCACATCACGCACAAGTGTGGTTTCAGGCAGTGCAAATCTGGAAAAAACAGGCTGTTTTATAGTGAGGACCTGGAACAGGTGGCTCGTGTTTCAGTGCACTGTAAACTGGTCACGCGCGCGACTCACTTAGACGCTTATTCTGTTTGGGGGCAGGGGGGAGTCAAGTCGAATTATTTCAGTATATCAAACCAACAGGGGACAGGTGATGAGTGAAAAGTGGGAACGGGAAACGTAAACAGGCTGCTGACCATGAATGATAAGCAGCCTGTAAGCGGAGGCGGGTGTCACTCTTGAGGCCGTTTTATGAGCTGATCTATATCACAATAAGTGCCATCAACTTGACCACTGGGGGGGAGTCAACACAGGGATAAATCTTGTGCCTGGTATTAGTCAGGGGGTAGGGCACCGCTGAACTCTGGCGAATGAATTTCAAGTACGAGCCTTTATCACATCGGATATTCTGGATATATTGAGATAAATCACATCAGGCATGTTCATTCTCTGTTTTGCAATACACTGTACCGGGGGCATGATCTGTCACCACACGGGCCGGGAGGCACGAACAAATGATGAGAGAACCTTGGTGAATATCAGCCAGCGCTGAATTCACTTGGCTTTCATTCGTGATCTGAAGTCCTGGTAGTGAAAATAAATCTTCAATCATTCACAAGCTAAAGGATTCGGTTAGTAAGCGGACAGTCAGTCATCTGCACCAGAACACAATATGGATGCACTTCAAAATACTATTGTTCAATTAGCGACGCCTCTCAGTCTGGCGCTGATTATTCTGGGGACATCGCTGGGGATTTTCGTGGGGGCGATTCCCGGATTGACCGGTGCGATGTTGATTGCACTCACGCTGCCGTTGACGTTTACGCTTGATCCGCAGCTGGCGATGACCTTGTTAGTGAGCATGTATGTGGGCTCAATCAGTGGTGGCCTGATTACCGGCACACTCCTGCGAATGCCCGGCACGCCCGCCTCCGTGATGACCACCCTTGATGGTTACCCCATGACGCAACAGGGGCAGCCCGGCCGTGCGCTGGGGCTGGGGATTTATGCTTCCCTGGTGGGTGGTTTGATTTCCTGTCTGTTTTTAGTCACCCTGTCTGCGCCGATTGCCAGCTGGTCAACACAGCTGGGGCCTTTCGAATATTTCTCGCTGGTATTGATGGCTTTGGTGTTGATCGCGACCATTGATGGCGCATCGCTGCCCCGCTCACTCTTATCGGGAACATTGGGGATATTGGCAGCCATGCCGGGAATTTCCGCAGCCACAGGCGAAGTACGACTCACCTTCGGGGTCACTTCTCTGAATGCAGGTTTCAAGTTGTTGCCCGTCTTAATTGGATTGTTTGCCATCAATCAGGTGCTGCGCGATATTGCGAATATTGACCAGAGTGTTCCGCGTGTCTCGGTAACACGCAAAGGGTTGTGGCTGACGTTCGCAGACTGGAAAAATCAATGGGTGAATCTATTGCGGTCGTCCCTGATCGGAACCTTTATTGGAATACTACCCGGCATTGGTGCCAACATCGGTTCGATCGCCGCTTATTCCGCCGCCAGAAACAGTTCGAAAACGCCAGAGAAATTCGGTTCCGGTTCTGCGGAAGGAATTATTGCTTCCGAAGCCGCCAACAATGCGACGGTCGGCGGCGCTTTGATTCCACTCGTGGCGATGGGCATCCCCGGCAGTGTGATCGATGCCATTCTGCTCGGTGCCTTGGTTCTGCATGGATTGCAACCGGGGCCGCGGCTGTTCAGCGAACATCCCGAGCTCGTGCATACCATCATGGGAACCTATTTTCTGGCAAACCTGGTCATGTTTGTGGTGATGATGGCCTCCGTCGGTTTTCTGGCAAAACTGGTGCGGTTTCCACGCCCTTATCTGTTGCCCCTTATTCTCACCTTCTGCATTGCCGGGGCCTTTGCGTTGTCGAACCGCATGTTCGATGTCTGGGTGATGCTCGCTTTCGGGCTGCTGGGACTGGTGTTAGAGCGAAACCGCATCCCATTGGCTCCCTTTGTCATTGGGTTTGTCCTGGGTCCGATTGCGGAAGAAAATCTGTCTGCCGGGCTGATGTCATCGCAGGGGAACTGGTTGCCGATCATCGCCCGTCCCATTTCTTTACTGTTTGTTGTCATCTCTGCCTTATTGCTGGTTGTGCCACTCGTACGTCAGTTCCGCAAAAAGCGGGACAGTCAATCAGAGACCTTGAAAGACCATGCTCCTGAAGAAGTGAATCGCAGCTCTCCGTCTGAAACAGGGAGAGAGCACGGGGAACAGAATGCGCACTCATTCTGGAGCCGCTTTGGTTTACCAGTCTGGCATACAATCGCGGTACTGGCTATTGTCGGCATGCTCGTATTTCAGTATTCCGGTTTCTTTACGAATCAACATCAGCAGACGCAATATCCACAACGTCCCATTCAGGCTGTCGTGCCGTTTTCTGCAGGAGGCGGCACGGACCTGTTTGCCAGAATCATTCAAAAGTCAATCACCGAGGACCAGCTGCTGAAACAACCAGTCGTCATCATCAATCAGCCGGGGGGGAGTAGTACGATTGGGAGCCGTTATGTCAAACAGGCGCGGGCCGACGGTTACAAAATCCTCTGTAATCATGAAGGAATTATTACTTCGAAATACTCCGGCAAAGTGAACTTTGGTCCGGAGGCTTTTGAGCCGATTGCCCAGACGGGAGAGATCAACCTGGTGGTTGCGGTGCAGAAAAACGCCCCGTATAAAAATCTGGCTGCGCTGTTGCATGCTGCTGAGGAACATCCGGGGGAAATTCAATTCGGCACCAATTTCGGAGCCCTTGCCCATTTTGCTGCCAAAAAGATCGAACAGGCTGCGGGGGGTGAATATTTTAATTATGTGCAGGCGGGAGACGGGCAAAAGCGGTATACGATGCTGATTGGTGGTCACATCGATGCCACCATTTTTTCGCTGGCCGAATTTCTGTCCTATCAGGGAGACGGGCAGATTCGCGCTTTGGCAGTTTTGTCTGAAGAGAGACAGTCCGTCCTGCCGGACGTTGCGACGGCACGCGAACAGCAGATCGATGCCGTAGTAGGGAACTCGTTTTACTGGTGGGCTCCCAAGGGGACGCCGCCAGAGCGAATTGAGCTGCTGGCAGATGTACTGGAACAGACGATGCAATCTGATGCGGTACGGAACAGTTTGCAGGCGTTGTCGATTGCACCTGTGTTTTATCGGGGCGAGAAACTAAATGAGCACATCAGCCAGAGTGAGCAGAAATTCAGCGAACTGGTTTCCGGCTCAACAGTTCAGCTGCCTGATTTTCCTTTCTATATCATTATGGCGACGCTCTTATTGCTGAGTATGATCGTCGGACAGAGAATCTTTTTCAGTCAAATACCGCCCGCCAACAGTTCCCCAAGCAGCAAGCCACGGATCTGGCTGGCCGTTTGTTGTTTTGTACTGCTGTGCTGCTATGTTCTGGTATTAGAGCAGAGCTGGCTTAATTACTGGCTGGCGACGGCATTGATGATTGCAGTCACGGGAGGAACTATGGCAAAATGGAAACCACGCTATTTGCCGGTTCTCATCGAACTTGCTTTGTTGACTGGTCTGGGGACAGAAATTGTGTTCACATCAGTCTTTTCTGTTGTACTGCCCTGACTGGTTCATCCCAGCACAGAAATATAGACCTCAGGCCGAGGTTACCGAGTTTTTTCCACCACGAAGTCACTAACCCACGAAGGTTCTTTCATGACGCGCCCTAATATTTTATGGTATTGCACCGATCAGCAACGGTTTGACACGATTGGTGCACTGGGGAACGCGTATGTGAAAACACCTGTGGTTGATGCGCTCGTGGCAGAGGGGGTGGCCTTTACTCATGCGTATTGCCAGAGCCCCATCTGTACGCCCAGCAGGGCAAGTTTTATGAGCGGCTTGTATCCCTCGCGCCTGCACAATACCAGAAATGGCAACGACACCTTTCCTGACTGGCCACCACTGATCAGTAAGTTAATCGCCGAGAGTGGTTACCTGTGCGGGTTGATAGGAAAGTTTCATTTAGTGAGTGCCGGTCATCGTGCCGAGCCTCGGCTGGATGATGGATTCTCAGTCTGGCAGCACAGCCATGCTCCGCGCGATGACTGGCCTGCAGGCACACACGATTACGCCGACTGGGTGCGTGATCAAGGGAAAAGCCTGGATGACATGCGCAACAGCAAAGAGAATGTTGATCCCGAATATCATCAGACGAAGTGGGCCTCTGATCGGGCGATCGAATTTATCGAACAGGATCATCAACAACCCTGGTTGCTGAATATCAATGTCTATGACCCACACCCTCCGTTTACGCCTCCTGAAAAATATGCGAAGATGTTCGACCCGGCAGCCATGCCCGGCCCCCATTTCGAGGAGTCTGACAAGGCGACCCAGGAACTGCTTTCCCGGGTTGATTTTCAGCCTGTCACGATGTCAACGGAAATCAGTGAGCTGAAAAAAGTTCAGGCACTTTATTACGCCATGATTGCTCAAATTGACGATCAGTTTGCGCGGATCCTGAGCGTATTGGATTCAACAGGACAGAGAGACAATACGGTTATCATTTTCACTTCAGACCATGGTGAGACGCTGGGAGATCATGGACTGGTACAAAAGGGATGTCGATTTTATGAAGGCTTGATCCGGGTACCATTGATTTTCTCCTGGCCCGGACATTTTGTGACCAACCAGCGTGCCACCGGACTGGTGGAATTACTCGATCTTTCTGCCACATTACTCGATTTAACGGGCATTCCCATCCCTGGCTATCATCAGGGGCAGAGTCTGCTGCCGGTACTTACAGGCGAACAGACAGACGAACGAATTCGTGATAGTGTTCGCTGTGAATACTTTGACGCACTTGATCCGTTTTTCACAGGCGGGGAGGGCAGTTTTGCGACCATGTATCGCGACGACCGGTATAAACTATCTTTGTATCACGACAAGAATCTGGGAGAGCTTTACGATTTGCAAACGGATCCCTGGGAACACAACAACCTGTGGAACGACCCGAATCATCAGGCTGCCAAACACGAATTAATATTAGCGAGCTTTAACAGCCATGTCGTCTTAACAACCGATGTCGGCTCCAAACGGATTGCTCCGATGTGATCTCTCTATGGGAAGACGGTGGGTATTCAGGATTTGGGGGAAGGTCGAATTATTTTGTATTCATCGGAGTAACAGTTGCTCTCAGGGGGGTATGGACTCACAGAGAATTGCTGATATCTATGACGATGAGTTTCTTCATCTACGGCTCAGAAGCAGCAACGTTCGTGGATTGATCTGTCTACACCCAAATGATTCCGACAAATGGTACCAGGTTTCGCCCTGTTGCCTGTGCTTCAGCAGGTAGAACTGGCTCTTCAAAGATAGGGTATCGCTTTCAGGATGATGTCACCAGTTGAGAGGATTTACTTCGCACGGCAACCATAAATGGATGTATCTATGGCAACACAAAAACCTGCAAGATCACGCTCACAGCCGACGTCGTGCTGTTCCTGCAGTAGATCGCTCTACAGTCCTAGCGCAACAGCTCAACCGCTGCCTGTCTGAGCATCTCGATATTCAGGAGTGCCCGTCTGTTGTATTCCGCAGTTCCCGCGTCATCAGCATTTAGCTTGCGGACTGACCCGGTCAGGGTGGCATAGTGGTCAATAAAGGCTTGCATCTGACTGGATGACCAATCATGCCGCTGTTGAACCATCGTCAGGTATTCAATGAGTTGCTCCGCTTCCCGAAAGGCCTTCAGTCGCATCGAATGCCGGATCACTGTTTTTCCCTCCGGCGTCTTGTCGAAGATGAACAGTCCTAACTGGTCGGCCTGTCTTAATGCCTGTCCCGATTTGTCGACAGTCTGCCACGGGACCAGCCCGGTAGCAGCATATCGCCAGGCATCGAGTGCCCAGGCCTGAAGTTGCCGATTGCTCTCGTGAACCGGGTTGGAAGTGCCATAGACCCAGACCTGCAATCCATCTCGCTGCATACGGTCGGTGATGAGCCTGCGATAGTTCTGAAATGCGGATGAAGAAACGACCCACAGGTCTCCTCGCCCGGCGAGTTCACCGCGGCAAAACTCTGGACGGGAGATATCGATTCGATAGTCAATCTGAACATCACTGGCTCGCCGCCGCCCGCGGTCCGTCAGTTCTCCATAATACTGGAGCGCTCGATAGTCCCAGTATGACGATGGTTCATCGAGAATCCACGGCGCCTTCGTCTGCTCATTCAGAGATCCTTTATTGTTGAAGTACACCTGGAATCCGGTCTCGGTCCAACCTCTTGATTTCGCAAGGCGGACAAAGTCGCTTAGTACATTTACATACGTTTGAGCATAGGCCGGACTGTCTGCAAAGGACCGATACGCATCAGGATCGCCGTTGAAATAAGCCCGGCAGTTCAACGGCCAGCTTTCATGAAATGTCAGGTAGAATCCCGGGGCCTGAATGCGGCCGCGGTGACCCTCTTCAAAGTATGAACCATCGAGATAGGGGCCAAACGCTGCTTCGAAGTCATCCCAGTAGGCCTGTTTCGCGCCCGGCTCAATGGCATCGTACCGTTTATTGTTCATCCGGCGACCAGAGCGGAGACGCATGTCGAGGTTGCTCTTCCGGGCACCGGGTGCAGCGGTATGATGAGAGTAATGTAGAATGTTTACATGCACGCGATGGTCGTACGCCACCTGCTGCAGGGCGTAGTAATCGTCAACATGATCTGGAAGACCATAGCTGTTCATCTCACAAAGGAATGACGCCTTCCTCGGAAGTTGGATCGGCAGGACAGTCAATTTGAGCGGAACTTCGCGACCATCTGAAACTGCGAATATCCCATTATATACACCCGGTGTTGTCTCGAACGGAATATAACAGTCTACGAAGACAGCCTGATCCCTCTCGCGACTCAATGGAATTGTTTCCGGTAGTGGCACCAGAGGATCAGGAATATGACGCCCCCTGGTTGGGACGTACTTTGCCTGAAACAGGTCTACACGCCAGTCAAGAGAATTGAGATGGCAGTTGACTGAAACTTCATCGTCACCGCGCAGGAGCACCTGAAAGCCGATCACTTCACCGGCGGCGGCCTTTAAGTGAATACGCTGTCCATCGTACAGGGAATTATGTGTCCGATAACCTGGAGGCAAGTCCCCCACGGCGCGACCATTCCGGTCATATTTGTCAGTAACGGGAATCACTGCCACATTAGAAATGGGTGGCGTGGCAGCGGGCAGCGGACGCAGTTTCGGAAAACTGATTGGTGCGACACTGAAGAGTTCACCCTTTACCTGGGCAGGTTGCGACTGCTGCCCTGTGCGGTTGACGGTGATCACTTCCACTGTATGCAGTCCCGGCTTTGTCAGATTCTCAGGGAGGTCGCGCAGAGTAATCGATTGCCTGCTGCCGGGATGAACCAACGGGATGTTGTGACGCCCCAGTTGGTATCCATCCACCAGAACTTTATAAGCAAAGCCGAGCCGCGGTGCCTGGAGAGTGAGTCGGGCTGATTTTCCGTCAACCGGAGCCAGCTTCAAGTCTGTTGGTGGAAGCGGAACCTCGTCGGTACGGTGATCCGTTTCCACTACGAGGTACGGCTGTTTGGCGGACTGTTCGCGTGAGAAGATTGTGGGATTCCGTCCATAGTCCGTTTCGTGTTCGTGAATTGCCAGTCCGAAGGCGATGCCTGAGGTCATGGCATGAACCAGATCGACCGGAACGTCACAGTGGTACTTTCCGTCTCGAAGTTCGAACGCAGACTGATGGACCAGGGTAAACCCATTTCCGCCAGCAACCGCTGGAAAGCGTGCTCCGGGATAGCCCCACCCGTTGACGCCTTTGATTCCCGCTGTCAATCCCGTAGAAGTCATCTCCTCCCAGGGAGCCGCGATCGTGGAGAGCGTTACTGCGAAAATCGTTTCTGCCGCTTGATGGCAAACCAGCTCGGCCCGCGTGATCGTCTTTCCTTGAATTGCTGACAGATCGAAGCTCAGTGCCACAATGTGCTGGTTCCCTTTGATCCGAATGCGGCCACTCGATCCTGCATTTACCGACCACTCTTTGTCTACCATGACGATTGAGTTATCCTGGATCACGGGCAGCCTTACAGAATCAGCCCCGAGGCATGCACTCCATGCAAAGAACAGTATAATGGCACTTGCAAATCTAGTCATATGAAGGCTCATTTCAGGGTAAATTAATCGTACACGTTGGTGTAGTGGCACGGGAACCAGCCTGTTAGTACTCCAGCTGAGTTTTTGGATGCGACTCGTTCGTTTATTCTAATTATCAGTTTAATTCAGTGCGACACCGAAACTCAACGTGACACGTCTCCAGGCATGGCAGCATTCACAAGCCTGAGTGTTCTTCGCCTGCTTCCGTTCCGCTCCCACAGGCGAGCAGAACAGCCATTGATACAATAGAACACCGAGTCGTGTGACTGGTGTCATTCGTGGGGCAGGTCAGGGAGTGTACCCAACTCGATTGCTTAAAAACGAATTAACGAGTGCGTTTGAAGTTCCACTGGGCTGTGAAAATCTACATTCAGACAGGATGTAGATTTCTGGAAAGCAGCAGTACGCGGGATCTTCGCGGATCTGGATCAGTGGCTCCGTCGTAAATGGCGTGCCATTCCGTGGTATCACTGTCAACGGGTCAAAATTCGGGAGAAGCAATGGAAGCGGATGCGATCCAAATGAACCAGTCGGCCCCGAAGCTCGAACGGAGTCTCTCTGGTCTTGATATCGTTATCGCTAAGGTAAGGAAAATGAGAACGTTAAAGGGAACCGCCATATACAGAGCCGTACGCGCAGTGATAGGGGAGCACAGGGGAGAAATTCTCCCTCTTCCTGATTCAAAAGTCATTGACTGCCCTTGAATCATTTCCGCCATTTAGAGTTTGTTTTTGAATTCTGTTTCTGTTTTTCAATTTCAAAGTTAAACTGATTATTGTCCTCTGAAGTCACCGTCACTTCCACATTTGAACGTTCATTATACTCGACTGGTATGATTTCTGGCGTATCAGGAATCCCTTCCTTGGGATCCCCTCGTTTGAATGTGGTGATAGAGACATGGTAATTTCCCGGTACAATTCCCAGTACTCCATCGGCGAGCTTTAAATTAAATATTCCATTTGAATCCGTTATTCCCATTGCTGAAAAGCCGTTTTTTTCCAGAGATTCAAACAGCACCTCTGCATTAGAGACAGGCTTTGAATCCAATATGACTTTGCCAGTTGCTTTTACTGTGCTTGGTTGTGAATTACAACCAGTACTCGTCATTAGGCAAACTAGTCCTGTTATTAAAGGATAAAAGGAACTTCGGTTGGCAGGAAAGTAATCCACCTTAAACACTCCTCTGGATAAACGATTATAGTAATGAACAGAAACCAATGAGAAATCAGACTTTCGATCAGGGTCTTAATATTCCCCAATTGGATCACCGTCAGCTCGGTCCAGCAGTCTTTCAAATGTACTATCAATTGCTGATGTCGATTTTAAATGATCGACATTCTCACTGATGAATCGTACAGAGCCATCGCACAGGACAAAATGCGCTCCCCCGGTATGGGAACTTGAGAAGCTGTTGCGTGGATATCCTGAACCATTTATACGGGATTCACCAACTCCTAAGACGTCGGCCATGCCATAATAAGTATTGGAAGCAGCAGTGGCGGTACCATAAACATGAGCCGCATGAGGATGAGTTCGACCTTTAAAAGACAATGGAGTTCCAAGTTTTGTTAACTCCCAGGTTCTTTCACCGACCAAAATTGTGTTCGTTGTTCCGTCAGTGATATCGCGAAATTGCACGCTGCTGTTCGACCAGAACACACCATTAACACACCCCTCATTTCGACCGGCAGCAGCAGCAGACGCTTTGTTTTTATATAACCGCCAGCTTCCACCATTACCTGCGTAGGTACTGATCGTTAAGAAAACATCGGGACCTCCACTGAGGGAGTTGATATCACGGTCAGTCTCTGCCGGTACTGGAGATGAGGGACATTGAAAGGCAGCGAGAGGTTTTTTCATAACGGAGACCATCGTGGGGTTATCCAGCGCTTCCGCTAAAGAAATATCAGATATTTCGAGGGTGTTGTAAATAGTGCTTTGCTCCATACTGGGTAGGATATAAGCAGCCCAACCCCAGTTTCCCCGATCAGCACTATCATAGAACTCTACAATTCCAGGGGGTAATGTGGAAAATGTGTCATGATAATTGTGCAAAGCAATTCCGATCTGTTTCATGTTATTTTTACATGAGGAACGGCGAGCTGCCTCCCGTGCCTGCTGTACTGCCGGCAATAGCAATGCAATCAGGATAGCGATGATTGCGATCACCACTAATAGTTCAATTAAGGTAAAACCGGACATTTTTCGAAAACCTGCTGTACGCTTCATATTGGACTCCTGAGCAAAAACGATTTTAATGTACCAGAGGGCTGCTCCCAATTGGCGAGCTCTCAGATCGTCATCATGATGCATTACCCAGGAGTCATTCACAATGACGTTTTGCGTCATCTTGCCCAACACAATTCCCACGGCATTCATGGCGTCTTTATATTGAGTTAACACAAAATACTTCCATCGCATATGAGAAGCAGGTACCCACCTTGACTTTCATTTCATGGTACGGGTTCTTGGAGGTTGATCGATTAATTCCGAGCAGGAAATCAGTTGAAGTGATATGTCATTCATCGAATGTGAAATGGTGGGACTTCAAGCATCAAGGAGTGTAGACCGCTACGTTCTAATTGGTTGCAAAACAGTAAATAGCTCCCGTGCTGGTGCTGACGAACAGGCGTCCGTTGGCGACCGTTAATCCCAGAGCTTTGCCTTCGACTTTTAAGTCCCCTAAGATTTCACCGCTGGCTACATCAATCGCCACAACTTTGTGATCGCTGCCAGCTAAGAGTGTGTCGTCTGCGAGAACAAAAGAATGGACTTCTGGAAACGGGACGCGCCAACGCAAGCATTTCTTGAGCAGTGTTGTCACTTTCAGGATGTCTTTTTGAGTGGCCTGGATCTTGTTTTGTAAATCCTCAATTTCCGATTTTGATTTTTCTCTGACCTTCAACTGCTTCGCCAATTCGCTCTGCAGGCTGGCCTGTAGAGCGTGTAATGTTGCACTGCGGCGGTTTAAGGCGAGATATTGTGGATGACCAAAAGCAGAAATCTCCTTTCCCGAATGGAGAAATGCATACTGATCGGATACAAGAATGCGATCAGCACCTTCAAGTATCACCGTTTGAGGATTCTCTGCATCCTTGTGTAAAACTAACGCACCACGCAGGCTTCCTAATCCCGAAACAAAATCTGAATCTTCTGTCAGGTAGCCATACGCGCCTCCCCCTTGACGACCTTCACCACTGACCCCTTTGAATTTTCCATCAGCCAACTGAAACAGGGCTGGAAAACTACGGCCTTGCAACACATAAAGATCGGTGTCCGATGCCAGCATCGAGGCTTCCAGCGTCATTTTCGGAAGGGGGATCTTATACGTACCACTGCCTTCAACTTCGCCGGATTCGGCATTGATGGCACATAACCAGGACGGCTGCCATGGCAGCAGTGATGCCCCAAAATATGCTTTGTTATTTTGAACCAGAACACCCGTGCGACAAGGCCATGATGAAATGAGTTTACCATTGTTCGGAATAAGTCGATCATTCTCGGCAGCTTGATATTTCCAGATCAGTGCTCCGGTTTTTGCTTCCAGGCAATACACAAAGCCATCATCAGAACCAAAATAGACCTTACCTGCATGCCACGTGGGTGCGATTCGCACGGCACCATCAGTAAAGAACACCCAGCGCTCTTGACCCGTAATGGCGTCAATACAATGAACTGCATCATCCACCGAGGATCCAAACCAAATTGCATCCCCCACGGCGATGGTGTAAAACGCGTGGTCGTAATTCCGCATTGCCTGTAAACCTTTGACTTCTGCGTATGCATCCCATTTCGCTGGGCGCGCCCACGCTGGTCGTGGCTGTGATTCTGATTGACGTATCCAAATCTGCTGTAATGGAAAAGTCAATTTATCAGGCGTGACGGCGCTTCGTCGATTATCATGCTGGTAGGTGGGCCAATCTGTGGCATGGCTTACCAAATTGCCATTCAAGACAATCAAGAGAATGTAAAAACTCTGTGGCAACAGTTTCAATGAATGACGTATCAGTGTTCCAGAAGGTAGTGCAGATTGAAAGGCCTGATAGTATTTATGATTGCTCATTGGCGATAACACCTCTGGTTTAGTTTTTATTTTGTTTTGCGATCGGTACACGTGGTGCGAATCCCAATGAGGTTTCCATCCAGGCACCACAGGAGCAGCCTCCGCCTCCTTCCGGAGAAAGCAGCATCCCGGCAGCGGGGATCGTACTCAACCAACAACTGGAGCGGAGGCGATACCAATCGCTTACTTGTTCATTTTTCATGTCCCACATCGATAAGAGATTATTTCCGCGATAGATTAACGATTTCTCAGTCGCAACATAGCTGCCGCATCTGCGTGAAATATTGCCTCCCATCATGTTATTACTCACCATCGATCCTGACTCTAAATCATAGACATGCGGGACTTGATAGACTTTCCCTGCAACCACAGCCGGGTGTTGCGCGTGCGCACCATGATTGTTTCGCGACCATGGTGCGATCGAATGCCATTGTTGTTCTCCATTTTTTGCATCAAATGCGTAAACGTGGTATTCTCCGCCTCCTGATGCTGAAATGACGATTTTGTGATCTGAATAAACCAGATAAAAGGTCACCAGCCCGTCTGTTGTGTCAATGGGGCGTTCCCACAACTTTTTACCCGTGCGGGCATCTAACGCCACCATATACTGATCGAGCCAGAGCTTTTCTTTGGCAACACCATTGGTTTTGCCTCGCCGCCGATCTTTGGCAGAAAGAAAACGTGCATCACCATGGACCAGCGTTTTTACTTTGGGATGACGCGATTCCACGAAATAAACCCGCCCGTCACCAACTGCGATCGATGTATTCAGGATGATCCCATTCTGATAATTCCATGCTTTCTGGCCGGTCTGTTTGTCGTAAGCAAAGAGATCATCACTGCACACCTTGTCTGTTCCATCACCTGGAGATCCGGTGCCATCAAACCAACGTTCGCGTCCCCAGTAATCAGTGTAAATACTTCCCCGTTTTACGCTGCTGCCAAAGATCATGTTGCCTGCATTTGCGATATACCCCCAGTCATGGCTTTGATGTCTGCTGTGATCAGGTAATTGAAGAACGCGCATTCGTTCGCCAGTGTAAGCGTTCAGAACCCAACATTCCCCATTGACTGCCACGAACAGGTTCTGTTGATCGGCACACCAGTTGGCTGCATCGCGCGGGATATTGGTGCGTCGTAAATCGGCAATTTCCAATAACCAGAGAAACGCACCATTGTAGGAATCCAGAGCGATGATTCGATTCATTCCCTGGTGAAAAAGTCTACCGTTGACAGCGAGAGGGGCGGAGAGTCGAACCTGTCGATCAATGCCGAAATCTGCTCCAGGAAGACCAATCCATTGCACTTCAAGATCGGACGCGCGCGAGATACCACCCAGCGTCTCCCCTCCAAAGGAAGCGTTGCCCGGATCTCCGTATTGATGCGACCATTCACCAGCACCAGCAACGACATCGCGTTTTCCGGTTCCCCATAATCCTGTCTTGTCTTCGTTGAGTGAGAATGTTAATCCGGTTTGCTTAAACCACTGGTGGAGATCCATTTTCTTGATGGGTTTCGAATTAGCCGCGGGCTGTCCCAGGAAAAGAGTCCCCCCCTCCGGTCGCAGCAAACGGAAGGTCTCCCTGGGAGATCCAACCAGTTTTCCATGGGTAATGTAATCATCGGAGACGATCAGATTGGCAAAGTCTCTTGTAAAAGGAAGTGCTTCGAGTGACTTGACATGTCGCACCGTAATTCTTGTACCATAAACTTTGGCGGCGTACATTTTTTGCCGCACCGACGCGACCTTATCAGCGTCGGTATCAACACCCACAATTATCAATTCACTTTGCTTTGCCAATTCGTAAGCTAACTGTCCCTCCCCAATGCCATACACGATACAATAGCCTTTGGTGATCCCTGTCTTCGACAGAATATTCTTTGCAGCATCGGCATAGTATTTTGCAGTGCTATTAGTTCCGAAAGGAGAGAGTTCATCAGGAACGGGACGTGGTCGATGGTTGAATGTGGTGTCGAAAAGATGCTTATGGCTCTGCAACTCTTGTCCGTTTCTGCGGACGGAAATTTGATATTCGTATATTTGATTCGGTGTTAAACCAGTCAACGTCACACGATGCTTGTGTTGAGGTCTTGACTGGTTCACCACCTGATCAATTTGACCTGGTTTTCCGTATCTGATGATTGATGGCGATGCAATTTCTGTCTGCCAGCAGAGCGTGACATCGCCATTCGGTTCATAGCATGCGTACGGGCTGTGTGCCAGATGATACTTTTTCGGCTTAATGGCTTTGCCGGGAAGTTTGTTCAGTTTTGCACGATAGCGCGCTGCAATTTGTTTTTGATTCATAATATGAGAGGAAACAGAGACTTCATGTAACATTCCTGATAAACGGAAATATTCATTGGAGTCGTGAAAAGCACCTATTTCGTAAAATGTATCGGTCGAAGGGTAGAAGATCGCGCCTGAACGTGATGAATCGCTTGCTGCCAGTTGTCCGTTCACGAATAACTGATGCACGTTTCCATCATAGGCACCAACAACGTGATACCATTTTTCGAGTTCAAATTCAGATTTCGCAGTGAGATACGTCAGTTGCTGCTTGTCCTGTGTGGCGAGACCGAAGTAAAAATGCTGATTTCGATAACCAAGAATCCAGCCTGATTCGTCCTTGCCGTTATCGCTGACTGCACCAATAATGCCTCCCCATTCCAGATCCTGGTTAATAAAAACCCAGGCTTCCGCAGTGATCTGTTTTGTCGGCAAGTTAACTTGCGTGCTCTGTTCTGAGATCATGATGGAGTTCGACTCGCCATCCAGTACAATTGCACTGAACTGTTTACCTGGAGCAAAGAAAGTCTCTCCCAGTATTTCTCCAGCTGGACCCTTCACTGCCTGGATTGATGATTGATCCAGGTGTTCTTTTGCAAATATCCAGTGATGCTTCGAGAAAGCATCTTCTGCAGAAACGACTTGCGCAGGATAGGTTGAGATCAGCCAGACGAATAGAATCAAAAGCAGCTTGTTGGAATAGTTCAAAGTCATAATCTCCCGCTTTCACATTACCTCTGAGAGGACTTACTAAATCGACTGCGATCAATTTTGGGGATTTCAGTAGATTGAGTTCTGGATAATCTTGCATACCAGGCCAGGGGGCCTGGATGAAAAGTGAAACAGACCGGAAGATTATCAACTTCGTTCCCTTCAGAAACTGGGTTCATAATTAATCTCGCAGGTTGTCGCAGAATTCCAGTTTTGCATAATCGTTTCTGCTGCCGCCAGGGCCAGTGACATGCCATTCCCACCAAATCCATTGACAATCAAGACATCAGGTCGAATTTCCCGAACGAAGAACATGTTTTTCGGAAGCTTGGCGTATAGTCCATTCCACGTTCGAGAAATCGAAAAATCAGGAATGTTGAGAATCTTCTGAATCTCGCGGATAATCAGGTTGTTGATTTCACTCTTATCAAACGGTTCAATGTCATCGTTGTATTCATGAGAATCACCTAGAATCAGTTCTCCATTCTCATTTTGGGATGCCATGATATGAATTCCAAAACGATCAAATTCTGGCATGTTTTTAGAAATACGATTACGGAGTTCGGTCATCGAGGGACAATTCTCGAATGCAGGGTAATGTCGTAATGACGGCCCACTGGCCATGTGGGGACCAAGCTTCCAACCGATTGGCTGGGGGGCGGTTAAAAGCATTTGCAATTTACAAATATGTAAACATTCCTGGCTGTAAGCCGCGGGAAACAGACTTTCGTAATAAGCCCCACTGGCGATGACAATTTTGCTCGCATGCCAGACCTTGTTTGCCGAAGTTAAGATCTCACCTGATGCGACCTTGACGACGGTACTATTGAAATAGAATTCCACATTCAGCGTATCGGCAAGATAAGCGGTGGCCATGCTGATTGCCGTTTGGGGAGTGACGCGCAATTCACCCGGGCTGAACATTCCCCCTTGCAGGTTGTTTGTATTCACCGCTGGCATCATTTGCTTAACGATATGCGGTAGACATAACTCAGCATTAAGACCATGAGATGCTTCAGTATCAATGAATTCCTGCAGAACCGCCAGTTCATCGGGATGATGTGCTAGAAAAAGCGATCCGCATTCTTCAACAGCAAAGCCAGCCGCTTTACCAAGTTGTAGCCATAACTCTCGATTTCGCAGAGCCAGTTCACGCGCTGCTCCTGCGGGTTGACCGACAGGCCAGATCATCCCAAAGTTTCGAATGCTGGCTCCCTCGGCGCGGGAGTTCGTTTCAAACACCGCCACCTTCAGTCCTTGTAAGGCAGCTGCCCAGGCATGCCCCAAGCCAACAATTCCACTGCCGATTACGATTAAGTCATACTTCATCAGAATTCCTTATTGTTGTATATTCCTTTCAAGACCTTTCTCAAATGATTTTCAATGAAAAACGAATTGAAGGGATTCAATCACCACAAAATCAGACAACTTGCAGAAAATTAACATCGAATTCATAAGTATTCCAACGTCAGGCATGTAAAATAAAATACGTTGTGATTCTGAATTGAATGCAAGTTGTTTGCCATGACGTTATGCGAATATTTACCTGATACTTTTCCCTACACTGAACGATTATGAATATTTTTCGTTGGCGAGTTGCGTTGCTTGTTCAGACTTCCAGCGAATGGAGCCGGCAAGTTCTGGAAGGCGTGGCAGAGTATGCGGCTTCAAACGGCGGCTGGGATTTTCGAATTGAGCCGCGCGGTTTTTATGAAAAACTGAGATTGCCTTTAACTTGGGAAGGGGACGGGGTCATCTGCCGATTAACAGATCCGGAGTTGATCGAGGAGCTGCATTCAAGAAATATTCCCGCTGTCAATGTGAGTTGGAAAGGATTAAATTCCAACGATATCCCCAATGTGATTTCTGATGAGGCGGCATGTGGTCGATTGGCTGCCGATTATTTTATCCAGAATGGATGGACTAATTTTGGTTTTGTTGGCCCCCCTCCCAATCAGAAATATACTGACGTAACACAAAAATCGTATTCTCAATTACTGGCTGCAGGTGGATATCACACATATCAATTCGAGCATTCTCTTGGTTATGGTAAGCTTTCTTTTGAGGACCAGCGTCCGGAAATGGAAAAATGGTTACTATCGCTACCCAAGCCCATCGCCTTATTTGTTTGGACGACTACGATGGGACAAGAAATTATGCTCTTTTGTCGCCATCTCGGTTTATCAGTTCCGAATGACGTCGCAATATTAGCGGTTGAACTCGATCCTCTAATCTCGTCTCTGTCTCCCGTTCCGATAGCCTATATCGATCAATCTCCTCATCGCGTTGGAATGGAAGCAGCAAAACTGTTGCAAAAGATGATTCAGGGGGAACCGGCTCCTGAAAAATCTGTGCTAATTCCTCCAAGTGGAATTGTTGCCAGACAATCCGTTGATACACTTTTGGGGGAAGACGAACATGTGCGTAACGCAATTGAATTTATTCGAAAAAAAATTGCCTTACCTATGCAGGTTGAGGATGTCGCGAATGCTGTTTCACTTTCTCGCCGATCACTGGAAAATCGCTTTCAGAAGACACTCGGAAAAAGTCCAGCTCAAATGATTCGCGAATCTAAGTTATCTCGCGCCATGAATTTATTAATGGAAACAAATTTGACGATTCAGGAGATTGCAGAACGGACTGGTTTTTTTCATGTCGAGACATTCGCTCGTTTTTTTAAACGCGAAACTGGAAAGCCCCCTTCATTATATCGCGATAAAAAACCGTTAGTCGCATCGCTCAATGATGGGACTGAAATTTAGCAACTGCTTCTCAGAATTGGATTATCCTGTTTTTCATTCTCATCTGCGATAATCTAATTTCATCTGGGTTAATTATTTCCACATTGCCATAGGCATGCAGTGAATATAATCCCTCGAGCCAGGTAGTAAATCTGAGCTGGAGCTGGAAGTGCAAAGCCTTTGATGACAGGATTCTGATAAAGAGTTACAGACAAGATTGAAAATGAGTAGTTATTTTTCAAACCGGGACTTCTGCGTGTATTTCAAGAAGTGATACCCTTGTCATGTTCTCCAATCTACGAAGTCTATAAATTTACCTGGGCTAAACAGCCATCTCAGCAGACTTGATTGAGATTTATCAAGGAAGATCGTCCGGTTAAAGCAAATCAATAAATTCTTGAGCAGTGAGGGGCAAGAACAGTTTCGTCATGATGATGATACAGTCTTGATCCTTGCCTGCTTAATTATCGACTTAAAGAGAAGTACACCCGGAGGAATTCGAACCCCCAACCCCCGGTTTCGAAGATCGTAGTGGCTTTCACCACGCTTTGCTTTTGCTTAGATAACGTGTATTAGAGGGGGATAAGTGGGTGAGCGAACGGACTGACTGAAGGTTCGCTGGTTCGAAGGCTTCTCCAAAGTTCTGGCCAGGTAGTCTGCTCAACTTCTAAACTGAATGCGGGTGAAGTTGATTCCCGGCACATGCGGGTATTCACGCACGAGTCCATTGTTCGGCTGCAAGCAGAGGCCATCTTTGTAATTGACGGTCGAGTACTCAACAGCGACTGTGACGTGGCCGATCGGCCGTCGACCTTCCGTCAACGCTTGAACGGTCGCGGAAACTTCGGCTTCGCCCGTCTTTTCGACGAGCAGGGGGTGAAACGTCATGATTCGTTAGTCTTTTCTGACGAGTCGAAGGTTGCCTCAGTCTTATTACCCCATACGCATTGATCTAACAAGAATCGCTTCGGTGACAACACACTCCGCACCTGTCAAGCATCAAAAACAAAACTCGCGTCATTCGCGCGCAACCTCCAGCTTGTGCTCAGATTCCTTTGTCACCTTGGACACAAACCCGAAATCGGCAAGGACCACGTAGGCTGCGGGGATTGCGAATCGGCGAAGAATTAAAAACAGCGCTGGGGACCTCGACCCGCGTGACGTCCATCGAAATCCGCGCGGGGCCTGAGCCGGCTTACAACCTGGAAGTCGCCGACGAGCACGTCTACCAGATGGCCAGCGCCGGACTGCTGGTACACAATGCGAGTGGGAAGGGGGGCTTAAGTCGTCGTCCGGCTTCCAGAGACATAAATGGTCGGTGACACGATACCAAAGGACGGTTTACACGAGGACCATCAGCAGTTGAAACGCTTACTGATACACGTACTTTTCGTAGAGGCAGTAACGTTTACTCATTAGAGCAAGGGACGGCCCAATCAGGCTGAAAACACATATGGAACCGACATGTTGATCCGACTAGATTTACGAAAAAGTCTAAATTTGATTTGAATTCAACAGAAAATGATATTTATTCTTTATTGGAAAGTACAATCAGGCACGGACAAAAAAGTACCTATGCAGGTCGAACTGTATTCGAAAAACGCATCAAAAAGGGATCTGAAACGCAAATATTTCGTGCGACCATAAATTCTGATGGAACAGTACAGACATTTCATCCTCTGGACTAAGGTTAACTAAGTAAGGAGCTATTCGATAACTATATGCTGGATTTCTATTTAATAAGTGATGAAGATGAAATGCGGGATGAACCGCTAGAGGCTTTTCGAATAGGAGCCTTTTCTTTGGAAGAATGGAAATCACTTTCTAATCTCCTGACTGCTTTTGAGAATAATGGGATTCTACTCTCTTACTTTCAGGACACAAGAATTGACTCAAAACAAGTAACTGTCGCTATCAAACTAATAGAAGAATATGATAGACAAAAGAATGTTGACCCAGTCCGTAAGAATTTTTAAGGAAATGATATGTAAGGCACTAATTCAAGGTAAGGGGATAATCACTTTCTGTGATTAGATATTCATAGCAGGATTAGGTGGTTCACGCTGTTGACTATGTTTTAATGAAGATCACGTATTGTAGATAGCTTCTTGGGTTTTTTCATGACTAACCTCTTCTGTAAACTGCTCACTTTTTGCTGCCTGCTGTTTACCGGGTTTTGTTTTCTGAAAGCGGGAGCGGGGCTGGTTTCTGACAATAGTGATCTCAGTCTGACCGAGGTGGAAGCGGCTGTACCTGCTCGCATCACCCAGCAGCGCTTGCAGACGACGCCGATTCAGCAGATGCGGCCCGGGATGCGGGTGCTGGGGCGGAATCCGGATCGGTGGGATACGCAGTCTGTAGTAGAACCGGATCTGGAATCCTGGCGGCTGGTCTCGGTGCGGATGGAACAGCAGCAGCCAGGGCAGTTCGTCCTGGGGCAACTGCTGCGTCCTTTAAGCTGGATCCGACAGAATGATGCTCTTCCCGGCGCGGTGATCCAGTTGGAAATCCCCGAGATGCATGTCGCGGGAGACGCGGAAGTGCTGTCGATTGCAGACTGTCCGCCGATCCGCCGGGGGCCGGGCTCAGTCGTCACTGGAACGTTCCAGCATGTCTCGGATGAAGTGATCAGCGTCTTTGTGGAAGGGGAACCGGAGCCGATCGGCACCACGTCGCAGCATCCGTTCTGGAGCAGAGACCGGAATGCCTTTGTTCCCGCAGGCGAGTTACGAATCGGCGAAGAATTAAAAACGGCGCTGGGCACCTCCACCCGCGTGACCTCCATCGAAATCCGCGCCGGACCGGAAACAGTCTACGGTCTGGAAGTCGCCGGCGAACACGTCTACAGCGTTACTGGTTCCGGTTTGCTGGTCCATAACTCAGGCCCCTGTAACCTGACTGCAAGAGGCTATTACGATTCGGGCTATATCGGCATCGTCAATGGTTCCGCTGATGAGTTCTCAGATACGCTCCACGCCACCTTCGGAACGTATGACGTGCTGCCAATCAGTCGGCTTGTCTCTCAGGCCGATACAGTTGGTGGGGTAGGATTAAGTGCCTCAACAAGAACGCAAGGTGTCTTCCGCACGAGGGTTGAGTTCGACACGTCATCTCTAACTGGTGGTACAGGTTTCCGTTACGAAGTATTTCAACGGAGCGACATTGATTGGTCGATGATTCGGACGACTGGTGCGAGAAAAGGTCGTGGACTTACGAATGCTGAGGCAGCGGCTCGACATGGGATAGGACCTATCTTTCCAGATGGAAGTGGCGTGGTCAACAGGAATTATAAACATGAGTCTGCCAGATAAAGTTGTGAATGCCTTGAGTGACCCAGCGTATCATCGTCAGGTTGACGATATTGAGGTCGTGTTGGGGCAACTGGACGTTACACCATCTAGTGAGTTCACGGAATTTTACAGAAAATACATTGGTCCGTTCTGGAGTGATTCTCTGGGAATTGAGCTTGCTGACATTATTGACGATGAATGCAATATCGAGGCTCTTACAGTACAATGTCGGTCACAGTATAGATTTCCCGAACGAATGCTTGTGCTGACGCAGCTTTCTCCTGGTGGGACCGTACATGTTCTGGACACTGAGTCGGACGAGGTATTCGTCGTCGATTTTGAGGGTGGCGAAGATTTGTTAGTAAAAGGTGAATTAGAACCTCGTTGGGATACTTTCAGCGACTTCCTTCAAGACTACTTCTAGTTTCATGATTTCTGCATCAACAATTTCCTAAGCTGTACTCCGTTTAAGGAGCGAAACTTTGCAGGTTGAGCAGGCTTCCACGGCTTGAACACCGGCATGTTTGATGTCTGATAAATTCAATACCAGTTTAATTGCAGATTAAACTCTGCTGGACAATTTATTATGTTATTGTAATCGTATTCATGTCTGACCTCACTCGAAAACTAGCTATCTTCAGTTGTTTCCTGTTCACTGGTTTCTGTTTCTGGAAAGCGGGAGCGGGTCTGATTGGGGATGCGGACGCTGAGATTCTGCCTTCTGCTCATGCTGCGATGAGCCCTTCCATATCACCGCCGCGAGTGGTGACGACGCCGATTCAACAGATGCGACCGGGGATGCGGGTGGTCGGGCGGAATCCGCTTCGGCGGGAAACGGAAGCGACAATTGATCCGACGCCGGAGAGCTGGCGGCTGGTGTCGGTGCAGATGCGCAAAGAGGACGGCACTTACTTTGAAGCAGAACTGCTGCGTCCCTTAAGCTGGATTTATCGCCACCGCGCACAGCCGGGCGCGGTCAACATGCTGAACATGCCGGAACTGCATGTGGTGGGGGCAGCGGAAGTGATTTCGATTTCCGCCTGTCCGCCCATCGATGCGGGTGACGGACCGGTTGTGATCTCCACGTTCAAGAACACCGCGGACAATGTGCTCAATATCTATGTGGAAGGAGAAGCCGAACCGATCGGCGTAACCGCCGGTCATCCGATCTGGAGCGAAGACCGCCAGGCATTCATCCATTCAGACCAGTTGCAGCCCGGAGAACGCCTGCGTTCGGCAGTTGGCAGAACGGTCCGCATCACCTCGATCGAAATACGCGCCGGACCCGAACCGGTCTATAACCTGGAAGTCGCCGGCGAACACGTCTACAGCGTTACCGACTCCGGCCTGCTGGTGCATAATACGGTACTCTGTGGGGCTGGTTTGACTCAAGCAAACTTATCTTCAGGTTCTGCTTTACCTGCAAATCATACTCTAAACAGTACAGAAAGATTACTGAAAACATCAGAAGGCCGATTAGGGCTTCTTAATTCCAAAGGTGTTCAATACCTCGGACATGCAGGAGACCATATACCTGCCCAAGGAGCCAATAAAGCTGTAGTAGTAGCTCATAGCAGGAGTCGTCCTAATAAGGCAAATACTACAGTTTATAGGAATAGAAAACATGCTGTTCAAGATTTACGGGATGCACTAAATGGATATTCAGACGAGGTAAGTACACTCTTACCAGGTCAAGTACTTCGGTTGAATACAAAAACTTCTACAATTCGACAGGGATAAAATTCCGCATATGGCGGTGTCCCTCATCAGGTCTCCTTCGAAAGAATATCCGTAGTAGTGGAGAAATTGAATGACGGCAGTTTACATTTAGTACATTTTTCTCCTCGAATATAATTACGGACTATAGTTTTAAATGGTTGATTATTCTTTGAATGACCTGATCTCGGCAGTTAGTGATTTATATGACTTAAATAAAACAAAAGAAATTCTTGGATCAGGAATAAACATTAATACAATCAATGCAAAAGGACTTACACCTTTAATGTTTGCAGTTATGCCGAATGACTATGGAGACCACAATGACCCAAGAGCCATATTACGAATGGTTCTGGTTTTATTAAGTTATGGTGCAGATATAAGTATGGTTGACTCATTTGGTAATAAGGCAAAGGACTATGCAGCGCAATTAATTGATCCAAAATGGAAAGATGAATTTGGATATTCTGCCGTAGAGTATTGGGATGAAGAACAGATGAAATCTGTAGAAGAGATCATATGTCTGCTCGACGATTAGGACCGTGAAATTTGTCAGGAATCTTAAAACTGTTTTTTGTGTCATGTATAATTTCACCCGCAAACTACTGATTCTCAGTTGTTTCCTTTTCACCGGGTTCTGTTTCTGGAAAGCGGGAACGGGACTGATTGGCGGTGCCGATGCGACTGTGTTGCCCTCCGCGCAGGCGGCAGTTCACCCATCCTACATACCGCCGCGGGTGGTGACGCCGCCGATTCAGCAGATGCGACCGGGGATGCGGATTGTCGGTCGGAATCCGCTTCGCATTCAAACAGAACCGACAATCGATCCGACGCCGGAAGGGTGGCGGCTGGTTTCGGTGCGGATGCTGAAAGAGGATGGCACTTACTTCGAAGCCGAACTGCTGCGTCCCTTAAGCTGGATTTATCGACACCACGCGCAGCCGGGGGCGGTCATCCAGCTCAACATGCCGGAAATGTATGTGGTGGGGGCGGCGGAAGTGCTCTCGATATCAGACTGTCCGCCCATCGATCCGGGTGACGGGCCGGTGGTCATCTCCACATTTAAAAACGTTTCGCACAACGTCCTGAATCTTTATGTGGAAGGGGAAACCGAGCCGATCGGCGTGACCGCCGGACATCCGATCTGGAGCGAAGACCGCCAGGCGTTTGTGCATACGGACCAGTTACAACCCGGCGAACGTTTGCGTTCGGCGGTGGGTAAGACAGTCCGCATCACTTCAATCGAAATCCGCGCCGGACCGGAACCGGTTTACAACCTGGAAATTGCCGGCGAACACGTCTACAGCGTCACCGATTCCGGCCTGCTGGTCCATAATGCAGGTCCCTGTTATCTGGTCCCCCGCGGACAAAACGTTGATTTAAATGCTCTAAAGGTTGCAGACGGACCATATGATTCGCGCACAATTAGGTCGCAGCTTGAAGCTCGATATGGAGCAGAGGCAGTCACATCTACAACAGTGCCACCCACCTCTGGAAAAATGGTCCAAATGTCAGGTCGTCAACACTCTGTCACGGGAGTTGTTTATGATTCAAAGGGGGTTCCTATCTTTGATCGTCATTCATTATTCGACACATATATTACACGACAATACAGCAGTGTGGCAGACGAGGCAGCACATATGCGAGCAGCAACCCGTGAACTCCGATCTAGTTTGGGCATCGGACAGGGTCAAGCTAATAGAGTCGCTGCGCTCGGAGCGATTAAGAATAAAGTTAACTTTCAAGGTTTCAATCCTGTACAGCTTCGTCAAATTATGGGGGGAAAGAAAAATATTGATGGTTTAACTTGGCACCACCATCAAGATATTGGGAGAATGCAACTTGTAGACCGCGTGATTCATGCGGAAACTGGGCATGTTGGTGGTTTCAAGATGTGGTTTGGATACTAATAGGCAAAAAATGGTTAGTATAAAAGAAATTGAATGGAGCGAATGCAGAGGCAAACCTACGGTGGATGCGATAAAACAATTCGAAGTTGTGATAGGTCGCGAATTGCCTGAAACTCTTAAGGTACTCCTAGATACAGTAAATGGTGGAAGTCCGTCTCATGACATTTTTTCTTATAAAGATCCCGAAACCTATCAAGAGATCCGTTCTTGTCTGGGAGCGTTGATCAGTTTCAATTCAGAGGATGAAAACAACATCTTAGATTATCTCAGCCGACCTTCCGAAGGAATGTCTAGTGAATTAGCGCCATTTGCAGCGGTCGGAAACGGTAACTTGATCTGTTTAAAAAAAAATAGCGAATGTGTCTTCATCTGGCTGCATGGAAATAGATCTGGATATGACGAGTGTCAATTAGCTGATACATTTCAGGAGTTTATAGAAGTGCTTCAGCAAGATAATGATGATGAAGACGAAGACGAAGACTTGGATACCGAGTTAGCAAATCTAGAGGAAGAATAGATAGATAAAAAACGTACTATTCAAGACAAGAAGCTTAAAATATTAGAAAATAATTCACAAGGATAATTAAAAAGAGTTAGCTGATGAGGGGGGGTAATCTTTGATGAATAAAGACATTCTTTCTATCACAATCACTCATTAGTTTTTTGAAAACAGGAAAATTCCCACAATCATGACTGCTCCATAAAACAAAAAAATTATTCATGTCTGACCTCACTCGAAAACTAGCTATTTTCAGCTGCCTGCTGTTCACCGGTTTCTGCTTCTGGAAAGCGGGAATGGGTCTGATTGGTGGTGCGGATACTGAGATTCTGCCCTCGGCGCAGGCGGCAATGAGTCCGTCTTTCTCGCCGCCGCGGGTGGTGACAACGCCGATTCAGCAGATGCGACCGGGGATGCGGATTGTCGGTCGGAATCCGCTTCGCATTCAAACAGAATCGACAATCGATCCGACGCCGGCAGGCTGGCGGCTGGTGTCGGTGCGGATGCGCAAAGAGGACGGCACTTACTTTGAAGCCGAACTGCTGCGGCCCTTAAGCTGGATTTATCGCCACCGCGCACAGCCGGGAGCGGTTATCATGCTCAACATGCCGGAACTGCATGTGGTGGGGGCGTCGGAAGTGCTCTCGATATCAGACTGTCCGCCCATCGATCCGGGTGACGGTCCGGTGGTCATCTCCACATTTAAAAACGTTTCGCATAACGTCCTCAATATCTATGTGGAAGGGGAAACCGAACCGATCGGCGTGACCGCCGGACATCCGATCTGGAGCGAAGACCGCCAGGCATTCATCCATTCCGACCAGTTGCAGCCCGGCGAACGACTGCGTTCTGCGGTGGGTAAGACAGTCCGCATCACGTCAATCGAAATCCGCGCCGGACCGGAACCGGTTTACAACCTGGAAATTGCCGGCGAACACGTCTATAGCGTCACCGACTCCGGCCTGCTGGTCCATAACTCAGGCCCCTGTGACCTCGTCCCTCGCGGGTATTACGATTCGGGTTATATCGGCATCGTCAATGGCTCCGCTGATGACTTCTCAGATACGCTCCGCGCCACCTTCGGAACGTATGACGTGCTGCCAAACAGTCGGCTTGTTAGTCAATTTGATACAATAAATGCCCCAGGATTGTTTAGAGACCCGGGGGGGCGTTTGCGAAAAGCTGATGGCACGTTTGCTCTTGAGGGAGGAACTCTGGGAGGAGGCTTGCAGAGGCCGTCGTTGCGAGCAGGTACGAGAGCAGCCATTGAGGGGGGCTCAAAAGAATGCGGCTGGTCAGTTTATCAACTCAAAAGGCGAGGTGATTACTGAGTGGCACTACGGACATATTCAAGGTCATGAAAATCGAAGAATCATAGCCGCTGCTGAGGAGTTAGAGCTTTCACAAAGCCAGCTAAATGATTACGTGAATGCTCGTCCTCAGTTTTTCAAGATCGAAGAAAAGGCACGAAACCTTAGCCATGCAGACGAATTGCCGGGGAAGGATCAACTTGGCTCGATACTTAGAGATATGAGGAATTACTTTGGAATTAATCGGTGAAATCAATGGCGAACTCTAAAATAGATGAAATGTATGACGCAATCTACGATGGTGATTGTACGAAAATTGACACCTTAGTTAGTGCTGGTCTAAGTGTGGACACTAGAGTTCAGGGTGACGAATGGAATTTTTTACACATGGCATTGGTATCCATTACAATTCCTCCTGATCCCGATGTAATCCGGCATCTGATCGACATTGGTGTTGATGTCAATGCGCGGGACAGGTGCTTGTGGACTCCGTTGCATTACGCAGTGCGCACCAAGAACCGTCAAGTCGTCAAAATGTTAATCGATGCGGGGGCAGATGTTGATCCAGTGAACGACGAAGGTATCAGTCCGCTCCATCAGTGTCTACTTGTACAGAAATGTGACCTGGAAGTTGTCGAGATGTTGTTGGCTGCGGGAGCCGACCCTGATCACGACCGAGGTGGAGGAACTGTGCGAAACTACATCAACGTCGTGGCAAGTCCTGACAGTGGCGCATTGCTGAAATTGCTTGACAAGTATACAAAGAAATAATTGCATGAACTCAAATGATGGATTTACATTATGATGCCTTGCTTGGTTCAGGCAGCTACATTCATAGGCACGCCATTCGAATACCAGAAGTCTTGTTCCGGTACATAGAATTCTGACAAGATAGAAGAACACGAACTTGCAAGACATCGTAATACAGGGCGAAGAAATCGTCATTGATGACAGCAAAACATTCAATGCAATCGGAAGTGACGTTGTACTGGAAAATTGCACTATTAGGTGTAGCGTGCCAGCCAAAAGTATGTCAATTCGTGGAAAGTAGGTCGGTTCTCTAGTGATTGCTGAGAGTGATCTTATTGGTTTCTCTTGGCAGGATGCAAACTTGAATCGCTGTACTTTTTAGGGCGTTTTTAGTGATGCTAATTTGGAAGACTGTAACTTTTTCGGTAAATCCTGTGAGTCTCACATGTTCCCCAAGTGGCCAAATGTTGTTGTTCTGAATCTGCATAGTCACTTTGCCGAAATGCAAGGTCGTCCAAAGCATGTTCGAATTGCAGATGTCGTCGATTCGATTGAGTTTCTTGATGAAGAAGTCAGTGCAATAACTTACAACTCAGAGTCTCTTGCTAAACGACTTGGCCTAAGTATTGACGAAATTCAGAATTTCTTTTCTCAGTTTGCCTTCGTGCAAATGTGAGTCTGATTATTAATTGCTTTGGCTTTTGAATCATGATCATCTCAGGCTGTTCCGTACTGAAAACTTAAATACCAGCTTAACTGCAGATTAAACTCTGCTGGACAATTTATTATGTTATTTTAATCGTATTCATGTCTGACCTCACTCGAAAACTAGCTATCTTCAGTTGTTTCCTGTTCACTGGTTTCTGTTTCTGGAAAGCGGGAATGGGTCTGATTGGTGGTGCGGATACTGAGATTCTGCCCTCGGCGCAGGCGGCAATGAGTCCGTCTTTCTCGCCGCCGCGGGTGGTGACAACGCCGATTCAGCAGATGCGACCGGGGATGCGGATTGTCGGTCGGAATCCGCTTCGCATTCAAACAGAATCGACAATCGATCCGACGCCGGCAGGCTGGCGGCTGGTATCGGTGCAGATGGACAAAGAGGATGGCACTTACTTTGAAGCCGAACTGCTGCGCCCGTTAAGCTGGATTTCGCGGCACCGTGCAAAACCGGGCGCGGTCATCCAGCTCACCATGCCGGAGCTGCATGTGGTCGGAGCGGCGGAAGTGCTGTCGATCTCCGCCTGTCCCCCCATCGATCCGGGTGATGGACCGGTGGTGATTTCTACGTTCAGGAACACCTCGAGCAATGTGCTCAACATCTATGTGGAAAGGGAAGCCGAACCGATCGGCGTAACCGCCGGTCATCCGATCTGGAGCGAAGACCGCCAGGCATTCATCCATTCCGACCAGCTGCAGCCCGGAGAACGCCTGCGTTCGGCGCTTGGTAAAACAGTCCGTATCACCTCGATTGAAATCCGCGCCGGACCGGAACCGGTCTATAACCTGGAAGTCGCCGGCGAACACGTATACAGCGTCACCAGTTCCGGCCTGCTCGTTCACAATACGAGTGATTGCGACCTAGAAATATTTTATCGAACATTGAGTAAAGAGCATTATGATGAGTTTTTACAGACTGGTAAAATTCCAGCAACTTCAGAGACATTTACATCTCCAACAAAATCATTTTCCGAAGCATATGATGGTGTATTATTAGAATTCAAGGTGGTTTCAGGCACTACAGATTCTCTAAAAAATATCGGTGTTCGAGATTCATCGCGTGCTGTCCGAGATGCTGGTTTAGACTATCTCGAAGAGGTATCTTCTGGTTGGGCTGCTAAGAATGCATTTTTTAAGGGAGAAGGTGGGCAGGTTAATATAGGGCTAGGGCAGGGAAAGGCTTTAGAAATTTTCAACAATAACATAATAAAACATGATGTTATTAGAGGTCCATAATGAAGTCGATAGAAACTGAGCTGATAGTAGACTTACGTAGTGGAGTATTGACTTCTGATGAATTTTTTGCACGTTTCCCTTCGAAGATAGATTCTAAATATTTAACCAATGAGCTTGAAGCAGCATTGATGAATCATGATTCAGACGTTGTCGAAGATTTGTTTTTTCTCGGATTTAAGTTTTCTCTATTTACTTCACAACATATAAAGTTGTTATGTTTGCTTCTGAATCAAGGATGGCACAGAAGCCACGAAGATGTAGCAAGTATATTACAAACTCTAAAATCACCAGAGAGTGTGGATGCTTTGTTTACAGCAGTAAATACACGTTATGACTACTTATTCTATGACGATAGTACTGCCTTAGCAGTTAAATGTGTGTGGGCGTTATCAGGAATAGATACAGAAGAATCAAGAAATAAAATTGAATTCATCGCTAATCATGATACTAGAGACGAGGTAAAGCAACTCGCAATTTCAAAACTTTTAAAACATTGACTATTCTCATTTTAGAATTATCAATAAGTATAAAGTGACATATTGAAGCAGCCATTTATTCGGACTGCATATTCAAAATATCCTTTTTTCAGCCAAAAGTTGATTGAACAGGCAAAAAAACGGCAGGACTAAACTCCTCATAACACAAAGAATTGTGTCATGTCTGACATCATCCGAAAACTAGCGATTTTCAGCTGTTTCCTCTTCACCAGCTTCTGTTTCTGGAAAGCGGCTCCGGGATTGGTTGGCGGAGCCGATGCGTCGATGCTGCCTTCCGCCCAGGCAGCAATGAGTCCGTCTCTCTCACCGTCGCGTGTGGTGACGACGCCGATTCAACAGATGCGGCCTGGCATGCGGGTGGTCGGGCGGAATCCACTTCGCCTTCAAACGGAAGCGACGATCGATCCGACGCCGGAAGGGTGGCGGCTGGTTTCGGTGCGGATGCGCAAAGAAGACGGCACTTACTTTGAAGCCGAACTGCTGCGTCCCTTAAGCTGGCTTCGACTGCATCAGGCGCAGCCGGGCGCGGTCATCATGCTCAACATGCCGGAACTGCATGTGGTGGGAGCAGCGGAAGTGCTTTCGATCTCTGCCTGTCCGCCCATTGATCCGGGTGACGGGCCGGTGGTCATCTCCACGTTCAAGAACACCGCGGACAATATCCTCAACATTTATGTGGAAGGAGAAACCGAACCGATCGGCGTGACTGCCGGTCATCCGATCTGGAGTGAAGATCGCCAGGCGTTCATCCATTCCGACCAGCTGCAGCCCGGAGAACGCCTGCGTTCTGCGGTGGGTAAGGCAGTCCGAATCACTTCAATCGAAATCCGCGCCGGACCGGAACCAGTTTACAACCTGGAAGTCGTCGGCGAACACGTTTACAGCGTAACCAATTCCGGCCTGCTGGTGCATAATATCGGCTGCGAAGATCTTTCCACCACAATCGACGTTTATTCGAGCAATCACCTTGTTAGTCAGTTTGATACAATAAATGCCCCAAGGAGTAAACAATGGGGTCCCGCTCATGGTGCTGGACCGTTAGGCGAGGATGTCACAAAGACTTTTCGTGGTGGCTCATACGTTGAAACCAAACTATCCGAGCCGGTCACGCTCTACCGTGTTTACGGCGGGAAGGCGGGTAAACTTGGCCCTTATTGGACAAGAACCAAACCAACGGGACCCCTCCAATCCCGCTTGGATTCAGCCTTGCTTTCTGAATGGGGCAACACGGCTCGAAACGTCACGACGATTCAAGTTCCGAGGGGAACAACAGTCTTTGAGGGGTTCGCTGCACCACAAGTTGGCAAGGCTAAGCCGTTTGAGACAATTATTGGCGGCGGAAATCAAGTGTACATTCCACGTGTCAATCCAGATTGGGTTATGCGATGAGCAGCACAACTACACTAATTCAGAATTGGTTTACCCGAACTTGGGGTGGCGGGTTGGTGCTTCCAGACGGTTGGTTCGGGAGGCCGTTTGACAACATCCATCGTCTTACCGATGTGTCTCAAAGTTCGGGCTTGCTTCGGATCGTATTGGACGATCAGTTGACGCTAACGTTTAACGGAGATGTTTCTGTCAAAGACAACGGTGATGAACTCGTAATCGATGGATACTCGGAGCTTTCGTTTGATTGGAAAGAGTACGGTTCGGATCTGCCACATTCCGATATTTATCAAGATGGACAAACGAAACTCGTAGCCCCCCCAGGGCAATAGAGTACCATTATCTTCGCCACTCGCATGATGGCAAAGTTAATGCTCGTGGTGACAACAGGTATCCGTCTGGATGTGTCAACTTTTTGATCGCAATGATTCGGGGTAATGTACGATGTTCCATTTTTCCATTTGACTTTGCAGATGCTCCACCTATCTCATTCACATCAACTCGTGATTGAATTAAGTCCATTCTTCGGCTTCTGCATCACGATCTTCGCAGGCTGTGCCGGTTTGAACGGTTGCATCTTGGCCGGTTGCACAGTATTTCACAGTTGAAATACTGCCACACTTGGTGTAAAAAAAAATCAATACAGGTAAAATGCAAATTATACTTAACTTGACAAAATGTTTTGTTATTTGAATCGAACTCATGACTGACATCATTCGAAAAATAGCGATCTTTGGCTGCCTGCTATTAACAAGTTTTTGTTTCTGGAAGGCGGGAACGGGGCTGATTGGCGGTGCCGATGCGTCGATGCTGCCTTCTGCGCAGGCGAGTTTGAGTCCGGCAGCTACATCCAAGCGGGCAGTCACTATACCAATTCAACAGATGCGGCCTGGAATGCGGGTGGTGGGGCGGAATCCGCTTCGGATTCAAACGGAAGCGGCCATTAATCCCACGCCGGAGGGTTGGCGACTGGTCTCGGTGCGGATGCTGAAAGAGGATGGGACTTACTTCGAAGCAGAACTGCTGCGTCCCTTAAGCTGGATTTATCGACACCACGCGCAGCCAGGGGCGGTCATTCAGCTCAACATGCCGGAAATGTATGTGGTGGGGACGGCGGAAGTGCTCTCGATATCGGACTGTCCGCCCATCGATCCGGGTGACGGTCCGGTGGTCATCTCCACATTTAAAAACGTTTCGCATAACGTCCTCAATATCTATGTGGAAGGGGAAACCGAACCGATCGGCGTGACCGCCGGACATCCGATCTGGAGCGAAGACCGCCAGGCGTTTGTGCATACGGACCAGTTACAACCCGGCGAACATTTGCGTTCGGCGGTGGGTAAGACAGTCCGCATCACCTCGATCGAAATCCGCGCCGGACCCGAACCAGTTTACAACCTGGAAGTCGTCGGCGAACATGTCTACAGCGTCACCGACTCCGGACTCCTGGTCCATAATGTAAGTAACTGTGATTTCATAACTGTATTTCGAGGAGGTAGACCAGGCACTAGGGTTATCAAATCGCATGCTGCCCGTGAGCAAGGCTATGCTGGTTCGCAACGATTGATTGATGAAGGGGATCTGGACGACTTGTTTCGTGCTCATGCTGCAGACAGTAGAAGCCCTGCAAGCCCATTCATCTCGGTGACAACGGATCGACGAGTTGCAGAGTTCTTTGCGGGGCCGGATGGCGTCATTAATGAATTTAGAATTCCGATCAGTCGTGCAAAGCCTAATCGCTTTAACAATTTGCACGTACCTGCAGGTCCCGATGGTAGTTTAATTCCTGAATTGGAATTCTTAGTTCCGAACTACATTCGGCCAAGCGAGTTTGTTTCACCAATAGGACCACGTTGATGACTGAATTCCATCCCCTTTCGATTCATGGCAATAATAAGTCTTATGCTGCCCGCTGGCGGTTAGTTGGTGAGACGTTGGAATGGGAAGTTAACGGGAAGACACATTGCATTGAAAGTGATTACGATTTGGCAACCAAGGTCGGTAAGTTTATTCGCACACTTGGTCGGCAGATACTTCATGACGATGTGACACTCAAAGCCTGTTTGACATGTCAGCACTTTCAGATGTCTGGCATGGCCCGTGACATGGGCAGAGGGCAGCGAGGAGTTTGTGGCCTTCATCAGATCGGAGTTGAAATTTGCCATTTATGCGATGATTACTCAGAATGTGAGACAAAGTCATGAAAATTTCGACCATCATGGGCACCATGTAACGTTGAAGATACCAACGCAATTCTAGAACGTGTGAAATTCTACACGAACGAAAGTAGGAGAGTAAAAAGTGTCAGGAACATAAATATTTGTTTGTGATAATTCGCAAGGATTACTGGTAAAGTATTTTCCATTGATAGGCTGATATTGTGGCAAATATCGCTTTTAATTCTCTAAGACTAACCAAGCACTTATGGAACTGCAAATAGACAATTTATTTTCAAATAAGACAACATCCAGCAGGATAAAATCTCCTAATAATAAAGAATCGTTTTCATTTCTAACTTCACCCGCAAACTACTAATCTTCAGTTGTTTCCTTTTCACCGGGTTCTGTTTCTGGAAAGCGGATCCGGGATTGGTCGGAGGGGCCGATGCGGCGATGCTGCCTTCAGCGCAGGCGGTTTTGAGCCCGGCTGTCACGCCGCCGCGGGCAGTCATCCAGCTCAACATGCCGGAAATGTATGTGGTGGGGGCGGCGGAAGTGCTCTCGATATCGGACTGTCCGCCCATCGATCCGGGTGACGGTCCGGTGGTCATCTCCACATTTAAAAACGTTTCGCACAACGTCCTGAATATCTATGTGGAAGGGGAAACCGAGCCGATCGGCGTGACCGCCGGACATCCGATCTGGAGCGAAGACCGCCAGGCATTCATCCATTCCGACCAACTGCAACCAGGCGAACGCCTGCGTTCTGCTGTCGGCAAAACAGTCCGCATCACCTCGATCGAAATCCGCGCCGGACCCGAACCGGTTTACAACCTGGAAGTCGCCGGCGAACACGTCTACAGCGTTACCAATTCCGGCCTGCTGGTGCACAATGTAAGTGACTGTAATCTAGTCACAAAAATTGGGTTACCTGATGGTAGCTACATTGACTTAAATGCCCCAAGGGTTGGGAATGTAGTTGCCCAAACGGCGGAAGAAGCGAGCTTCCTTCGAAACGTCCAACGAACCTTTGGGGACGACTCAGTATTCACGGGAGCGACTCGACACAGAGGGAATATCGTGATTCAGCGAAACGATATTGATACAAGCATTGAAAACTTGAGGCTAATGCAAGGTGGTAACACGCCATTTGCTAGGAATGCTGCGGGAGAGTGGGAAAAATTGAACTTGCACCACGTTGGCAGACAAGATGGCATGATGATCGAAATTATTTCGAGTCACAATGCTTACAATCCCACAACTGGTGGCGTGTTGCACATTTCTGGACCAGGTGGTCCAGTGCGGCAATCGAGACTTTCGATCACGTACTGGCAGCAGCGACTCGAAGACATGATTGATGCTGGGCTCGTTTCACCAGAATTATTGAGGGAGCTAGGGGGGTAAGGACAATGACAATCACAAACGAATACGAATCGATTCTCAAAAAGGGGACGAATGCTGGCCCCGCAACTGACGAAATGATAACTGAGGCAGAAGAGCAGTTGTCCGTGCGTTTCCCGGCGTCCTATAGGCACTTTTTGAAGCAATATGGTGCTACTATGGGAGTTGGGTTTGAAATCGCTGGACTGTTCGATTCATCTGACGATAGTGCTCCACCGATGTGGCGGCATGTTGTGAAAACGAGTGTGCAATTGGGGAGGGTAAACCAAGGGCATCTTCCACCAACTCTAGTGCCAATTTCGGACGACGGATGTGGGACAACGTTCTACATCGATTCAGCTCAACGGTCAGATGAGACAGCTTGCTCGATTGTGGCATTTGGACCTGGCGTTGACGGCAAAGTCATGGCAAATAGCTTTGAAGAGTTCGTCATTAGGCTGGCGAACGACCGACTTGAATTCTAGTCCGACAGCGAACCCATCCTAACCACCTCCCTCCTCACCTTCTTAACTCAGTACAATGTAGGACTCCCCAACTCTTCCCTTCCTACTAAAATGAAAGGCGATACTATGGCTCTGAATTAATCGAATACAACAATACCCAAACTCACAGACCCTAGCCATGATTTCATACCTTAGGAATGCTTGTTTCTGATCTTGGCCTGTCAGCTCGAATAAATGAGGAAAAGTTCCATGATGTAGAGATGGGGGTATGTCAAATTCGCAGAACTAAAACTCTTCATGAATTAAAAGAATCGTGTTGATGTCTGAAATTACTCGAAAACTAGCCATCTTCAGTTGCCTGCTCTTTACCAGTTTCTGTTTCTGGAAAGCGGATCCGGGATTGGTCGGAGGGGCCGATGCGGCGATGCTGCCCTCGGCCCAGGCGGCAATGAGTCCGTCTTTCTCGCCGCCGCGGGTGGTGACAACACCAATTCAACAGATGCGGCCTGGCATGCGGGTGGTGGGGCGGAATCCGCTTCGGATTCAAACGGAAGCGACCATTAATCCCACGCCGGAGGGTTGGCGACTGGTCTCGGTGCGGATGCGGAAACCGGACGGCACTTATTTTGAAGCCGAACTGCTGCGGCCCTTAAGCTGGATTTATCGCCACCGCGCACAGCCGGGAGCGGTTATCATGCTCAACATGCCGGAACTGCATGTGGTGGGGGCGGCGGAAGTGCTCTCGATATCGGACTGTCCGCCCATCGATCCGGGTGACGGGCCGGTGGTCATCTCCACATTTAAAAACGTTTCGCACAACGTCCTGAATCTTTATGTGGAAGGGGAAACCGAGCCGATCGGCGTGACCGCCGGACATCCGATCTGGAGCGAAGACCGCCAGGCGTTTGTGCATACGGACCAGTTACAGCCCGGCGAACGTTTGCGTTCTGCGGTGGGTAAGACAGTCCGCATCACCTCGATCGAAATCCGCGCCGGACCGGAACCGGTTTACAACCTGGAAATTACCGGCGAACACGTCTACATCGTTACCGACTCCGGCCTGCTGGTCCATAACTCAAGCCCCTGTGACCTCGTCCCCCGCGGCTATTACGATTCGGGTTATATCGGCATCGTCAATGGCTCCGCTGATGAGTTCTCAGATACGCTCCGAGCCACCTTCGGAACGTCTGACGTGCTGCCAAGCAGTTGCACATGCAGTATAGATAGCGGTTTGTAACTGTTTTTACTCGCTAAGCTAAAACATAAAGTTGCAGAGAATTGTGTAGCAATCAGAAACCTGGCAAAGAGTAAAAGATAAGGCGGGGCTTTTCGATAAATTCAAGCGCTAGGGATCGCCACCATTTTCCCAGTTGGTTTTGATCTTGGCAGATCGCAGTAAATCCTCTAGGATTCGGTCCCTTGAATTCTGCCGCGGTAGTCTGGGGGGGATGCCTTGGCTGCACAGCCCTCAAAATCTTTGTTGAAAGCTCTCAGGCTAATCAACAGAATCATCATCACTGTCCAGATGGAATCAAGTGGCGGAACTCTGCATGTCGATGTCAGAAGTGTTTGCCGTGATTTTTCGAGTGGGACGGGAATCTTATCCAGTGCCCCTTGAAATCTGAGTGACAGGCACGGCCCCGGTAGAATTCTGGAAATCCCTTTTTACGTTTAGAGTTGTGATGAAACTGCTTCGCTTGTTCGTGATCGTTCTGCTGCTGCAACCTTGCCCGGTCTGCTGGGGGCATGGATTGACCGCACACGGAGAAGCATCTCAACACGACTCCGGCGACTGCAAAGCGGTTTCTTCAAGCTGTCCCTGTTGTGCTCAGTGGAAACAAAAACAGGGAGTTCAGCAACAGTTACCACAGGATGACGAACATGATTGTCCCTGCACGTGTCATGTTTCAGACGAAGTATTCGCCTTTACCGGACCAGCGGTACATCTCGAAAGTTGCACTCATCCTGTGACGCTGGTCGTTAGTCTGGATCAGTCCTGCCACTTCGTAACTCATCTGAATAACGTAGCAAATGATACTTCACAGGCCGCTGTGATACTCCCGCTGCGCTTATAAATTTCTCTCGGGCTCGCTTGCCTGCTGGCAGTGACGGTCACTGATTGTCCAAGGCGTTATTATCTGCCTGGCCGTCTCTTTGAATTCAATGCTGATTCAAATGATACCTGCTGCGCCTGTATCTGTTTAGATTAAGCCGCACTCCACTGTCTTTGCGCGCATTTCAGGTCGAGTCCATTACCTCTTTTGCAGATCAAAATCGTATTCATAATCAAAAACAGGTAAGGAAATTTATAATATGAAGACTCACACTCTTGTAGGACTGTTTAAAAACAATGGTATCCGTCTGCTGGCCGCAGGCACTCTGCTGGTTTCTCTGTCGAACATTTCCCCGGCTCAAAATGCGCCCCGGGGGGCATCTTTGAGCAAGGCGGAAGCATCACGTGCTTCCGCAGCGGAACAGAATAAATACACGTTTATCATGTTCTGGAAAGACCAGGATACAACCACCAAAAGCATGTGGAGCACACTGCAGCAGAATCTGTCCGACAAAAACACAGCGTCCGTTGTGGCGGTTAACACAGGCGATCCCCAGGAACGCAAGATTATTGAACAGTATGGAGTCTCACGCGCCCCTATGCCGCTCACGCTGGCAGTTGCTCCCAATGGGGCGGTCACCGGTTCCTATGTGAAACAGATCAACGCTGACTATATTCAGCAGGCATTCGTGTCCCCCGCCAAATCACAGTGCATGCTGAATCTGCAGAGCCGGAGAATGGTGCTGTTGTGTGTAAGTCCCTCCGGTCAGGCTGGCGTCCCCAAGGGGGTTCAGAATTTCAAATCAATTCCCTGTTACAAGAACGCGGTGGAAGTGATCACCGTCTCACAGTCTGAACCGGCCGAACGTGATTTTCTGAATGAACTGAGAGTACCCGCCTCACAAAACTCTGCCGTTGTTTTCATGGCACCTCCTGGAGTGATGGTCGGTAAGTACAACAGCAGTGTGACCAGTCAGCAGCTGATTGCCGAGCTGAAAAAGGCAGGTAAGAGCTGCGGTGTTGACGGCTGCAAACACTGTAAATAAACCATCACATCACATACTTTAAGGAGGTCTCTCATGACAATGAGAACAATCATTTGGAAAGAAATGAAAGAGCGTCCCACGGCATTGATTGCCAGCCTGCTGGCGATCATTTTGAGTGTGACAGCGCTGGTAGCGATCCGCAACGTCACAATTTTCTCAGAACAGGAGGTTGCTGGTAAGCTTGACGAACTGGGAGCGAACGTACTGATTCTCCCCGAAGGCGTCACATTGCAGGACTATTATGCTGCAGACATGCACAAGGAAACCATCCCGGAAGAACACGTGGCTGAACTGGCACTGGCGGGACTGACCGGAGTGGAAGCCATTACCCCCAAACTCTGTGTTCCCACCATGCTGGATGATCGTAACGTGATTCTGACAGGTATCCTGCCACAATCTGAAATTCAGAAGATGAATGCCTGGTCGGGGGGAGGGATGCTTTTCAAGAAGCATGAAGGCTGCAAAGCTAAGATTAACGTAGCCGATGAGAATCTGGACGCTCCAGACTCCCTGGCAGAACGCAGGGCTCTACAGCATCTGAATCAATCTGAAGTTTTGCTTGGTTCTGACTTTGCCGCCAGGCAGGGACTAAAAGAAGGAGACCAGCTCCAACTTCTGGGGGAAACATTTAAGGTACTCAGTGTGCTGCCGTCGACGGGGACCGTCGATGACAGTCGGGTGTTCGCGCATCTGCACACCGTGCAGCGGTTATCGGGAGCGGGACCGGTTGTGAATATCATTGAGGTCATGGGCTGCTGTGAAGATGTTGCCAATGGTTTAGTAGGGGAATTGCAGTCATTACTGCCTGGAACCAAGGTGGTGACGATCGCTAATGTTGTTGAAACCCAGGTTTCTATTAACCGGATGATGACCAATCTATCATACCTGTTCCTGGCAATTCTGGTGGCAGTCGGTGGTGCGAGTATGGCGAGTGCAAGTTTTGCGAATGTCATAGAACGTCGTCGCGAAATCGGCACGCTGATGGCCCTGGGGGCCACGCCGAGATTCGTCACACAGTTGTTCCTGGCAAAAGCGGCCCTACTGGGCCTGGCCGGGGGAATCAGCGGTTATGTTCTGGGAAGTCTGATAGCAGTTTTTCTGGGACCTGTATTTGCGAGTGTAGCCGTCTTTCCAGTCCCGAGTCTGGCAATCGTTGCCTCTACGGTCGCGGTGCTGGTCACTCTGGCTGCCAGTTATTTTCCGGCACGCCAGGCTTCCCGCCTCGATCCCTGTCTCTGTTTCAAGGAAGTATAACTAAATGTTAAAGTTAGAATCTGTTAAAAAAGTATACTGCAAGCAACAGGACGAAGTGATTGCGCTGGACACGACCGATATCGAAATCGCACGGGGCGAGTTTGCTGCGATTATTGGCCCCAGCGGTAGCGGAAAAACGACGTTGCTCTCGATGCTGGGGGCAATGTCGGCCCCCTCTGAGGGACGCATTCTGCTCGACGATGTATCAATTTATGATTTGCCTGTCGAGCAACGCGCCGAAGTCAGACAGAATAAAATTGGTTTTGTCTTCCAGACATTCAATCTGATTCCTTATCTGACGGCGACTGAAAATGTCCAGGTCCCGATGATGTTGTCGCAAAAGTTTAAAACAGAGCGACAAGAGCGGGCAGAAGAATTGCTGGGTAAGGTTGGACTGCAGGATCGCCTGCACCATAAGCCGAGTGAACTCAGTATCGGACAGCAGCAGCGTGTCGCGCTGGCACGCATGCTGGCCAACGACCCGTTGATCATTCTCGCTGATGAACCGACTGGGAATCTTGACCCTGAGACCCGTGATCAGGTCCTCACTTTCCTGCGGCAATTCAACGAGGAAGGTCGCACGATCATCATGGTAACACATGATTTGTCTGCTGCGGAGTGTGCCCGCAGGACCTTACGTCTTTCTGAAGGTCGCATCCAGGCAGGTTCAGACCAGGATCTTTTGAGATCGGCTTAAGGAATAATTGTTCTTTGGTCTCCAGTCTTGAGTCCTCTCTATTCGGGAGAGGGCTTGAGCACTGGATATGAAATATTATTAACCCTGACCGTCGATTAAGCGGGTGCAGGAACTTATATATCAGGCTCAGGAGAACTGTGATGCATGGATTGCCAGAAAAGTTAATGAACTTCAATACCTTCAGATCGCATTTGGTCAGAACGTTTCGAGTGATCCTGATTCCCGTTCTGCTTTTGACTTCCTGTGCCTCAGATCGTGGCCAGATGACTGCCCACCAGGCAGGCTCAATAAAGGCAGGCAGGCAGTTGGTTGACAGCGAGGACAGAAAGTCACAGGCTGCACATGTAGCTGTGGCTGCATCTGAAATCGATCTCAATAATTCTGTAGCGACGACACCTGCCGAATCGAGAAAAAAGTTGACTTTAACGTCTTATCACGAATCTTTTGAAGGAAAAATACCACCACCTGTCCCACCGGTAGGAAGCTCGGACGTACCAGAAGCAGATCCTTCGGAAAATGCTTTGACACCAACCAGCCAGTTGTTGACCTTGGGCGAACTGGAACAGATCGCACTATCTAATAATCCCACCCTGGCTTTGCAACGGGCGGAGGTCGAGAAAGAGCGGGGGAACTGGACGCAGGTCGGCCTCTACCCCAACCCAACCGTAGGTTATGTCAACTCCACTACGAGCAGTAATGGTGACACGCAATCGAATGGTATCCTCGTGCAGCAGACATTTATTACTGCAGGGAAACTGGACAAGGCCCGAGCAACTGAAACCTATGGCATCCAGACTTCGGAACTGCAACTCGATGCCCAGCAGATGCGCGTCATTAATGGCGTCAGGCTGCGTTACTACGATGTGCTGGGAGCGCAGGAACAATTACGGTTGGTGAAGGAAATTGCCCAACTCTCGCAGCAGACCCTGGATGCGGCAGAGAGGCTCTATAAAGCTGAACAGGTTCCGCGGACAGATATGTTGCAGGCCAAAGCGCAAAATGCCACTGTGAGGACCGCACTGACGAACGCGCATACAGATTACGAAACTGCCTGGCAAAAACTCGCTGTGATTGTGGGCTGTCCAGAATTACCACCCAGTCAGCTGATGAAACCGAAAGATGATTTACCTCAATTTGATCTGGAAGCGGAATGGCAGCGTCTATTGTCTGAAAGCCCCCAGTTACTCACAGCGGAAAGCCAGATCGGCATCGCTCGCGGACAACTGGCCAGTGCAGAGGCCGCCCCAGTTCCCGATGTGACTTTACAATTTGTTACAGATTACAATTCGGTCGGAGACTACGCGACATTTAATACCCTGGTGGCACTTCCATTTCCGCTGTTCAATCGCAATCAGGGGGGCATCTATAATGCCGCTTCCGAAGTAAACCGATCCGAACGCGAACTGGAACGGGTGCGTCTGGTATTGCGCGATCAGTTGATCTCCTCATATCGTGATTACATGCTGGCGCGGAACCAGTCCGAACAGATGCGTAAGGAAGTGCTACCCGATCTCAGGGAAGCACTGGAACTGATGATTAAAGGTTATGAGAAGGGAGAATTCAGTTTTCTGGCCGTGCTCAATGCACAGCAGAACAACTTCCAGTCAAACCTGGAGTACATTGATGCATTGAACCGGGCACATCGATTGTCGGTTGAAATATCAGGTCTGCAGATGACCGGAGGCCTGAACCCGGCAACCATTGGAACGGCAATTCAGGAAGCGGGGGGCGGCGGTAGATTGCGTGCAGTCCAGCAGCAGTTGCAGAAACAAAGCAACGCGAATCTGAGTAACTTTGCTCCCGCAGCACTCTAGGACCACTCGAATTCGTCGAAGTCATCATTGTAGTTCAGCAGCTCCTGAAATCTCCGGTGAGATTCAGGCACAGAGTAAGTTCCGATCAGTCAACTGGAAACGCAAATCAGAGGAATATTCAACGTGAGCGGTGGAACAGGGGGGATTCTTGCCTCAATGCGATTCATCAGTTATGGCATTGATCTCCTGTTCAACCCGATCTATACTTAGAATAAGTTAGGCAAACAGGGTTTAATATGTACATGCAGCACATGATCAATGTCGTAATGACCGTCCTGGTGATCGTATGCCCCTATCTTCCATGTAGGGATACGTGTCTGGGATCGTGTGCCGCTGCGCAGTCTGAGTCGGCACCCGCTCAGAAATCTGCAAGTGCAACCTGTTGCCATCACAGAGATTGTGAAGATCAGAAACAGCATTCTGAGAATCAGGAACAGAGACCAGTCCAACCCCAGTGCCCCCAGGATGGCAAACTGCCAAATTGTTTTTGTGGGGGGGCTGTAATCGCGACTATGGTCGACTGTCCCAGCCTGATCGAGGCTGATTCTCTGGCTGAATTTCTCCTTGTCGACCTCAACGACGTCGCGCACATGTCAACCAGGTCCGTCTGTCTGAGGGACAATCCCCATCGAGGCTGCCACTTCCCGCCGTACTCTTCCGGGCGGGAAATCTGTCATTTTTCAGCCTCCTATCTGCTCTAAAGCGTTCGACACGAGCATCGTAGATTATCCGTCCTTCCGGATGAATTTGCGGTCATTTCTTGACTTCCGGGTCTGTTTCCAACTGCTTAAAACCATTTTACCAGGCTCCTGCTTCTCAAAATATTGAGCAAGAAAGGACATCTCATGAGTCAATCTGTCATAGGTCGACCCTCCGTTAATCCAGATACGTCTGCTCCCGACTCTCCAGCCCCAACTGATCAACGTCCCCAGGGACTGGTCTGGAAGCTTGGCCGCTGGTTCCTGGATGGGTTACCCACCTTCATCGTCATGTCCGTATTAGTCGCCATTGGTTATTACGGGCATACCCACCATTGGAAAATCCCGACGTTTGCAGAATTCACGGGGCAGGCGAAGCCTGTAGTCAAGGACTGGTGTGAGGAGCACGGGGTTCCTGAATCCAAGTGTGTGATCTGTAACCCTGACCTGATTACTGCCGGACCCGATTATGGCTGGTGCACCGAGCATGGGGTCAACAACTGCCCGTTGCACCATCCCGATGTTGCTGAACTGAAGAAAACCCCGGTAATCTCTGCCGCCGCAATGCAGCAGGCCGATCGTGCTCTCGCTCTGCGGGAGCGACCGAACAATAACGCTGCCTGCAAGGTATATCAGAAGCGAATCCAGTTCGCTTCCAACGACGCGGTTCAGCAGGCTGGTGTTGATGTAGAACTGGTCGATCAGGCCCCTGTGACAGAGTGGGTCTCGGGAACAGGAGAAATCCGCTATGACCCCACACGTCTGGCAAATCTTTCTTCACGCGTGCCGGGAACTGCCTGGCGGGTATTTAAAAATGTGGGAGACCAGGTACAGGAAGGAGAAATTCTGGCGGTCGTTGATGCGGCGGAAGTAGGACTTCTCAAAACTGATCTGGTTAAAGCGATTGTCGCCGAGAAACTGGCACGCAAAAACTTTGAACGCCTGAATGGACTCAAAGGAGCCATCGCAGGTAAAGACATTCTGGAAGCAGAATCCATTCTGGCAAAGGAAGAGGCCGAAGTTCTGAGCGTCGAACAGGCACTCGCAAATCTGGGCCTATCCGTCGATATCGCTTCGATTGCGAATCGAAGCAAGCAGTCCATGATTGATCGCTTACGTTTCCTGGGTTTTCCCAGCGAACTTGCAGAACAGTTTCGCTCACAGACCGCATCAGCCAACCTGATCCCGGTTCGCAGCTCAATGAACGGAGTGATTACGGAGCGGAACGTCGTTTCCAGTGAGGTCGTCACCCCGGAGCGGACCTTGTTTGAAGTGGCAGACCCCAGCTGGATGTGGCTGATACTCAATGTTCCCCTGGAAGAAGCATCTTTGATCCAGGTAGGACAGCAGGTCCGATTTCATCCCAATGGAAGCCGTAAAGAAGTTACCGGGAACTTGAGCTGGATCAGCACTGCCGCTGATAAACAGACACGGATGGTAAAGGTCAGGGCGGAAATCGATAATGCGGAAGGTCAGCTTCGTGATGAGACTTTTGGCGCGGGCCGAATCATTCTGAGACAGGAAAAACAGGCGGTCGTGATTCCCCAGAGTGCAGTGCACTGGGAGGGATGCTGCCAGGTGGTCTTTGTTCGTAATAAGCATTACTTCGACAGCACCGAGAGTCCCAAAGTCTTTCAGTTACGAAATGTTCGTACGGGGTTCGTAGAAGATGATCGTGTGGAAATCATAGCTGGTTTGCTTCCAGGAGAAGTCGTCGTGACTCAGGGGAGCGACGTATTGCGGGCACAACTTCTCAAGAACAGCCTCGGAGAAGGCTGTTGCGCTGAATAGAAGGGAATCAAAGAATTATGCTCAACTGGCTGATTGATTTTTCACTGCGCCATCGTGCCTTGGTAATATTGTGTACCGTGGTATTTGCAGGCGTTGGGGTGATCTCGCTGAGACACCTTGACATCGATGCGTTTCCCGACACGACGCCGGTACTGATTCAGATCAATACGGTGGCGCCGGCGCTTTCACCCGATGAGGTTGAACGACAGATTACTTTTCCGGTCGAGCAGGCGATCAGTGGTTTGCCTGGTTTACAGGATTTGCGGTCCATTTCGAAATTCGGCTTATCACAATTGGTCGTGATTTTTGAAGACGGAGTGGACATCTATTTTGCGCGGCAGCTGATCAGTGAACGGCTGAGTACGGTTCAGCTTCCAGAGGGAATCCAGCGACCGCAGATGGGACCGGTTTCGACCGGTCTGGGAGAAGTCTTTCACTATGTTCTGACTTACGAGGGAGTCGATTTTTCCCGTTTACCGAACGAAGAACGGGTCAAACGGCTGACCGAACTGCGAACGCTTCATGACTGGGTAATCAAACCTCAATTGCGTTCCGTGCCGGGAGTGGCCGAGATCAACAGCTGGGGGGGCTATGAGAAGCAGTACCAGGTACGCCTCGATCCAGATCAGATCATTAAACACGAACTGACATTCGACCAGGTGGCCCAGGCCCTCCGCGAAAACAACCAGAATGTTGGTGGTGGAACGATTACCGATCGTAGCCAGATGCTGCTGGTCCATGGAGTGGGGCGGACCGTCAATCTGGAACAGATCGATAATGTCGTCATCACGTCTCGTGACGGAGTTCCAATTCGGATCAAAGATGTGGCGGATGTGCAGATCGGGCATGAAATACGTCGCGGCACGGTGACCGCCAACGGTCGCGGAGAAGCCGTACTGGGACTGGGCTTCATGTTGATGGGAGAAAACAGCCACGAGGTGACACATGCTCTGAAAACTCGACTGCAGGAAATCCGGGAGACTCTGCCTGCAGGTGTGGAAATCCAGACGGTTTATGATCGTACTGAACTGGTGGACCACGTGATTGAAACCGTGCAGAAGAACCTGTTCGAAGGCGGTTTGCTCGTGGTTGCGGTGCTATTTATATTTCTGGGGAACCTGCGCGCCGGTCTGATTGTGGCTCTGGCAATTCCTCTTTCGATGCTGTTTGCCTTTTCGGGCATGTTGAAGTTCGGCATCGCAGCGAGCCTGCTCAGCCTGGGGGCGATTGACTTCGGTCTGGTGGTAGACAGTTCCGTGGTGATGATTGAAAACTGTGTTCGCTGCCTGTCACACGGCACCGACGGTCGCAGTCGACTGGAGATCATCCGCGATGCTGCCATCGAAGTCCGCAAACCGACCATGTTCGGCGAGCTGATTATCATGATCGTCTACCTGCCGATCCTGACACTGGAAGGCGTCGAGGGCAAACTGTTTCGCCCCATGGCACTGACAGTCATTATGGCCCTTGCTGGTTCTATGGTGCTCTCACTGACACTGATGCCTGTGCTCGCCAGCCTGTTCCTCCCGAAAAATCTCAAGGACAAAGAACCGCTGCTGATCCGCGTACTAAAATGGCTGTATGCGCCGGTGCTGCGGTTCACCATGCACCACAAAGCAGCAGTGATCGGTTTTGCGCTCTCAATTCTGTTTGTGGCCTTTGGTCTGATTGCCCCCAACCTGGGAACGGAATTTGTGCCGCGTCTCTCGGAAGGGGCTGTCGTGATCAACGTGGTCCGTCTGGCGGGAACCGATCTGGAAGAAACAATCCGCTATAACACGCAGATGGAGAAAGTTCTGCTGGAGAAGTTTCCAGACGAGATCGTGCATGTCTGGAGTCGCGTCGGGATGGCGGAGGTTGCCACGGACCCCATGGGGACGGAACTGACCGACCTGTTTGTCACTCTGCGTCCCCGAAACGAGTGGACGCGTGCTGACACGCAGGAAGAACTGACAGTTCAGATTCAGGAAGAACTTCGCGATCTGCCTGGCCCGCGTCTGGCGATGACTCAACCCATCGAAATGCGGATGAATGAAATGATCTCCGGGGTCCGCTCAGATGTAGCTGCGATTCTCTACGGAGACGATCTCGATCTGATGGTCTCCAAAGCCTCTGAAATTGAGCAGGTGCTCAAATCAATTGAAGGGGCTGCCGACGTGAAAGTGGAGCAGGTCACCGGTCAGCCGGTGCTGGAAATCAACATCGACCAGGATGAAATCGCCCGTTACGGCATTCCGGCACGGACCGTGCTCGACCTGGTGGAATCATTGGGCAGCAAACATGTCGGAGAGGTCTATGAAGGACAGCTGCGATTTCCCCTGATTATCCGGCTACCCGAGCAGGCACGCACGGATCCCGAGGCGATCGGCTCGATCCTGGTAGCCACTCCTCAGGGAGAGCAGATTCCCCTGTCGCGACTCGCTGACATTGAGATCGTGGAAGGCCCGAATACCATCAAGCGGGAATGGTATCAGAGGCGGATTACCATCGAAGCAAATGTCCGGGGTCGCGATATGGGGAGCTTTGTCGCTGAAGCGCAGCGTAAAGTCGACAAGCAGATAACCCTGCCAGCCGGACGTTACCACATCGAATGGGGTGGACAGTTCGAGAACCTGCAGCGTGCCCAGGCCCGCCTGATGATTGTGGTGCCGGTCGCGATGCTACTGATTTTCGGCTTGCTGTATATGACTTATAATAACCTGATCGATTCAATTCGCGTCTTTACTGGCGTCCCTTTCGCCTGGGTCGGGGGAATTTTCGCACTCTGGATACGGGAAATGCCGTTTTCGATTTCAGCGGCCGTGGGTTTTATCGCCCTCTCCGGTGTCGCGGTACTGGATGATATGCTTCTGGTCTCAACCATCCGTCGATTGCGCCGCAGAGGCAGTTCGCTAAACGAAGCTGTCGAAGAGGCAGCTATGACCCGTTTGCGTCCGATTCTGATGACTACGCTGGTGGCCAGCCTCGGCTTCTTTCCAATGGCCTTCAATACCGGTATGGGAGCAGAAGTGCAACGCCCCCTGGCCACAGTCGTGATTGGTGGCGTCTGCAGTGCCACGATCATGAGCCTGCTCGTTTTACGTGTGCTGTACGTGGTCTTTAATTTACCCGCAAGTCGCAACGACGATGAGGAAGACGATGACGATACCACTAAACCAACACAACCGAACAATCCGGATTCCAGGCATGTGCCTGAAACGGCTTCGGTTTAATATGACTGGTCAATGTACCAAAAAAGGAGAAAAAATGACTAAACAATCATGGACCCGGTGTCTGACAATCCCTGCGATTGTGTGTGGACTTCTGGTGATCACGGGCTGTGCGGAGAGTGGAAATGACGTAGCCCCCGTGGCCAAAGCTGAAGAAGACCATCATGAGCATGGCGAAGAAGGGCACGATCATGAACACGAACACGGAGAAGAGGGGCATAACCTGCACGGTTTCTGGTGTGCTGAGCATGGCGTTCCGGAGGAAATCTGCGCCCAGTGTAGTACCAAACTCGCCGCTGATTTCCAGAAGAAGGGAGACTGGTGTGAAGAGCATAAACGTCCTGATTCGCAGTGCTTCATCCATCATCCCGAACTGGAAGAAAAATTCATTGCCCAGTACGAGGCCAAGTTCGGTGAAAAACCGCCCGCACGTAAGGATAAATAAGATCCGCGAGCAGACAAAAGCGGAAACACAGTCGATTAGCAGCCAGGTAACCCGCCCGAATTCAAGCGGGTTGCCTGTTCTGTTTTACGCTGTCGCACTGCTGATCTGCGCATTGATTCCTGGCTGCCAGAGTGCCGCTTCAGATTCATCTCATTCCAGTTTGCCTGAGGTTACAGATTCGAATTTTCAAAAGTCGGTCCTGGAGGCGGACCAGCCAGTGCTGGTGGAATTCTGGGCTCCCTGGTGCCGCCCCTGTATCGAGATGATCCCCCTCCTGGAAGAGGCGTCAGAACAATTTGCGGGACGCGTGAAGATTCTCAGAATGCGCATCGACGAGAACCCGGCTACTGCTGCCAAATATGAAATCGACGCGCCCCCCGCGTTCCTTCTCTTTAACGAGGGGAAGGTCTTCAAGCGCCGACTCGGGAAACAAACACAAGCACAACTGACGAGCCTCATAGAGAATGTCTGCGCAGAAACTGCCTCGACTCGTCGGGTACAAATAGACTGTCGCCCGTTAAGTCTCGTAGCCAATTGATCATTGAAAACAAAATCTGGTGAAAGAGCTGACGTGGGTCGGGTCACATCTGCCGTGAATGACTATTGGTTGTGATATTTTAGGAGCGAACGCGCGTACCCTGGGCGTGAAGAAATGACTTGCTTTTCGATGTGATCTACGCCGCAATCCGCTCGTACGACTTGATCAGTCCTCCGAGATGTTCCTCGCAGTGGATCTCATCGAGCCTGATTGTCTCGAATTCCGGCGGTGGCTCAGCACAACAGGGCGGCAGATATTCTCGTGAGCTGTGCGCTCGATGTTTGTTGTAATAATCAACGAATTCCGAAACAAGATAATCGAGATGCACTTTGCCGAAAGGCTGCGTACGTTCGTGAAGCTTTGTATGAATTTCACCTGGTATACGATCCCGCAGAATCCGGTTCTCATTTTTCAAATAGAGGACGTATTTGGCCAACAGGCTGTCGGAAGCAGTCGCAATCAGTGTCAGCAGAGGATGAAAAAGTTGGATCATCGTGGTAAAATCAGTCTCGGTGGTAACATGCTGTAAAATAAGGAGATGTCACTTAATTTGTACCCCGCTGAGACACAGTTCACATTCGATGGACAGTCTCTTTCAGGGCTTTGCGGAACCTTCACCGACTGCAGGGCCACAGAGTTGACGCAGTTCACCTTATATAATGGTGTCGCGGCTGCTATTAAGCTACTCCAGAAAAATTCGAAAGCGGTGAGTTACCTCTAAATCACCGTAGAGGGCTCGCCCTTTTGTAAGCTCCTTTGATCTCATGACTTCCGGAATCAGCCCGCGCAATAGTCGTTACGAAGAGGGTTTTGTACGGGACGGGGAGCTCTACTTCTAATTGTTGAATGGGAAACAATCGAATTGCCTCCGGTTCGTGATTTTCGATGGCTTGGCCATACTCGAAACCATCGACTTTGGCGATATATTTACCTCCTGTGACACCTGCTTCCTCAAGTGTCGGTATAGGCCATTTTCAAAATCAAGGCTCAGTCGGGCCCCCTCATTACCTGCTACTCCATCCTCGAATTTCCTGTTCGATTTTGAACCAGATGCCGAGATTACTTTTCAGTCACTCCCGTAGCAGTAGTTTTCTCGTCCGGTCTGGCGGGAACAACGCGAATCACGCGACCGCTCTGGTGCTTGTCGCCATCCATTTCCACCGTGCGAACTCGCAGCAGATGCGTGCCCGGCTTCAAACCGGCGGGCAGTTTCGCATGCCAGAGATGTGTGGACTTTTTGGCATTCGGCATACTACGGTACTTCTTATCTTTCACACTATTCTCAGTCTCAGACAGTTTCTTGAAGCCCGGATCAATGCCTGGCCGAAATTCCATCGGAACCCAGGTTCCAACCGCTCCGATCAGCATTGCAACTTTGGAACGTTCCGAACCATTGAACACGTTGACAATCACATCTGTCTCGACCAACTGGTTGGCAGCGACTTCTTCCGGAACCATGATATTCATCTGATACTTCTCAGAGCGGCCTGCCGCCCGAAAGTCCAGATTGTATTCCTTGCCATCAAAACGAATGATGGAATAACCATTCGGCGCCCCGTCGGCCATCACGGTATGCGGAATGCCCCGTTCGTCAGGAGTGCCAGACCACCAGCTGCCACAAACCGTTACGTTGATGATGTGATGATGCGGTTTCGGGCCACGCCAGCCATCTGCTTTGGTGATGAAACGGTGCTCGTGATGATGCGTGTGACCGGAAATCGACATGCAAAACGGACGTTTTTCAATCAACCGGTACAACTCCTGTCGATCGTTGACGTTCACCAGCGGGATATGCATCATCAGCACAACCAGCTGATCTTCGGGAATCTGTTTCAGGTCGTTCCTGATAAATTCCATCTGTTCTATACCAAGCCCGCCTTGATATTTTCCTTTCTTATCTTTTTCTGAAACTGTCCATTCGACATCATCGAGGGTAATAAAATGCACGGTCCCATAATCGAATGAGTAATACGCCGGCCCATACTCGCGTTCAAACGTTTCATCACTCAGTTTGTCATTGGGAGCGTCAAAGTTGATGTCATGGTTGCCGATCACGTTATACCAGGGAATGCCCAGCAGCGCGATGCCGCGCGCCTGCGATTGGAACAGAGAAAGATCGTTAAACAGAATATCGCCCAGAGTCACGCCAAACGAAGCGTCGGTTCCAATCAGATCTTCGATGACATCATGGGCGATATAATCGATTTCCTTTTGATCGCGGGGCTGCGGATCACCAAAAAAGATCGCCCGGAATTCCGCAGGTTCTTTCTGAGGATACAGCGGAAAATCGACCGACGCAGGCAGCGGACCGGTCGGCTTGACCCCCGCGTACTTTGATTTTGGTGAGCCGTTCGGCTTGTGAATATAATAGAATTCCGGCGTCAGATTCTTGCTCAGCGGCGTCCGCCATCCCTGTGGTTTGATCACAAACAGAATCGTATCACCCGTAACCGGCAGTTGATACAAACCATTTTCGTCCGTGCAGACAACCTCGCGACCATTGGAAACGCGAACACAAGCCAGGCCCTGTTCCCCGGCGTCCCGCTGGCGATTGTTGTTCGCATCATAAAACACATAACCGGTGGCTGTCTGCGACTCCTTTGCTGTTATTGATTCCGCCCGTCCGTAGGTCTGACCACTCGATACCAGCAGTAAGACCACAAGCAATTTTGTCAGTGATGATCGACCCATTTTTTTCCCTTATCAGTAAACCAGATAAATTTGCTTTAATCATGTTATGTTCCGTAGCATCGGGGTAAAACCCATAGACCATTCTTTATGTGAGGTTTCCGGCAATACTATTCAAACCGTAAGTGGGAATCCTTACTAATTTCCTCATTTTGAGTATTGTTACAATAACATCATACAAAAAGCAGAGGGGGTTTCAGGGGAATATAGGAGCCTATCAAAAGCGACAAGCCGCGTCCGCAATACGAGCAGAGAAATCTCGAAAACGACGGATGGAATAATGTGGCCACTCGCCACGCTAAAAGTGAACCAAATGCAAGACAGCGCAAGAAATTCGGGTGCGAGGATCACCAGCTGTAAATTCTGTCGGCTTCAGTCGTCCGCACGATCTGACAGGATTTTCCCCGTCGACGCCTCAATAGTCAGCTCCCGCTCAGAACCGGCATGCAGCGTCTCTACTTCCCATTGACCATGCTCATAATCCATTTCCAGGATAGGCTGATAACCCGCCTGCTCTATCTGGCGGGCGATTTGGGAAGCGGCCAGGTCTTTGATACTCAGTTTCTGATGATGGAAATCCGGATGCTCGCTAATAATCGCCAGCGTCTGCGGGTTGACGTGGACCTCAATCGGCTTGTTCTTGCGAAAGGTTTCGATTTCCCAGACACCGTCGTCAAACGCAGCTTCCACAATAGGTGTCAGCCCCTGTTGTTCCAGCTTTGATAAAACCTGTGAAAGCGGACTGGCCTGGCTCGGCGGGACATCAGCTTCTGCTACGGTTACTACTACGCTCACAAGACTTCCCAATAATAATACGGTACGCATGATTGACTCCTTAGTCAGTAAATATTTTGGAAAAGGATTTCCGTTCTTACAGTCAGATACTATCAAGCGTGCCTGAAATCAGGATGAACCAAAGATAAAATCCACTTCATGTTTGAAAAATAAATCAGCTTGCATTACCGGGCTTTATCAAAGCTGCCACCTAATATGAAATAGACCGGGAAACGGAAAAAATATTTGACAGCCATAATATGTCACATATCGTATGTCTGGATGTGAAGTCAACTATGACACCAGTCACACGACTTTGTGTCCGATTGATTCTTATCTTCCCGGTGACATCAGCCACCGGAGTCCTTGATTCTATCTGATGTAAGGTGAAGTCGAATTGTTCTTCAGTGTATCGTGTTCGTTTCATTTCCCGCTCCTTTCTCAAAATATAAGCTAACAAAACCTCTCACATTTCACATGGATCAAGAAACGGGGTGGGAAGATCACTCTATTTTCTGACACAGAATTAATCAGAACCAAAGCTCATTCCCGGCCTGGAACAGGTTGACACGCGGGCTTACCATGATGACTATCCGTCAGAACGGTGAAACACGACTGATTACATCAGCCGGTCATCGTTGCGTTTGAGTTCGTTAAAGTCTTCGGTTTCCGGTAAAAGGACGGCGAGCTTCTCACTTCTGTTAAGGCGAATCACGCTACTGGTCAGTATATCTTTCAGATAGTAACTGACCTCGACCGCTTCCCAATCCATGCGAAAGATGGAGTCGGTTATTCCCAGTGAATTACAGACATCGATTGTGGATTTTTGGCGAGAGATCAGTGTCAGTCGGCGGCCCAGGTTCTCGCGGCGGAGTAATTGATCGAACTGGAGTGGCAAGGATTCGTCAAGCAGCAGAACAACATCGGAAATCCCCTGCCCGTTTGGCTTATCGAAACGAGACAACACTACTCCCAGTTCGGCCGTAGAGGCATAGCGATGAATTTCCACATGTGAGGCACCCCAAGATGACCATTGCTTGATCGTATCATTCAGGTCCTGCATATTGGCGGATGAGCCGCTATGCTGTTTTTTAAATCGGGTTCGAGTGTCTCTTATATCGGATCGCTTTGTGATCGAGATCAGATCATTGATAAAACTGGTAAGAGTTACCATGATAAATTTCCTTTTTCTGGATGGCTATTCATATTATTGATTAAATGAGTGATTAATCTGGTAAGTGGAGTCTGGAACTCGTCACGATGAAGAGGATGCTGTGATTCGGTCACAAGACTTAGTTTGCTGCTGTTCCACGAAACCCTTTTTATTGTTTGTTTTCTGTTCAATTCGCTGCACCAGATACGGAATGGCGTCTTGAATTGTCAGACAGGTGTGATACTCGGGCCTGATTATTCTGAAGCGTTGAAGGTAAGGGATCATCTAGATTTCCTTTGATCAGTAGACTATGAAATTTGCCGGTGGGAGTTATTCGAATCCAAAGCACTATAGAGAGTAGATTTAAAGCCACGCTGAAGTGAAGATAAAATCCGCTTCATCTTTTATGGCGATACACTTTGGTGGCGTATAATGTTGATGCGAGATGAAAAGACCGAACGAATTACTACAGTTTTAAGTTGAGAAAGCATCCACGATGAGCAGTCGGATTTTGGTTGTGGAAGATGAAGCCCGCATTGCCGATTTTCTGGTGCGGGGGTTATCAGAAGAGGGATATGGAGTCGAACACGCGGAAGATGGTCGAATCGGCTGGCTGCTGTTGAATTCGGAGACATGGGACCTGGTGATTCTGGACTGGTGGCTACCGGTTGAAGACGGCATCCAGTTACTCCGTCGGTTTCGACAAAAGAACCGCACGACTCCGGTTTTGTTTTTGACCGCGCGCGATGCGGTTACCGAACGAGTAACTGGACTGGATGCGGGAGCTGACGATTACCTGACCAAGCCATTCGCGTTTGATGAACTGCTGGCCCGGGTGCGGGCGCTGTTACGACGACCCGGCCAGGCGAGCGGCGTGGTGCTGGAATATGCCGACATCCGCGCGGATCTGGAAACACAGCGGGTCACGCGCGGCGGAACGCCGCTAGATCTGACGGCGAAAGAGTTTTCCCTGCTGCTGTTTTTTCTGAGGAATCCGGGCAAGGTACTCTCACGGACGCGGATCTACGATACTGTCTGGGACGATTCGTACGACGGGCTTTCCAATACGCTGGAAGTACATGTCAAGGAACTGCGTCATAAACTGGAAGCCTGCGGCCCCCGCGTGATTCAGACATTAAGAGGACGCGGTTATGTGCTGGAAACGACCTCGGATGATGAGGGAGCCTTATGAAACTGACGACGCGTGTTTCAGCGTTTTTCCTGTCTGCACTCGCGGTGATTCTGATCGGTAATTCTCTGTTGCTATACGGGGTGGCGCGGTCATATCTGAAACATCACTTCGATGAACAGCTCGATTCGCTGCTGCATATACTGGTGGCCGCTGCGGAAGTGGAGATCGACGACGTCAAATTCGAATCCACGGATCATTTTGTGATTCAGGATGCCTATGGAGATCCGGATGATATTTTCTGGCTGGTTCTCTCCGAAGAGGGTCAGGTTGTCGCGCACTCGGATAATTACCACACTGCTTCGGGAAAAACTGTAACAGAGAATGTCAGCTCTCTGGTGAATGCGAGTGAAATCACAAAACTGGGCTGGCGATTAGTTCGACATCATCTGGCCGCGCCCGAACCTAAGCCAGCATCTGAACGTTCGGATTTGGAACACGCCGCGTTAACCATTGTGGTAGCGCGGAACCTGGAACCGTTGCGTCGAGCCCTGTTCTGGCTGGCGGTGGCGTTGATTGTGCTCCCCTTAATCTGCTGGTTAATTGCGGCGCTGCTGGGACGCCGGTTCTGCGAGCGGGCACTGAAACCGATCCGGCAGATGGCAGATGAAGTCCGCATAATTGACGTCCACGACACTCGCGCGCGACTGGACGTGCAGCCTACCCGGGATGAATTGGAAGAGCTGGGTGTGACGTTCAACGAACTGCTCGATCAGCTGTTTCAGGAATACGAACATCAACGGCGATTTGCGGGAAACACAGCGCATCAGTTGAGAACTCCCTTAACTGTGATGCAGGGACAGGTTGATGTGGCACTCAGACGGCCAAGGAGCGCAGAAGAATACCAGGAGACACTGACGACGGTCAGCCAGGCGACTACTTCGTTAAGCCAGACAGTGGAAGCTTTACTCTTCCTGGCACGTCCGGCGGAGGATCAGCCGATTCCCGATTATCAACGGACCGATCTCAGCCTCTGGTTGCCGGAGTATCTGGAACGCTGGAAGAACTCACCGCGGTGGAATGATATCCATCTGAAAACGGCAGCGAGTCTGGTGTGTGAAACCTCACCGACACTGTTGGCGCAGATCATGGAGATACTGATTTCCAATGCGTTGAAATACAGTGAGTCGGGAACGGCTGTAGAAATTCTGGTGCGACGGGAAGCTGCTTTGATTGTTCTGGAAGCCAGAGACCAGGGAATGGGAATTGCAGCGGAAGACCGGGAAGCGATTTTTGAACCATTCTTTCGCACCCGCCAGGCGCGGCAGCAGGCATCGCCGGGTACGGGGCTGGGACTGGCTTTGGCCCGGCACATTGCGACGGCGCTGGAGGGGCGTCTGGTTTGTGTCGATGGTCCGGGAATGGAAACGCGGTTTCAACTTTCACTACCCGCTGAGGGTATCCTTTCCACAAGCTGAAGACTTTTTATCACAGCTTACAGTATCTAATTAAATCACGGCAGCGAGCGCGTTGCCTGAAGTAAGGCTTGCCCCTGCCACCTTTTGCTTCAGGGTCTTCTCTCGTGAGAAGTACGATTTTCTTCTTGCTCCCCATCGCACCACTTCATGTTTTTGTTGAGATGAAGAAAATTTTATCTTCCCTTCAGGGTGCGTTTACGCTGCGCTGCGATACTGCTGATAAAGACTTACATTCCATTGGGATTCGCTGGAGATAATAAAATGACAAAAATTGTATTACTTGTTCAATTAACGGCAGTCGTTACCGCTTTCTTACTAATGTCAACGTGCATCGTTGGAGCTGTAAGGTACAGGTCCGAACAAAAGAAAACTTTGGCGGGGGGCTCATTTCGACCATCTGCTGATAGCCGTTCGACCACAAAGCTGTGTCGTGACATTATTAATTCGCAGTCGTCATAAAGCTCTTCGAATGCAAATATTTCCATGTAGTGTGACGTAGAACGACGACGGTTCTGCGGTATGTGGGACACAGGAACAATCTGTGCAATAGGGAATCGTAGTGATATATATATATATATGGCAGAAATTCATGCTATAAAATGTAAAATAGGAATTCATTTCAAGCTTGGATCGCTTCCAAGTTCAAACCGTCTAGGAAATGTCTGGTAGTGACACTACTCAAGGCAAAGGGGTCTACTAATTCTCAAAACTCATACAGGCTTCATAGTATCACACTTTACAAACCCTGATAGCCCTAAACTATAATGTTGAATTGACCTTCCTAAAACTCACCAGAAAACCAATAACGATTTCAATCATAGAGGTCCTCATGAAACTCGCTGTTTCTTCCATACTGCTGGTACTGATACTACTGGTCAGTAACTCTCCACTCGCTGCGAAAAAACCACAGGCCGATCATATTCGAGAACTTCAGACCACAGCCATTAAGAATAAAAAGAGCCCGGCCGCACACTGGGGCTTTGATCCGAATAACTATACCCAGTGGTCCAGCCATTCTCTGCGACTGATTCCGGTTTACACTTTCGGAACCCAAAACGGCGTTCACGGTTGCAATTTGGATTCTTATATCGGCAAGAACAGCCCGTATCGCGATGAGAAAAAACTCGAAGCTATTTATGGTTTTCTGCCTGAGAATACGCTGAATCTAAAAGCCAAATATCTGGATCAAACCAATCTCTACGATATCCAGAAGGCAGCCCTCAAAGCAGGTAAAAAGAATATCATCCTGGTTGTGTTCGATGGCATGGATTGGGATACGACCCGAGCCGCGGCCCTGTATTACAATGGGGCTGACAAATACAAAAGTGGACGCGGAACCGGTTTGCATTTTCAGGATTACACGGCTGATGGAACTTCCCAGTTTGGTTTCATGGTGACAGCGCCTCACAACGATGGCTCCAATGTGGACGTCAACACTCAGAAAGTACTAAATCCAGGTGGGAAAATGCGTGGCGGATACAATGCGAAAAAAGGAGGGCCCACACCCTGGAAAGCAGGCGAAGATAAAAAATACCTGATTGGCAGTTCCAGTAATAAATATGGCGAACACGCTTACCCCGATTCTGCTAATACAGCTTCTTCCATGACGACCGGTATCAAATCATACAACAACGCGATCAATGTGGATCCAAACGGCGCTCCTGTCGCGACGATTGCACACGAGGCACAGGATAAAGGATACTCTGTTGGTGTCGTCACCAGCGTTCCGATCACACATGCCACACCTGCCGCCGCTTACGCACATAATGTCAGCCGCAATGACTATCAGGATCTGGCCCGGGACCTGCTGGGACAGACTTCTATTTCACATCCTGAAGAAGCGATGTCAGGTTTGGATGTCGTGCTGGGAGGAGGCTTCGGCACAATGGAAAAACCGACCGGCGGTAAGTCGCATGGCAAGAACTTCGTGCCCGGCTGGAAATACATTTCGGAAGAAACCATCAACAAGGCAGACGTCAAACAGGGTGGAAAATACACGGTCGCTTTGAGAACTCCGCAGGTTAAAGGGAAAGTCGGTCTGAAACAGGCCACTGCCGCCGCCATCAAAAATAAAACGCGACTGCTGGGCGTGTATGGCGTCGAGAAATACGCGGCTCATCTGCCGTTCCAGACCGCTGACGGCGATTACCAGCCTGCTCCGGGGAAAAAAAACAGTGCCGAGGTTTACTCTGAATCAGATATCGCTGAAAACCCGACCCTGGCTGATATGACTGAATCGGCACTCTCTGTACTCAGTCAGAACAAACAGGGTTTCTGGCTTCTGGTGGAATCCGGAGATGTCGACTGGTCTAATCACGATAACAATCTGGACAACTCTATCGGTGCGGTCAAAAGCGGCGATCACGCGTTTAAAGTCATCACAGAATGGGTGGAGAAAAACAGTAACTGGGATGAGACCATCGTGATTCTCACCGCCGATCATGGGCACTATCTGAATATCGACCAGCCGGAAGCGTTCATCCCGCCGAAAAAAGAGGCGAAGTAGAATCCTCTAGATCGCATCACTGATACTCGTAGCGGTAGCCACGATGTGTAATTTAATTCCTGCTTTCTGTGCTGGTGATCTGATCGACGAGTCTGCCACAGGCTGCCGTGCAGTTTATCACGACATTCCCGACATTTAAGCGCGAGTTTTCGCCTCCCACGTCGTAAAATGTCGATGATACCTTCCCACCGTTGTCCTGATTCACAAGAATCAGGCTATGTACAAAAACACGCGCAAGCAACGCAGCTATGATCATCGGCTAAAAGAACTTGTTCGATCTACCGGCAATATCGAATCGTGGTGGCGCGTGCTCAAGCACCAATGGCTTTATTTGAACGAGCTGGATTCCGCACATGCGGTCGAAAACCTGGTGGATTTCTACGTCGAGCAATACAACACTCATTTACCACATTCCGCGTTCCAGGGGCAGACTCCTGACGAGATGTACTATGGAACGGGGCGGGAGATACCGGGGCAACTGCAGGAAACGCGTATCGCAGCGAGAAAATCACGGATGGAGTCAAATCGATCTCAGAGCTGTCGGATCTGTGAGGAACTTCTCGCAGTCGGTAGTTGAGGATGAGAGTGGCAGGACGGGTCTACAGGTTAGTCGTTCGCAGTTTATGATCGACACCGACGATTTCACACTGCGATCGTTGCCTCAGCTTGTAAGTCTTATTTGGTGCGGCGATGATGGTTTGCGTTTCCTTGACTAAGGGGCTGGGCTTTTCCCAGGTGCGAGAACTCGCGCAAAAATGTCTGGAATGTCATGACAAACAGCAGGGTAAGAAATCTTTGGTTTTGCATCCAGAGAAAGAAAATCCATTCACACTCTAAACCGTTTTAGCCCACTCCCTCAAAAATTGCAAAGGAAGATTTCATTCTCGGACAGACTCCTAGACGAAGTTTTAGATGCAAATATAATCCAATCAGGTCCACACAAGGGGAAAGTTCTTACCGCTGATGGTGAGATTATATCACGATCAGATCCAAGAATCACGATAGAACACATAACGCCTGTTGTTGAACATTGGAATACTGTTGGTTATGACTCTACACGAGCCCTCCGTAATGAATTTTATAATGACACATCGAACATGTCGATCCGTTTACGTAGTGCTAATAGTTCTGATGGTGGTCGAATGTCTGCAAATGGTATACGCTATCGGCAAGATATTGGCTCAAATTACGAAAGATAGACAGGAGCAAATTTGTGATCTCTCAATCAGACATCGAAGCAAATTTTTTTGATATCGAGTCTATTCCAAGCGATATTTTAAAATTCCAGGATATCGTTCCTGCTTTTAAATTTCTTTATTACTTCATGCCAGACCCTCTTTCACAGAGGGATTTGCTTATAGTGACTGATGGTTATCACGATGATCAATTCGCACAGTCCGTTTTGCTGGCAGTACAACAGTTAGAAGGAGGCCAAAGTGTCTTATCGAAACATCAGATTGGCATTCCAAACGAATACAACTTTACCCATTTGTTATTGGTTCCCTCCGATTTCCACAGCTACTTTAAGGGAAGATTAGATGAGGAACGCAAGGAACTCTATCTTGTTCTTCCGATCCATAATTGTGAATTTTCTGGAAATGAACCGCAGGAATTGTTTGTTCAGATGAGACGACAAACGAACTCCGCTTTGGATTGGCGAAGAGAGCTAACACCGAAGGCCCTGCTCAGATTTGAAAATCCGAGTACACAAGGAGGTGCTGGCAACTCGAATGGTGTCCCCGTACGATTCACACTGATTGATCAGGAAATACGAAATCTTAACGGCATTGAATCAGGTTTTATGGAAGTGACTAGTTTTCGTGATGATTATGTTGAGATACTGTCACCAAAACGGGATGAATACACTTTTCGCAGTCAGTATGACGATGAAGCTCGAACGATGAGTCAAGGAAAAGTGGTCAGTGCCATTTGGGAGTTTCTCGTGGAAAATAATTTGGGATGAGATGTTTTACTTTTTTATTGATTACATACATTCACATATTGGGTCTAGAGCGCGTCACATTTTAATCTAGCGCGAATGCGGTAAGTCTGGTAGACTGGTGAAGTCTCATTTCATGGAGGATTTCACATGTTGATTTATTCCAAAGAACGCCGCCTCGAAGTTCTGAAAGCGTATGCAGCCGGTTTAACAACCCGGGAGATTGCATTGCAATTTCAATGCAGTGAATCGTGGGTTAGACGGGTCAAACAAGAGTTTCGAGATCAGGGAAAAACCAGCCCTGCCACCAGGCGTAAACGAGTTCCCCAGTGGCATTCACTGGCAGATCGAATTCAAACTGCAGTCTCAAATAAACCGGATATCACTCTGCAGGAATTGAAGGATCAGCTTGGCACAGCACTCTGTCGTCAGACATTGTGTCGCGCATTAACACGTTTAAAGCTCACTCTCAAAAAAAAGTCCTGATCGCATCAGAGCAGGATCGCCCCGATCAGATCACCAGCACAGAAAGCAGGAACTACATACACACTGTGGCTACCGCTACGGTTATCTGTGACGCGCTCTAGGTAAAAGTTCATAGATCGATTCAGTCTATTAGTTCACAATCTTAGCCTGGGAATTTTGAGGACTGGTAGTATGTGTACCCACTATGAATGCATATTAATATTGAGCATCAAAAAACATACCCCAAAAGTCTTCTATACTTGTGATGCAGAAGGTAGAGTTCAGAAGAATAAATTTATCTTGATGTTAAATATATCGAATCGAATTCATGCCTGAAATCACTCGAAAACTAGCGATCTTCAGCTGCCTGCTGTTCACCAACTTCTGTTTCTGGAAAGCGGGTATGGGGCTGACTGGTGGTGTGGATGCCGAGATTCTGCCTTCTGCTCATGCTGCGATGAGCCCTTCCATTTCACCGCCGCGAGTGGTGACGACGCCGATTCAGGAGATGCGGCCCGGGATGCGGGTAGTCGGGCGGAATCCGCTTCGCATTGAAACGGAAGCGACGATCGATCCGACGCCGGCAGGCTGGCGGCTGGTGTCGGTGCGGATGCTCAAACCGGATGGCACTTATTTTGAAGCCGAACTGCTGCGTCCGTTAAGCTGGATTTCGCTGCACCGTGCAAAACCGGGCGCGGTCATCCAGCTCAACATGCCGGAAATGTATGTGGTGGGGGCGGCGGAAGTGCTCTCGATATCAGACTGTCCGCCCATCGATCCGGGTGACGGTCCGGTTGTTATCTCCACGTTCAAAAACACCGCGGACAATGTGCTCAATATCTATGTGGAAGGGGAAACCGAACCGATCGGCGTGACCGCCGGACATCCGATCTGGAGCGAAGACCGCCAGGCATTCATCCATTCCGACCAGTTGCAGCCCGGCGAACGACTGCGTTCTGCGGTGGGTAAGACAGTCCGCATCACGTCAATCGAAATCCGCGCCGGACCGGAACCGGTTTACAACCTGGAAATTGCTGGCGAACACGTCTACAGCGTCACCGGCTCCGGCCTGCTGGTCCATAATGCAGGTCCTTGTTATCTGGTCCCCCGTGGACAAAACGTTGATTTAGACTCGCTCTATTCTACGACAGATGTCCTATCGAGCAGTCATCTTGTTAGTCAATTTGATACATTAAATGCCCGAAGTTTTCACCCAGCGTTAGGAAATCCAAGTCGAGTTTTGACACAGGCTGATTTGAATGTTGCACGACTGCCAAGACGTTACGGCCCTCAAGCAGGCGAAGTTGCGCCATCTAATTGGGGGCAGCACATTATAAGCGAGACTGGCGTTCTTCCGCCCGCTGGTATGCCGAGGTCCCACGAGCATCACATTAACATGAAAGCAGGTCATGGAAGCCAAGTTGAATTTGTCGAAAAAGGGAAAGACATACTTGAGTTTTATGATATCCCTTGGTTTCGAGGCACGGGGCCAACAGGTAACCTCGTTTATGCTCCAAATGTTGCAGGACAGCACACAACAGAAAACGCAACCAAGCTCTACAATGAGCTTCTTGGTGTACATCGCTCAAACATTGACGCTGTACTTACATGGCAACAGGGGCGGGAACTGATTATGGAACAACTTCAAGATGCAGGACGACGCATGTCTCGTCTTGAATTCTGATTCCTTCTGGAGAAGTAATGACAAGTGAAGCTATAATGTATGGAGCCATAGTTCAAGGCGACATAATGGCAGTAAAAGAGTTGGTACGGAACGACCCCTCTATATTGCAAGTGTCAAAAGTTGGAAAGAATTGGCTGCATTGGGCTGCTCAACGAGGACACACCGATATTGCAGCGGTTTTGGTTGAAGCTGGATTGGAAGTCGATAAGTTGACAGACGATGGTACGAGCTCTGCATTGGACATTGCGGCAGGACAGGGAAGATTGGATTCATGCAAGTGGCTCATCGCACAAAGTGCAGAAATCAATCGAGGTTTCGGCAAATGTGCGACTCCAATCTTCAGTGCAATCTATGGTAAATCACTTGAAGTGGTCAAACTGTTTGTCGAAGAAGGCGCACGTTTGGACGCAGAATTTGGCGAACCCGTCATCAATGTAGTTGGTTACGCAAAACGGTACGGCACTCCCGAAATTGTTGAATTCCTTCAACAAAGAACTTCACAACATCCATCAACACCGTCTTTACCTAACGAACCATAGAAGCCCTCAACTCTTCCCTTCTCCCCAAAAAAACGAGCAATTCTAAACCGCTCGCAAGACAATAGAAAATGGTGTCTAAATTACCAAGTGTGAATCCGAAACAGTTAAAGGTACCATTCATGCCAGAAGTCTTGTTCCGGTACATAGAATTCTGACAAGATAGAAGAACACGAACTTGCAAGACATCGTAATACAGGGCGAAGAAATCGTCATTGATGACAGTAAAACATTCAATGCAATCGGAAGTGACGTTGTACTGGAAAATTGCACAATTAGGTGTAGCGTGCCAGCCAAAAGTATGTCAATTCGTGGAAAGTAGGTCGGTTCTCTAGTGATTGCTGAGAGTGATCTTATTGGTTTCTCTTGGCAGGATGCAAACTTGAATCGCTGTACTTTTTAGGGCGTTTTTAGTGATGCTAATTTGGAAGACTGTAACTTTTTCGGTAAATCCTGTGAGTCTCACATGTTCCCCAAGTGGCCAAATGTTGTTATTCTGAATCTGCATAGTCACTTTGCCGAAATGCAAGGTCGTCCAAAGCATGTTCGAATTGCAGATGTCGTCGATTCGATTGAGTTTCTTGATGAAGAAGTCAGTGCAATAACTTACAACTCAGAGTCTCTTGCTAAACGACTTGGCCTAAGTATTGACGAAATTCAGAATTTCTTTTCTCAGTTTGCCTTCGTGCAAATGTGAGTCTGATTATTAATTGCTTTGGCTTTTGAATCATGATCATCTCAGGCTGTTCCGTACTGAAAACTTAAATACCAGCTTAACTGCAGATTAAACTCTGCTGGACAATTTATTATGTTATTTTAATCGTATTCATGTCTGACCTCACTCGAAAACTAGCTATCTTCAGTTGTTTCCTGTTCACTGGTTTCTGTTTCTGGAAAGCGGGAGCGGGGTTGATTGGTGGTGCGGATACCGAGATTCTGCCCTCGGCCCAGGCGGCAATGAGTCCTTCCTGCTCACCGCCGCAGGTGGTGACGACGCCGATTCAACAGATGCGTCCTGGCATGCGGATTGTCGGTCGGAATCCGCTTCGCATTCAAACAGAACCGACAATCGATCCGACGCCGGAGGGCTGGCGGCTGGTATCGGTGCAGATGGACAAAGAGGATGGCACTTACTTTGAAGCCGAACTGCTGCGGCCCTTAAGCTGGATTTATCGCCACCGCGCACAGCCGGGAGCGGTTATCATGCTCAACATGCCGGAACTGCATGTGGTGGGGGCGTCGGAAGTGCTCTCGATATCAGACTGTCCGCCCATCGATCCGGGTGACGGTCCGGTGGTCATCTCCACATTTAAAAACGTTTCGCATAACGTCCTCAATATCTATGTGGAAGGGGAAACCGAACCGATCGGCGTGACCGCCGGACATCCGATCTGGAGCGAAGACCGCCAGGCATTCATCCATTCCGACCAGTTGCAGCCCGGCGAACGACTGCGTTCTGCTGTCGGCAAAACAGTCCGCATCACCTCGATCGAAATCCGCGCCGGACCCGAACCGGTTTACAACCTGGAAGTCGCCGGCGAACACGTCTACAGCGTCACCGATTCTGGCCTGCTGGTCCATAACTCAGGCCCCTGTGACCTCGTCCCCCGCGGCTATTACGATTCGGGCTATATCGGCATCGTCAATGGTTCCGCTGATGAGTTCTCAGATACGCTCCGCGCCACCTTCGGAACGTATGACGTGCTGCCAAACAGTCGGCTTGTCTCTCAGGCTGATACGGTTGGCGGGGTTCCTCAAGTCAGGCTTAATAAAATTCAAGGCGAAATTGGCGAAGCAGCCGTACGACAGAGGTTACTTGAGAGTCGTACATTCGATTTAGTTGGTGAGCAAATTAGAGTCAGCACGCCAGGTGTGGGGGCTTATCGTGTTACTGACTTTTTGGTCCGTAGCAAGAAGACTGGTCGACTTCGTGCCATTGAAGTTAAGTCCGGAGGTGCGACACGAGATGCAACACAACTTACTAAAGATGCGCTGATAGCTGACCCTCTTACTAAGACCATGTTCACTGGACGTCGGGCTAGAGCTTCTGGATTCCCAAGGAATACTCCTACTGGCTCGATCCGTACTTTTGAAGTTAATGCATCAAATCTGAATAAATAATGTTATGGATGAACTAACCGCAAGAATTGGAAAAGGGCTTAGCGATCAACTTGACGGCTTCAAGTTCGTGAAATCTCGTTGGCAGCTTTTGAAATCAACTGCTGAGGGTTGGCAAGCAATTGAAATTGCAGTATTACCAACATCTCAACAAGGGACGGCAAAGCTTGCGGCGCATGGTCAAGTTAGACTTGACCGAATCGAAGAAACTTATATTCCGTTTCACCCATACCTGAGTAGAACGGAAGCGAAGACACACGCGACAGTGACGATCAACTGCGACAGTTTGCTGGTTGATTGTCCTGTGGTTCACGAATTCAGAACGGATGATCAGAGCATTGATATGTTCATAGTTGATTTTGCGAATGCGATCAAAGCTCATGTTCTTCCTTGGTTGGATCAATATTCAAATGAGAATGCAGTCTTCGTCGGATTGATCGATGATGATCCAATGAGATGGATTACTTCCGATCGCCTCGTCCGATATCCGGTATTACTCGCAGTGCTGGCAAATCGGAACCAATGGAGTGAATTCGACCGAATAGCACAGGAATTCGCTAATTACTGTGATTTACTTCATGCGCAAGTTTACAAACCACTTGCCGATGCCCTTATATCTGGGCTTAAAAAAACTCGGAAGTAGAATTGATAAATCAACTCATCCTCCTAAAAGTTGATCCTCGTTGATGATTTCTCTAAGCGTTGATTCAGTCGTAACACGGTCATGCAGGTTCTGGATCCAAAATACGAAATGTTAGTCAAACTGAGTAAATAAAGTGTAAAAATGGATTTTTGACAAGCAGACAAAATGTTTTTTGTAATTGGATTCGAATTCATGCTTGAAATCACTCGAAAAATAGCGATCTTCATTTGCTTCTTTTTCACTGGGTTTCATATTGGTCTGGAACAGGTTTGGTCGTTGATTGTGAAACTGGTGTTGGCTCTGTGAGCTGATACGTGGGCAGCTTTTGTGTTTTTGCTGGTTCATTGGGTGCGGCTGACGAGTATTTAGAACGGATACAAGAGACGTTATTGTTTGTCACGGACCGACTCGTTCGGCTGTGCCGGGTAAGAGTAGGATGCTTGGTTCTGGACCGAATGCGGCAGCTGCGACCTCCTGCTCGCTACGATCGGCCCGGTTGTGCATCCGGGTTTACCCACTTTTACTTTCGTGTCATTTCGTGTTTTTCGTGGTAGAAAAATTGATTCCGAGAGATTGATCAGATTGCCATGTGGTGCGAAACGGGGGCGAGCCTTGCCAGGTTGGTGATGTGTCACCTGATTATACGATTTCGCTGACGGTTTCCTGTTGCCTGCAACAACCCCGGATTGCATCCGGGGCTACCCGCTTTATATCAGCTGTTCGGGGTTCGGGGCGGTTTCTGTAGATCGGGGTACAACCGGGGCTAAGGCCCTGCGGCTAATTATGCTTTCTGTCTGTGATCGGTTTTCAGTGGTGCGGGATTTTCATCTGTGTTGGTTGCAGTGAGATCGCGTAGAATCTGTGGAACGGGGTGGGCTTCGATTGTGAAATCGATGTTGGTGCCGCGGGCTGACGCATGGGGCAGCCCCTGCAATTCTGCTGGCTGGACGGTGACTGGTTATCGCTTGTGAAAGTCGCTCTGTGAGTTTTCTGTGACACACGGATAGTGCACGGTGCCGGTTGAACTGGTTCCGGATTTTTTGCTACCACGAAAAACACGAAATGACACGAAAGGACGGAGTCATGCTCGGGGGTTTGGTAATCGGGTTTCGTTTTCTATTCGAGGATCATCTTAGGGAGTGGCGCGCGGAGAGCAAGGGGGTTTTGGGCATGTTGTGGCGATACAGGTTGATAACGGGGCGATGTCTGACGGTACCGGGACGGTGCCGTGGCAAAGGGCTGCGAAGTGTGGCGACCCGCAGGCGCACTTTGCGAACAAGTGTGGTTTCAGGCAGTGCAAATCTGGAAAAAACAGGCTGTTTTACGGTGAAGACCTGGAACAAGTGGCCCGTGTTTCAGTGCACTGTAAACTGGTCACGCGCGCGACTCAGTTAGACGCTTATTCTGGTTGGGGGCAGGGGGGAGTCAAGTCGAAATTCTGCAGTAGAACAAATCAACGGGGGGCAGATGATGAGTGAACAATGAGCATGAAAAGTGAGCATGAAAAGTGAGCATGAAAAAAGGCCGCTTACCGGGAATGGTAAGCAGCCTTTAAATTGGAGGCGGCGGGAATTGAACCCGCGTCCTGTGAACCCTCAGCTAAAGCCTCTACGTGCATATTTTATCGTTTGAGTCTCGTTTCTTCGGGCACGATAAACAGAGCCTGTTGGAAACCAGTCCACCACGAATCTCGTATCAGACGGAGCGGACATTGATCTGATACCAGTCTGATTTTGTGACCAGCTGTCGGACTCCTCAGACAGAGATTCCTAAGCCGGGGTTGCTTTTATTAAGCAGCCATTGAAAATTGCTTGTTTGCAATTAGATTGTGATCAGCTTTTTACGTGGCCAACTGATCAACCACGGCACGCCACCTTAACATACGGTGAACCAGTCGAATCCGATCGCCCCCGTGTCTTCAGTAGTACGTTTCTTTTAATACGTCATTTCGGAACAGAATGATCAATCAATTTGTAAGAAAATCGTTCTGCTCCTCTCTTATTATTATCAGCAGATCCTCCGGAGTCAATTTACTCTGTTTATCGAAATTCTGTTCTCAGAACAATTTATTGCTCCAACTCCCTGTATTTACTGCCTTTTTCGGTTCCAGAGCCACGACAGAAACAGCGGCAAATACTTTAGATTCGCTACCCGACAGCACAGAGCAGATCGAGAACAGATTACCGGGGAAGCAAAAGGCGGCTTCAATGGCATTCCGGTCCGGTTATTTGAAACGGGACAAAGTTTTTACCTGTTTTCCGGTCGGCAGGGAATTCTCTTTCAAATCAGTCTACATTCCTGGCTGTCATTCTCCTAAAATACGTTCAATCAAATACTGAGTCACTGAAAGAAACCAGTGGCCGTTCTTTATCTCACTGTGAAGCGGAAGTTTATCTGATATGGATTGTGTACATCTCCTCTCATTGGAACGACGTCTGTCGATTACCTGTTCTGTTTTGCTCTGTCTGGTCAGTCTGCCAGGAATGAGTTGGGCCGAATCGAAAGCCGCGGATTCGCAGTTCGTAGACATCCCGGAGCAGGGGGAGGTTCATTTCACGACAACTGAGAAGGAGGATCAGGTTCCTGCACGGTTTCATCTGGAGCCTCACTCGTTTCCGTTTACCTGTGAATTTAAGCGGATGAGTGGACCGGTCAAAGTGTATGATGTCACGTTTCCTTCTCCAGTGAAAACGGATGTGAAGGAAAACAATACGGTGCACGGTCATTATTATCAGCCGGAAGGTCCGGGTCCGTTTCCTGCGTGTGTGTGTCTGCATATTCTGGGGGGCGGATTTGAGTTGTCTGAGATGTCAGCGAATTCACTGGCGCGGCAGGGGATAGCAGCGCTGACCATCAAAATGCCTTATTATGCTGCACGACGGGGTTCAGGAGCCCAGAGTCGGCGGCGGATGATCTCGTTTGTGCCTGAGCATACGGCGGAGGGGATGACCCAGGCAGTACTGGATATCCGGCGGGCCGCGGCGTGGCTGGCGAGCCGTCAGGAAGTGGACGCAGAGCGACTGGGAGTGACCGGCATCAGCCTGGGAGGCATCATGTCGGCGCTGTCAGCAGAAGCAGAGCCGCGGTTCAGGAAAGTGGCCATTTACCTTGGCGGCGGCAATCTGGCGCTGGGCATCTGGGAAAATCCGCATAAGGATGCAAAACGGTTTCGTCAACATTGGCTGGATAACGGGGGCACATTTGAGTCATTTCTGGAAATCATGTCCCCCGTGGATCCGCATACGTATGGCAAACTGCTGCAGGATCGTGATGTATTGATGGTCGCTGCAAAACATGATGAGATTCTGCCCCCGAAAAGCGCAGTGGCTTTATGGGAGTCGATGGGCAAGAAGCCGGAGCTGGTCTGGCTGGATGCGGGACATATCTCGGCTGCGATATATATCTTTGGTGAAACGCGACGGCTGACGACTTTTTTCTCAAACTGGGATCGAAAGAAGCGAAGTACCGACTCTACCGGTTCTTAATTTCGCAGTACTTTTCGCAGCATGTGAATGGCGACGATCAGCAGACCAGCATTGCCTGCCCAGAGCGACCAGGTTGGTTCTATTTTTCCCTGTTTAGCAAGGTTGATTGCCAGCAAAACGATGGGGTAATAAAAGAGCAGAATCGGCAGGAATACCAGAAAGAAGCTGGTCAGAAACTGTCGGCGTGCCTGGGCAATGGAAAAAGGGCAGCCTACCAGTACAAAGAAGAAGCAACTGCAGCTTAAGGCGAAGCGGCTGGAGAGGGCCGTCTTGAGTTTGTTCTGGCGTTTTTCCTGGAACTGGTTCTGTGGGAGATCCGTGTTGACTTCCGGTGATTGAAAGTGTTCAAAATCTCCCAGAGCCAGGAGCATGGCAACTTCGATATCGCGCTGGAACTCGAACTCATTTTTTTTCTCGCTGAGATCAACGAGTTCGGATTTGATGGATTTCACACTCATGTGTCTCGGTTTGGCCATGGTGGTCTGGCTGGGAAGGGGGAATGGAAACGTATCTTTTTCGACAAAGAAGCGTGGTTTTCCCGGGAAGTCGATATGCCCCTTGGAAATGTGCAGAATGACCTGCTGATTGGTGAGATCAAATTCCAGGGTTGCTTCTTCCGCCTGAAGATGGACGGGTTTCTTGTTGGGAGGCGAGTACCGAAACGTGGGTACGAGTAAAGTCTTGTTGCGTACACCCATGACAGTGATGGAGATTCCACTGGTCGGGTCATGAATCTGATTTTGTGACCGCAGTTTTTCCAGGAAGATGGTTTCGAGTTCGCAGGCGATGGTGTTCTCGATATTTTTTTCTGCCCAGGGAATAATCTGGTCGCTCAAAATCAGGGAACCCAGGCTCAAAAAACCTCCCAGAATAAAAGAAGGCCAGAGGAGAGAGAGTACATTGATTCCCGCCGCTTTAGCGGCCGTGATTTCCTGGTCTCCGGCAATGCGACCATAAACTACGCAGACGGTCAGCAACAGAGTCGCAGGAATCGTGAAGGGGAGCATGCTGGGGACAATGAATGGCAGGATCTTTAAAACCAGAATTACACCCAGCCCCTGGCTGGTTGCCTGTTGGAACGCGCCAACAAATACCAGCAGGACGGTCAGCACTGTGATCATAAGTGTAAAAACGCGCAATAATTCGAAGAGAACATAGCGCTGTAACAATCGCATGGCAGGGTAATATTAATCTAGAACTAAAGAGAATGGATTTAAGGATTTAGCTCAAACAGGTCTGATTCTGATATTTGCTGTAAATCAGTCTCAGTTCAGGAATGACCTGACTCAGGGATCAACTCAAACCCCTCTGTGGGGAATGTTAGGAATCACCGGTGGTGTATAAGAGAAGAACCCGTATTGAGTCAATATCAGACGGCTGGTGCGTGTTCCGATGTGCATTTCCATGTGCTCTGTAAATCGTGTGTATAGAGTTAGTTTGAATAGTTCTCGTATCGGCAAATCAGTCTTAATCAGTACATTCATTTCTCCTGCCCGTTTTACATCACCTGTAAATTGGATAAATGAACCTTTTTTGCAGCACGCGCATTCTGCCAAACTATTAATTGTATACGTGGCAAATTGGAACTGGTGCTGTCGCCCGCCTGTAAAAAGTTCCGAAGCGCAAATGAAACCCTTAAAAATGATAATTTGGGACCCTGAATCAATAGGAGTACCTTTAATATGTTAGACGCCTTAGCAAACACCCCGGTCCGATCGGCATATTGTGATGATGAAGATTTCCTGGAACTGATTGAAATGTTCGTCGATGGGATCGAGGAGAAGAAACAACTTTTGAGTCAGGCCGTGAGTACTGAGCAGATCACTCCGCTTCAAACGATGGCGCATCAGCTCAAAGGGGCCGGTGCCGGCTATGGATTTGATGAGCTTTCCGAGCTTGCTTCTCATCTGGAAGAAGCCTGTAAATCGGAGGATCGGGTTGAAATAGCACATCAGAAAGAGCTGCTGTTGCACCATATGAATCGCATTGTCGTCTGAATTTGGATCGAATCCGAATCTATTCGGTGAGTCGAGTAATCAGTTTTGACAGTGCGACGATGCGCGTGATCAGTGCTTTTGCCGTCTGAACACCCGGAAGTCCCATACCCTGCCGATCAAAAAGTATCGAAGTTTTACGATGACTTTTAAAGGCAGGCTGGACTGCATCGACATCATTGCAGATCGATTTCCACTCGGATCGCAGATGTGCGGGCACGGTCTCGGGGATTTGTTCCGAGAGTTCCTGAATTTTTTCAGAAAGATCCAGAAGCAGATGTCTGGCATCATAATTGGCATTCTGGAACTGGGCAACGATCTGTGACAGTGCCTGTTGAAATTCTTCAATGCTCATCTTTGTAAATCTCTGGCCCTGAGTATTATCTCAGGGGGCAGCCCGGAAGTGGTTGATGGGGGCTGATTACCGGGGTAAATTCAGAGGATCACGGTTTCAGCCGCTAATTTTCAGGGTTCTTATTGACCTGAGCTGTTAATTATTAGTAAAAATGATCTTCAAACGCTACTGCACGTCAAGCAATTTCATTATTTTAAGCCAGCAGGCCGGAGACGATGATGCGTCTCACGGTTGTTGACCTTGAATAGAACCACAAAACAAAAATGTTGCATTCACAGGGAGTCTTTCATGTCCAAGGTTAGCCAGGTCGCTGTCGGTTTACTGCTGATTACAGTCGGTTATGTTTTAGGTGCTTCTCAAAGTTTTCAAAGCAGTCTGTTGCACGCACAGCAGACCTCCGGGACTCCGACCGAAGAGACGGAAGACAAGATCAAACGTGGTGTGAAGCAACTGGTTGATGCACAGTCAGCGCTCGAACAGGAAAATTTCATGCGTCCTGCTACTAAGGGACTGAATGCATTTGCGGTCTCATGTGGAGGTGTGAACGCGCTGGATGACCTCGAAGCCGGGAATGGTGTTGACCCGGAAACGTTCGCCGGTCTGTATGCAGGAATGGCCAAGCCGGATGTTGCAGCACAACTGGGACGTGACGATCAGGGCAGAATTACCTACAAAAATAAGATCGTGCGTATGTATCCGGTATCCCGTCTGAAAAAAATGTTTGCGACTCGATTGAAATATCTGGGAGAAAATCAGGACGACGCTACCAGTTTTTAATTTTCAGTCGATCTCATTTCGCTGATTCAAGGACTGACTTTGCGAGTCTGCGTGGTGACAGTGTCGGTAATGCCATTTCGAACTGAGCGACTCTTCGTTGTTGAGATTCAGAAATGAGGATGGCTTTCCAGGTGAGACTTTCGATTTCCATTTTTCCCTCGAAACTGGTTCGTGGGACTGATACACGGAACTCTGTCACCCGTTTCTCCTCTCTCGTGCAGGACTCCAGTTTATCGACCTGGAGTCCGGATCTCTGCTCAATGGGGGGGGCGGCAGTCGCTATGATCTCCCGTTTTTGCGGTTGTCGGGCGATTTGAGAAAGATAGGCCCCATTGAATTCCAGGTGGATTGATTCGACTTCTGAATTGATGGGATGACTGCAACGCAGGTGGAAGTCACTGAATTCGGAAATGGAATCTGCCGGACTTTCAGAAGATGAGTGTTCAGCGTGCAGGAAAACCTGCTGAGGCGTCTGTTGAATTTTCAACAGCGTCAACTGCATCGCTGGAAATCCCTGCACGTGAATCATCCGTTTTTCCGGTCGCAGATTGCCTGATTTAAGACGTAGAAAACCGGAAGCTGTCGAAGCAATGTTCAAACTCGTATGGTTTTGATCTGACAAATTCCAGTCTTTAAAAGCTGGCCCGGCAAGTATGAATCTGCCACAGTGGATGAGGGGGTCAGGCCTGTTCGGGGCAGCCTGAAATGTATTATAAATCAGCGATTGTCTGGCCAGATCCAGAGACCAGAGACGAAACAGTTCTGGAAATGGAGTGGCAGTTAACTGCTCAATCTTATCAGTGCCTGTGAAGCGATGATGAGTAAAACGCCTGGCAAAACGGCTGTTCGACTGTCGCTGATTGCACCAGTTCAGAAAGAGATTCACGGCTCCCCGGCATCCATGGTTGCGCCAGAGTTGTGCGCGATAATAATCGGAGATGACCAGTGGATATGATTGAGGTGACCGGAAAAACTCACTGATACGGTAGTCACGATTCGTATAGCCAGGCTCCATCAGGTGCGCGATACCTTCGTTCAGCCAGTCTTCTTCATCTGGCAGAGAGTGGCCACCAGCAGTACGGATACTGGATACAGCTGCATGGGTCACTTCATGACTTAAGAGATCAAGTAGCTGGTGTCCCGGTTTCAATGCGGAATTAAGGTAAAGCATATCGCAGTGATTGCTGAACGGTTCTGCGACATTGTCTCGGAAGTCGCTGGGGCGGACAAAGCCATTGATCTTTGTTTTGCCACCCTGCAGCCTGCTTAACCAGGGGGTGAGAAGAATACAGAAACGCCCGTTACCATCAATATCTCGTATGGGCCCACACTCTCTGTTGATCTTGTCCAGTACCTGATTCTCAAGCTGCGCAATCAGATCACTGACCAGTCCGGCAGCCAGTTCTTCAGGTTTTTGCTGCTTATCCAGATAAATCGCAACCCGGGCGCTCTGACGAATCAATCGTGCCTCGAGCCGCGTGTATTGTTTTTTGTCGGAGAGATCCCCATCGGTTACAAACAGATTGAAGTACCTGACAGGTTCAAGAAGTGCTTGATCAGGCTCTGATTCACTCACCAGTGCCCCAGTTTCAGGAGAGCGGGGCTGTATTGAAACATGGTGCAGACTACTGGTTTGGGCAACAGAATCTAATTCTGGTATGTTTTCGAAATAACAGTCTGTGGCAGGCCGTTCCTCAACGGTGTCGTTAACTGTCAGGCTGATTGTTTTCGTGCGTCTGGGGGAGCGATCCAGATTGTTGACAATGAGTACGTATTCATCGTCGGAAGAAAATGACAGTGGAAAGCTCAGTTTATTTTTCAAGCCCGTGACCGTGACGGGAAGATTCCAGTTTACGGTCTGAGGGGGGCGAAAGGCAGGTTTATTAGCTTTGACTTGTCTTACAGTACGGCGGTTTCCTGACCCGGCAGGCAAGGGGCCTGATTTTGATGAATGAACTTCCCACCCAATCAATACAGCAATGCACGTGATCAAACACGTTAGTATGATGAATGGTCGAGAGAGCATGCCTGGAATCAGTGTCTGGATTTGGTGAAGCCTGACTGCAACACGTATTCGCGTGTTTACTTCCGGTTCATCGGAAAACGGTTGGTTCGTGTATGGAAACAAGGGGGTAAGACTGTATGGAAGATCGACTTTTACGCGTCTGCTTATTGAGAAGAATCAGTACAATCCGATCCCCTTCAACATGAAAGTAGAACCGAGTTGAGATACCAGATATGAACAGTTGAGTAGATCGAAGCTGTTTTATCAGCTTCTTTTGTTGAAATCGCTGATTTCGCTAAGTGGGCTTTGATCCTTACTTTCCCCATAATCGGACTGCAAATTACGCGGATCCTTCAGTCCGTGCCGACAAACCCTTTCCATCTCGCATCAAATTTGGAGAATTAAGAGAAAATCGGGGGAATTTCCTTCAATGGTGTCCGAGACTGTATATACAATGCACAGTTGAGGAGAATGCGCAATTTGGCAATCGACCATATAGGCTTAAGTTCAAGCATTCTTGCCTAAAGTTACTCGGGAGAGAGAAATCATGTCGCTATCCAGATTTGGAATTTCAATGTTTGTTCTGGCTGCCTCAACATTAATGTTGTGCTCGCCACAAAGTTTTGCTGAACAGCAGGTTCCAGAAATCTCAAACATTGGCCAGATCCTCAGCTATCAGAATGGTGAAGGCGAACATTTTTACGCCCTGCAGATCAAAGCGGATCGCCTGCCGGCACCAGCTCATGCGGGAGAGCAGATTGCGATTCTGTTTGATACGTCCGCCAGTCAGGTAGGCGAGCATCGGACTCAGGCTCTGGATGTGCTCAAATCCCTGTTGAATGAACTCCCCAATGATTCGAATGTTGCCGTCTACGCGGTTGACGTTCAATGTACTCCCTTTGTTAGTGAATTCGTTGCTCCTAAAAGTCGACAGGCCCAACTGGCTGTCGAATCGCTGGCTGCTCGAGCCCCTCTCGGTGCTACGAATCTTTCAGCTGCATTGAAAACAGTCCTGCAGGGGCTGCAGAATCAGCGGGCACGTTCAATTGTCTATATCGGCGATGGAATGAGCTCTGCCAAACTGATCTCACTACCTGAAATGGCAGCATTAACCGGTAAGCTGGCACAACAGCATGTTCCCGTCCACAGCTATGCAGTCGGCCCTAAAAAAGACCTGCAGCTATTGGGAACACTCGGCGTATACACTGGTGGAGTTGTTCTTTCTGATGAAGCAACAGGCAAGCAGGATTTACCGGCCATTGTTGGTAAAGAACTCGTCAAAGCGATCCAGGCTCCCGTATTTTATCCCGAATCAATTCGTATCTCAGACAACCAGTTAGAATTAAATACCAACCGCGCTTTACCTGTCAGGACTGACCGGGAGACTATTTATCTCGGAAAAGGCGACGTCTCAAGCGGTTTCACGGTAGAACTGAAAAACAGAAATCTGGACGGCATCTGGAAATTTAAAGTACCTGTCGCTCAGCCAGTAAACAGCTTCCTGGCGGTTCCCTGGTTAAATCAGCAGCCTGGACAGGAACTGGGAGTCGCTTTTGCCGGTCAGCGGATGATGAATCTGGCTCGTACCGGACACGAAGAACACATGGCTCAGCTGGAATTTGCCGGAACCAATGCCATTCGCAGTGGTAAATTTGAACAAGCTGCCAAATACGGAAACCTGTTGCAGCAGCTGGATCCCGGTAATTCCCGTGCAGATTCACTGTTGAAACTCTCAGATCGCTTCCAAAAAGCACAGCTGGCTCAGGCCGACATAAAACAACCTGCGGCTGATACTTCAGCTGAACCTGCTCCTAAAAGTGACCCACAGCCACCAATTGATGACGCCATCAGCAAAGTAGAACAACTGCGTCAAATCAAAGGTGCCCAGATGAAGATTGAAGTTCAGAACGCCATTGAAGAAGCCCGGCAGGAATCTGCTGAAAATCCGGAAGGAGCTCTAGGGGTTCTGAAACGGACTTTGAACTTCCTGAAATCAACCTCAGACATCGATATCGATTTACGTCAGCAACTCGAAAGTCGTTTGAGTAACATGATGGTGGATGTCCGCAGCCAGATGGAAGTCGCTGAAACTCGGCGGATTCGTCAACAACAGCAACTGGCTCAGCTGGAACAACAGAAACGTCTGGTAGATCAGATTCTGCTGGAAGATGAAAAGCTGGAACAATTGATCGACCGTGTGCGATCTCTGATCCAGGACGGTAAGCATGGTAACTTTGATGCCTATGAAGAAGCGGAAGCCGTTGCCCGTGTCGCCGTTGATATGGAACCGGGTAATGGGCCTGCGACCGCAGCTCTGTTTACTTCTGAAGCAGCAGGACAGTTAGCAAAAGTCTTCAAGATGCGTTCACTCCGTGCAGACCGTTTTCTGGAAACTTTGTATCAGGTAGAACTCTCACACGTTCCTTTCCCGGATGAGCCTCCCATTCGCTGGCCATCCGCTCCTGTCTGGACCGCGTTGACCGAGCGACGGAAGAAATGGTCTAACGTTGACCTGCATCGTAACAGTCCTGCTGAACAGCGGATCTTTGAAGAACTGCAAAAAGAGACTGAAGCAAACTTCCCTGACATCCCTCTGTCTGAAGTGATGACTTACTTTGCTGAATTGCACAATATTACAATCCTGATCAATTCGAACGATCTGGGAGAAGAAGGATTAACAGTTGATGAACCAGTCAATGTGGCTCTCAGCGGCATCAAGCTGAAAAGTGCGTTGAATATTATTTTAAAGCCAATCGGTCTGACCTATCTGGTTGAAGACGAAGTGATGAAAATCACCACCAGTATTAAAGCGGAAGAAATCTTGAGTACACGGGTTTATCCCGTTGCCGACCTGGTCATCTCAGTCTCCACACAGCAGTCTTCTGTTGGATCAAGTCAGGGTGGATTTGGCGGCCAGCAGGGTGGTCAGCAAGGTGGCCTCGGCGGTGGAGGTGGCTTTGGTGGCGGTGGTCAGGGTGGCTTCGGCGGTGGTGGCGGTGGTGGTCAGGGTTTATTTAACGTGGCTCCAGAAATGCTGCTGATGAATGGATTGCCCAAGCAAAATACAAAGCAGCAGCCCATTCCCCAAGCAAAAGAAAAAGCGGAAACCCCACAGTTGAAGTCAATCAAAGATGCAGAGATGAAAGCCATTCTGGATAACATCCTGGGAGAGACTGAAACCAAAGCATCGCAGGCTCAGTTTCAGGTCGAAGACAAACCCTTTCGTTTTGATAACAACACGATTGAACAACTCAAAAAAAAACCAGTGACCGTCAAGTAGGTGTCAAACAGAAACCACCTGTAGTCGCTGGACAATCTAAATTAACAGCACGGAGCCGTTCCCAGGGGAAAGGCTCCGTTTCTGTTAATAGTGAACCGGAAAAAAAGAGCGAGTTCAAAGCACCAATAATTGCCAATGTCAAAGATCCTCAGGCATTCTGGAATGAATATTTTTCCAAGCGAAAGCCTTCTCCCGACCTGGTAAATGATTTAATTTTCAATCTGCATCAGTCTGGCAAACATGAGCATGTCATAGCTGCCATCAACGCCGCTTTGATTCATGGTCAGTCGCAGCCTTGGATGTATGACGTACTGGCTTTATCGATGGAAATTGTCGGGCGGCCTCAGCAGGAGATTCAGCGCGTATTACTCTCACGCATCGATTTCTCTGCTACCGATGTACCCAGCATGGTGTATTCAGCCGCGTATCTTTCCCGGTTTGAGGCAGATGAACAGGCTCTGAAGCTCTATGAGCAGGCGGCAAAACTTCAGCCCTCCCGTCCCGAGCCTTATATCATGGGCTTACGCCTGGCAATTAAACTCAAAGATGCAGAAGCCATAGAGTGGGCGGCTACGGGGATCTTGACGAACGTCTGGATCAAAGATCATCAGCAATGGCATGAAAAAGCACTAAATGCATTGGCTGATCTGGAACAGTCATTTAATAAGGCGGGGCGAAAAGCAGAGGCAGATCGAGTCAGCTCAGCCAGGAAAACAGCTTTAGAACGTGATTTAAAACTTGAACTCACCTGGAATGGCGATGGTGATCTGGATCTGATTGTAGAGGAGCCGAAAGGGACAGTTTGTTCTTTTGAATCTCCCTTAACCGCCGGAGGTGGTGTACTGCTGAATGACGGGTATGGTCCGAAGCAGGAAAACTGTAAGGAAGAATATCTTTGTGCGAGTGGGTTCCCGGGAAACTATACCGTTCGAGTCCGCTATGTATCCGGGAATATTGTGGGACAGAGAGCGAAGCTGAAAGTAACTCGCTACGCAGGATCGGAGCAACCAATTGTTGAAACGAAAATCGTTCCTCTGTCAAAAGAAGATCAGCTGGTTCGAATCAATCTGGAAAAAGGCAGACGTGACAAGAAATCGCAGATCCCCGCAGAGCCTCAAGAAACTCAGAAAACCAGTCGCCTGGGGAATCGCAATCGAATACGTCCGGCAGGTCAACTTTCAAAAGGCTCGCGGGAATCACTTAACAGTTTCCGGGTTTCCAGGCAGGTCGGAATTTCAACTGGTCGGCAAACTCCCGTCGTGACGGGAGTACAGAATACCGGCGGAATTGCCAACCAGCCTGTGATAACAGTAATTCCTGAAGGAATCAGTCTCACTGGAGCAGCAGTTGTTTCGCCGGACCGAAGGTATGTCAGATTATCTTTATCGCCTCAGTTCACGAATGTGACTGAAATCTTCACGTTCAGTTTTATGAACCCCTGATCCAGTACCCGTATTTCAGCGGACAAGCCCCGGTTTCACATCCAGATCGAGAGAAGCGATTCGGCCCTGATCCAGATGGTGCCAGGCAATCGCAGCCATGGCTGCATTGTCGGTACATAAATCAGGTGGTGCAATGCTCAGATGGAAGCCAGACTGCTTCGTCATTGCCTCCAGCTGCTCTCGCAGCAGGGCATTGGCCGCGACGCCCCCGCCTACACAAAGAGTGGAGTAATCATACTGGGTTAATGCCTGATGGCATTTTGCAACCAGAACATCAACTACGGTTGCCTGGAAGCTGGCTGCGAGATCAGCTATACGATCTTCAGTGAGAGGCGGTGGCTGTTTTTTTGCTCCCGGATTTCCCAATGCTTCGTACAATACCGCTGTCTTCAGGCCACTGAAACTGAAACGCAGTTCCGGGTCTTTGATAAATGTTCGAGGGAATGGAAATGCTTTGGGATTTCCCTGAACCGCGGCTTTTTGAATGGAAGGGCCTCCCGGATAAGTCAGACCAAGAATCTTAGCAACTTTATCGAAGGCCTCTCCAGCGGCATCATCAATGGTTGCGCCGATCAGATCAAACTGCAGCGTTTCCGAACAGTGATACAGGTTCGTGTGACCTCCACTGACGACCAGGCCAATCGCGGGGAACAATGGGTGGTCTTCCTGCATCTGGCAGGCAAACAGATGGCCTTCAATGTGATTGACTGCAATCAAAGGGATCTCGAGTGTGAGTGCCAGGGTTTTGGCGGCGGTCAGACCGATCAGCAGAGAGCCAACCAGACCTGGTTCCGTTGCCACTGCTACAGCAGTCAGCTGATCCAGGGTGATTTCGGCCTGTTTTAGTGCATCATCAATGACTGGTAAGATGCGTTCCAGGTGGGCCCGCGAGGCAATTTCTGGAACGACACCCCCAAATTTTTCATGCAGTCGGGTCTGAGAAGAGACGACATTCGAAAGAATTCGCATATCACGAGTGATCACCGCAGCGGCGGTTTCGTCACAGGAAGATTCGATGGCCAGGAGATATTCTTCAGATTGATTCATAGAGGGGAATTTACGTTATTTCCAATAAAAAAGCGACCCTCGAGACCGAACAGATTCCCGAAAGTCGCTTTCGTATTATAACTGGCTAACGTGGTTCAAGTCGCAATCTGGTTGTCTGGCCGAATGGTGACCTGTACCTGGTAGGATCTCTTCAACAGAAGCATTCGCTAAGTGGTTTGAATCACCAGAGGTGCTTTTGCCGGTTGTGGGAGCGCGGCTGCTTTTTTAGAGGGTTTCTTCTCTTTTTCCACTTCCTTTTTCTCAGCTTTTTGAGCATCTTCCTTGGCCGCTGGTTTTGTTTCCTCATTCAAAGCAGATTTGATGTAGTCTAATGCCAGATCAAGCTGTTTGTCTTTGAATTTGTTATCCAGTTTGGCGTTATGGTCCAGAATATCACGTTTACGGCGGTATTCGCCGAATGCCTCTAATTCTTCATCAGTGAGCCTCAGACGGTATTTGTCGTCGGGGGTGACTCCCCAGACGTCAGTATCTTTTGCTCCGGGGAAACGGTGGATGTTTTTACCACTGGGGCGGTGATAACTTGCGGTGGTCAGCTTGAGGGCACTGTCACCTTCTTCCAGTTCGATCACATTCTGCACGCTGCCTTTGCCCCAGGTTCTTTCACCGACGATGACCGCCCGTTTGTGATCCTGCAGGCAGGCTGAAACGATCTCACTGGCCGAAGCGGAATAGCGATTGACGAGCACCGCCATGGGGAACCCGTCATAAGTTCCTTCGGCGGTCGCCTCCCATTTACGGTCCCGACTGTTTCTTCCCTGTGTGCTTACAATCTTACCGGATTTGATGAACATGTCCGATATTTCTGTTGCTTGAGAAAGCAAACCACCGGGGTTGAATCTCAAGTCCAGGATAAGTGCTTTCATTCCCTGCTTCTGCAGGTCTTCAATCGCGGCTTGTAATTCTTCTGAACTATGACGACTGAAGTGTGTCAGTCGGATATACCCGATTTTTTCTTTCTTGTCGAGCATGTAATCCCAGGAGTCATCAGATTTATAAGTGTCTCCCAGAACGGTAGCTACGTGGATTAATTCGCGTGTGACTGTTAAAGGAATCACCTCTTCGGTTCCCTTGTGAATCACAGACATGCTGACTGATTCACCCGCACGACCTTTCAGGATTTTGATCGCTTCGGGAAGTGTAAAACCTTTGGTTGTTTTTCCCTCGATTGAGTCGATCACATCGCCGGCACGAATTCCTGCTTTATAAGCGGGGGTCCCAGGCAGGGGAGTCATGACGGTCAGTCTACCGTTGTTTTCGTCGATATGAACCTGAATTCCAATGCCGCCGAATTCCTGTTCTACGACCTGATTAAACCGGGACAGATCTCTGGGACTGATATAATTCGAGTACTGGTCCAGTTCCTGCACCATTCCCCGAATCGCCGCTTCTACCAGAATACGACGGTCGATATCTTTTACGTAGTTTCGTTCAATTTGTTCGTAGGTATCTGCGAACAGTTTCATCATTTGATAATAGTCGTCATCTTTCTCTTTCTCGCTGCTTTTTTCATCTGCAAAACTGAATTGCGGAAAGATCGAGAAGAGGATCAGGGTGACGAGAGAGAACGAACTGATCAAGCGGAATTTTTGCATGGACGATTCCTTATGAGATATACAGAACACAATTCAAACTTGAAGGAACTGAATGTTCTCCAGAGTCGGAATAGGTTTTGTCTGGTGTCGAAACTCGTGAGAGCTTCCTTTCCTTTTCTATAAGTGTAGGCGATCTGTAAAGCAGTGGCAAGATTTGCTCCCTAAACTGAGAGTTTAAAACCGGTTTCTTCTGAAAATCATTCTGAAATTGAATTCTGAGGTCCCGCCGGATACATTGCACGGGGGCTGTTTTTGTATCTCTGCTAGTCATTTCAGACCAGATGCATCTGAGAATTGAGGACACCATTGTAAAAATGGGGTTTCCACCAGGGGGATGATTAATATTTCTGCTTTAAAACCGGGCAACACCTACCATGCAGCCTGAAGTTCAAATTTTGACAGGTATAGCCGGTTCCGGTAAAACGGATCGCTTACTGGATGAATATCGCAGTGCGTTGCAGGAAGGCCTGAAACGGCATGTTCCCGGTAAAACCCTCTGGCTTTCCCCTACCGTCCGTTCACGCAGGCAGGTTCTGGATCAGTTACTCAGCCCGGAAATGCCGGTGTGTTTTGCTCCTCATGTATTTACCTTCGAGGCTTTTGCCGAGACAATTTTACAGTCGCTCGATCAGCCTGTTCAGACCCTGCCAGAAATCTCCAAACGCTACCTGCTCAGGAGTATTGTGGACGACCTGGTAGCTGCAGGTCAGATTCAGTATTTCAGTTCCATCGCGGGCACGACCGGTTTTCTGGATCTGATCTCGCATTTTATTTCTGAATTAAAACGGGAAGAGATCTGGCCGGAACAGTTTTCCGAGGCATGTGGCCGTTTAAAAACAGATTCCCGCCAGAAAGATCAGGAACTGGCATTAATCTATGATCGATATCAAGTCGCATTACATGAAATGCGACGTTATGACTCTGAGGGAAGATTCTGGTCTGCCCGGACTGCGTTGCAGGAAGGAATGTGGGGCCCTTTCGGCCAGTTTGATCTGATCGTACTGGATGGTTTCGCTGATTTTACTCATACACAGTACGAGATCCTGGAACTGCTGGCGGCCAGAACCAGCAGGCTGTTGATTTCACTTCCACTGGAAAATAATTTACGACGCCAGGATTTATTTGCGAAATCTGTGGTCGCCAGGCAGGTTCTTGAAAACAGACTGCCGGGAACGATTCACTGCGTTGCCTGCGAGCGTGATGCGCCTGCATCTTCCCGGTCTCAGATCTGTGAAGCGTTATTTGATAATCCTAGAGGGATTAAACCATCTCCGTCTGCAGAACAAATCAAGGTTCTAGCGGTCGCCGGTCAACGGAATGAACTGGAAGTACTGGCAGTTGAAATCAAGCAGTTACTGCTGCAGGGAGTTCCACCGGAAGAGATTTCGCTGGTATTCCGATCGACGCTGGAATACGGCGACCTGATCCACGAAACCCTGTCCGCAGCCGGGATTCCTTATTTCCTCGGGCAGGAACAGGAGTTTTCCCGGTTTCCCGTGATCAGGGCCATATTTACCTTCCTGCAGATTGAGCTGGATAACTGGTCGTTCGACAGTCTGATGTCCATTCTGGATTCGAATTATTTTTCACCAGACTGGCCCGAATACAAATCGGGGACTGCTGTGCGTTGCCTTTCCCGGATCTTACGAGAGCTGAAGATCGATTCCGGTAAAACCGATATTTTGAACGCTCTGGAAAAGGAATACCGGAAAGCAAACGAGCTTTGTACCCGTTACCCTGATCAGCCGAAGCGACAGGCGATACTGCTGGAAATGGAGTCTGCGTATCATCTCGCAAAGCGACTTTCCAGTGAAACTCAAAAATTGCGCGGCAAAGAACTGTTTGTGACGTGGATTGAAATACTGATCTCGCTGGCGAATGAATTTGGCTTGCCCAAAGCCTGGTCCAGCGAGGAGCCCGGAACAGAGGCTCTCGATCAACGCGATCAACTGGTCTGGGAACGGTTTCAGAAACTCCTGTTTCATGCTGTCGCTGAAGTAGACCAGATTGAGCAGTTTCATCAGCGGGAAGCCGCTCCCCTGGATTTACTCACGTTTCGGAGTTTACTGCTGGATCTCCTGGAACAGCAGACTCTCGCATTACAAACGGAAGAAACGGGGCGGGTTCAGGTTCTGGATGCGTCTCAATTGAGAAATCTGAGTGTCCCTTATCTGCTGGTAGGAGGGCTCAGTGAAGCCAGTTTCCCCCGCAGCCATCGGGAGGATTGTCTTTACAGTGAAAAAGACCGTGGGGAATTAAATGAGTACGGACTCTCATTGAAGCGTCACGCTAATCAACAGCAGGAAGAAATGCTGTTGTTTTATGAGGTGATGACGCGATTTTCAAAACGGCTCATTCTGAGTTATCCTGCCATCAGCTCTACAGGACAGCCCTTATTTGCCAGTCCGTATCTGACTGCATTAATGGATCTGTTTGAACCAGGGGCACTTTCGGTTAGACAGGTGGGAGAATTGAATCCACTGCCTCGTCGGGAGCAGGCGATGTCGGCACGTGATCTTCGCATTCTGGCAATTGATGAATTGAAACGGGATCAGCCAGGACTGTTTTTGCAAATTCTGGAAGAACCGGGGTTCCAGGCCACTGCCCGGAATATACTTTCAGCTGTGGAAATGGCAGTAGCCAGGTTTGAGCAGGAAGGCTTTACCGAATATGAAGGGATCATGGTCTCCGCTGCGACTCGACAGGCCATCCATGAGCGATTCCCGCAGGACTACGAATTCAGTACTACTCAACTGGAGTTGTATCTGGCTTGTCCCTTTCAGTTTTTTGTACAGAATGTACTGGGGATTGAGGTACCTGAGCCACCTGAATTAAGAACCAATTTTCTGCAGCGGGGAATTCACGTCCACAGTATTCTGACCCGCTTGTATGAGCAGCTCGGTTCAGAAGGTGATAACACACAGTTGTATGAAGCAGATCAGGTTGAACCACTGTTTCTTGAATTACTGGAAAAACGAGTCTCGGATTCTGATGTTGAATCCAAACTGCAACAGGTATTGCTGTCGATTGAGAAACAGATCCTGAAGGACTGGGGAGGACTGTTTGCAGAACAGTCAGTAACTTATGGTCAACTGTTTGAGGAACTGTGGGATACGGTTCCCGCGATCGTCGGCCGGGAGGTCCCCTTTGGAAAAGTGCCTGGGGAGCCAGACCCGTCACAAAGACAGTATCAGCATCTGACGCTGGGAACCGGTACGCGTGAAACGCGCGTTCGAGGGCAGATTGACCGGATTGACGTGGGGACCATTAACGGTCAGAAATATTTCAACATTATTGATTACAAGACCGGGCGGAGCGTCCCCTCTTCGACGGAAATCCGAACTGGTAAGAAGCTGCAGCTGGCCTTGTATCTGATAGCCGCTCGTCGACTGGGGATGATTGACGCCGATGCGGAACCCTTCCATCTGGGGTACTGGAAGATCCAGGAGTCTGGTTTTGTCATGCCTTTGCATTCTGCTCGCAAGAGAATGATCGAACCCATCTCGCCTGAGGATCTGGAGGTTCTGGAAGTGACGCTGGAAGGCCTGGTTCCGCATCTGGCAGCGTTCATTCGGAGTGGTTTTTTCCCCGTGCAGGTGGATGAAAAAATCGCTCATCTCGACCAGGCGTTTCAATCGGTCTGTCGTGCTTCCCAGGTGGAGAGCTATCGAGACAGCCTGGGAAAACAGATTAATCTGTTGCAGTTTGCTGATACCGCCCCCGATTCCGCTACCGAACAATCACAAAACTGATCACGAGAGAGCATGTCGAAACAACCCACTTATACCGATCAACAGGCCGCTGCCATCAATACGCGTGATGTCTCCATTGCGCTGTCAGCAGGTGCGGGTTGTGGGAAGACGTTTGTGTTGACACAACGGTTTTTAAAACTGATTGAGCCGGGAGCCCCCCCCGACCGACTCAGCCATATCGTCGCGATTACGTTTACGGAACGTGCGGCCCGGGAAATGCGGGACCGGATTCGTGAAACCTGTCTGGATCAGTTGAAGAACTGTCCGCCGGAAGAAGTGAATCACTGGCAGGCGGTGATTCGCGGTCTGGATTCGGCACGGATCAGTACGATTCATTCTTTTTGTACTTCAATTCTGCGGAGCCATGCCGTCAGTGCCCGGCTTGATCCGCATTTTGGTCTGCTGGAGCAGGGGACCAGTGACACATTTTTGCGGAAGGTCGTGCATGAAGCAGTCCATGAACTGCTGAAACAGGAAAATGCCGATTGCATCCAGATGGTATATCGCTTTGGTCTGGAGAAAACCTATGAACTGTTGATTTCCCTGGTTCCCCAGCAGTTTCGTCTTGAATTTGATGAGTTCCGCGAACTGACTCCAGAACAGCTGGCGGGACGGATGCGCGATTTCTGGGAACAAAATTATATACCTATGCAACTTGCGGAGATTGCTGAGTCAGACGCGACGCTGCATTTATTAAGGCTGATGAATTCGCATGAACCGAGCAATCCGAAACTGCGTCAACGGTTTCAGACGCTCAAATCACGTATTCCTGAGCTGATAGACGGCGCTCCTCAGATGCGAGGTGAATTACTGGGCACACTGATAGATCATGCCAAAATTCAAGGGGGAGGCACCAAAAAGGACTGGGATGATGTCAGCATTTATGAGCAGATCCGTGACGGATTCAAAGAATTACGTGAAACATTGAAACCAGTTTATGAAACACTGTCTCCCGATCCTGCTGGATTCCTCGCGGCGGCAGAATTCAGTCTGGTGGTGTTAAGAGTGTCTGAATATGCCGCGAAATGCTACCAGGAGAGTAAAGCAGAAAAAGGGCTGTTGGACTTTGATGATCTGTTGCTGCAGACTCGGGATCTGTTCCGCCGCGATCCAAATGCCCGACAAAGGGCTGCTGCCGGCATTCATTATCTGATGGTAGATGAGTTTCAGGATACCGATCCTGTACAGAGTGAAATTGTTCGCGCGTTGTGCGGGAAAGAACTTTTAACCGGGAAACTGTTTCTGGTGGGGGATGCCAAGCAATCCATTTATCGGTTCCGAAGGGCCGACCCGGAAGTATTTCATCAGCTCCGACAGGAGATTCCAGAAAAGGGGCGGCTTCCGTTAAGTACCAATTTTCGAAGCCAACCCGCGATACTGAATTTTACGAACTGTCTGTTTGCGTCAGCGATGGCACATTATTACGAATCGTTGACGCCGTTCGACCAGCAACAGCACTCACCCACGCCGGGCATTGAATTCCTGTTTGCCTCGCCTGATGACCCGGATATCAAGCTGGCCGACGCAATCCGTGAAACCGAAGCAGACTGGATTGCGGCTCGGATTCGTCAATTGCTCGAAGATGAGACTCCCCGCATCTGGTCCAAAAATCCGCAGAGCGGCGAACGCGAATTGAGGCGGGTGGAACCCGGAGATATCTGCATTCTGTTTCGTTCACTGTCGAGTGTCAGCCTGTATGAAAAAGCATTGCAGGAGCATAATCTGGATTATTATCTCGTAGGGGGTCGTGCTTTTTACGCACAACAGGAAATTTACGATCTGAGTAATCTATGTCAGTACCTGGATAGCAGCGATGATGAGTTAAGCCTGCTGGGACTGTTGCGTTCACCGTTCTTCAGTCTGTCTGATGATACGATTTATGCCATCACACGCCACGCAGAAAGCCTGACGGCAGCAATGCAGGTCGCCCCGCCAGATCATGTGCGTCCCGAGCAGAAACGCCAGGTACGCTATGCCCAGGCTGTACTTCAAGAGCTGCGGACAAAAAAAGACCGATTGTCTCTGGTTGAGTTATTAAATCTGGCTCTGGAGCGAACCGGTTATGACGCGGCTTTGCTCAATGAATTTCTGGGTGACCGCAAACTGGCCAACCTGAGAAAACTGATTGAGCTGGCTCGCAATTTCGAAGCATCGGGCCTGTTTACTCTGAAGGATTTTGTCCAGCGAATTCGGGATTCGATTCTGGAAGAGAGTAAGGAAGAGCTGGCGGCGACTTTACCTGAAACCAGCGACGTCATTCGTCTGATGACCATCCATCAGTCCAAAGGGCTGGAATTCCCAGTCGTGATTGTTGCCGACATGGATCGCCGCTCACAGGGAGCTTCTAAGGATCCATTTCTGCATCCGGAATGGGGGGCACTCCTGAATTTGCCAGCAGAGCGGGGGGTAACTCCGGAGAACTTCGCATTTAAAATGCATCGTGCGATCGAGCAGAACGCCGATGAAGACGAGACTGTCAGACTGTTGTACGTTGCAGTGACCCGCGCAGCAGATTACCTGATCCTCTCTGCCGGATTGCCCTATGATCGCAGGGTACAGTCCCCATGGATGAAACTGCTGTCGCGGCACTTTGATCTTTCAACGGGGTTGCCGACTTTGGATCCTTATCTGGGTCATTTTACCATGGGAAATGTTCAACAAGATCAGATTCCGGAAATTCGCGTGCATCTGAATCGACCTCAAACTGCAACGAAACCAGCGAAGAAAATTAAAGAGCTGAAACCCAGTCAGTTCTGGGCAGCACTTGAACAGGGATCTCCAGGAGGTTATCCGGAGACATTTACCGTCTTCGCCCCTCAAAAAAACAGGCAATCCCATTTCAGCGTTTCACATCTGGAAGTGGCTGATGCCTTAATACAAGAGTTGCCTGAACCACAATACCAGAGGCTGTCGACAGCAGATCTGTTGAATGCTGATGAGGCGACCCAACTGGGGACATTAACACACTCTGTGATAGAACGGCTGGATCCACTAAAGCCTGAACAGTCAGACCGGATTGTGGAACTCGTCCTGTTCGATCAACCCCAGGTCGCTGGAGATAAACTGAAACCGTTGATTCAGCAGCAGATTGCTGCCTGGTATGAATCGGAGATCTGTAGTGCGTTGAAAGCGGCACGCGTTCATTATCGGGAACTGGAATTTCTGCTACGCTTGCCAGCGACTTCTGACAAAGAGTCTGCTGTGACAGTAACCGGCATGATTGATGCCGTTTATCAGACGGACGATCAGCGCTGGGTTGTCCTCGATTACAAAACCGGTGCACGCCTGGCTCAACTGGCAGATGAAGAACTGATCTCAGAGTATGAATTTCAGTTGGGAGTCTATACACTGGCGGTCGAACAGCTCATTGGCTGTCTGCCTGACTCTGTCGGCCTGGCAGTGGTCCATGATTCGGTTCGATTTGTAGAAATGAAGTTTGATACAGAGCGACTTGCTCAGATTTCAAATCGGCTTTCCCTGGCGGTTTCTCACCTCAATCAATCTCTCGTGGCGACAGAAAGTAGTTAAGCGGTTCCATGACCAGTGAGTTCCCCTCCGAGCTTGATTGTTTTAAGCAGTTGTATCAACAACCTGAAATCTTTGAAATCATTCGCGAACACTCTGGTTCGGAATTTCATCTGCAGAAACAGTTACGCAAGACTTACGCTGAAGATGCTGTTCGTGCTGCGCTCACGCTGGCAGAATTACGCAAGCGGGGGCGAGCCAAGTTTTCCCGTGCAGACCAGATGTGGTTTGATCGCAAAAGTCTGGAGCAGGCAACACCGGAACTGGTGTCACAACATAAAGCGACCCGGTTTTCCGGGATGGTATATGATTTCTGTTGTGGAATGGGCGGCGACCTGGTGGCGCTGGGGGAGTATGCGGCCGTCACCGGAGTTGATATTTCACCAGTTCTCTGCCAGTTCGCAGCCTGGAACAGTGAAGTTTATGGGGTTTCCAGTTCCGTCAATTTACTGAACCAGCGTCTGGAAGAAATACAGGATCGCCAGGGGAGACTGCACATCGATCCGGATCGACGTCCTCATTCAGGTGGGAAGGTCATTCGCATCGAAGACTATCTGCCTGGGCTGGAGACGCTGCAGGAATTGATATCACAGTTTCAAGGTGGTGCCATCAAACTCAGTCCAGCCAGTAATTTCGCCGGCAAGTTTCCCGGGACCGAGGCCGAACTGATCAGCCTGAACGGGGAGTGTAAAGAAGCGACCATCTGGTTTGGAGACCTGGCGGGCGCGCACGAATATCGGGCAACTACAATTTCCAAAGCCGGGCAGATCGACAGTATTGCCGGTCACCCCATGGATGACTTTGTTGAGATTACTGATGCGGACAACTATGTCTATGATCCAGATCCGGCAGTGGTTCGTTCTGGATTACTGGATGTCGCCGCTGCGCAGGCAGGCTTGAGTCGCCTGGATCCGGAAGAGGAATACCTGACTTCGACTGATGCCGTAGATTCACCTTTTTTCAGACGATTTCGGATTCTGGAAGAACTTTCGACCAATGACCGTGAAATCCGAAAGTATTTTCGAAACGCCAATTTTGGTCAGCTCGAAATCAAATGTCGGCGGATACCGGTTGGCATCGAGGCACTCCGTCGAAAGCTGTCACTGAAAGGGGATGAAGCCGGTGTGCTGATCATCGCCCGTCTGCAGGGCAAGTCGCGTGCTCTGGTTTGCGAACGGGAATAAGCTGCACAACCACAGCCTGTCGAATTCACTTACAAAAAAAGCGGGGTCCTGGTGTGGATCCCGCTTTTGTTTTGTGTTGGTTCAACAAAATCACTGACAGCTTATTGTGCCTGTCGGAACTGGAACTGGTCGACTGGAATTAACTGTTGTGGTGCAGCCGGAGCATTGTTAAACACGAAAGAGAATGCATAGCAGATTACCTTCCCGGATGACATTTCACCCACATACAATCCACCTTCAGCAAACTGGGCCCGTCCCTGTGCGGGCAGACTGACAGTACCGGATACAATCACATAATGTGGTTTGGCTGTCGGATCGACGCCAAAGTCAGCAGCGAGATTACGGAAATAGGCATAAGTGAATTTGCCCGTTCGTGAGTTCAGGACGGCTCCCTGCAGACGACCGGTGAGGAAGTCGAGTACAAAAACGCCTTCCGCATTCCCGCTACGAGTTGGAACAGTTGTGATCGCGAAACGATCGCCATCCCGGTCTGTGGCAACCGCGTAGGCTGGTTCGTGTGGCCAGAAGTAGGATAAACACATACCGCAGATTACCCCGACGGTCAGCCACAGAAAACGGCGATCTCCATTTTGATTTTTCACCACAAATGCCTCCCAGTGCTATATTTATTCAGAATTCAAGTGTATTGATTCACAGCCTGTCCCTTGTACAAGATGGGGAGTACAAAGTGGATCAATTGATAATGAAATGACCCGAATCGATCGTGGCTGACAAACGTATTGTAACCAAGATCCGAAATCCCTGCCAGACTTGATTTCATCGAATTTAAGGAATGTCAGGGGAGGATCAGAAGGCTGAATTTAAAGACTTATAGCCCGAAATTCCCATTGGTTGTAATTCCAATCCAGCGAAAGTATGCTGCTTTTAAGTGACTGTCCTTCGGGCAGATCAGATTCAACATGTCGCAGCTCAACTCTAACTCGTCTGTAACGCACGGGTCTGGAATGAATCAACGAGAGGAAGGAATGCAACTATGGAAACAATGAACGGTCAGCTGAATCGTAAATTGCGGATGGCACTGGTGGGTGGGGGACAAGGTTCGTTTATCGGTCGAGTCCATTCCATTGCTGCCTGTCTGGATAATCGTGCGGAACTGGTTGCCGGGGCACTTTCTTCCAATCCTGAGAAGGCGAAAGCATCTGCACCAGCCTATGATATCAAACCTGACCGCGCTTATGGTTCCATTGAAGAACTCGTTGAAAAAGAGTCAGCACTTCCTGAAGATCAGCGGATCGATTTCATCAGTATCGCGACTCCGAATTTTACCCACTTTCCCATCGCGAAAACGGCTGTCGAAGCCGGCTTCAATGTCATCTGCGATAAGCCGATGACCTTCGATCTGAAACAGGCGGAAGAGCTGAAGTCACTCGTGGAAAAATCGGGAGTTGTATTTGCGGTCAGTCATAACTATACCGGGTATCCGCTCGTGCGAATGGCTCGCGAGATGATTCTGAATGGGGAATTCGGCGAGATTCAGGCCGTCCGATCCAACTACATTCAAGGCTGGTTACGATCCCGACTGGAACAGGAAGATCAGAAACAGGCTGCGTGGCGAACCGATCCAGCAAAGTCAGGTGCAGCGGGTGCCTTCGGTGATATCGCGACCCACGCGTACAATCTGGGACGCTATATGACAGGTCTGTTGCCAGCAGAAATTTCCTGTAATTTGAAAATCTTTGCACCGGGGCGACAGTTGGATGATTATGGTCACGCTGTCATTCGTTTTCAGAACGGTGCGCTCGGAACTGTGACTGCCAGCCAGATCTCGCATGGTCGTGAAAATGATTTGTTCATCGAAGTTGATGGCACCAAGGGGGCATTATCCTGGAGACAGGAAGAGCCTAATCAGATGATTGTCCGCCGCAATGGTCAGCCACATTCGATTTATACACGCGACCCGAATGCACCGTTCATGAACGAAACGGGGGCAGCTGCCTGTCGTTTACCAGCCGGGCACCCCGAAGCGTTTTTCGAAGCATTCGCGAATATTTACCGATCTGCTTTTGATGCGATGATTAATCGAATTACCGGTCAACCTTTTGAACCGAAAAACACAATTTATCCGAATGTCTATGACGGCGTGGAAGGAATGTTTTTCATTCAACAGTCTGTTGCCAGCAGTCAGGAAAACGGGGCCTGGTTACCTTTTGAATGTGACAGTGCCCGGAGTTAATCCGGATCCAGCCTGTTAAACAGTCATTAACTGATTATTACAACGAGTATTGCTAGCAGGATGCGCGCCTGCAGGAGATTACCGTCTTCATTTCTGAAGATACGTCGTGATTTCATTTACATGTCGAAAACGAGACGCGGGAAGCTGGTGTTTCATGAAGAAAATCCCACTGCATTTTCAGATTCTAATCGCTTTAATCCTGGGAACGATTCTCGGCTTAATCTTCAACCCGGGGGAAATCTCTCTTGAAGATCAAACCTTAACGCTCACTCCGGTTGCAGGTGGCTTTGAGGTTGTTCAAAAAACAGCAGAACAGGATCCACAGGAGTATGACTTCGCAAACCGGGAACAGCTGCTAAAGCGTTTTCCGGAACTGAAAGGCCTGTTTGTTACAGGAGAACCTGAAAAAACGGTATCTGTCAAGGTGACCGGGCGTCTGATTCATATCGTGGATGCAGCCAGGAAAATCACACTCACGTATACCCGGAATGTCGATCAGAAAAAAACGGTTACCTCTATTTCCGCTGACAGCGGTGAAGAACTGGGAAAACAGTATCCTGAGTGGAAAGCAGCTTACGAAAAATATGGAACAGGAATTTCACAAACTGTAATGGGCGTCTCCAAATGGCTGGGTGATCTGTTCCTGCGCTTATTGAAGATGGTGACGATCCCACTGATTGTCACTTCCCTGATTACGGGGATTGCCAGTCTGGGAAACGCGACCCGTTTCGGAGCAATGTTCTCCCGGACGTTGCTGTATTATTTTTGTACGAGCCTGTTGGCGATCTGTACCGGTATTTTCGTGGTTAATCTGATCCGACCTGGTATTGGCGCAGAGCTGCCTGGCGGCAGTGGATCACTTTCGTCAGGCACGGAATCGGTCGGTTCTATTTTTCTGGATATGGTGGATCGACTCATACCGACCAACATTATTCATTCGCTGGGTGAGGGAGAATTTCTTTCGATCATCTCATTCAGCATGTTGACTGGCATCTTTATCATTATCGTCGGTGGCAAACACGCGAAAGTAATGACGGATTTCTTTCAGGCCGGCTTTGAAGTCATGATGCGGATGACCATGTTCGTGATCAGCCTGGCCCCCATTGGCGTGCTGGCGTTTATGGTGTATGCGGTTTCCTCCCAGGGAATTGAGATCTTTAAGACTCTGTCCTGGTACATGCTTTCCGTCTTTTTCGCTTTATTGATCCACTCGGTGGTGATTTTGCCATGTCTGCTTAAGTTTGTGGCGCGGCGGTCCCCGCTGGAATTCGCACGCGCGATGAGCCCGGCACTGATGACCGCGTTCTCGACGGCTTCTTCCAACGGTACACTACCGCTGACGATGAGTTGTGTGGAAGAGAATGCGGGTATCTCTAACGAAGTCAGTTCCTTTGTGCTGCCTCTGGGAGCCACGATTAACATGGACGGAACTGCGCTCTATGAAGCGGTGGCGGTGATGTTTATCGCTCAGGCTTATACTGGTGTGGTCATGCCTTTAGAGCAGCAGATTCTGGTAGCGGTGACCGCCTTGCTGGCCAGTATCGGAGCCGCGGGGATTCCTCATGCTGGCCTGGTGATGATGGCGATCGTACTCCAGGCGGTCGGTCTGCCTCTGGAAGCACAAGGAGTGATCATTGCCGTCGACCGAATTCTGGATATGTGCCGTACATCCGTTAACGTCTGGAGTGATTCCTGTGGATGTGCGATCATTGAACGGTATCGCTAAGATTTCGAATCTGTCCTCGGAGTTCAATCGAAGCTGACAGATTCTGCAGTTCTCACAGATTTCCAGATGAGCAATCCTTTCAACCGTTACAAACTGCCCCTTGCCTGATCTGCTGAAGACTGCCTGCCGATAGGAGATAACAGGGCAATCCGCCTTCAACACCGCTTTTTTCTTCTTCGGCGTCTTGGATCAGGTGAAATGGAACAGGTAATCACCCAGCCTCTGGAATGGATTCACAATATTTGTGATCAGTTTACGGAAATCACTGATTGGCCGTTGCGATTCACTCCTGCCAAACCAGGGGAACGAAAATCCCTGGAAGCCGAGTTGTGCCAAAGTGAAAAATACTGCTGGTATGAATCCATCGAAGATGGCAAAAGGACTCTGGGATATCTTTATCTGACTCTGCCTGACGAATCAGCAAACGATCATCTGTTTGTGACCGCGATCAAGTTTGCTGAACTGGTCGGGGGATTGATTTCTCAAATCGAAACGATGAACTCTTCTCTGGAATCGAAGACCAGGGAAGTGACGACGCTGGTGGATGTGGGGTTGTCAGCAACCAGACAGGAAGGGTTGCAGGATGCGTTACAGAAACTGCTGGAAGCAGCTTTGCAGTTAACCGGATTTCGCGCTGCCGGATTCTTTCTGTTAAATTCTGAATCAAACCAGTTGTCCCTGCGTGTACAATATGGTTTAACGGCTTTTGAGATTCCCTTTCATCGCCGAAAATTAAATGAATCCCCACCAGACCTTGAGGCGTTTGCGAAAGATGCCTTGATCATCAATCGACAGGAAAACCCTGCGTTTTCCAGCTGGTTACCCGAGGGGTGTCTGACAGGTGTCTGCGTCTCCGTCCAGTCGGAGTCCGGACCGTTTGGAACATTGTGGGCTTTTGACCGGCGTGCTCGACATTTAAAAGACCGGGATATTCATATCCTGAAATCAATTGGTGCCCAGGTCAGTACTATCTTAGAGCGTGCGGTTTTGCTGAGAGAAAGCCAGAATCAAATCCGCCTGAAAAAAGAGCTGAAGGTGATCTCGGAATCATTCCCGGCTGAACTGGCACAGGAATCTCATCGGGAACGCGATTTTCAGGCAGCAGTGCAGACGATCAGCCACCATGAAGTGGGAGGGGACTTATGCGAGTTCATCACCCTGGCACCCAACATCACCTGTTTTGCTCTGGGTGATGCTTCTGGCGACAGTATTCCTGCAGCGGTGGTGATGGCATCCGTCAGAGGTGCTTTGAGAACATTAACAGAAGGGCCGATTGAACAGGCAAAAGATACACGCTTTGTCATTGGTCGGATTAATACAGCCCTGTATCATACATCACTGCCGCATCAGTTCATGAGCATGATGTATGGAGTGATCGATACAAAAAATCGGACTTTCACTTATACCAACGCCGGTCATCCTGCACCGTTCTGGGTTCATAAAGGAAAAATCACCAGCCTGACTTCCCACGGAATGTTACTGGGAGTGACTGAGTCAAATGACTATGATTATTCAGTAATCCCGATCTGTACCAATGACATTATTGTTGGATTCAGTGACGGCATCAGCGAAGCCATGAGCAGTGAACGCAAGATGTTCCGTTCGGATGGTATTATGAAAGTCCTGGAAAACCACATCGAAGATACCGCGGAAGAAGTGATGCAGGGGATCTGGGCCAAACTGCAGAAACACCTGGAAGGTGGAAATGATGGCGATGACAGAACACTAATGGTTCTGAAATTTGCCCGCAATGCAGACTGATTTGCTGCGGTTCTTTTTTTTGATCGCATCACATTTAACTATAGCGTCTCTCAATCTATTATACTCGGTCCGAATGACCTCGGAGACGCTACAGTAAAACTGGACACAATCTAGCCCACGATCCGAAAACGGGGACGGTCTTCTGTTGAACCGCTGCGCACTTTATGCTGCCCAGACCAGTCCTGTGGTGCGTCGTCCGCAATTTCAATGCAGGAATCCGGCTTTTCCGGCGGTGTTAATTTTGGTGCAGAGCTGACGTTGATTCCAGAGTCTGCTTTCGATTTTTTCTTTCCCATCGGCTGCAGTGCCGGTTTTTGAATCCAGCGATTCATTCTCAACAGTTGCGAACGTGGTGCCGTGATCGGGAAATGGGAGCAACGATAGCTGGTCTGCAACTGGTTACTCCACATGCCGGACAGTCTGTTCCCCACCAATCCCAGGTTGAGTGATGGTTCTCCATCCTGAATAGACTGTTGTACCATTCGCGTTATCAGGGTGGTGATGACTTCCCGGGGGGCAGTATCGCGGCGGCCTACAGCAAGATAATCTGTTCCAGAGCCGTGTTGAAGACCGTAGGCACAGGCAACCAGCGAATGGTTTACAAACAGCGCATCTATTCTGGCCGTACCCGAGCGAACTGCAGGGCCGTGGATGTCATGCAGGAATGAAAGCTTTTTATTCTGCGAGAAATGACCTCCAGCGATATTCAGCTGATTTCCATCCAGGAAGTTCATCCTTTGGAATTCTGCCCAGAGGTCCCAGCGTGGGTTCCAGCCGGGGGCTGAAGGATCTTCCAGTCGCGAACGATAAAATGCAATCGGTCCCTGTTTACGGGACAGTTGATCTGCTTTAGCAATCTGCTGTTGAGTTTTATCAGTGCGCGAAGCCAGATAGTCTTCCCAGTTTGCTTCACTGGTGTTGATCAGAGGGCTTTTCTGCCAGACACTCTGATTGCTTTGAAATCCGACGGACTTGAAGGAGTTCAAGGTGCGTTGACGGTCATGACCTTCCTGGTCGATATATCTTAAATCGATCAGATCCCAGTCACGCCTGGAAGCATGAACGTGTCTCATTGCAGTGACCATGGTGGCAGCGGGATTTGAACCAATCTGTCCGTAAAATGTTCCCCAGCCATCCAGTGGGTATGTCAAAACGCGCACGGTGCCGATTTTGGTAGCCACTGGTTTCACTACCAGGGGGACAATGCCGATGATTTTGTTCCCCAGCGTCACAAACAGAATCCGTAGTTTCTGGTTGTGACCAAAGTGGTTCCAGTAATGTTCCAGCCATTCAGGAGAATGAGCAAACGTAGCTCCTTTGGTCTTTCCCAGCAGAGCACGCCAGGCCAGTCGAAAATGATCGAGGCGATCGATATCGTTGATTTCGGCAACTGTGATCATGGCTACTCCGGTTCCGGTAATGACAGGCACAATTAAGTACATCAGGAAATGCACTAAATTGCAACAATCATGCCAGTGATGAGGAAGACCAGAAGACAGCGATCCGTTTCAGAGTTATCGAAGCGAGCCCGAGAAAACTTTTGATGTAACCTGCTGGCTACCATCGGCTTTCACGTAGGCACCAACAGGACATTGGGTATTGAGCATTGTCAGCCCCGTTCCACTCTGGCAATTATGCGTTGACTTAAAGCAACACCGAATCTGCTCAGGTGGCAGAAAAGCAACATCCCTCTGCAACTGGGATTCAGCTGTTGAGTTTCTTCAATGCTTCTTCAGCCGCTTTCTGCACGCGTGGATCTTTGTCTTTCACTGCAGTTTTCAGAGCCTGTGTGATTTCTGGGGTTTTGATTCCAAATTCTCCCAGGCTGATGGCAGCTTCGACTCGAGCATCCGGGTTAGGGTGTTTTGTGAGCAGGTCCGTCAGGGCCGGAATAGCTGCTTTGGCTCTGGCGGGACTCGGATCGATTTTTGTTAAAGCCCAGAGAGTCACTGCGTTTTCCTGTTCGTTATGTAATTTGAGTTCTTTTTCCAGCAGGGGAACAGCCGACTCAGAGAGTTTGCCAAAGCGTGCCAGGGCATACGTGGCAACCACTCGCAGAACCATATCTTCAGAGTTTACATAGGGTTTGATCAGAGGAATGGCAGCAGCTGCGGGAGGACCGATTTCTGCCAGGGCCGTAATGATTTCAAAGGTGACGCGCTGGTCTTGCTCGGTCTCGAGCGCTTCTTTCAGACTGGGAACAGCAGATTTTGCCAGTGGGCCGGACAAGGCAATGGCACTGGCTGCCTCTCTGCGGAGCAGCGCGTTTTCATCGGAGAGTGCCTTGATCAGACCGGGTAACGCGGCGTTCACAGCTTCTGGGTTGGTGGGATCTTCTCTCAGGAGTGCCCAGGCACACACGAGTCGAAAGCGTTCATCATCTGAATCTGACTCAGCGTATTTTTTAATGAGTGGCAATGCTTTTTTGCTGCCTATTTTCGAAAGCGCATAAACGGCTTTATTTCTGGTTGTGCCCGTGCTGTTTTTCAGAATCTTGATCAGCTCAGGTTCTGCTTTGATTGCTTTGGGGCCAATTTCTCCCAGGCTGACGATGGCGGTCTCACGGATATCCGTATCATCTGATTTTGTCAGTTTCAGCAGTTCTGGAATGGATTCTTCCGATTCAGTACCAATTTCACCCAGAACGTGAATCGCCAGAAGTTTGAGAGAAGAGTCTTTATTTAACAGTTTAGTGACTTCAGGAACGGCTGCTTTACCAATGGATGCCAGGGCAGAGGCGCTGGTGAGAGTTAAGGCGGTTGGGCCGTCCTGCATTGCTTTTGCCAGTGCTGGTACGGCAGAAGAAGCATCAGGTCCAATCGAACCCAGTGCAGAGGCAGCATCCAGTTTGACATTCAGTTCCGAATCAGCCAGTAGTTTGATTAACTCGGGGACGGCTGATTTGGCAGCGCTGCCGAAATTTCCTAATGCAATCGCGGCATGGGCCCGCACTTCGGAGGATGAATTCTTTAACAGGGGAGTTAATGCAGGCACGACTTCATCAGGTTTGGCAGAGATGGCGCCCAATGCATTGGCAGCATGCCAGACCAGTTCGGGGTTTTCTACTTTCAATGCTTTAATCAATGTGGGGATCGCCGCTTCACCTTGAGCCCCTATGTGAGCGAAAACATCACAGATTTGCTTACATTGTTCTGTGTGATTTTCTTTGTACTCTGTTTTCAGTTGTTCCAGAAGAGGTTCGACAGCGGGAGCTCCTAATTCAGCAAGGGCAACTGCTGCACTGGAGTGTATTTCATTAATCGGAACATGCAGACTGTCAACAAGGACTTTAATAATGCGTTGCAGGTTTTCTTTATTTCCGGGATCAACGGCCCAGAGGGTGCGGGCAGCAGCGATTTTCAGATAGGAATTATTACTTTCCAGCAGTGGCAGGATTTGTTTTGCTGCCGGTTTCGAAGCAGAACCAATCCCCCGCAGTGCCTGCAATGTGTTGTATTTCAGAATGATGGAATAGCCACGTAATATTTTAGCAAGTTCCGGTACAGCAGCTGATGCAGCAGGTCCAATTTTTCCGAGAGCTATAATGGCTTCACTCCGGGCAGAGACAGAACCCGCTTTGACGACTTCAATCAATGCCGGGACGGCAGGTTTGGACAAAGGCCCTAACTCTCCCAGACGATGCGCGGCTGACGCCTGCTGTTCTTCGTTCTCGCTGGCCAGATCTTTTATCAGAGGGGCGAGATCAGGGGCTTGAGCAGAAACAATTCCTGATGTGAATAAACTGACGCCCAGAAAAAGCACTGTCGTAAGTAGTTGACGCATAAGTCAAGTTCCTGCTAATCATCGTTGCGAATACCAGATTCTCAGAAAGTAAAGAATTCATATTACCTTCAGAAGAAAGACTGGCGAAATAGAAAGGAGAACATTAAACTGTTACATTATAGATATCATGATCTGAGTTCAAAAATCAAGTAATTCTGATCAGATTCATCAGGAAATCATAGAAGCCTGTCTTCAGGGAAAAAAATTCCCTCATAGAGTCAGGTCCACTATCAATTTATGCTCAGGGGTAAGAGATGAAACCAGTGATGCACAAGATGACCCTGTCCGGTTTATGTTTAACGATCCTGTTGTCGACAGGTTCTTTGGTTCAAGCGGCTGGTCCCTTCTTCCCGAGACAAACGGTTTATAATTTTGGTGGCGGCTACAGCCCCACTGCTTTTTACGGTTACCGTGGTATCTATGGTGGCGGTTACTATGGTGGTTACCCTGGTTATTATGGAGGCTATTACAACGATGGCTCCTCTCTGATTCGTGCCCAGGGGCAGGCTCAGGTCGATCAATCTAAAGCCATGATTAATTATCAGGAAGCTAACAGTAAATATATCGATAACCAGAAGAAGCTGGCTGAAACTTATGTGGCACGCCAAAAAGCACTCCGCGAGTCGATTCACGAAAAGGCGGAAATCGATAAAGAACTGGCTCAGCAAAAACAGGCTGCGATTGAAGCACAAAAGGAAAAGAATCTCAAACTGCAGGAATCCGGTTTGAGCCCCTATTACAATGCCGCTTCCTCCCAGGATAGTGAAACCCTGAATGCCAGCCAGCTCAATCCGGCAACAGGTGAAATCTCGTGGCCTGAATCTCTGATGGGACCAGAATACGCTGAATCACGCCAAAAACTACAGGAACTCTATTCCTTGAAGAATTCCACCGGCATCACATCCAGTCTGTCGCAGGAAATCAATGACGAAGCCGTCAAAATGAAAAGTATTCTGCGTGGCCAGATCAAAACCATGCTGCCTAACGATTATTTGGCTGCACGCGGATTCATTGAAGGCCTCATCAATATGGGAAAAACCTCCCGGACAGGTTGATAAAGAATTTCTACCGCATGGCCTTCACTTTTACTCTCAAGCATGCGCTCACGATCCCGGTTGAAGTTGATTCGATCAATCATGCAGCGGTCCAGCAGCTCTCGGCAGATGAGGTACGTGCGCTGCCAGTGCTCCAGGGAAATCAACGGGCTTCTCTCGCTGATTTTTTTGATGTGAAACAATCCGCCAGTGAAGCGGATCTGATGGTCTGGGTCGGAGATTGCTCGCGAGTCAAAGCCATTGGCGCTGAGTTAAGTTCCGGTGTCATTCGCATTGAGGGAAATGCTGGAATGCATCTGGGCCGTGAGATGTCCGGCGGTCAGATTCAGGTTCAAGGAGATGTTGCCGATAACCTGGCGACTGCAATGCGAGGCGGAGAAATTCAGATCGCAGGGAATGCCGGTGATCTGGTTGGAGCAGCCTGGCCTGGCAGTAAACGGGGCATGAATGGCGGTACAATTCTGATTCGCGGTAATGCCGGTAGAGAAGCAGGTCATCGCATGCGGCGGGGAGTGATTGTCGTTGGAGGCGATTTAGGTGATGCAGCCGGTTTTGATATGATTGCCGGTTCCATTTTTTCGTTTGGGAAAATCGGTGCCTGTCCCGGTGCCGGCATGCGACGGGGAACGATTGCTGCATTGGGTGCTGTCGCTGAACCCGAGTTACTGCCGACGTTCAAGTATTCCTGCCAGTACCGACCCGCCTGGTTGTCGTTTTTTCTACGCGAGTTAAAATCCGTCGGCTTTCCGGTCCCAGAGGATTGTCTGAATGCAGAATATCGTCGCTACTGCGGTGACTTTTTGACACTTGGCAAGGGAGAAGTTCTGGTCCGCCAGTGAAAAGTTTGACCGCTTTTGACAGCCTGCGTTCCTTCTGATTATGTCTGATTCACAACGAAATATTGCCGACCGTTTAAAACAGTCCGCACAAGCCTGGCCTTTTCAAAAAGCCGTCGTCTTTCCTGCAGGGCAGGATAAACAGGGCCGCTATACTTACAGCAGTCTCACGTTTCAGCAACTGGATCAGGAAAGTGATCGACTGGCGCGGGGGCTGATTCAACTGGGGGTGCAACCCGGAACGCGAATGGCGTTGATGGTACGTCCCAGCCTGGAATTTATCGCGTTGACCTTTGCATTATTCAAAGCGGGCGCGGTCATCATTCTGATTGATCCAGGCATGGGCAGAAAAAATATCATGCGCTGCCTGGCGGAAGTCGAACCCGAAGGCTTCGTGGCGATCCCGCTGGCACAGTTGATCCGTAAACTGAAACATCGTTCTTTTCCCAAGGCACATCTGAATGTGACGGTCGGCAAGCCGGTGCTTACTTCCGGTATCGATTATGAATGGCTGCTGGGAGGAGAGTGGGAACCTTTTGAAATAGTTCAGCGTTCTGTTACCGATCCTGCTGCCGTGATCTTTACAAGTGGGAGCACCGGTCCCCCCAAGGGAGTGGCTTACGAGCATGGCATGTTCTGGTCTCAAGTGGACCTGCTCCGCGATTACTACCAGATTCAGCCAGGTGAAGTGGATCTGCCAGGCTTTCCGTTGTTTGCACTCTTCAATTCAGCCATGGGTGTCACGACCGTCGTTCCCGATATGGACCCGACGAAGCCGGCGCAAGTTGATCCGGAGAAAATCATCCGACAGATTAACGATCAGGGAGTAACACAGGCGTTTGGTTCTCCGGCAATGTGGAATCGAATTGGCCGCTATTGTGAACAGCATCAGATTCAGCTCCCTTCACTCAAACGGGTATTATCTGCGGGAGCCCCGGTTCCCGTGCATGTGATCCAGCGTATGCGGCAGACATTTACGAATTCCGAAACAGACATCAATACCCCTTATGGGGCAACAGAATCGCTGCCGGTGGCTTCGATCTGTGGTCGTGATGTCCTGGAGAAAACATCGGAACAGACACAGTCCGGGGCAGGCACCTGTGTCGGGACGCCGTTTCCCGGAGTCCAGGTGAAAATCATCCAGATTCATAATGAACCGATTAGGTCGATCGAACACGCCGTTGAGTTACCTGTCGGTGAGATTGGTGAAATCATTGTACAGGGGCCGATGGCGACCCGTGAATATTTTCAGCGACCCGAAGCGACACAACTGGCGAAAATACCAGACGGCGATCGGTTCTGGCATCGAATGGGAGATGTCGGATATCGGGATGCGGAAGGAAAACTCTGGTTCTGTGGACGTAAGGCACACATGCTGGAGACCAGTCTGGGGGCCATGTTCACAATCTGTTGTGAAGCGATTTTCAACCAGCATCCACGGGTCTATCGCAGTGCGCTGGTCGGGGTCGGTTCAAAACCGAATCAGAAACCGGTGATCATTGTCGAACCGGAGCAGGGGGACTATCCTGAAAATCAGGCAGTCCGTGACCAATTCACACACGAACTACTGACATTGGGCAGAGCAAATGCGTTAACGGAATCGATCGAGACCGTTCTGTTTCATCGTTCTCTGCCCGTTGATATCCGGCATAACGTCAAAATCTTTCGTGAGAAATTAACTCCCTGGGCAGAGAAGCAGGTCAAATGAATGTACTGGTGACCGGGGGAGGGGGCTTCCTTGGATTGTATATCGTCGAGCAACTGGTGGCTGCCGGGGAAACGGTACGCGTGCTTTGTCGTGGTGAGTATCAGCGGCTGAAAGAACTGGGTGTGGAAACCGTTCAAGGCGATATCCGTGATGCGACCACAGTCGAACGGGCCTGCGAAGGAATCGAGACCGTTTATCATACAGCCGCTGTTTCCGGCATCTGGGGGCATTGGGACTACTTTTACAGCATTAATACTCGAGGGACTCTGAATGTCATTGCCTCCTGTCAATCGCAGGGCGTGACGCGACTGGTTTATACGAGTTCACCCAGTGTTGTCTACGACGGTTCTGCCCATGAGAATGCTACCGAGTCCCTGCCTTACAGCGAACATTTTCTCTGTCATTATCCACATACCAAGATGCTGGCCGAACGTGCCGTGCTGCAAGCCAACGGTGAAAACGGACTCGCTACAGTTGCGCTCAGACCACATCTGATCTGGGGGCCTCGTGATAATCATCTGATCCCCCGATTGATCCAACGCGCCAGGTCAGGACGCTTGCGACAGGTAGGAGAAGGAACCAATCTGATTTCGATGAGCTACGTGGAAAATGCAGCCGCGGCCCATCTCCAGGCAGCGGCACGACTCTTTCCCGATTCTCCTGTCGGCGGTCAGGCGTATTTTATCAATGAGCCCGAACCGGTACTGATGTGGGAATGGATCAATCAATTGCTCGTTGAAGCGGGACTGCAGCCTGTCAAAAAACAGATCTCCACGAAAGCGGCTAAACGAATCGGCAGCGTTCTGGAGTTTGTTTTCCGGGTTCTGCATCTGCCTGGAGAACCGCCGATGACCCGTTTTCTGGCGTCTCAACTCAGCAGTTCCCACTATTATGATGTCAGCCGTGCGCGACATGATTTCGGCTACGAACCTTGTGTCAGTTTTGAAGAAGCGATGCGGCGGATGAAGCCTGAATTGCAGCGACTGGCTGCACACTAGTTCTGTCAGAACCCGACTGGATCCTGCAGTTAATTGGACACAAAGGTGGGAATCTCTCTTGGTGAAATTCAGGAGAATGAGTAAACTTGCGGCGAACAGCGGTGCAATGGGCTTTAGTTTAATCTATCTCGATCAGAGATCTGGCAGGCCCTGGAATTCAAATCATGTGAATGGAGTGGAAAATGGAGTCGTTCGATCTGTCCGAACATGGAATCAACGTAGACTGGGTGATGCGCAATCCAGATCCGTCAATGTTGTATGAAGAAGCCATTCGCTTTGAACCAGGTGCTTCGATTTCCGATACAGGTGCATTGATTGCCTACTCGGGTGAGAAAACAGGGCGTTCTCCCAAGGATAAACGGGTTGTCAAACATAAAAATTCCTCCGATGATATCTGGTGGGGCGATGTGAATTACCCCCTCGATCAGCATGCGTTCTTCTGTAACCGGGAACGCGCGACCGATTATCTGAATATCTGCCCGCACCTGTATGTGATCGACGCCTTTGCCGGCTGGGATCCCGAGTATCAGATTAAAGTCCGCGTGATCTGTTCGCGCCCCTATCATGCGCTGTTCATGCATAACATGCTGATTCGTCCGACTGAAGAGCAATTGAAAGATTTCGGTAAACCGGACTATGTGATTTACAACGCCGGTACCTTTCCTGCGAATCGTTTTACGACGGGTATGACTTCCAAAACCAGTGTGGACCTCAGCATTGAAGATGGCGAGATCGTCATTCTGGGAACCGAATATGCGGGCGAAATGAAGAAAGGCATCTTCACGGTCATGAATTACCTGATGCCAAAGCGGGGCATCCTGTCGATGCACTGTTCCGCGACCGCGGATCGCCAGACGGGTCGTTCTTCCGTATTGTTCGGTCTGTCCGGAACGGGGAAAACGACACTCTCTGCAGATCCCAAGCGGTTCCTGATCGGCGATGACGAACATTGCTGGACAGATAACGGAATTTTCAACATCGAAGGGGGCTGTTACGCCAAGGCGATTTATCTCTCGCGGGAAAATGAGCCGGAAATCTTTCAGGCGCTGCGCTACGGAGCCGTTCTGGAAAACGTAGTCTATGATGAAGCCCGGCATCATGTCGATTTCGATGACACCAGTTTCACACAAAATACCCGCGGGGCTTATCCGATCGAGTATATGCCCAGTGCGAAAATTCCCTGCCTGGCAGACCATCCTAATGATGTGATCTTCCTGACCTGCGATGCCTTTGGCGTTTTGCCTCCAGTCAGTCGTCTCACACCCGAACAGGCCATGTATCACTTTATCAGCGGCTATACAGCGAAAGTCGCCGGAACTGAAATGGGTGTCGATGAGCCGGAAGCCACCTTTTCTCCCTGTTTTGGCGGGCCGTTCCTGGTCTGGCATCCGGGGAAATACGCCGACCTGCTGGCTGAGAAAATCAGGAAGTACAACGCCAACGTCTGGCTGGTCAATACCGGCTGGAATGGTGGCGCCTACGGCGTGGGAAATCGTATCAGCCTGAAAGACACGCGGGCGATTATCGATGCCATTCATTCCGGAACCCTGGTGCATGCACCGACCGAAGTCGATCCCATTTTTGGAACCGCCACCATTACGAAATGCCCCGGCGTGGATGATCATATTCTGGTACCGCATTCTTCCTGGGACGATCAGAACTCCTATAAAAATACGGCAATCAAACTGGCGACCGCCTTCAACGACAACTTTATGAAATACGCATCCGGTGTTTCAGAAGAAGTCCTGGCAGCAGCTCCGCGGGTCTGATTTTCACTGGACTGAACTGGTGAACTCGTTTTAAGCGAAGGGGAATACGAAATCGTCGTGCTGGGGAGCACTCTGACGCTTGTTTGGGAAGAATCGAATCGAATGATCGTTTCAATTCTTATTTTGTATTTTCTTTCGCCAGTGACTTGAGAGACGACCTGACATCTTCCAGCGTACCGACAGCAACCAACACCTGGAATGAATAATCGCCGGCGGCGACTCCCTCTGGATTCTTGACCCGAAAAACGCAGTTCCATTTCACCACTTTTGCAGCTGGGAAACGAAATCGGCCGTAACCCACCTGCTCAAAGCCAGGGGAGGGCTGAGCGGGAGAGAAAACGCCCATCGCGTACTTGCCGTCTCGCGTGCTCAGGATGACTGGATCATTCTGTTCGCCTGGCCCGTCGTCCAGAGGCAGCAGTTTCCCGGTCTGCGGATTAAATTTCCAGAACTGTTCAAACTCAGCAGGCATATAACCCGTCAGTGCTTCAAACTGGGCATAGTTGTGATGCTCTCCTTGGGGGATCGTGAACGTGACGCGATAATCGAGCACCTGATCGAGACCCTGGTAGCCGATGCGAACCTGCTTGGAAACCTGATGTGCGGAAAGAACACTGGTATTGAGTGCCGGCCTGTCGGATGATTTCTGTCCCGGCGCGAGCCAGAACGCCATCTGGGTCGTCGAATGCAGTTCATTGTCGCGTGCCTGTAAACGGAGTAATTTACTGGAGGACGTGGGTCCCACGCCATCCGAACGCGAACCCGCTTCAGTGGGATTAAAGCATTCTGCCCAGAACGCGCCCGGTCTACCACAGTCAAAGCTGGCAGCAGACTGCAGTTGTCTGCCATGATCAAAACTGTCGATGAATTCCTTGCCATTCCAGGTCAGCGAATGAATGGCGCCCGCCAGGCGATTGGTTGTAGTGATCACGATTTCCGAATCACCGGCTTTAGCTCGGATCACTGTATCGCCGTCTGGAGCAGCCTGACTTTGACTGGCGATGAAACAGCACAGGTTCAGCATCAGTAAACCGCGATAGCAGAAGCGTGTGCTACACAAATGGATCAACATTCAAATATCCTTCTGGAAATTAAGATCACGGGATCACGCCGGACAAACAGAATCTGCTTTGGAAATTTCATTATATCGAAACCGGGTAGCCCCGAATGCAATTCGGGGTTGTCGCAGACAACAGGAAACCGTCAGAGGATTCGTACAATTCAGAATACTAGAACGCATCACATTTAACCATAACGCCTGTCAATCTAATATACTCGGTCCAATTGGACCTGGAGACGCTACAGTAAAACTGGACACAGTCATGAATCCGACCTGAATTGAGAGTTTCATTATAGCCAGCCTCCTCAAAGTGCATACGGTAAAACGGTCAGGTCTAATAACGAATCACCACTACTGCCCAGACTGTACTTGACTCCGGCGCGCCGCAGGAGATAAGCGCTGTTCTGGGTCGCGCGCGTGCTCAGTTTACAGTGCACTGAAACACGCGACACTTGTTCGCAGTCATCACTATAAAACAGCCGGTTTTTTCCAGATAAGCAGTTCGCAGAACAGCACCTGTTCCGAATGTTTGCCTGCGGGTCGCCGCACTTCGCCCGTCATCGGCACAGAATGGCCTCGGCATCGCACCAGATCGCCCCGGTATCAACCTGTATCGCCACCTGCTTTTATTCAGATCTCCCTTGACGTCTGCAAGCCGCTCCATAGAATCGATCTCCTCAATAACAAAAACGGATCACGTCCGCCGGGAAAAATGCCTGCCGACCTCGTGACCAGTGGCAGGCTGATAAAACCAGTTGCTGTAGACCGCTTTCACGACAGAGAGGGACAAGACATTTCTCTGCAGAAAACAAGGCAGCAGTATAACGAAATGCGTCCGATCGCCTCAGATGGAAATCCGGAACTGGTGCAGGTATCGTTCAAGGCGAATATATGATCAGACGATTCCATCCGATCATGTTTACTTTCGCATCCTGCTCCTTTTGGGAAATCCGTCTGTCGTATTTTTCGACATCACGGTCGGTGAAATCTACTTAAGGTTTTCAGGCGTCGTCTCTTTCAGCTCCATGCAACCTAAGAAAGCCTTTCTCCGCTGGATTTCTGCACGATAAAAGAATGTGAAAAAATGGACTGATTTATGCAGTGGTTTTCCTTTGAACGATCTGAGATTTGTTTTGTTCAAAGGATTGTGCCGGATGAAACGTCCATTCTTATCGAAGAACCTGTTAATTGTAAACACCCTGATTTATTGCCTGAGTTTCATTCCGGCGCCCTGTTCTGATTTCAGACTGGTGACATCGACGGTGCAGGCGGGCAACCCGGTCCGAAATAATCCCAAAACCCGGCAGGCGATCGAACGCGGGATGGACTGGTTGATCTCGGCTATTCACAGAGATGGAACAGTGGGACCAGACCGGTATCATATGCCGGATCTCAGTTGTACTGCGATGACAGGTCTCGTGCTCCTTTCCGAAGGCAGCACTCCGCGTGGCGGCAAATATCAGAAACAGAGTCGACTGGTATTATATGGAGTTCTGGATCTGGTCGAGTCTCATCGATTCAAACGTTCGAAAGAAAATATCACCCTGGTGCAAAGAAAAATCGGTCTGAATGCGGATCTGTTTCTGGCGACACTTTATCTGAGTCAGGTTTATTATGATGCTCCCGGTGAAGAAAAAGCGATTCGCGCAGCTTTGGACAAACTTGTTAATCATATCTGCCTGACACAGAGAAAAGATGGCACCTGGGGAAATGAGAGCTGGGCTCCCGTACTGGGAACGATTTTAGGCTGGGAATGTCTGCGAGCGGCCAGTTCGGCTGGCTTGCGAATTGAAGCTTCGGAACACCTGGTAGGTCAGGCTCTGATGAAGCATTTGCGGGAGCAGCCCGATGAGAGGCGGAACTGGATGCAACAGTTTTATAAAGAGGCGGCTGGGGTGCGCGTGCTGTATTCACTGGGATACAGGAATACTCCAGAATTCCAGGAGTGTGTGAAGACGATCCTGGAAACAGTGAAAACGGAACCGCGGGTGTTTCGTTTCGCCGGGGGAGAAGAATATCTGGCCTTCTATTTTATTACCGAATGCATGCTGAAAGGACAGGAAGATAACTGGAAATACTGGTATCCCCAGGTGCGCGACGGTGTATTGCGAACTCAAAATCAGGATGGCAGCTGGAAAGGCCATCATTGTATTACCGATCGGACCTTTTGTACGGCCGGCGTTCTGCTGACCCTGTTATCCCCTAATTTCAGTCTTCCCACTTCAGATCTGTAATCGGGATGTATCGGCACTGCAATCACAACCGGGTTTGTTTACTTGGAATACTACTGCTTATACCGGGTCAACTGAACGCGGAAGACCTGACACCTGACATCCGGGTGGAGCGTGGGAAATTCAAATCGCGACAGCAACAGGTGAGCAATGCGCTGCTGAAGGGCAGACGCTGGCTGGAACAGCAGCAGAAATATGATGGCAGCTGGCAATCGAAAACTTATGCCAGTTTCGAGAGCAGAATCGCGGACAGTGCGCTGGTGATGTCAACGCTGGTGGAAATCACGCCACCGGGTGCAGCCCAAGGTGAATCAATCAGTCGCGGATTGGCCTTTCTCAAATCTAAAATCAACCAGGAAGAGATCTGGAAGTCGGTTGAAGCAGAATCGAATTATCCCATGTATTCAATCTGTCTGATGTTAGCGACACTGAATCAGTATCAGCCGGAAGCAACTGTAAATCGGGAACTACGGGACTCATTAAGTCGGGAATTGTTGCGCCGGCAGAGAATATTACAAGCAGATCGACTTTCAGAAGGTGATGTCGCGGGGGGATGGGGGCCAGGTAGTGATTCATTCCAGCAGGGTTCCGCAGCCAATCCACCGAACGTCTCTGTCACTTACTTTGCCCTCGCCGCGCTGTCCGGGGCGCAAAAATTACCACTCAAGAACCGTTTTGCAGCATTGGACTATCTGCAGCACTGTCAGGTGCCCGCTGAAGCTGCGGGCGCGGGTGGTTTTGTGTTTACGTTCCTGTCTGATCATCCTCTGAATAAAGCAGGTTCCCAACGCAGCCCGTCCGGGAAGCTGTATGGCGTCCCTTATCTCTCGGCGACCTGTGATGGAATTTCGGCGCTGCTGGTCTGCGATGTGCCTGCAGACGATCGCAGGATTCAAACTGCGATTCATGTTCTACCTCAATTAACGCATGCACGTCTTGCTGTGATCCCGCTCTCTGCAGAGTTCTTGCCTTCATACCAGAAGCTGGATGCTCTCTTTTTTTACGAAGCGGCAGCGACAGCCCGTGTCTGGAAACAAATGAGGGAAAAAGGTGTGGAAAATCAGTTTCTGAATTCACGCTGTCACGAGGTCTTGCAGACACTCATTGCGAAACAGCAGGCAGACGGGCACTGGGAAAACCCGCTTCCCTGGATGATGGAAGACGATCCTCTGATCGCTACCGCGTTCGCACTCCAGACGCTTCATCACTGTCTGACTCCGGCTGAGTAGTGAGTATTTTAGATTCGAGATGAGCAGGATGCCCGATCATTCATCAAAGCCGGGTGGGATCTGGTCCGGGTCTTCGAAACGTTCACCGTCTGGGTTGTTTTTATCGACCACCCAGGGATCGCCATGGTGATGGTATCCGCAACGTTCCCAGTAGCCTGGCGCATCTTTGGCAAGGAAATCGATCCGTTTGAGCCACTTGGCACTTTTCCAGGCATAGAGCAGAGGGACGATCAGGCGTACCGGACCCCCATGATCCGGAATCAACGGCTGGCCATCATGCAGATCGCAGAGCAGAACATCTTCGGACTGAAAATCTTTCAGAGGAAGGTTGGTCGTCCAGTCGCCATCATAGCCGGTCGCCACCACGTAGCGGGCATCGGGATGAACGCCGGCACGTTGCATGATCTCCTGGGCGGAGACTCCTTCCCACAGATTTCCCAGCCGGGACCAGCGCGTCACGCAATGGAAATCGGCGAAGACCCGGGTCCGCGGGAGCTGCTGGAATTCCTCCCAGGTGAATGAGAGCGGGGTATTTACCAGTCCGCCGATTTCAAGTTTCCAGGTGTCGAGATTAACCGCCGGGACCGTGGTGGCATGCAGTACAGGCCATTTTCGCGTTCTTGACTGTCCGGCGGGAATCCGCTCCTGCCGACGGGTGTCTGCACTGATGATGATTTCCGCATCTGCGTCCGGGGGGAGCGGGGGCGCACCGGTCTGATATTTCTCGGAATCAGGATTATTATACATCTGTAGGCTCCACAGTCATTTAGGAAGAGGCATCCCGAACGGGTTTCCCTCAGAAATATAGGAATTTCGGCTAAATTATCCAGAGGAAGATATTACAAATGCCCCAGACTTGGCACATTGGTTGCATTTCTGTATGAGTGAGCCTTCCAATCTCTGAAGTTGCGGTCGCAAGCCGGCGGAATAACGCCATTGACCATATTTTTCAAAATAAATAAACTTCGGAAAGAGAAGAACTTACAGAAATTAAATGTATTCTGGATAAGGATGGTCTGCTGCTGGCGAATAATTCAGTCATCAGGGAACGGTTTCTTGTTCCTGCCAGTATGACAGTCGCACCGTGATCAACCAGAAGAAATATTGAAGACTATTTTTCGAGAATTCGAGTTCGGGTTAAAAAATGGAATTCCTAGACAAGCTGGGTGAATGGCTAACAACAGTAACGGCATGGTTGGAACGATTTCTGACCGGGTTGTTCGGTTCATCGAATGAACGACAGATACGGAAACTGGGTTTCGTCCGGGATAAAGAGGGGCATGATCAAATCGTGCCCGGATCCATGCTGGCAGAAATCGACAGTTTTGAACCGGAGTTGATGAAACTGTCCGAAGAAGAATTGAAACAGACCGCGGAGAAACTCCGCGCCCGCCTCGCTGCGGGGGAAACCCTGGATGATATTCTGACTTATGCATTCGCAGCCGTTCGTGAGTCGGCTCGTCGCAATTTGAGTATGCGACATTACCCGGTGCAGATGATCGGGGGCTACTTTCTGCATAAAGGCATGATTGCAGAAATGGTCACCGGGGAAGGAAAAACGCTGGTATCGTCTCTGCCGGCCTTCCTGAATGCGCTTTCCGGCAAAGTCCATATTGTGACCGTCAATGATTATCTGGCTTTACGCGACATGGAATGGATGGGCCCCATTCATATTGCGCTGGGACTGACTGTCGGGGCGATCCAGTCCAAAATGGGTCCCGAAGAACGCCAGAAGCATTACGGCTGCGATATTACCTATGGTACGAATAATGAGTTCGGATTCGACTATCTGCGGGATAACATGAAACCGGTCAAAGAACTGCAGGTGCAGGGACCCTTAAATTATGCCGTCGTTGACGAAATCGATAATATTCTGATCGACGAAGCACGTACGCCGCTGATTATTTCCGGCCCCGCACAGGATGATCTGACCAAATACTCCAAAGCCAATTCCGTAGCCCTGAAGCTGATTCCAGGCACCGATTTTGAAGTCAAAGAAAAAGAGCATACCTGTCACTTAACGGACGCGGGGGTCAAACACGCGGAAGAGCTGGCTGGTGTGGAAAGCTTTTATACCGCCGGGAACATGGAATGGCCGCACCTGATCGATAACTCCCTGAAGGCACATCACCTCTATAAACGGGATGTGAATTATGTCGTTCAGCAGGGCGAAGTGATTATCGTGGACGATCATACCGGGCGACTGATGCCGGGCCGTCAATGGGGCGATGGTCTGCATCAGGCGGTGGAAGCCAAAGAAGGTGTGAAAATCAAAGAAGAGTCGCAGACTCTGGCGACGATTACCCTGCAGAACTTTTTCAAATTATACGATAAGCTCTCCGGCATGACCGGTACGGCGATGACGGAAGCGGAAGAGTTCTGGAAGATTTATCAGCTGGATGTAGTCAGTATTCCAACCAACCGTCCCATGCAGCGTATCAATCATCCCGATGTGATCTATCAGACGGAAAAAGAAAAATGGACTGCGATTGCCGACGAAGTCCGCGAAGTTCATAAACAGGGACGCCCGATTCTCGTCGGTACCGTTTCGATCGAACAGTCGGAAATTGTCAGTCACAAACTGAGTAAATATGGCATTCCTCACAATGTGCTGAACGCAAAGCATCACGAACGTGAAGCGGAGATCATTGCGCAGGCAGGTCGTAAAGGCGCTGTCACCATTGCTACGAATATGGCCGGGCGTGGTACTGACATTATTCTGGGGGGAAGTGCGGAGCATATCGCCTGGGATGAATTGAGCCAGAAATACGCGTCCCGAATTGAAGTCCCCAAAGCGGAGTGGGACAAACTGGTGAAAGAGATTGAAAAACGGGAGGGCATGGATGTCGAAGCCGAAGAAGTCATGCAGCTGGGGGGGTTGCATGTGATCGGTTCCGAGCGTCACGATTCCCGTCGTATCGACCTGCAGCTGCGTGGTCGTTCGGGACGTCAGGGAGACCCCGGTTCCAGCCGCTTCTTCCTTTCACTCGAAGACAAACTGATGCGGGTGTTTGCCGGCGAATGGGTAAAAAATATTCTGTCTCGTCTGGGCATGGAAGAAGGAGAGGCCATCGAGAGTCGGATGGTTTCCAAACGTGTCGAAGGGGCACAGAAGAAACGGGAAGAAACCCATTTCGAGCAGCGTAAGCATCTGCTGGAATATGATGAAGTCATGGACGAACAGCGAAAAACCGTCTATGGCTACCGTCAGCGGATTCTGGATGGCTGCAACTGCCGCGATCTGATCCTGGAAATGATTGAACGCCAGGTCGATGAAGAAACAGAGCGTCTGCTCGATAAAAATTACAGCTGGGATACAATTGCCGCCTGGTGTGGTCAGGAAGCTCATATCGAAGTGGATGCCGCGAATATTCGTGATATGGATTACGAGCAACTGGTCAGCTATCTGAAAGATGAAGCCAGCCTGCAGGCGGATGATATCATTGCTGAACAGATCAATGAGAATCTGCCGGAAGAATATGAAGATGACTGGAACTGGCAGGCGTTGACCAAATGGGCGAATGCTTATTTCAATTTGAATCTGAATGAACGCGAACTCAAAAAAATCGGCCGGGATGGTCTGCATGAAACGCTCTTCGATCATGCTCAAAAAGCCATCGAGCGCATCGATTTCACCCCCTTGCAGGCATTTCTGGATGGAGAATGGGGTTCCCGTTCCCTGGCAGGCTATCTGAACTATCAGTTCGGCATCGAAGCCGACCCGGAAGAATTCAAATCGCTGAGTATTCCCGAAGCGAAAGCCAAAGTACTGGAAAAAGTAAAAGAGCTGTATCGGGAAAAAGAAGTCACCTTCCCGGTAACCGTCGGGATGTACAATTTTCTGGGCAATCAACAGCCCGGGAATGAATCAAACAGCCGCGTTGGCCTGGTGAAGTGGGCCAACTCCAGATTTCATTCCAACCTGGATCTGGAAGCCCTGAAAGGGAAACAGGTTAATGAGATTCAGAATATCCTGTCCGCAGAAAGTGAAAAGGTTTTTGTTAACGGAGAAGCTTCAAAGCAGATCGAACAGTATCTGACCAAAGCCTATGCTCCTGAATCGGAAGTCTCTGCCGGAAAGAATCTTCAGCCCGTGCAGAACAAAGCCGCTCTGGGAGAGCTGGCTCAGTGGGCAAACGAGGAACTCGAACTGAATCTGACGACGGAAGAGCTGGAACCCCTGACCGACGATGAAGTGAGAATTCGCCTGTATCAGGCTTACAACAAACGTTATCGCCCGGAACTCAGTCAGGCAGAACGCTCGCTGATTCTGGAAGTTCTTGATACATCGTGGAAAGACCACTTGTACTATATGGATCATTTGCGGTCCGGCATTGGTCTGGTTGGCTATGCCCAGAAAGATCCCAAAGTTGAATACCGCCGCGAAGGGATGAAGGCCTTTGATGCCATGTGGGGCCGCATTGGTCAGCAGGTCACTTCAGCGATTTTCCGACTGGAAAAACAGAGTCCTGATTTTGTCGGTTCTTTATGGCGGGTTACTGATACGGTCCACGAAGAAGTGACGGATGATTACGATTACGATGAGGAGAGTGAAGGGGATACCAATTCTTCCGAGCCTGCTCAGCAGCCAATCGATCCGATTGTCAATCAGCAACCCAAGGTCGGTCGAAATGATCCCTGTCCGTGTGGCAGCGGGAAGAAATTTAAAAAGTGCTGCGGAAAGAATCTGTAGTTCATCACATTCCGGTATTGAAGTCCGGTTGGGGAATGGAATCCCGTGCAAATTTATGCTTACCTGTTGAATCTCGTTTATTGCCTGTTGCTGGCCTGTGCTTCGCCAGTCATTCTGTACCGGGTTCTGGTTCAGAAAAAATATCGAAGCGGGTTGGCGCAGAAGTTTTTCGGACAGTTGTCCGAGCGAAACAGCTATGAGCCCTGTTTCTGGTTTCATGCCGTCAGCGTGGGGGAAGTCTTACAACTGCCTCCCCTGCTGGAAGAACTGAAACGACAGAATCCCACACTCGAACTTGTGATTTCGACGACTACGCATACCGGGTATGCGGTGGCAAAAGAAAAGTTTCCTGAGTTTACCGTCTGTTATTTTCCCCTGGATTTTTCCTGGGCGGTCAAGCGGGCACTGCAGCGCATCAGGCCGACGGCAGTGCTTCTGGTGGAGATGGAACTCTGGCCGAATTTCGTATTAGCAGCAGATCAGGCGGGGATCCCCGTCTCGATTATCAATGGTCGCTTGAGTGAAAAAAGTTTTCGCGGGTACCGGAAACTTCGCTGGCTGATCGGTCCGCTGCTGAACCGTCTAAAGCTGATTGCCGTTCAGACCGACGCGTATGCGGAACGTTTTCAGAAATTGACAGGCCGTGCAGATCGGATTCAGGTGACCGGCTCGATTAAATTTGACGGTATCCAGGTGGATCGGGCGAATCCGTTGACGGCAGAACTGCGGAACATTTTTCGCCTGAAATCAGGGGAAACTGTTCTGATCGCTGGCAGCACTCAGTCGCCGGAAGAGCAGATTGCCCTGGAGGTTTACCTGGCAGCCAGGCAGCAATTTCCCCGCCTGCGCCTGATACTGGTACCCCGTCATCAGGAGCGGTTCCATGAAGTGGCAGAGCTGGTGAAACAATACGGACTTCCACTGATTCGGCGCAGCGAACAGGAGTCGGGAGAAGCAGGATCTGTTTTACCGTTCACAAACAGCCAGACCCCTGCGATCGGACTGCTGGATACGCTGGGAGAATTGAAAAGCTGCTGGGGGCTGGCAGATATTGCGTTCGTCGGGGGAAGCCTGACAAAACGTGGTGGACAAAATATGATCGAGCCGGCCGGCTATGGGACCGCCTTGATGCTGGGGCCGAATACCTGGAATTTCAAGGACGTGGTCGACGCCCTGCTGCAGCATGAGGCAGTCACGATTGTTCAGAACCGGGCTGCATTTCAGGAGACACTGATCGAATGGCTGGAAGACCCGCCACTGGCGGAAGCACAGGGGGCACGGGCGCAACGCTTTGTGTTGGATCAACGGGGAGCAACATTGCGCACCCTGTCGCTGATTGCACCTCTGCTGGCAGGGGGACAGTCGGACGCGCAAGACAAAGCTGCCTGATTCCATCTGTTTTTCTGTGCCTGAGAAGCCTTTTTCCACTGTCTTACGGCCAGAAACATTTTCTAAAACAGAAAGCAGAACGAGAGGTTCTCTTGTTGACTTTACTCTGGAATTCTACAATTAGGCAAAATCATTTAATATGAGACGCAAAGTGTGGATATGCTCCTTAAGACAGGGCGTTTCATAAGTTGAAATATTGGATCAGGTTCCCGGCGTTGCTTTAGACCGGGTACACTCATCATGGCAAGGTATTAAGGTGGAGTAACGCATGGCTAATTTTTCGTTCACAAGTGAATCCGTCAGTATGGGACATCCGGATAAGGTTTCCGATCAGGTTTCCGACGGCATTCTGGATGCATTACTTGCTCAAGATCCCTACTCACGTGTCGCTTGTGAGACATTATGTACCACGGACTTTGTCGTGTTGGCTGGTGAAATCACCAGTAACGCCCAGGTTGATTATGAAAAAGTCGCTCGTGATGTGATTCGCGATATTGGCTACACCAGTAAGGATATCGGGTTTAACGCCGATACCTGCGAAGTTCTGGTGAAACTGCATCAGCAGAGTGCAGATATTGCCCAGGGCGTTGATGCAGAAGGAGCCGGAGACCAGGGGCTGATGTTTGGCTATGCCTGCAATCAGACTGAAGAATACATGCCGGTTCCGATTGCGCTCTCACACAGGATTTTGAACAAGCTCACTGAAATCCGTCAGAATGGTGAAGTTGACTGGTTATTACCGGACAGCAAAAGCCAGGTCACCGTTGACTATGAAGACGGCAAACCTGTAGGCGTCTCTGCAGTGGTCGTTTCCACCCAGCACACAGAAGAAGTATCTCAGGAAGAAATTCATCGTTTTGTGACTGAAAAAGTCGTCAAGGAAGTGATTCCCGCTGACTTCTTAAGTGATAAAACGAAATACCATATCAATCCTACAGGTCGCTTTGTAATTGGTGGTCCTCACGGCGATACCGGATTGACCGGACGTAAAATTATCGTGGACACTTACGGCGGCTGGGGACGTCATGGTGGTGGTGCATTCAGCGGGAAAGACTCTACCAAGGTAGACCGTTCTGCTGCCTACATGGCACGTTACATTGCCAAAAATATCGTCGCTGCCGGACTGGCTGCTGAGTGTGAAGTTCAGCTTTCCTATGCGATTGGTGTCGTCGAGCCAACCAGCATTTACGTGGATACCAAAGGCACGTCAGTGATTCCCGAAGCGAAGATTTCCGAACTGGTCGGTGAGCTCTTTCCGCTGAGTCCGCAGGGAATTATCAATCATCTGCAGTTACGCCGCCCGATTTTCAGAAAAACAACCTGGGGAGGGCACTTTGGTCGGAATGATCCTGATTTTACCTGGGAAGCAACAGATAAAGCAGCTGAATTGAGAGACGCTGCCGGATTGGGGAACGAAGTACCCGAGACACAATTTGCCATGTCCTGAGCTTTATCGTTTATTCAGAATTTGGCAGAGCAGAAGGGAAGATGCTCGATATGAAACAATCCAAGCAGAATCTTCATTGCCTGGAAAATGAAATGACACGGGGAAAGCTGTCTCTTTTGAGAGGGCTTTCCCCTCTGTTTTTCGCCGTCGTCATTATTGCCGGCGGAGGAGGGCTGCTGCTGTTACGTGCCGTTGGCTCGATTCAGGTTCCAAACAGCTATCTCCCCGTGCTGACCGTAGGCAGCCTGATGTCGTGTCTTGTCGCCGGAACCCTGCTGTTACTGCGCCAGTTCAGGATGCTCAGGCTTTCAGGCAGCCAAAAGAGTGGCCTCACGCTGGCACTCATATTGCCTGTACTGGCCGGCATGCTGGCGGTCTTGCCTGAAAAGGGACTCAATCTGATGGGCATCCTGTTTTTCTGCCTGACCTATTTCATGGCGTTTGCCGGGGTGCTGGAGTGGCTGGACCGGGAGGCAGTACGGTTCGCGGAGAGTGATCACGTCGATGTGACCGAACAGACGTTTTCTAAAACAGTCCCTGTGGAGTCCCTGGCTGAAGCTGATCCAGAGACCTCAGATCACGCCGAGATCGATGCAGGACGTGAAAAGCGTTTTGAAGCGTTACTGGCACAAAGCCAGTCTGATGTTGAATCACTTTCAGACGATCAGGAGCACGCCAATTGCTCACAGTGGATGAATCGCAACTCAGATGAGGCAGGTTTTGAATTCATTGAGGGCGGGGTCCTGGTGCAATTTGAACCCCAGCAGAAAACCCGGGTGGTGCATCTCGGACTGTATCCTCCCCTGAAGGGAAAACTCTCCGTGAACTGCGAATTTGATCCCGGTTTATCGGTCCGGACACGGGTTCTGGAAACCCGGGGCTATGGGATCAGCGTGGAGGTCAAACGATCTATCGATCTGGAATCAGAATTTGAGGCTGTCATGCAATACTGGGTGACCAATCAGACGTGCAATGAAGATGTTGCCTGAAACAGGTTTCCTTTTGATCATCAGGGTAGTTTGGGATATCTGCCGAATTGCAAAACTAATCCTCAAAGGGAAATTGAATTAAGTCTAAAATGTGTCAAAATAGGCTTTTATGTTTGTTTGCAGGGCATTGAATCTTGCCTATATTATACGTTAGCTGGAATTTTCTATATTTCGCTAGTTTCCAATTTTATGAAACGCTATACTTTGCGGACCATGTTGTCGAATCACGTCTAAACGGCTGTCGTCAACAGTCAGTGAGATTTGTTTATTTCCCGTCTCGCTACCAGTCTATATAGCTTTTGGTTACTGATGCGAAATCGTTTTGGTAATCAGTTAGTGCATCTGCATTTGAAGCCGAATCTCATCCCGAGATTCGATATTCAATGGAATTGTGCTGCATCACGATCGGACTCGTGTTGAAAGGAGGTCGAGCTCTGTCTGTTCGGCAGGTTTGACTTAAACTGAATAAGGATGTCAGGATTATGCACAAGATGTCTTTGAAATTTCAATCAAAAAATCAGGTCGATTCAACGGATCTGGAATCCGTTCTGGATGCATCCGGGTTGTTAAATCAACACAGGGATCAGGTACCTGAAACAAAAAAAATAGAGAGCAAGCGTGGTCGCCAGGTGATTAGTCAAAGAACTAATTCATTGTTGGGAGTACAAATTGTTTCGAGTGGATCGTATGTACCCGACAATGTCGTTACGAATCAGGATCTGCAGGAGCGTTTTGGATTTGACCCGGAATGGATTGAACAGCGCACAGGAATTCTGGAACGTCGACATGCCCCACCGGAAATGGCGACCAGTGATTTATGTTACGAGGCTGCTCAGAAAGCAATCCGTGCGGCCCGTGTGAATCCGGAAGACATCGATCTGTTGATCGTCGGTACGTTTACACCGGATTTCCAATGTCCTTCCGTTGCCTGCCTGGTGCAGGATCGCTTAGGACTGGATGCCCCTGCGATTGATCTGCAGGCGGCGTGTGCCGGTTTCATGTATGCCCTGGTCACCGCGGCCCAGTATGTCGCGACAGGAAACAGTAAACTGGCCCTTGTGATTGGCGGCGACTGCAACAGCCGTATCGTCAATCCCGAAGACCGTCGTGTGGCCCCGTTGTTTGGCGATGGTGCCGGTGCTGTGCTGCTGTCAAAGGGTGACCCTCATCAGGGGCTGACCTGTTATCAGACCGGCTCTGATGGCAGTGGCTGTTCTCTGCTGGACCGTCCCTCTGGTGGAACCCGTAATCCTGCCACGGCTGATGATATTACTGCTGGACGTCATTTCCTGAATATGGATGGACGCAGCGTCTTCAAGTGGGCTGTTCGAACGGTCGCCGATTCCATTGATCTGATGCTGACGAAAACGGGCATGAGCGTACATGAAGTCGATCTGTTCCTGATGCATCAGGCGAATATCCGCATTATTGATTCTGCCTGTGAGCAGTTAGGGATTCCCCGCGAGAAAGTCTTTATCAATCTCGATCGCTACGGGAATACGTCCGGCGGATCGATTCCCATTGTGATGGATGAAGCGTTTCAATCAGGCCGGATCAATCGCGGCGATACCATTCTCCTGAGTGGTTTTGGTGCCGGACTCGCCTGGGGCACAGGCTTGTTTCGCTGGTAGACCTTTCACGTGCTCTCTGATTCCCGGTGAATCTAGCCAGAACTCAGTCTGCGCGACCACCTGGTGAATTCAAACCGGGTTTACTCTGGATCGGTTGACTCTTTCGCCTCCTGCTGTACGTCGTCATCTGTTTTGTCCGGCGTCACAGGCCGTTCAATGACAGGTTCACCCGCTTTGGCAACACCCGCCAGCGGCAGCTCATTGGCGGTATCCGCTTCCTCTTCTGTGTAGTAGACGTGATCAATGGGCGTCCCGTCATCACACTTCCTCAGCAGGAAATAGATCACGGTACTGGCTGACCAGAAAAAACTGATCACGAAACCGGAAAAAGTGATGTTGAGTACGGCGCCCCAGCCCCTGGAAATGGAAGTGGCCAGGTTGGTCTTTCCCTGGTTGAACAGTTCGAAAGCCTGTTCGCTGCCCATGCCCCAGCTGACACCCCAGAATGCCAGGTGAGAAACCAGTTGCATCAACAGTTCGACAAGGAACAGACAGGCAGCTCCATAGCAGAGTGTGACAAACACCAGCCACAGAAAATACCAGATTCGACCAAATATGTAGCTGAAGATACGGCTTAAACCATCAAAGCCATCGCTGTCTTCCACGCTGATGGTGGTCATCATCAGAGGCCAGCCCGCCAGGGTTACCAGCAGGATCAGGCTCATGACGAAGGCAAACAGAAAAGCCAGTCCCCAGAGCAGACTGACGATCACTCCCCCGACACTGGGAATATTACCTAACAGACCGATCAGCAGGCAGAGGATCCAGAAGAAACCCATGCCCGCAAAGGGGAGCAGGGGGGCACTGACCAGCGACAGGATTCGTGTCAGTGAAAATTTTAGCGCAGCCCGCATGCCGATATGATCATCCTGCGCAATCTGAATTGAGGCAATCCTGGTGATGGCACCGCCGAACACCGCCCAGATAATAATCGCCCACAACAGTTGTGTTGTGGCGTAAGCCAGTGTGCTCCAGCTGGCACCGGTTTCAAACAGGGTCAGAACCGGTCTGGTGAAATAGGACATCGGTTCCAGCAGCGTTGTGCCCCGGACCAGGTTGAGCACTCCCGGTGACTGTTCTGGAATCGGGGTCAGCCCCTGTTGAGGAGAGTGTAAAAACAGGTCAGAATTCCGGGGGGGAAACTCAATTCGCTGGTGAACTAAGTCCGAACGATTGCTCACGGGTTGCTGAGGTGCAAACGGAAGTTGATTAAACAACTGGTTTCCCAGCATGAACAGCAGGATCGCTGCACAGGCCAGGATGATTTTCTGGAAATCGACAGCCAGTCGAAATACCCGAAACAGGTTCAACCAGGGAAACAGGGTTTTGTACGGAATCGGTTCGGTAATCAGTGCAGGTTTTTGATTCATCATCGTCAGAGTGAATATCCAGATGCCCAGAGATGAGAGAGATGCCCGATTGACATGATCCTGTATTTCAAAATCCGTAACAGAAAGCCCGTCAATCCCTCAGTTCGTATTCAGGCTGAAATCGTGCAGAAATTGCTGTCAATCTGATCTCAGATGACAAAACCCGAACACACTCGTGCAGATGAATACAAACCAGTGGTCCATCAATCCTGTTTTGGCAGGTGGTCAATGTCAGGCGGGCACGCCAACGGGCGTGCGGACCATTTCGACCAACGTGCCATTCCAGGTCTGATAAGACACTTGACGCGTATTATAGTCAGACCGGCGGAGTTGATGCTATCGTAGACGGGAGTTCCCCGTCATTTCAGCTGGATTTTACCGGTTCACCGATGAGCGGTTCCTGTAGTGGAGCTTCCTTGTTTTGCGATCTCTTTTTCGCCGCAGGAACAGTACAGGATTGGTAAATCAAAGGAATTGCCAGCAGGGTGATTGTGGTGCCTGCAATCAGGCCACTGACCACAACACGCGCCATAGGAGCCTGCAGTTCGCCCCCTTCACCCCAGCCCAGGGCAATCGGGATCATGGCCAGAACCGTCGTAAGTGTGGTCATCAGAATCGGTCGGAAACGGCGAGTGGCGGCCTGAATGATCAGCTCGTTCACCGGTCTTTCCGGGAATCTTCGTCGGAGCTGGTTGATATAATCAACGAGAACGATGGCATTGTTGACCACAATTCCCGACAGCACGACGATGCCGATGAATGACTGCACATTTAACGTCGTGTCTGTGAAAACAAAAACCCAGATCACACCCATCATTCCCAGTGGAACCGCAAACAGAATGTAAAACGGATCACTCAATGATTCATACTGTGAAGCCATAATCATGTACATCAGCAGAATCGCCAGAATGAAACCCTGTTTCAGTGCCGTGAAACTCTTCTGCTGTTCTTCCCAGTCGCCTGCGACACTGACCGAAAATCCGGAAGGAACCTGGATGGCACTCAGGTTTTCTTCAAGCTCAGGGACTACACTGCCCAGGTCGCGTCCCTCGACATCGGCAAAGACTCTCAGGATACGCTGTTGATTCTGGCGTTCAATCACCACGGGGGCTTCGTTGGGCTGAAATGTGAGCATGTTTTTCAAAGGAATGGTGCGACCCGTTGCTGTCGTGACACCCACCTGTTGCACGTCATCCATCTGATCGCGGTCTTCCGCCCGCAAACGGACGACAACGGGAAATTCATCACCTTCTTCCCGGTAGAGTGTGGCTTCCGTGCCCCGAATGGTCGTTTCCAGGGTCTGCGCGATATCCTGCACACTGATTTTGAGCAGTCCCGCTTTTTCACGATCGATGGAAGCAGTCAGTTCAGGGCGTTGATCTGAAACCTCTGCCTCCACATTGATCAGTCCGGGGGTCTGCTTCATGACCGATACGACCTGGTCGACAATCAGTTGCGCGGACTGCAGGTTGTGGCCGGCGACCTGTACAACCAGATCTCCCCCACCTCGTCTCCCGATCATCCGCATCAGCATCATTTCCGTTTGTGCTTTCACCTGGACTTTCATGCCGGGAATCGGGCCGATCGCATCGTCCAGCGCTTTACGGATTTCTTCGATTCCCCGTTCACGTTCACCGCGGGGTTGCAGCTGGAGTCTTAAAGTCGTGCGGTTCCACTGGTCTGCGTCATCGGCACTATCACCGATAAAGGAAGCAATCGCGATCGCTTCAGGGACTGCCTCAATCGTCGCCTGTTCCAGTATCCGCGTCTGCTGATCCAGTTTTCTGAGCTGAATGCCGGCCGCCATTCTCGAAAAGACGTTAATCGCCGCTTCGTCTGTTTTCGGTAAAAATTCCGTTTTCACATGCGGTGTCAGGCCCAGTGTGGTCGTAAAGCAGAGTAGCAGCAGGAAGCCGGTCAACGTGGCATGTTTCAAGCTGAACTTCAAAATCCGCTGGTAGATTCGCTCCAGTTTCAACAGGATCTGATAATTCAGGTGATGGAAACCATCGATCAGCTTGAACCAGTAACGGGTCCAGCCTGTATGCGGTGTTGTTGCCTGTTCCGGGATCCAGTAAGCACTCATGACTGGTGTCAGAGTCAGGCTGGCAAACAGCGAGCAGACCAGGGAAAAGGAAACCACCCACGCCAGCTGATGCAGCAGGATACCGGTTGTACCATGAATAAAGATCAGAGGCAGAAAAATGATCAGTGTCGTCAAGGTGCTGGCAATGATCGCAGAGGAAACTTCTTCAGTCCCTTCAATGGCCGCCGTTTTGGGGTCCAGGCCTTCTTCCCGTTTGCGGAAAATGCTTTCCAGTACCACAATCGAATTATCGACCAATAGACCGACGCCCAGCGCCAGTCCGCCGAATGAGATGATATTCAATGTGAAGCCCTGAAAATAAATCAGGGTGAATGTCGCGAGAACGGAGAGAGGCATACAGACGCCGATCACCAGCACACTGCGGAAGCTGCGCAGAAAGACAATCAGCACCAGAATGGCCAGTCCCATTCCATACAGAGCGGCTTCCTGAATATTGGCGATCGACTGTCGAATGTATTCCGAGTTATCCACGCGAATGGTGAGCTTCATGTCAGGCAGCGATTTGTTGACCCGCTCGACCTGCTTTTGTACCTGGTCACTCACGCTGATCGTATTCGCGCCCGACTGCTTATACACGTACAGCAGGATGCCGGGCTGTCCGTTCATGCGAGTCAGCTCAGTCCGTTCTTTCTCACCGTCGACGACTTCCGCGATGTCCCGCACGTGAACCGTGGCACCCGCCTGTTCACGAACCACCGTATTCTCGATCTGATCCAGGTCGGTAAATTCACCCTGGCTGCGGATATGCAGATTGAGATGGCCTTCCTCGTAGTTACCGGCGGGCTGGTTGATATTCTCCTGCTTCAGCGCGTTAATGACTTCGTTGACGCCCATATTGAGCGACTCGAGCTTACTGCGATCCAGGTTGATCTGGATCTCCCGTTCAATCGCGCCCCGCATGCGGACCCGGGCGACGCCTTCCAGCTGTTCGAACTGCGGGATGATCTGATTTTCCGTCAGACGGGTGAGTGTGATCGGGTCCAGGTCACTGTTCAACCCGAGATACAGAATGGGGCGGTCCGCGACATCAAAATGGCGGATGTAAGGATCTTCGGCTCCCTCGGGCAACTTGTTTCTCAGTTTGTTCAGCGAGTCACGCACTTCGTTGATCGCCAGGTTGAGATCGGTGCCCCACTGGAATTGCAGTCGTACGGTACTGCTGCCTTCCATGCTGCTGCTGAGAATATTCTCAATGCCGGAGACAGAACTCAGATTCTGTTCAATCGGGCGCGTGATCTGCTTTTCCGCCTCGTCGGGACCCGCACCCTCATAGAGCGTGATCACGCTGACGCTGGGGTTCTGAATGTCAGGCATCAGATCCACGGCCAGCTGTGATAGTGAAACCCCGCCCAGCATGACCAGCACCAGTGAGGACATCAGGGTTGTAATCGGACGCTGAACTGCCAGTCGGGTCAGGGACATAATCGATTTCTCAAGGTTTGATGATCTGCTATGAAATCAAATGATCATCCTGATCACAAATTAGTTTTCTGTGGTAACGGGGACGGTGTCTGAATCACCTGATCCATGGGCACTTCTACTGGTGTGACCGTCTGTCCTTCATCAACCATCCGATTACCCAGGGTAATCACCAGGTCTTCCGGTTTGAGCCCGGACAGAATTTCGACGAGTTCACCGTCATTGATGCCGGTTTCAATATTGCGCCGTTCGGTCATGGGAGGATTTCCACCAATGATGAAGACTGCGGAACCAGGGCCGTCTTTTCTGCGGGTCAGCGAAGCAATCGGCAGGACGCTGGTTTTGTGGCGATGTTCAAAGACGATCTGCACGCGGGCATGCATTCCCGGTTTCAGCGAGAAGTCTGCATTCGGAATTTCGATATGTACAGCGGCGGTTCGGGTTTGCGGGTCGAGAACCGGTGCTTTCCGTTTCACCTGACCTGAAAAAGTTTTGCCCGGGAACGTATCAACAGTGATGAGAGCCTTCTGCCCCAGTTTGACATCTTCGTAATCTTTTTCCACGATATGTACGATGGTCCGTACATGATCCAGGTTTACAATTTTCATTAAGGGAACATCCGGTTTAGCCAGATCGCCGACATCGACCATCCGTTCTGCCAGAAAGCCATCGGTCGGCGCCAGGACTTTATTTTCCTGCAGTCGCAGTCGACTTTGTTCCAGGTCCGATTCGGCCTGTTCCACACGGGCTTCTTCGAGTTCCGTCTGCGCTTCCTGGATTGCCTTGTTGGCCAGCGCCTCTTCCATCTCCTGTTGCGTGCTCACACCGGATTTCTGTAGAACCAGCAGACGTTCATAAGCCTTTTGAGCCAGTTCCTGGCCTGTGACTTGTGCTTTCAGTTGCGCTTTGGCAACCGTCAGTGAGGCAGCTGCTTTACTGACCAGTTCCTGCAGTTCGGTGTCATTCAATTCCAGAATCACATCGTTGGCTTTGATCCGCTCGCCTACATCAAACGGGATGGATTTAATATACCCATTGTATTTCGAGCGGATTTCCACCTGGGAACCGGCTTCCAGGTTGCCCACCAGGGTAATCCGTTTTTCCAGAGTTTTTTCGGTAGAGCGGGTGACCTGTACCGCGATCGGCTCAGTCAGGATTTTTGTGGGAGAGGTTTGTGCATTGTTCAGGGAGTGTTCATAAACCAGCCAGCCTGCAATCATGGCAATGGCCGTACAGGCTGGGGCAATCAGTACTTTCATCTTTTCGTTTCTCCGGTTGTGTGAACCGCAGCAGGAACCTTTGAGCAAACAAATCGTTTACTGATCGAGACTCTGAGATTGCAGACTCGTTCAATGAAAAATCAGTTTGTAAAAGCTCTTGATGTATGACAGCAGAGGGACTCTGTTGTGCAATCGGGCAGGTTGACGGTTATCGTGTAAAGATAAACTTCTGGTTGTTTAAGGCAGGTAAGCTAAGGCAGGATCGACAAATCATTTAAGGCGTCGACTCAGCTCTACTATTAGAACTATATCGGTTAGAGAATTCAAGATGTTTGTCGTTCTCAACGTCTTTGTTTAAATATTCTTTTGTTTATAAAATCACAGGCTGATCTTTCCTGTTCTTATGCCATTTCTATGCTAAAATCCACACCAGCCTCTGAATTTTGCAACAATGATAAGAAAATATTGAATTTTGACAGTCGGCACAGTTTGGCCAACCTGTGAATTTGCTTTGAGAAGGGAAGAATTATGGATTTAATGAGTACGATTGCCGGTTCCATGATGGAAGGATTTTTTCCAGCAGGATGGGATCTGGCCAAAATTGATCAGTGCATGAGCGCCGATCCCACGACTATTACAGACCGCCAGTCGTGGTGGCATGCAGACTTCCAGCCTGTCATGTGTGGCAGTGTTACCGATTTCGATACGATGTTGGGACATGAGATCGCTTTAACGATTAAACAGTCTCGGGATGCTGGTGAGAAACTGGCATTAATCCTGCCTGTAGGCCCGATGGGCATGTATCGCTGGGCTGTCTACTTCCTCAAGGAATGGGGCGTCTCCTGCGATCATGTGTATGGCTTCAATATGGATGAGTGGAGCGATGTCGACGGCAATACATTGCCGCCTTCGAACCCCGGTGCGTTTCAGTATGCCATGCAGGAAGCCTTTTATGGTCCCCTGGGCGACCTGACTGTTCCCGAGAATCAGCGTCACTTTGCGACGAAAGATGTACTGCCCACCTACGCAGAAAAAATCGGTGAATTAAAATCTGCGGGCGCGAAACTGGGAGTCATTTTCGGTATCGGACGCGTTTGTCATATCGCGTTCTGGGAACCGCATTTTGCCGGCGAATTTAATTCTGAAGAAGAATGGAAAGCACAGACGCATCGCATCGGTGCTAAACTGCATCCGCTGACGATTGAGCAGAACGCTGTGACGAGCTTCAAGAGCCGCACCACTCTGGTACCCGCTTATGCGAATACGATTGGTCCCGGTTGTTTCCTGCAGGCCGACAAGATCATCGGCGGCTGTGACGGCATCTTCTCACGCGGCATGCAGTGGCAGGGAATGAGTGTCTGGATGACTCTGCGACATGAGCCTACCAGCTGGATTCCTTCCACTTACATGACGACTCAGCCAGGTCGACTGATTATTCTGGACGAACTGGCGGGACCACTGGTCGCCGAATGTAACTAAACGATCCACCTGCAAACCCAAAAGGCAGCTCGAATACTGATTTCGAGCTGCCTTTTAATTTTCATCGTCGTGTCGCTGAGAACACTTAACCTGCTGTCTGCTCCAGCACCGACTCATGCACATAGATCGGCAGTGGTGGTTCGTAGTGAATTGACAACGCGATGGCATCACTGGGGCGACTGTCGATCTCGACCAGTTCTCCATCCTGTTCCACCCGCAGTACGGCATAATAAGTATGATCTTCCAGATGGGTAATCACGATATCTTTTAAGGTGCCGCCCAGGGATTCGATCGTATTCTTTAACAGGTCATGCGTCAGTGGACGCTGCGGAGAAAACTCCTGGTTGACCCGGCGGTCAATCGTGGTAGCTTCAAAAATACCAATCAGGATCGGGAAGACACGCTCGCCTTCCACTTCGCGCAGATAGATCACCTGCTGATCGCCGATCTCGCTGATAATAATACGAGATAACTCCATTTCCACTAACAAGAGAGCCTCCTCAGGTCCGGCAGGGAATTCACTGCAAACCAGATTCTATGTGACGAGTTAAAACTGAAATACCTGTGATCGCGAAATTATTATACACCGTTTCCGGGGAGGGCAACAGATTCTGTTTGATTTCGCATACGCGAAGCTCAGCCTATTTTCCCTCGAGTTCATCAATGGTTTTCAGAACACTTTGCAGCTGTTTCTGATTTCCTGCCAGTGTTTCCTGTACCCCTGCCACCACATCGGCGGGGGCCCGATCGACAAAGTTTTTATTGGCCAGTTTCTTCTCACTGGCTTCGATATGTTTCTCGAGTTTTTCTGCTTCACCTCGCAGCCGTTCGAGTTCTGCTTCCAGATCGATGATGCCTTCCAATGCGATGAAACCGTCGACATCGTTGAGCGAAAACGTCGCAGACCCGCTGGGACGTTGGACGTCCGCGCCCGCTGATTCCAGCAATGTTTTCGCCAGGTTATCAAACTGTCCCGCCACATTCTGCATGTCATCAGCCACGCTGGATTCGCAACGCAGAAAGAGTTGCAGTGGTACTGCCGGGGAAATTTTATAGACCGCGCGAATATTCCGTACGGCGACAATCATTTCCTGCAGACGTTCAAACCGTTTTTCCAGTTGTGGGTCCTGCCAGTCTTTTGGTGGCTCCGGCCAGGCGGCGATCATGATGCTTTCTGTCCCTGGTTCCGGCGTGAACAGTCCCCGTTCGGGAGCGATTTCATTCAATCGCTGCCAGAGTTCTTCGGTAATGAAGGGAACGAAGGGCTGCAGCAGGCGGAGCAGGGCATCGAGCACGCCGACGAGCACGCGCTGTGCTGCCGGTTTCTGTTCTTCATCCCACAGGCGGGGTTTGATCATTTCCAGGTACCAGTCGCAGAACTCATTCCAGGTAAAGTCGCGAATGGCACGTGTGGCCACGTCGAACTGGTAGCGACTTAAGACGGTGGTCATCTCTTCGGCAACCGTAGAGAGTCGACTGAGAATCCAGCGGTCTTCCATCGTCAGATCGGACTCAGTAAGTGGAGCAGGGGTGTACCCTTCCAGGTTCAGCATGGCAAAGCGACTGGCGTTCCAGAGCTTGTTACAGAAGTTTCTGCCATACTCAAAACGCTCGCTGACAATGCGTGCCACCTTTTCGCTGGGATCCGGGTCGAACCAGGGGCTCGTGTACTGATACGATTTTCCACTTTTAGGGAATTTGATCCGTGGCTTTTCACCGCCGGCAGGAATCGTTGTCTGATGCTCCAGAGTCTGGGGCACGACTTCACCGTTTTCCGGATCTTCATAACCCACGGGCAGACGGACGTCCTGTGTTTCCCCTGCAAACGAGGCAATCGTGAAGCGGACTGCATCGACCCCGTACTTGTCGATCAGGTCCATGGGATCAACGCCGTTCCCCTTGGATTTGGACATCGTCTGGCCGAAACCATCCAGAATTTTCGGATGGATACAGACATGTTTGAAAGGAATGTCTTCCATGTTATACAAGCCGGTCAAGACCATGCGGGCGACCCAGAGTGTGATAATATCACGGCTGGTCACCAGCACGCTGCCTGGATAGAAATAATCGAGGTCCGGATTCTTGTCGGGCCAGCCCAGTGTGGCATGTGGCCAGAGGGCACTGCTGAACCAGGTATCCAGAACGTCTTCATCCTGCATCAGCTTGTGAGCGGCTCCCAGTTCATCCCCGGTCAGGTCCGTCTCACTGCAGATCAGCCAGCAGGTGTCTTCATCGTCTCGGCGATAATCCACGTCATAACGATCGCCAAATGCCAGCTTCAGATCATCTTCAGAACAGGTGTCACAGTACCAGATGGGAATACGATGTCCCCACCAGAGTTGACGACTGATACACCAGTCCCGCTTTTCTTTGAGCCAGTCCAGGTACGTTTTGGAATAACGACTGGGAAAGAAACGCACACGCCCGTCTTCGACCGCATCGATGGCGGATTGTGCGAGGGTATCCATTTTCACGAACCATTGATCGGACAGATAAGGTTCGATGGGAGTTTTTGATCGATCGCTGTGTTTGACAGGAATCTGGCGGTCTTCCACTGCAATAAAGAAACCCAGCTTGTCCATATCTTCCACGACTTTTTTACGAGCCGCGTAACGATCCAGGCCTTCATACTCGCCGGTCGCGTCGTTCATGGTCCCGTCCGGATTCAGAATATTGATCTGCTCCAGATCATTTCGAAGTCCACAGGCGTAGTCGTTGGGGTCATGCGCGGGAGTCACTTTGACGGCTCCGGTCCCCAGATCTTTGTCTGCCAGCAATGCATCCGCGATGATCGGGATTTCGCGCCCGTTTAAGGGAATGCGAACCAGTTTGCCGACCAGGTGTGTGTATCGTTCATCGGAAGGATGAACGCAAACCGCGGTATCGCCGAGCATGGTTTCGGGACGCGTGGTCGAAAATGAAATCCGTTCATCACTGTCGACAACCGGATACTGGAATGTCCAGAACTGCCCGGCAATATCTTCTGAAAAAACTTCATCGTCGGCCACAGCGGTCTGCAGGAACGGGTCCCAGTTGACCAGTCGTTTTCCACGATAGATGAGATCGTCGGAGAACAGTTTCAGAAAGGTACGGCGGACCGCTTTGGAACACATGTCATCCAGGGTAAACCGGGTGCGCTGCCAGTCGCAGCTGGCGCCCAGTTTTCTGAGCTGATTCAAAATGCGTTTTTCGTACTGATCTTTCCAGTCCCAGATCCGCTCGACCAGCGCTTCACGGCCGATGTCGTGGCGTGTCAGATTTTCCTCTTCCTTCATGCGGCGTTCTACAACTGCCTGGGTGGCAATGCCGGCATGATCGGTTCCGGGCATCCAGAGTGCTTCGTAGCCCTGCATACGCCGCCAGCGGGTGATCAGGTCCTGGACCGTCCCATTTAACGCATGTCCCATATGCAGTGCCCCGGTGACGTTGGGGAGCGGGATCATAATCGTGTGCTGTTCTTTTTCCGGGTCTGGTTCGGCGTGAAAGTAGCCTTTTTCTTCCCAGAACTGATACCACTTCTGTTGTGCACTTTCAGGGTTATACTGTTTCTCTAACGATTCGGTCATGATTTCGAGTTGGGTCTTGTGCTTTGAGGCATGGTTAAAGTGGAGAAATCGCTCTGCCACGAAATAGAGCGCATCACATTTAAGTATAGCGTCTCTCAATCTAATATACTCGGGCCAAACAGCCCTGGAAACGCTACAGTAAAACTGGACACTGTCCAGCTGTTTTTCTGTTACTGAAACGAACTATACCAGTTCCGATATCGCAAAAACAGGCATGACGGGCATTGTTGAGGCTCTGAGATTTGAAATCCGGATTGGATTTCTGTTGATGGTTCCGTCTAACGGGACACGGGTCAGCTTAAAATAGTTCCCTCATCCTTGTAAAGCTTGTATTCGACGCTGTCTGCCAGAGCCAGCCAGCTGGCTTCGATGACATTTTCACTGACGCCGATACTGCTCCAGACCTTGTGTTCGTCACGGCTTTCAATCACCACCCTGACGCTGGCGGCTGTTCCCTCTGCGGAGTTGATCACGCGGACCTTGTAGTCCACCAGATGCATTTTTTCGAGAGCCGGGTAAGCAGGGCAGAGGGCTTTTCTGAGAGCGGTATCCAGGGCATTCACCGGACCGTCTCCTTCGCCCACCACGTGTTCCTGCTGGCCGTTGACGATCAGCTTGATGGTCGCTTCCGTGAGTGGCTCATGCGTATTGTCTGACTCGACATTCACACGGTAGTGGATCTTTTCAAAATGCGGTTTGAAGGTCCCGGCTACTTTTTTCACGAGCAGATCAAACGACGCTTCCGCGGCTTCGAACTGGTAGCCTTCGTTTTCCAGGTCCTGCACTTTTTCGAGAATCCGCGTGAGCAGTTCCGGATCATTGTCCAGTTGCATCTTGGTCGTTTTGGCAACGATGTTGGAGCGACCTGACAGTTCGCTCACCAGCACTTTGCGTTCATTGCCGACAACTTCCGGTTCGATATGTTCGTAGCTGCGTGCGATACGGTTGACCGCGTGCACGTGCATGCCCCCTTTATGGGCAAACGCACTGCTGCCGACAAAAGGCTGGCCGGAGCGGAAATTCATGTTAGCCAGTTCGTAAACATAGCGTGAGAGTTCGGTCAGGTTATGGAGCTTATTGTCGAGCAGTACCGAGTAGCCTTCTTTTTTCGTGACCAGGTTGGCAATTACGCTGATCAGGTCAGCATTGCCACAACGTTCTCCGATGCCGTTGATGGTTCCCTGTACCTGGATGGCACCATGTTTGACGGCCGTCAGTGAATTGGCTGTTGCCAGATCGCAGTCGTTATGGCAGTGAATTCCCAGGGGAACGTTCACTTCAGAACGGACCAGGTCCACGTATTTCGTAATCACTTCGGGCAGGCTGCCGCCGTTGGTATCGCAGGGAATGACGATGTCTGCCCCCGCGTCAGCAGCCGCTTTGATGGTTTTGAGTGCATATTCCGGGTTGGCGCGAAAGCCGTCGAAGAAATGTTCTGCGTCGTAGATGACTTCCCGTCCGCAGGATTTGATAAAGCCGACGGAATCGGCAATCATTGCCAGATTCTCTTCGAGCGAGACTCGAAGTACTTCGGTGACGTGCAGGTCCCAGGTTTTGCCGACGATGGTCACCACAGGAGCCCGTGAGTCACGCAGAGCCTGCATGCCGACATCGTCTTTGGCTTCAATCTCTTTGCGGCGGGTCATGCCGAAGGCGGTCACTTTGGCGTGCTTCAGATCCATTTCCGCGACGCGCTGGAAATATTCAGTGTCTTTCGGATTCGAAAGGGGATAGCCGCCTTCAATGTAATCGAAGCCCATTTCATCGAGCTTTGCGGTAATCTGCAGTTTGTCCTCCAGTGAGAAGTTCACGCCTTCTCCCTGGCTGCCATCCCGCAAAGTGGTGTCATACATCTGAATTCGGGCCATCGTGGGGGCTTTCTTTCTGTTTAATTAAGAAATCACTCTTGTTGCGTCTGCTGTTATTCTTTTCAGGCGTTACCGGGGCAGTGCTTGATTCGTCCTGGTCTACATAACAAAAAAACCTCAGGTTGTGACCTGAGGTTATGAAAATCTGTTAAATTGGTAATGATCCTCAAGTCATTGGGAGTCTGAAATTTCGCAAATAATAATAATGTCGCTGATGCGGACCATATTTGAGACAGACAACATAGACCAGAGAGCCTTCCTCTTGATTTGATACGATTGATAACTGACAGTCGATGGAAAGATCATAAGCAGCAGGGGAGTATGAGTCAAACGAAAAGCCGATTTCGCCCTGTTTTCAGGTCAGATTCTCAGCGAAGCAGGGGGGTAGATGCTCAAACGAACTCTTCTTCGTATTCTTCTTCCCCTAAATCGTCCTCGAACTGGTTTGCCTTCACGGCTTCCCACTCATCGAGTGTGTACAAGACTTCACGTGCCTGCGAGCCGTTATATTCACCCACGATGCCATCTTCAGCCATATAGTCTATCAACCGGGCACCACGACCGTAGCCGACTCCCAAAGCACGCTGCAGCAGTGAAACGGAACCGCGACCTTCACGAATGACGACTTCAACGGCTTCTTCGTACAGGCTGTCTTCTTTACGGTCCGATTCGCCGCCATTATTTTTCTTGGAATTGGCTGCGGTGATTTGAGCCAGTTCCGGACTGTATTCAGGTGCCATGTCACTGAAGAAGTCAATCACGCGTTCGATTTCCTCGTCACTGACATACGCGCCCTGGGCCCGTGTCAGTTTACTGGTCCCAGGTGCCAGATACAGCATGTCACCGTTGCCGAGCAGGGCGTCTGCACCGTTTTCATCCAGAACCACACGACTGTCGCCGCGACTGGCCACCTGGAATGAAACGCGGGCAGGCAGGTTGGATTTAATCAGACCGGTAATCACGTCAACCGTTGGTTTCTGAGTTGCCAGCACCAGGTGGATTCCGACAGCACGAGATTTCTGAGCCAGGCGAATAATATGTGCTTCCACGTCTTTACCAGAGGTCATCATCATGTCGGCAATTTCATCGGCGACGATCACGATCGAAGGCATTTTTTCCGGCATCTGCAATGCTTCTTCCGATTCAGGATCGATTCCAGCCAGATCCAGAACTTTATCCTTACCCAGTTTGTTGAAGCTTTCGATGTTTCTGGAGCCGCAGCGGGCAAGCAGGTCGTAGCGTTCTTCCATCTTGTCGACGGCCCACGCCAGCACGGCTTCCGCTTTTTTCATATCGGTGATCACCGGATGCATCAGATGGGGGATGCGTTTGTAGCCGCTTAACTCCACCATCTTCGGATCGATCATCAGCATTTTGACTTCGTTGGGCGTGCGGGTCATCAACAGTGACAGAATCAGTGTATTCAGACAGACACTTTTCCCGGTTCCGGTTCGACCGGCAATCAACAGGTGAGGTAATTTGGCCAGATCGGCAGTCAGAGGATGTCCGCTGACATCTTTCCCCATGAACAGGGGAATGCGACTTTTTTCTGTTTCGTCAGAGCAGGCTTCGATCAGTTCTTTCAGACGGACCATGACCTGTTTGTCGTTGGGAACTTCCACGCCGACCGTGTTTTTTCCGGGAATGGAAGGCACTACTCGCACGGAAGGCACACGTAAAGCGACTGCCAGATCGTGAGCCAGCGCGGTAACTTTGGCCACCCGCAGTCCGGGTTTCAGATCCAGTTCGAACAGTGTTAAGACAGGGCCGGTATCGATTTCGGAGACCTGGATATCAAGACCAAAATCAGCGAACGTGTTTTCCAGAACTTCGGCCGCTTCTTCCGCTTTTTTGGCTAACAACTCAAACGGGAAGTCTTCCGCATCTTCCAGCAGGTCTAACCCGGGCAGCTTATAGGAGCTGTTTTTTTTTTGCTCGATTGGCTGAGTCTGTCGCGCCACGCGAATTCCCGCCGGCGGATTGACTTTGATCGGCTTGCGTTTTTTAGGCTTTACTTTCGCTTTGGGAACGGCGACGACTTCTTCTTCGTATTCGTCTTCCTCTTCAGCGACAATTTCTTCTTCCTCTTCATACTCTTCTTCGTCTGCTTCTTCTTCAGTTTCATCCACTTCAGCCGATTCACGACTCAAGGCTTTGAAAGGAAAGGTGAGGCAGGAAAAGAAGAGACGTACCGGCAGCGTATCTGCTGTCAGCAACAGTCCAGCCAGAAACATCGAGGTCAGCAGAATCAGCGATCCAGCAACCGAAAATCGGGTTTCCAGCAGAGAAAAACCGAGTGCACCAATATACCCACCACTGCCAATCAGTGGTGTCGCACTGTTTTGTCCCAGCATCATCTGGCTGACAATACAGGCTGAAATCAGAATCAGACTCAGGCCGATGAGTTCCACCAGAACTCCGGAAGTTTCCTGTCGCGAGAACATTCGCATATCGACTACGATTAATGCCAGGAAAATTCCCCAGGCACCGATACCGAAACCGGTACGCAGGTAATGGGCAATCTGAGCGCCGGAGTCACCACACAGGTTTTGTGCGACATCACGGACAGGGTAGACGAGTTGCGCAGGAGGATCGGCGGGGTCGTAACTGAACAGACTCAGTCCAAGAAAGACTGTCGCTGCCAGTAATCCCAGCGCGATTAAATCTGTTTTGAACCGTTGAATGTCGATCATGCTGACCAACCTGCAAATCTATGTAAGAAATTTCGGGTTGTGTATTCAAAGGAGAATCAACGGCGCGCAAAGCGGACGCAAAATAATGATTACTTTTTTTGTGGGGATTGACCAGAAAATTTGTTCGAGTGAAAAATAGTTCCCGTCTGCGATGAAAACCCAAGAACATCAACAGACGGGAATATTTTCACGACCAGTGTCTCAATGGGGGGGCATTGAGACGTACCAAACAAAAGTATGGATTCATAAAAATGTTGATTTCCTTAACTACTCAAACCTATCACACAAACGGAGGGCGGGTCGAAAAAACTCATCAAACGATGTTGTGTTTTAGCCACATGCGATCGTGCGATTCGGGTTAGAACAGTCAGCGGAAGTTATCAGGAACACGTCGTGCCGACTGTAACGGTTGCGCGGGATTGACAGGTTCTGGCCTGTCTCCCGGTTTATCGCAGTAGACGTGTGAGAAGGGCGACCGGTTATCTGCCTGCCAGATGCTGCTGGATCCATTCGATCAGCGAATCTGCGACCTGGGTCTTTTCGCCCGAGTAAGTCGCGACAATCTCCTGGCTCTGGTCGATCACTTCCACGAAGTTTTCTGAGGAGCCGATGGCGCTCACACTGTTAAGCACGATGGCATCGCATTTTTTGCTGTAGAGTTTGCGAACGGCGTTAAAGCGGGCATCCTGCGATTCCAGCGCGAAGCCCATCACCCAGCGATTCCCTTTCTGGGATCCCAGTTCTGCCAGAACGTCGATCGTTTCTATCAGTTCCAGGGTAATCGCCTCGCCGGTTTTAGCGATTTTGCCGGGTTTACGGGTTTTGATCCGATAGTCACAGACCGCGGCAGTACCAATCACACCATCACAGTTTGGGAACAGTTTTTCGCATTGCGCGAACATCTCGTCCGTCGTTTCAACCTGGTAAAGCTCGCAGCCGGCGGGGGGAGCAATAGTGACCGGGCCTGAAACCAGCGCAACTTCATGACCGGCGGCAATGGCGGAGCGGGCTAAAGCATATCCCATCTGTCCGCTGCTGGCGTTGGACAGGTAGCGAACATCATCCAGGTATTCTCGTGTGGGGCCGGCTGTGATCAGGATTCGCATTGGAGGATCATTCAATGGATGAGTTCGAAGCAGGGCAGAGCAGATTCGAATTACCCCAGTAGTTCTTCAATTCGGGTTAAAATCTCTGCCGGTTCTGCCATCCGTCCTTTTCCGATCACGCCACAACTCAACCAGCCTTCGCCTGGTTCTACGATCTGAATTCCGTCTGCCTTTATCTGTTCCAGATTGCGCTGAACCGAGGCCTTGGCCCACATGTCAGCGTTCATCGCCGGTGCCAGCAGGATGGGAGCAGTGCAGGTCAGCGTGAGCGTGGCTAGCAGATCATCCGCGAAACCATGCGCCATCTGGGCCATCACGTTTGCAGTGGCGGGCGCGATGACAAACAGTTCGGCTCTTCTGACCAGGCCAATATGCTCTCCCTGAAAATGTTCACGGGGAGCAAACCCGTCCTGGTAGACCGGGCGGCCGGTGAGGGCTTCAAATGTGGTCGCGCCTATGAATTTCTGCGCGGCTTGTGTCATCACCACGCTGACGGCTGCCCCTTTTTGAACCAGTTTGCTGGCCAGGTCAGCCGTCTTGTATGCGGCAATTCCTCCAGAAACACCTAATAGGATTTCGCGCCCCTGCATGGGTTGGTTTCCGGTGCTCATGGTACTGAATCGGTGTGTTAAACCAGGTCTTCCAGTGTCGGGCCTGCGTCGTCATATTCGATGGCATCCAGCGGACTTCCATCATCGGTGATGGCCACTTCACCAGACTGGTCGAGGTAGATTTTGTCTTCCATGATTTCCTGAACCACGATTTCCATGTGGTTTTTGGTCTGCATTTCGACCAGTGGTCGCGCGCCCCGGTTCAACGCGACAATCCGTTTTTGAATGAGTGAAGACAGTTTGAAACGTCCGCCCACTTTGTTGACGATTTCTTCTTCTTTAAATTCTTCCAGCATTAATTTCTAGCTCCCGTTGTTTCAGGATGGTGCCGATTTCTGTGACAGCACGTTCCAGATCGTCATTGATAATGACATGACTATAATATTGGGCCTGCTCCAGTTCTTTGCGAATTGTTGCCAGCCGTTTTTCGATCACTTCTTCTGATTCGGTTCCCCGATTGCGGATTCGTTTCTCGTATTCTTCATCGGAGGATGTTCTGACAAAGAGCGTAATGGTCTGGGGGAACTGTTTTTTCAGTTTCAGGGTTCCCTGCACATCAATTTCCAGAAAAGGCCAGCCCCCCTGTTTCGCTGCCCGGTCCACTTCTGATTTTAACGTTCCATACCAGTATCCCAACCCATGAACCTGTTCACATTCAAGGAATTCGTTATTTTCCTGTCGTTTTTCAAATTCTTCCGTTGTCAGAAAATAGTAATCTTTGCCGTCCACTTCCCCTTTTCGGCGAGGACGCGTTGTGGCCGAGATCGCTTTGATCAGTTTGACCGGTGTTTCCTGCATCAGTCGATTAACAATGGTTGTTTTCCCGCTGGCGGTCGGGCCGGAGAGCACAACAATCGGTATGTCCGGTGGGATACAGGCTTGGGGTTCAGACACTTGGTAAAGCTCCAGAGTAATCGTTGTGTGGTCTCTGTATTCAATCTCAGGAGATCAATAATTCTATACTATTCAACGTTCTGGACGTTTTCTCTGATTTTCTCAACAGCCAGTTTCATTTCGATGACGGCGTGGGAAATCTCAACATCATTGGCTTTCGAGCCGATCGTATTAATTTCGCGGAACATCTCCTGCACCAGAAATTCCAGTTTTTTACCCTGAGACGTTTTTGAGGTGATGATGGAGTCAAATTGCTCTAAATGGCAGCCAAGTCGACTGATTTCTTCGTTGATATCACAACGATCTGCAAACATGCTGACTTCCCGAATCAGGCTGTCAGGGTCCAGTTCGACTTCCTGGTCTTTCAGCAGGTCTGCCAGTCGCTGATGCAGGCGATCCCGGTAGTTTGTGACAACACGCGGTGCCTTCTCTTTAACTACTTCAAGCTGCTGGCGAATAATCTGATTACTGCTCTCAAGATCTGCCTGGGCCGATTCCCCTTCTTTCTTGCGAAACTCAGTGAGTTCCTGCAGGGCACCGCGAATCGCCTGTTCAATTAATGGCCAGTCCGACTCAGGGGTATGGGAACGCGAGTAATTGTCGATTGCAGCGCCAGGTAACGTCAACAGGCTGTCAACGTGATTGGGCAAGGGAGTATGGCAGGCTTCGGACAGGTGTTTGAGCTGTTCCCAGTACTGTTTGATGACTTCTTCATCCAGCAGGTAATCGCTGGTGCGATCCAGACTGTCAATTCGCAATGTGAGATTCACGGTTCCGCGAGAGACAGAACTGCGAATCAGTTTTTCGATCTGGCTTCCCAGTTTCGCGTAGAAGTCCGGATAGCGGGACGAAACTTTCAGATAGCGATTGTTGACGGTACGTAGCTCGGCATGGACCGAGAGCCGGTCGTTTTCTGCAGTCGCACTTCCAAAACCAGTCATGCCCAGCAGCACAACACACTCTTTTCTGAATAACAGGAATAATTTGAGGCTTAGAGAACCAGCAAAAACTTTGCCGAACGCAGGATCAGCTCAGTTGACTATTCTGACTTGGGTTGAGATTTGGTTGTCTCAGGTTTTGCAGGAGTTTCCTGTTTATTGTCTTCTTTAGATTCAGGAGCGGCAGCTTTCGGAGCAGCATCTTTACCGGCTGGTTCAGCCGGCTTGGTTGCTTTCTCTTCCGTTGCAGCTGGCTTTTTCTCTTCAGCGGCTTTTGTCTCTTTTTCAGCGAGATCTTTAGGAGGTGTGAATTCCGGGCCGCCTGCCGCTTTTTCTTCAGTATCCGGTGTCTCTTCTTCTTTGTTTTTGTCATCCGAGGAAATAGCGGTCTCTTCAGATACGGCACTACCGCCACTGTATTTTCCGGAACTGGCGCGTGTGGTGATGCCGGAGACACCAGCCAGGATCACCCAGATCACTGCCATGATAATCGTAATTTTTGTGAAGACATCGCCGGCTTTCGTTCCCAGTGCACTTTGGCCACCGGCACCACCGAATGCGCCGGCCAGTCCACCACCACGACCTTTTTGCAGCAGGATGATGATAATCAGGAGGACTCCGAAGAACATCAGAAATGTCATCAGTATGGTAGCAGGATCTGTAATGGCTTCCAGGAACGTCGCAAAAATCATTGTGTCATCCTAAATGGCTTAAAATATCTTCTGAACGGGTTGATAAAATCACCCGCAAGTTGCTGAAGTAAGATCGCCCGTATCATACAGTAATGATATACGATCTGTAAATCGATTCTGGATTCGGAGTATCGTCTAAATACCAGAAACTCTTGACTATTCTGCAGATAACTCCACAGCAGCCTGAATGATGGGGATAAAGAGCTCTGCTTTGAGGCTTGCTCCTCCAACCAGCGCGCCATCGACGTTTTCCTGGGAAAGCAGTTCTTTGGCGTTATCTGGTTTGACACTACCACCATACAGAATTCGGGTTGAGTCTGCGATTTCTGCAGAATACTGGTCTTTGAGCCAGTTTCTCAGGTAGAGATGAGCGGCTTCTGCCTGTTCAGGGCTCGCTGTTAAACCGGTTCCGATCGCCCAGACTGGTTCATAAGCGATCACGATCTGCCCGAATGCGGATGCGTCGACTCCACTCAGGCCGCCTGTCATCTGGGTGTTGAGCACGGTTTCTGTCTGGTCTGATTCACGTTCACTCTGTAATTCACCAACACAGAGGACGACCTGCAGCCCAGCTTCGAGGGCTTTTTTGACTTTGAGATTGATATCTGTGTCTGTTTCTTTAAGGACGTGACGACGTTCACTGTGTCCCAGGATAACGGAACGGCAACCGACGTCGGTCAGCATTTCCGTTGAAGTTTCACCGGTAAAAGCACCTGGTGCTTCATGGTAACAGTTTTGTGCACCAAAGCCGACGCCTGAGCCAGAGACGATCTCGCCGATCGTGGTCAGGTAGGGAAACGGAGGGCAAACCAGAACTTCAACGGCAGGATTTTCAGAGGGCACTTCGGATGCCAGGGCCTGAGCCAGCTGTGCACCGGATTCTTTAGTGGTATTCATTTTCCAGTTACCGGCTACAAGGAAGCGACGCATAATTGATCCTGTGATTGAAGTAAGTTAAAGGTGGAAATGGACTGTACAGATACTGTTTTCGCCAGAGATCGAGAGGCGAAACAAAAGCGTTAACGGATCTGTGACCTTCAAATGGTTACCGATGCCGTTTTAAGCAGCAATCAAAGCTGCAGCATAAGTTATTGAGTCAAACGCAATGATTCAAGGATTTGGGCTGAAAATCCTGAAATGACCCCTGTTTTCACAGAATTCTCACGAATCAGAGGCGCGGTTGCCATCTTCTGTTACTCCAGAATCCCGCTGCGGGGGTAGGACCCCATTGTTTCCAGACGAACGACGCGTTTCTCCAGTTCATTCAGCGTTCGTTTAATATGGGGTTCCTGAACATGGCCTTCAAAATCAATGAAGAACAGGTATCCTGGTTCTTCTCCCCGGAGCGGGAAGGATTCGATCCAGGTCAGGTTGACCTTGTTTTTCTTAAAGATCTGAAGTGTATCAGCCAGGGAGCCGGCCTTGTGGGCGATTTGAACCAGGATCGCCGTACGATCTTTACCGGTCGGGTTGCAGACCTCTTCGCCGATTACGGCAAAGCGAGTGACGTTGTTGGCGTTATCTTCAATGCCTTCCACGATAATCTGCAGATCGTATTCCACAGAAGCCTGGTGGCTGGCAACTGCTGCGGCACCTGGTTTGGTCGCTGCCAGCTGGGCTGCGGTTGAAGTACTGGTGACTTCATGCAGATGAGCCTGAGGCATGTTTCGGGAGAGCCACTCGCGGCACTGTGAGAGTGCCTGCGGTTTGCTGTAGATTTCGGTGATTTCGCTCCGTTCGCAGCGCGCCAGCAGGTTGTGATGTACGGCGATCAGCACTTCACCACAAATCCGTAATGGAAGCCGGGTGAACATATCGAGGGTGTCGACCACCCGTCCATCCGTACTGTTTTCGATGGGAACCACACCAAACTCGGTATTCCCCCGGTTGACTTCTTCAAATACAGCCCCGATGGTGTTCACAGGCACCATGTCGGCCCCTTCGCCAAACCGTTCCAGGGCAGCCAGATGGGTATAGCTGTAAGCAGGGCCCAGGTAGGCAACGCGTTGGGGGTGGATCTGTCTGCGGGCAGAACTGAGGATCTGACGAAAAATTCCACGGATGGCATTGTTGGTCAGAGGGCCGGATCCGTTCAGTTTTTCGATTGTTTCACGCAGTTCTTCATCTGTTTTGGGGTCAAACATCGCCTTGCGGGGCTCGGGATCAGATTTGATCTGTTTGACTGTCATCGAACAGCGTTTATTGACCAGTTTGATAATCTCTCGGTCAATCTTTTTGAGTTCGGACTGTGTCGATGCAGGATTGCGTTTTGTGCTGGGGCTGGTGCGGGCTACTTTTTTCTTGGTTGACGTCTTCGGCTTACTGACTGAAGTTCGTTTATTAACCGCTTTTTTCTTGGCCATCGGAATCTTTCAGGATGTGAGTCTCGTTTCTGTCTCTCAGAAAATTAACCGCAGCCAGATCACACGCCTTCCCTGGTTGTGTTTAGTCGCTTACTGCCAGTTTCACAATTGGATTACAATCCCTTAAGAATTGATTAACTTCGGATTTCTCCCGAATCTCATTCTTGAATTTTTTGCTTAAAATATTATAAGATAATCATTTAGAGGCATTGAAAAAACAGAAGCAGAGGGTACACAAACAAAAGGGAATGCCTGTTTCCGGCCTGTTTATCAATTGTTTTAGTTTGTACCGCCGCCTTCAGGGACTGTCAAGCGGTTAGGCCTGACCTGTGAACTGTTTAGCCTTTATTCCAGCGGGCAGGGTGAATTGACTGCCATTATGTCATTTTGCCTCAGAGGCAGAATGGGATTGCGGCGGTGTCAATTTGGCAGTGTCTGTCTGGTTGGAATTGGTAAGAAAAAACAGTCGTGGTTAGTAAGTGCTTATTTATAAATGACATAGGTCTAATTTTTTGGTTGGTGTTCTGCTTGGCACACTCATTGCTGTCTAACAACACAGCCTGTAATTTCAGGCAGAATCGAATTAAGTATTGAATCACAAGCGGGAGATGTATGAGGCTGGGAGAGTTTTCTCGTAGTCTGAGCTTTGTACAGATCTGAAATACGAATAAGGAAAGAGGGGAAACTCACATGTCGTCAGGCGAAAAAATCATCGGTATTGATTTGGGGACAACCAACTCAGTAGTCTCAATCATGGAAGGCGGGGAAGCGAAAGTGATCCCCAACCTGGAAGGGAATCGAATCACTCCCAGTGTCGTGGCTTTCACTGATAAGGGAGAAACTCTGGTCGGTGAGCCTGCCAAACGTCAAGCGGTCACCAATCCTAAAAATACGGTCTACTCGGTAAAACGCTTTATGGGACGTCGTCATAACGAGGTTCAGAGCGAAGAGAAGATAGTTCCTTACGGGATTATTGGTGGGCCGGAAGACTATGTCAAAATTGAAGCGGGTGGCAAAACTTATACGCCGCCCGAAATCTCCGCTTCCATTTTGCGGAAACTGAAAGAAGCTGCCGAAAGCTATCTGGGACATAAAGTCAACAAAGCAGTGGTTACCGTGCCGGCTTATTTCAATGATGCTCAGCGACAGGCGACCAAGGATGCCGGTCAGATTTCCGGTCTGGAAGTCTCTCGCATCATCAACGAGCCTACCGCGGCTGCCCTGGCTTACGGCCTGGAGAAAAAGAGCGACGAAAAAATCGTGGTGTTCGACTTCGGTGGCGGTACGTTTGACGTTTCTGTTCTCGAAGTAGGCGATGAAGTCATCGAAACTTTGAGCACCAACGGCGATGGTCACCTCGGGGGTGACGATTTCGATGAAGAACTGATCAATCATATTGCTGATTCCTTCAAGAAAGAGCAGGGGATCGATCTGCGAAGCGACGCCATGGCGTTGCAGCGTCTGAGAGAGGCCGCTGAAAAGGCCAAGAAAGAACTGTCCTCTTCCCAGACGACAGATATCAATCTGCCCTTCATCACCGCAGACAGCAGTGGTGCAAAGCACTTGCAGATGGCAATTACCCGGTCTGAATTTGAGAAGCTGATCGATCCTCTGGTGGAACGCTGCCGGAAACCGGTTGAGCAGGCCATGAAAGATGCCGGTCTCAGTGCCAGTGAAATTGACGAAGTTGTGCTGGTGGGTGGTTCCACCCGTGTTCCCAAGGTTCAGGAATTTGTTAAGAAGATCTTTGGTAAAGAACCTCATAAAGGGGTTAACCCGGACGAAGTGGTTTCAATCGGAGCCGCGATTCAGGGGGGAATTATCTCTGGTGATGTTCAGGATGTAGTGCTGCTCGACGTAACACCACTCTCTCTCGGGATTGAAACCGAGGGTGGCGTGATGACCAAACTGGTTGAGCGTAACACCACGATTCCTGTGACGAAAGATCAGGTGTTCTCGACTGCTGCCGACAATCAGACTGCTGTCACTGTCCGTGTGTTTCAGGGAGAACGACAGATGGCCAGCGACAACCGGTTGCTGGGTCAGTTTAACCTGGAAGAAATTCCGCCGGCACCGCGTGGGGTTCCTCAGATTAAGGTGGTATTCGATATCGACGTGAACGGCATTCTGAACGTGTCAGCCAAGGATGTTGCCACTGGTAAAGAGACATCAGTTAAAATCGAACAGTCGAGCGGACTGTCTGAATCTGAAATCGAAGATATGAAGAAACAGGCAGAAGCACACGCTGATGAAGACAAGAAGAAGAAAGAGCTGGCAGAGGCGAAGAACAACGGTTCCCGCATCGTTTATGATGTGGAAAAACTGTTGAAAGAACATGCTGATAAAATTGATGAATCCTCAAAAACTGCGATCGAAGCATCCGTTAAGAAAGTCAACGATGCTCTCGAAACAGAAGACGTTGCAGCCATCAATTCAGCTTGTGAAGAGTTGCAGCAGGCCACGCATGCCTTCACCGAGCAGATGTATAAAGCGAGCCAGGAAGCCGGAGGAGCCGAAGGTGCTGCTCCGGAAGCGGGTGGTGCAGCAGCCGATGAAGAGGATGTGATTGATGCCGAGTTTGAGAAAAAGGACTGAAGCAGTTCTATGAGATAAGGAACGGGGCTCAAGGATCGTCTTGAGCCCCTGACTCCTGCCTTAAAATCCATTTCTGGAAGACTGTTTTTTCAGCTTCATACCATTGATCAGACTCAAAAGACTCTCCCTCCCCCGGGTCTGATTCACTTAAAATTATTATACGAGCACTGCTTACCGCCCCGTTATCTGATATGATAATTCAGGCTGTTGAGTTGCTGCGCAGGTTAACAATAGAACGGAGGAGTGTTATGGCATTTCGATTTGAAAAGTTGACTGTGAAGGCCCAGGAGGCCGTCCAGCGCGCTCAGCAGACGGCTGAAGATTTTGGTCAGCAGGAGATCAAACCGTTGCATCTGCTCAAAGCATTGCTGGATGAAGAGCAGGGTGTTGTGAAGCCACTGATTCAGAAGATCGGTGCCAATCTGCCTCAGTTGCAGAAAATGGTTGATGATGAAATCAGTCGTCTGCCTAAAGTTTCCGGAGCCACCATGCAGGTGGGTGTGGGCCAGGCATTGCTCAAGATACTGCAGGCAGCGCAGGATCGCGCAGACCAGATGCAGGATAATTTTGTTTCCACCGAGCATCTCCTGCTGGCTTGTACGACCGTTGACGAACAGCCTAAGCGGATTCTGGAACTGAATGGAATTGAAGAAGATGATGTCCTCTCCGCATTGCAGGCGGTACGCGGGGGGCAACGCGTCACCGATCAGAGTCCTGAAGAGAAATACCAGTCGCTGGAGCAGTATGGAAAAGATCTTGTCGAACTGGCCAGGCAGGGGAAAATCGATCCGGTGATCGGCCGCGATCAGGAGATTCGACGTGTCATTCAGATTCTGTCGCGGCGTCGAAAAAATAACCCGGTCCTCATCGGTGAAGCCGGTGTCGGCAAGACAGCCATTGTGGAAGGGCTCGCGCATCGGATTGTGATGGGCGATGTGCCACAGAATCTGAAGAACAAGCGTGTGGTCGCTTTGGATATGGGTGCCCTGATTGCAGGTACCAAATATCGAGGGGAATTTGAAGATCGTCTGAAGGCAGTGCTCAAAGAGATCGAAGCGGCGAAAGGACAGATTATTCTGTTCATTGATGAGCTGCATACCGTCGTAGGGGCAGGGGCAGCGGAAGGGGGCGCGGATGCTTCGAATCTGCTGAAACCCGCGCTGGCCCGTGGTGAACTGCATTGTGTGGGCGCCACCACGCTGGACGAGTATCGTAAATATATTGAAAAAGATCCCGCACTGGAACGACGTTTCCAGCCGGTTATGGTGACTGAACCCACGGTCGAAGATACCATCTCCATCCTGCGGGGGTTAAAAGAACGTTATGAAACACACCACGGGGTGCGGATCACCGACGATGCGTTGATTAATGCCGCGACTTTATCGGATCGCTACATCAATGATCGATTTCTGCCTGACAAGGCGATTGACCTGGTCGATGAGGCTGCCAGTCAGTTGCGGATGGAGATGGATTCCATGCCGGCAGAAATTGATGAAGCAACCAGGCAGTTGACCCGGATGCAGATCGAAGCGGCTGCATTGGCAACAGAAACGACTCCCGACAGTCAGGAGCGGTTGAAAGAGTTGCGCAAGCAGATCGCGGATCGCGAAGAAAGTGTCAATGCATTGAAGACGCGCTGGGAAACGGAAAAAGAAGCACTGTCGGGCCTGCAGCCTTTAAAGGAAGAGATTGATCGGCTGAATACCGCCTATGAGCAGGCATTTCACCGGGCACAGCAGACGAATTCCAATGAGGACTATTCACAGGCCTACAATGCGGAACAGGAGTTGAACGCAGCACGTCAGCGACTGACCGAGATGGAACAGAAGGTGACGGAACTCGGGGATGTCGGTGGTGAGCGGTTGTTGCGCGAGGAAGTGACCTCGGAAGACATCGCCAAGGTTATCAGCATGTGGACCGGGATTCCGATTTCGAAAATGCTGCAGGGAGAACGTGAAAAACTCCTGCGGATGGAAGACGAAATTCACAAGCGGATGATTAATCAGAATGAAGCCGTGCTGGCTGTCTCGAATGCAGTGCGCCGCTCACGTTCCGGTTTGCAGGATCAGAATCGACCGATCGGGTCGTTCATGTTTCTCGGGCCAACCGGTGTGGGGAAAACGGAACTGTGTAAAGCGCTGGCAGGTTTTCTGTTTGATGATGAACGCAACATGATTCGCATCGATATGAGCGAATTTATGGAGAAACATTCCGTGGCACGTCTGATTGGTGCCCCTCCCGGGTATGTCGGATATGAAGAAGGAGGGCGACTGACGGAAGCAGTCCGGCGGCAGCCTTATTCCGTTGTTCTGCTGGATGAAGTCGAAAAAGCGCATCGGGATGTGTTTAATATCCTGCTGCAGTTGCTGGATGACGGACGACTGACGGACAGCCACGGACGAACCGTCGATTTCTCCAATACGATTGTGGTGATGACTTCCAACATTGGCAGCCAGACGATCATGGATCTGTCGGGAAAAGAAGACGAAGATCTGATTCATAACCGTGTCATGGATGCGTTACAGCATGAATTTCTACCTGAGTTCCTGAACCGGATTGATGAAGTGATCGTATTCCATCCGTTAGGGCGGGAAGAAATCCGCCAGATTGTGGATCTGCAGTTACAGAACCTTTCCCGGCTGGTGGAAAATAATGGTTTTACTCTGGAGGTGACGACGGCTGCCAAAGATCTGCTGGCGGAGGAAGGCTATGATCCTGTGTATGGGGCGCGCCCCTTGAAGAGGGCCATTCAGCAGAACCTTCAGAATGAACTGGCCAACAAGCTGCTCTCCGGTGATTTTGTAGAGGGGGCTACGATTCATGTGGATGCGCATGAGGGGCTGTTTCTGTTCTCCGGCAGGTGAATATAAAGCCTCAGGCGAAATGACAATCAGCCCTGAAATCTGGTTCCAGGGCTGATTTTTTATTCGGATGAAGTTTCAGGTAGCGCATGAAAAAACGACGCTCACTTTAATCAAGTCAGCGTCCTGTTTTATCATCGACTGCCGGAACTGCTTATGCAGATTCTTCCAGGACAGTGAAGGGGCTGATTTTGCGAACTTTCTCTTTGATCGCTTCTTTTTCTGAAGGATCTTTTGCTTTGGCAAACTTAGCCCGGAGCTGTTTCAGCTTGTGTTTACGGACTCGACGTTGGGCCAGTTCACGCCCTTTTTCAACACGTCCCATTTCTCATTAGTTCCTGATAAAAGAAAATTGCTATGTTCGAATGTATATATTCTGTCTGAGGAAATTGATTCTAACATCTAATATGGTAAGGAGCAACGATCAGGACAGGGCATTTTTGCAGAGAAATGAGAGAAGCACTGATCTTAATTCGGCTTGACCTTAAATTCATTCCCTGATATTTCATACAGCTCTCACTACTACCTCTCTCGAAATACCTCCCCATAGCACCTCTTGTCTATCTGACCCTGGTCTTAGTGCCGGGATTGAGATATTGATTTCCAGGTTAATCCTGGTACGCAACACATTTAACCATAGCGACAGTAATCTAATATACCCGGTCCGAATGGACCTGGAGACGCTAACGTAAAACTGGACACAGTCTTATCGTCAATTTGGGAAAATCAGTCATGTTGTATCAGTCCCGCCAGGCTGTATTTCTGGTCATTGTCCTGTGTTTCTTCAGCATGGGGGGCGTCGATGATCTGGTATGGGCTCAGGGGTCTTCTGTTCAGACAGGGGGAGATGCAGGTGCAGGCAGTTCACAGGCACTACAGCATCGAACGATATTCATGCCTCGCGATGTCGAGATCGAACAGGTGAGCCAGTCTCCCCAGGTTCCCAATGTGCTGGATGCCGATTCGCGGGAAGCATTAGGAATTCCCCCCCAGTTACTGGAAGATGATCAGAACTGGACAGATTCCGGCGATGACTGTGTCGACTGCGATGCGATTGTGCCGCTCATCTCACATAAGCAGGGGGATGCCGGAGTGACATGGCTGCCGGGGACGGGCGATGAACTCGGGATTTTCAGCATTAATTTATCGGAAACGATCGAGATACCACGGTTTGAAGGCTTTTCAGTAACACCTTATTTTGGTGTGCACTATCTGGATGGTCCGATACAGACTGATTTACCAGCGCGGGTTTACGATACCTCGGTCGCGTTCCGCTGGTTCAAAAAACATAACGAAAAGTGGTCTTATGAACTGGAAGTGGCTCCCGGGGTTTATAGTGATTTCAAAAATGTGACTTCCGACTCTCTGCGGATTACCGGGAAAGGGCTGGCCTATTATGTTCATTCCCGCTCCAAGCAGTTTGTAATGGGAGTCGTGTACCTGGATCGCGAAAATATTCAGATGTTGCCCGCTGCGGGGATGATTATGTGGTTCAGCGAAGGATCACGCCTCGAGTTGATCTTCCCGAAACCCAAATTCACATACCGCATCGAAAAAACAGAGGAGCTGGAGCGCTGGGCGTATGTCGCCGGAGAGTTCGGCGGCGGTTCGTGGGGAATTCGGCGTGGCGCAACAGGCATTGATGATATCGCGACTTACAGTGACCTGCGTTTAATCGGAGGTCTCGAAACAAAACATACCGGCGGAATGATCAGCAAACTGGAAGTCGGATTCGTCTTCAATCGCAAGCTGGAATATAAATCCGATATCGGCAATTACGATATTTCGCCGACAGGAATGATGCGTTACCAGCTGACGTTTTAAGACTCAGAGATCGCAGTTGATGTCGATCCAGGTCCGTTTGTCAAACGATTCCAGTACAGAGTCAGCAACGAGCTGTGCTGAGGCACCGTGATCAAAACCGGGAATCGCGTCCCGTTCTTCGACGATGGCCGATACGAATTCATAGACCAGGTCATAACGAAATACGGTGCTGGGTACCCCTGCATGAGGCTCACGGGGACTGCCGTCAATTACCAGGTATTCATCGGGCACGGGCAGTTTTTCCATGGTCTGGCCCGGTTTGCCGATCAGAATGTTGTTCGGATCAGTTAACTGATAGGCGGCAGAGCCCTCTGAACCATTGACCTCCGCCCATTCATAGCCGAAGCCATCATTGTGATAGCCTTTCATCAGCGTGCTGCCTTCCCAGACCCCCACGGCTCCGTTTTCGAATTGACCAATCAGGGACGACCAGTCATCCACTTCTGACGGTTCGCAAGGCTCGCCTTCCGCCGTTTTATCGCGGGGAACAAACTGGGCGACGGCACCACAGATGCTTTTGATCGGTCCCAGCAGGTCCTGTGCAAAATCGATCCGGTGAATGGTCATGTCGAACAGGTCACCCGCTCCTGCCAGTTTTTTGCTCTGCCGCCAGCCCCAGCTGGATTCAGGCCAGTCGAGAAAACGCTGGCTGCGAAAGTGTCGAGGCACTCCCAGCGCCCCCGATTCGACCAGGTGTTTTACGTAACGCATCGAAGGGGCAAAGCGATAGGTGAAGGCCGTCATGTGCCTCAGGTTGGCATCGCGGGCTGCGCGGTACATTTCGGCTGATTCGGTGTAGTTCAGCCCCAATGGTTTTTCGCACATCACGTGTTTGCCGCCTTTGATGCAGGCTAAAGCAATTTCATGATGCGTGAAATTGGGAGTGGCAATGATTACGGCGTCCACATCCGGGTCTTCTGCCATGTCTTCAAAGCGTGTCGAAACTTTGGTTTTTCCCCAGTCAGACTGGCGTTGGGCCAGCAGTTCTGAATTCGGATCGCAGATGGAGACCAGTTCCGCACGGGGATCAAGATTGATGCCGGGAACATGATGGTAATCGGAGACGGCGCCTGCTCCAATGATTCCGATGCGAACTAAATCAGACATGAGAAAACCTTAGCGAACTACTGTTATGGAAAATTCGAATACGATGCTTATTTCTGAAGTATCTGGCTTAACAGCGCAAATGCTTCATCCTGTGTGTGAATCAGTTCTTCCAGCTGGGCATCTTGGACCTGCGTCAGCAGATGTTTGAATTGAGGACCTGATTTGATCCCCAGGTCAATCAGATCATTGCCTGAGATCAGAGGAGGGGGATTCAAGACCTCTCTGGGTGTATGATCACGATACTGCCGGCAAAATTCAAGGTCGTCCAGTGGTTGTTTCCGAGAACTTAAATCGGCGGCGATCAATTCAAACAGCTGCGGGCAATCCTCGTGTGCCAGCAGTCGTTTGAGTCGCGACAGCTTCATTGCGGGGGCATGTTCCAGGCTGTGTCGCTGCTGAACCAGCCAGTGGACCAGGTTCAGAGAGTGGTTGGAAAAACGCAGACGCTTACAGATTTCATAAATTTCATCCAGTCGCTGATCGGCTCCTGAAGCAGGTAAATCCAGCAGGAGGGTTGCGAACGCGGTTTCAAAGCTGTGCGTGCTGACCAGTTTCAAGCGATCGAGTGTCTGAAGCCAGAGACTTCGATTTCCTGCAGATTCCCAGAGCGGTGCCAGTTCAGGCAAAACCTGTTTGAGCAGCCCTGTCTCCTGTACCAGGGCAATCGCCTGGCTGCGAGCCGGGTGGATCAGCATCTTACGCAGCTCGTCTGCAATCCGTTCGGGGCTGACCACATTGATCTGGTCTGCCATCGTCTGCACTGCCTGGCGGGTCGATTCCTCCAGTTGAAAATGGAGTGTAGCCGCAAACCGTATCGCGCGGAGCAGGCGGAGTTTATCTTCCTGCATTCGTTCCAGCGGGTTTCCGATCGCACGAATGATGTGCTGATTGAGATCTGCTTTGCCCCCCACATAGTCGAAGAGGGAGTCGTTGATCGGATCGTAAAACATGCCATTGATAGTGAAATCCCGGCGCTGGGCATCTTCTTCTGCTGTGGTGAACTTTACATGTTCAGGCCGCCTGCCATCCAGGTAAGGGCCTTCGCTGCGAAAGGTGGCAATCTCGACATCGCAGTCTGGCTGGTGTCCGCGAACGATGATGACTCCAAAGCTGGCACCGACTGCCAGAGTTCGACGTTTGCCAAACAGTGTGCGCACTTCCTCAGGGAGTGCATTCGTGGCGACATCGTAATCTTTGGGTTCTTTCTGCAGCAGCAGATCACGTACGCATCCGCCTGCCCACAAGGCCTGGAAGCCTGCGTCACGTAGTTTGCGGACGATCTCGACCGCTGCAAGATAAGGTTCTGAATGTTTCATGGATCCTGTGTTTTGAATCGAACCGGGTTGAACAACTGGGTTGTCGTAATGATAGCAAGTTCTGAATACTTATCGACTTATGGTGGTTGTTTTTTTTCAGTTCCCAACGGTTCCTGGAAAAAAAAGAAGGTTTATCGGCTTGGATGGACAGAGGAGGCCAACCAGAGGTTCTAAAACGGACTTCGCAAAAGGAGGAGAATGACGTATGATTTATAGTCCATTTTGTTTCCATCTGGTTGATACGAGGTCTCTTACACTTATGGCACTCAGGAGTATCAGTCTCTGTTCAGGAACATTTGTTTTGGAAGGTACCCACGGAATACGTTTTGAGGGAACCCGCTTTTGGGTTCTTCATCGTAGAAGAGAATTTGGTCCGTTTGACTATGAATGGAGCAAAGATTTCTCTGGCGTGGAATTTATGTACCACGATCAAAAGTTTGGTGAATATTGCAGTGCCGAGGAAATATTCGCCGATTTGAAGCAGTTTTCGCTGCCGATGCGCGTCGTTGAAGTCGCCAGTCTGACAATCGGGATGGTTCTGTACGGTATTCTGAATGGACTTCCTCAAAAACTGTGGAGAGAACTTCTCAGGCAGCGCCTTGATGAATCAGGGTTTCAGCGGTTTGATATTCGCGAGGAAGGTCCCGAACGCTTCGCCAGTTGATCTCGAATCAATTGCTGAATATTCGGTATTTCGACGAATCTTTGCGCTTGAGTAGCGAATTCGACTCAGAGACACTCATTAATACCGGTGTGCTTGTAATTGCTGTAAGTCAATTTGTAGTATAATTTTATATAGATAAAGATTGATTTTCAAAAATTTGCTTTGAATTTAAACGCCTGTTTAATACAATTGTTTTAAACGGCGAGTTTAATGAATATCACGATCAGGCTGTAATCATTCGATTGTCAGACCGGTCGGTTAGCGCTACAAAGAGTCGGAATACCACCATGTCCACAATCAATGTCCGTGAAAAACTGCTGGAGGTCGCGGGACCGGTTTTCTCAGAGAAAGGCTTTGAGAAGGCGACGGTTCGTGAAATCTGTCAGAAAGCGGATGTCAATCTGGCGAGTGTCAATTATTATTTTGGCGATAAAGAGCAGCTCTACCTGGAAGTAATCTGTCTGGCGAAACAGATGGGAGTTTCCCGGGCGCCTTTACCGGAATGGACTGAGAATACTCCCCCCGAACAAAAATTAGAGGATTGGGTTAAAACACTGGTGAGACGGATGTTGGGCACGGGAGAGCTTTCCTGGAGTAATCATCTGATAATGCGCGAAGTACTCAGGCCGACACGGGCCTGTGAGCATCTGGTACAGGAACTGTTCCGTCCGTTTGTGAACATCGCCGACAAAATCCTGCTGGAGATTCTGGGAGAGGATGTACCGGATCATCGGCGAATGCAGTGTGTCTTCAGTATTGCCGCTCAATGTCAGTTCTACCGTGTTTCAGGCGGTCTGGTTACCTTGATGCTGGGAGAGGAAGAGCAGAAAACTCATTACAATACCGAACAGATCATTGAACATATTCTGCAGTTTTCACTGTCAGCCATCAAAAATTTGAAACACGAATACCTCTCTTCAGAAATGGAATCTTCTTCCTCACTTAACCAGATCTGAACCGGAACCCTGCACAATCAGAAAACAGGTACTAAAACTGTGTTGAATTAAAACGGAATTTTATAAATCTAAGTATTACCGCGGGGCGACTGTAATTGACTTTACGCGTTTCACCGTCAATTTCATTTGTGATGCAATTCACGATAGAAAATAATCATGTCAGAATTCAAGAATCAGAAATCAGGCAGTTTTTATAAAAAACTGAAGCATTTCCTGCTGCCGATTATTATTTTAGTAGCAGGTGGTGGCAGCCTGGTTGTATTAATGGCGATGAAAAAAGAACCGGAACAGAGTCAGAAACTTCTGGACCAGGTAGCACCTCTGGTTTTGACTCAGCCTGTGGTATCGACGGATGCCGGGTTTACGGTGACCGTTGATGGAACCGTGGTCCCTTCCCGCGAAGTCAAGCTGGCGGCAGAGGTGGCAGGCAGGGTTTTATTGACGCGTGATGGATGTAAAGTCGGGAACCTGGTTCGCAAAGCTACCGATCAGGAACGGGCGGCATCGGGAACAGAGAATCTGTTGATTCAGATTGATCCCGAAAACTATGAGCTCGAAGTCAAGCGACTGACGCAGGAACATGCACAGGCGCAGGATGTCATCGATGAACTGGAAGTAGAGATTGATAATTCCAAAGCGATGATTGATCTGGCGCATGAAGAAGTCAATCTGCAGAAAACACACTTGAATCGTGTCGAAAAATTAAGAGCCAGAAATGTGGTTTCCGATACGGAATACGAAGAAGCCAAGCGCAGCGAACTGGCTGCTCGTAATGCACTGCAGAAGTTAACCAATGAAGCCGACCTGCTGCGATCGAAACGACAGCGGATGATGCATGCCCGTGATCTGGTGGGAGTGCAACTGTCTCGCGCCAGGCTGGATCTCAGCCGGACCCGCATTTACTCACCCATCAATGGAGTCATCGTGGAAGACTCCGTCGAGCAGGATGGTTATGTCAAAGTCGGTGACCCGCTGGTGACGATCGAAGATACTTCCGCCGTGGAAGTGAGCATCGATCTGCGGATGGAAGAACTTTCCCTGCTCTGGCAGCACGCGGCGCAGGCTGCCCGGGGTACTCGTGCCGCTGCCAATCCATCCAATCGCCATGATCTGGGATATCAACTGCCACAACTGCCTGTGAAAGTTTCTTATGAACTTGGCGGACGCAAGTTTGTCTGGGATGGGGAACTGTCCCGCTTCGATGGGATTGGTCTGGATGAAAAAACAAGAACGGTTCCCTGTCGGATTATAGTATCTGATCCACGCCCCTCTGCCATTCTGGTAAATGGGCAGCCGACCAGTCAGATTGTAGGGGCTCCCCCTTTGACACGGGGAATGTTTGTCGTAATTGATATTCCCCTCAAGGGGGATGTTTCCCTGTTGCAACTTCCCGAGATGGCCATACGCCCGGGAAATCTGGTCTGGGTGGTTCGGGATGGTAAACTGCATTCTGAAACAGTTCGTGTTGTGGACATGAGTGGTGATCAGCTGTTGGTCGAGCAGGGGGCTTCAGGCCTGAAGCCGGGAGACCGGGTGGTCGTCTCGCCACTCAGCACTGCTGATGAAGGCATGCTGGTGAGTGAGGGAGACACAGAATGAGGTCGATCATCAAATGGGCCATCAATAATTCCCCAGCGATGAACACGCTGATGGTCACAGTGCTGGGGGTTGGCCTGGTTTCACTGATGATGATGCGTCGTGAAGTTTTTCCGGAATTTGAACTGGAAATCATTCTGGTCTCGGTGCCTTACCCGGGGGCCAGCCCTGATGAAGTTGAAGAAGGCATCTGCCAGAAAATGGAAGAGGCCGTTCGCGCCATTGACGGCATTAAAAAGATGACATCCATCGCCAATGAAGGTTCAGGCTCGATTGTTCTGGAATTAAGGGCAGATGTCCCCGATGTGCAGAAAATTCTGAACGAGGTTCGCTCTGAAATCGATCGTATTCCCAGTTTTCCGGAGCTGGCGGAAGATCCGGAGATTCAGCAGATCACGTTTCGGCAGGTGGCAATTGAAGTGGCCGTGATTGGCCCGGAAGCGCGAGACGAAAGCAGTGCCCTGGAACTGCGGAACCTGGCAGAGAAAATTCGTGATGAATTGATGATGCTTAAATCGGTATCTCAGGCCAATATTGCCGGGGCACGTGACTATCAGATTGATATCGAAATTCCTGAAACCACCTTGCGCAAATATGGGCTGACTTTACAGGATGTGGCACGCACCGTACGCCGGGAAAATCTGGAACTGCCCGGTGGTAAGCTGAATACCGTCTCGGAGGTCGTATTAGTACGTGGTAAAAATAAACACCTGACCGGTAGAGAAATTGAAAAAATTCCCCTCGTCACAGAACCGGGTGGTGTGGTACTGACCGTGGGGGACCTGGGGCGCGTTCAGGATGAATTTGCCGATACGACGATGATCAGTGAAATCAATGGCAAGCCGGCGTTGTCGGTCGCCGTGGAACGGACCGCTCAGGAAGACCTGCTGGCGATTGTGGAAGAGGTGCGGGCTTACGTCGAAACTGCCAAACTGCCTCCCGGCTATTCGCTGAAATTATGGAAAGACCAGTCAGTCGATGTACGCGACCGCATGGATCTGCTGACCCGAAACGGGTTACAGGGGCTGATTCTGGTGTTTATCACGCTGGCAATTTTTCTGGAATTCCGGCTGGCATTCTGGGTGGCGTTGGGAATTCCCATTTCGATGTTTGGTGCTTGTGTGGTTCTGTACTATACGGGCCAGACTTTGAATATGCTGTCGATGTTTGCGTTCCTGATGGCGCTGGGGATTGTGGTCGATGATGCGATCGTGGTGGGTGAGAATATTTACGAACATCGACAGTTGGGGAAATCATTTGTCACCGCTGCCATTGATGGTGCCACCGAAGTGCTGCCGTCTGTCTGTGCTTCCATATCGACCACTGTGATTGCTTTTATGCCCCTGCTGTTCGTCTCCGGGATCATGGGAAAATTCATTGCAGTGATGCCGATCGCTGTCATTGCCATGCTGTTAATCTCTTTAATGGAGAGTATATTTATCCTTCCCTGCCACCTGGCGCATGCGAAACAAACGGCAGATGGGGGAGTACAGAAGCAGGAAGCGGGATTCGTCAGTCGAAAACTGGAATGGTTTATTGACCGTTGTTATCTGCCTGTCCTGAAAGCGGCATTGAACTATCCTTCGTCGGCACTTGCAGTCGCCGGGGCGTTGATGCTGTTGTCGGCAGGATTGATTATGGGCGGTTTTGCACCGTTCAATATTTTCCCCAAGACCGATTACCGCATGATCGAAGCGACGGTCGAGTTTCCGGACGGAACACCGCAGTCAATTACCGGGGAAACGACGCGAAAAATTCAGGAAGATTTTGAAGCGTTGGATCGCGAATATCAGCAGGAATACGGGAATTCCCTGATCAAACTCGTACGACGGAACGTGGGTTTCGGGACCCGTGATGAATCAGGAGCAAATCTGGGCGGATCGGTCGAGGGGAGTCATGTCGGCAAAGTCAGTGTCGAGATTGTAGAAGCGGAAGAACGCACGCTGGGCAGTGAAGAGATCCTCGAGATGTGGAGAGCGCGTGTCGGGAAAATTCCGGGTGTCGACCGGCTCACATTCAAATCACCTTCCATGGGGCCGGGAGGCAAGCCGATTGAATTCAAACTGCTGGCAGACGGAAAACATTTGACCGAACTGGAAGCGGCAGTGGAAGCCTGCAAGCGGGAACTGGAAACCTATCCGGGCGTGAAAGATGTCAACGACGATTCCAGCCCGGGCAAATGGGAATTTCAAATTAAGATCAAAGACAAAGCGCGAGCGATGGGAATTCCCCTGGCTGATGTCGCAGAGACGGTCCGCGCCACCTATTACGGTGAAGAGGTGATGCGTCTGCAGCGGGGACGTCACGAAGTCAAGCTGATGGTACGTTATCCGGAAGAGGAGCGAAAATCATTATCGAGTTTTGATGACATTCGGATTCGCACCGGTGATGGCGCGGAGCGACCGCTGACGGAACTGGCCGATGTGACCGTAAAACGCGGCTATTCGGAAATCAATCGAATCGATCAGCAGAGATCCATTACTGTTTCCTCCGATTTGAACGAAAAAGAGGGGAATGCACGCGAAATCGTCAAGTCTCTGAAAAAACAGGGAGGCTTTATGGATCAGTTACTCACACAGTACCCGAATGTCAGGGTTCGCTGGGAAGGGCAACAGGAACAGACCGATGAATCGGTCAACAGTCTGATTGTGGGGCTGATGATCGCTCTGGCATCCATGTTTGCGTTGCTGACCGTGGAGTTTCGCTCTTACATCCAGCCATTGATCATTCTGGGCATCATTCCCCTGGGGATTATCGGTGCTGTATTTGGCCATGCGATTCTGGGGATGGAATTAACACTCTTTTCCCTGTTCGGCCTGGTCGCTTTGACAGGTGTCGTGGTCAATGATTCTATTGTTCTGATCGACTTTATCAATCATCGGATCGCAGACGGTCTGCCTCTGCGCGAAGCTTTAATCGATGCCGGTCGTCGCCGTTTCCGACCCGTTCTGCTGACTTCCATGACAACAATTGTCGGGTTGGCTCCGATTCTCAAAGAGACTTCCTTCCAGGCACAGATTATTATTCCGATGGCTGCCAGTCTGATTTTTGGTTTGATGCTGGCGACGGTCCTGGTGCTGTTCCTGATTCCCACCTATTACTATCTCTATGCACGAGCCCTGGGGGCTCGAGCGGATGAACCCTGGATTCGTAAAATGGATGGAAACGAAGAGGGGGCTGACTATAATGTGAATGAGGGAGCGGTTTCAGGTCCGGTGCAGATACAGACCTGAAAACAGACCCTGGTGGGCAAATGAATATATTCTTGCTTATCGTTAAGGCGAATGGTTAGTATACGCCGATCTTTTAAGTCTGGAAGTCTGTGTTCAGTTAAAAAGAAGTCCAACTTCTTTCAGGTTAAGTATGATGAAGCGCGTCTTATTAAAATCAAAAATTCACCGGGCAACAGTTACCGAAGCAAATCTGGAGTACAACGGAAGTGTAACCATTGATCGGGAGCTGATGGACGCTGCAGATATCGTCGAATACGAGCAGGTGCAGATTTACAATATTACATCGGGGACTCGACTGACGACCTACGCTATTATCGGTGAACCTGGTTCAGGCGTCATCTGTATCAATGGTGCAGCCGCACATCTGGTCAAGCCCCAGGATCTGGTGATCATCGCCAGTTACGCCGAATATAAAGAGAAAGAAGCACGCCGGCATCAACCCAAAGTCGTGCTTGTCGATTCACAGAACTCTCAAGTAATTCCCGAAGCCTCTGCCGTATCAAGTCCTGAGTGAGTTGCTTGATTGTTGTGCAGTGTGCTTTATTGTTTTGCATTTCCGGTACATTGCAGGATCTGATCTGATCGAATACTGTTGAATTATAAAAAAAACAGGTCTACCTCTTTCCTCTTCTGATCAGGCAGCATATCATATCTAAGCGTTCGCCATCTTTTTGAGCATGTGGGTGCAATTATTTCATGCTGGTTAGCGGGGAGTATCAACCGTTTTCGGAAAGACATTCATCCGAAAGCTTTACGTTACAGTACCTTACTGATTTCCTTCTTTGATACTTTTCCCTGTGAATAATGAATAGGATTTTCCAATAGATAGAATGGAAGACGATCGCCCCATTTTAGAAGACATGGTCGGCTTAAGTCCGGCCATGAGAAATATCTATCGATTGACCCGCCGCGCAGCTGCCACCTCGTCTACTGTATTATTAACGGGAGAAACGGGGACAGGTAAAGAATTAATCGCCCGCGCGATTCACGAATTAAGCCCTCGTGCTACCGGTCCGTTTATTCGCGTGAACTGTGGCGCGCTCAGTGAAAGTCTACTGGAAAGCGAATTGTTTGGGCACATCAAAGGGGCGTTTACCAGTGCGGTTGAAAATCGTACAGGCCGTTTTGAAGCCGCCCATGGTGGAACGATTTTTCTGGACGAAATTAATTCGGTCAGTTTTACATTGCAGGTGAAACTGCTGCGGGTTTTGCAGGAACACGAATTCGAACGGGTCGGGGATACGCGATCGATTCAGGTCGATTGTCGCATTGTCGCTGCTACGAACCGTGATCTGCTGGATGAAATCGAAGCAGAACGGTTCAGGGAGGACTTGTATTACCGCCTGAACGTGATTCCGATTAACCTGCCTCCACTGCGTGAGCGTGCGGAAGACATTCCTGAACTGGTTCACTTTTTTGCAAAACAGTTTTCCGCCGAAGAAAAAATCCCGCTGCCTGAATTCTCTGAAGAAGTGTTATCGACCTTCAAGAACTATTCCTGGCCTGGAAATGTACGCGAGCTGCAGAATTATGTGGAACGTCTGATCGTGCTTTCAGGGCTGGATGGTCCCTCACTGGACCTGTTACCCGGCCATGTCACCGGCAAATCCCTTGCACGTTCACTCCCCTCTAAAGCACAGGATCCGGAGACGATGTGTCGCGATCTGGTGAATATGGAGTTGCAGCGTGTGGGTGAGTCTTCAACCGACGTGCATACTCAGATTGTATCACTTGTGGAAAAAGAAGTGATTTTGCAGGTTTTAAGGTCCTGCCAGGGGGTCCAGACCAAGACGGCGACCCGTCTGGGGATCAACCGGAACACTCTGCATAAAAAAATCTCGGAGTACGAATTAGAATCCGAAGCAAGATGACTTGCCCTCTACCTGCTGTACAGCCCTATAATAGAGAGTCCGCTGGTGTCCCATCAGCGAAGTAAACAGCCCACCACTTTCTTTCCTCTCTACCAGACAAAGTACCAGACATGTTGTCGGAAGTGACCGTATTCTGTTTTATGGCCAGTTATCTGGTTGCCCTTGGATTAGAGGTGACCCGGTTTCTGCGAAAAAAAAACGGTTTTCTGCGCCCCCTGATTTTTCTGTTTTCACTCGCCGGTCTGGTGGCTCAGACAGCGTATCTGCTGAATCGAGCCCGGGTAACCGAGTTGCCGCCTCTGCTCAGTTCGTCGCATGACTGGCTGATTGTTTTTTCCTGGGTACTGGTAGCGATCTTTCTGTTTATCAATCTGATTGATGAAGAATTATCGATCGGACTGTTTCTGTTTCCGCTTGTGCTGACACTGGTGATTTCTTCCTATTTTGTTGATGACGCCACCAATACATTGATGGAACCTTCCATTCGTTCCTGGGCGATGCTGCATGCCTCTTTGCTGGTGCTGGGGGGGGTTGGCATTGTTCTGAGTTTTGTCCTGAGCCTGATGTATCTGATTCAGCACAGGCGCTTAAAGCAGAAACAGAATTTTTCGACCGGATTCAATCTACCCAGCCTGGCAAAACTGTCGCGCCTCAATCGCTGGGCGGTAATGGTCTCAGCGCCATTGATGACCGTCGGGATGGGGATCGGGATCGGGTTGGGAGTCTATGTTCGTAAGGGCGCTCACTCCATTTCATTTTTCGATCCCGTGATCATTGTGTATGAACTGGTCTGGGTGGGAATGATGTTGAGCGTCATTCTGATACTGCGGACCAGACAGCCCAATCAGAAACATATTGCCCAGCTGACAATCTGGACCGGAGGCCTGATACTGCTGACGGTGATTGGCATTCAGATCCTGTCTAATGTACGCATCTTGAAATTTGAATCGTGGCATTCACAATACTCCGCTCCCGTCATTGAAATTCATGACCCGACTGCAGAAAGGGTTGTGTCGTGAATCTACAGGTCGTGTATTGTAACCATCAGACAGCGGGTCTGGACATTCGCGAAAAACTGGCGTTCTCCTCCAAAGAACAGCTGGATCAGGCGTACTCTGTCTTGAGGCAATCGTATCCTGCTACCGAAATCGTAGTGATTTCGACCTGTAACCGGGTAGAACTGTATACCGCGACGCAGGACTCAGAGATTGGTCCTTCTCATCAGGATCTGGCCCGATTCTTTTCTGAATTCCATCAGGTCCCTGTCAGCGATTTCTTCGAGGACTTCCTGGAACGCACGGGCCCGGATGCGGTGCGGCATCTGTTTCAGGTGGCTTCCAGTCTCGACAGCATGGTGCTCGGCGAACCCCAGATTGTGAATCAGGTCAAAGAAGCCTACCAGTGTGCGACAGACAATGCATTATGTGGGCCACTCACGCATGCCCTGTTTCAGCAGGCGATCCGGGTTTCTGCCCGGGTGCGGACCGAAACCCAACTGGCGGAAGGTCGGGTCTCGATTGCCAGTGTGGCTGTGGGGACATTCGGCAAAGGGATTTTTGAGCGGTTTGATGATAAGACCGTGTTGATTATCGGTGCCGGTGAAATGGCGGAAGAGACGTTGACGTATCTGAAAGATGAGGGCGTCAAACACATCATCGTCGTGAATCGCAGCCTGGAAAATGCACAGAAACTGGCAGGCAGGTGGGGCGGGGAAGCCCGGCCTTATGAGGAACTGGAAGACTGTCTGGCGTCTGCCGACGTCATTGTGAGTACAACGGGCGCTTCGCGACCGATTGTCGACATTGCCTGTTTTGAACGGGTCTTGAAGAAATCCGGCAACAAAACGTTTTTCATTCTTGATCTCGGTGCACCCCGCGATTTTGAACCGGGAGTCGGTCAGATCAACGATAATATCTTCCTGTATGATATCGACGATCTGGAAGCGACTTGCGAGAAGAATCGTCGCGCGCGTCAGAAAGAAGTCGAGAACGCACTCACAATCATTGATGAAGAAACAGAACGTTTCATGCACGGCGTCTATCATCGGGCGACGGGGCCCATCATCAAACAGCTTCGCGAACAATGGCACGATGTACGTGAGCAGGAAGTCGAAAAACTGTTCAGCAAGCTATCGCATCTGGATGAAAAAGACCAGGACCTGATTAAACGCTCGATCGAACAGATCGTCAATAAACTACTGCATCCACCACTGGAAGTATTAAGACAGGAAGCCCGGGAAGGCACACCACATGGACTGCTCGACGCGCTCAAGCAGCTATTTCACATTCGTGACTGAGCCGTCTGCGTCGCTGCTTGTTGGCATCCGGGACAGCAGGGGGCCGTTGACGAGAATTGCTGCGATCAATGCCAGTAGAATGTTCACGCTGTTAATGTACTTCGAAGCCTGATGGTAGTGATGGAACTGAGCAGGCCGCGGGCTGCCGGCCGGTGTAATCATGGATTCCAGTGGCGTGTAAATCCAGAAGTAATCCACCACGCTGATGGCCAGGCTCAGCATGATTAGAGCGGTGATCAGGTTCGCTTTGTTCCGGGACCATATTTTTTTTGTTCTGAGTATCAGAGAACTGATAAATGAACCCGTTAAGAGCACCCAGGCGATCGTATAGTAAACAGGGAAATGTAATGTAATCAGCTGATCTCTGGTGAGGGAGTCAAATGGCTGAAACGTGACATCCTGAACGCCGTTGATCACAAAGATCACGGCTGCACCAACCCAGGCCGACAGACAGAAACGGATTAAAACCAGACTTGTTGACTGCATAATTCACGATTGATTCCAGGGAGAGTATTTCCAGTGATGTACGCTTTCTGCTTCTTCAAAAGCGTGCTATCAGGGTAAACGATTCCAGAGGGGAGTGAAAAGCCAATTGAGTTCCGGTGGGAATGAATCCTCAAAATAACTGGCAGTGATAACAAAAAAAGGGGAGAGTCTCGTCGCAGGGGTGCAATGGGTTTCGTTAAACGTTAATATTGTTTATAAATTATCAAAAAGCAGGCTCAAGTTAGATAGAGAGTCGTAACCCTGTCGGTTACGATAGATTCGAAGTAAATTCATTTTTTGTAATTTAAATCATTGGTCCATCAATCCTGTTTTGACAGGTGGTCGATGTCAGGCGAGCACGTCAATGAGCGTGCGGACTATGTCGACCAACGTGCCATTCCAGGTCTGATAAGACACCAGAATTCCATCTGTATTGTTACGGTGATCCAACATGAAATCAGCTACTTTTCAAGCCTTGAAACAATCCGCCGGTGAGGGAAAACATTCGACCCCGGGATTACCCCGACTGGTATTCCGCTGGGGCTCACTTCTGCTGGTGGCCGCTGTCTGTCTGAAGTTCTCTTTTGCTGCTGATCCTGAGAAAAAAGAAGTACCCAAATCTCCGTTAACACCGGAAGAAAGTTTGCAGCAGACGGTGGTGCATCCTGATTTTGAAATGCAGGTGGTCGCTTCAGAACCAAATATCATCAATCCGGTGGCGGTTGCCTTTGATGAAACCGGTGTGCTCTGGGCGGTGGAAATGACCGACTATCCGCATGGTCCCCAACCGGGTGAAGATCCTAAAAGTCGAATCAAATTATTACGGGATAAAGACCAGGATGGTTATTATGAGACCGCGACTGTCTTTGCCGACAAGCTGCTGTTTGCCACGGGAATTCAACCCTGGAAGGGGGGGCTGATTGTCACGCTGGCAGGTAAAGTGCAGTACATGAAAGATACCGACGGAGATGACAAAGCAGATCTCGTCGAAACCTGGTTCACTGGTTTTAAGGAAGAGAACTCTCAACTGCGGGCGAATCATCCGACACTGGGACTGGACAATCATGTTTACATCGCCAATGGTCTGCGGGGTGGTTCCGTGATTGCCACTCATCCCGAGTGGAAAAAGAAAGCGGAGCAGGTTCCCATTAACGGCCTGGACTTTCGCTTTCAGCCACTGACTGGCAAATATGAATCGATCTCCGGGATCGGTCAGTTTGGTTTGACCTTTGATGATTACGGGAACCGATTTGTCTGTTCCAACCGTAATCCCAATAAACATATCGTGCTGGAAAATCGCTATTTGAAACGGAATCCATATCTGGCTGTGAAGTCGGTATATCATGATGTTTCACCCGATGGTGAAGATTCTCGAGTGTACGCCATCAGCCGTACCTGGACGACTTCCACTTTACATGCCGGTCAGTTTACCGCCGCCTGTGGTGTAACCATTTATCGAGGCGGAATGTTTCCTCACTCGTTTTATGGCAACAGCTTCACCTGTGAGCCGACGGCGAATCTGGTTCACCGGGATGTATTGACGCCCATGGGAGCCACTTACGATTCAAAATATGGGCGTGATCAGGTGGAATTCATCGCCAGTCGCGATGAATGGTTCCGGCCCGTCAACCTGGCCAATGGACCGGATGGTGCATTGTATCTGTGTGACATGTATCGTGCCGTGATTGAACATCCGCAGTTCATGCCCGTCGAATTGAAAGAACGTTCCGATCTGAATGATGGGATTGATCGTGGCCGGATCTATCGCATTGTTCCCAAGGGAACAAAAATTGATAAAAGTGTCTATACTTCTCTGAAGGATGCCACACCACAGCAACTGGTGGCTGCCTTGTCTTCAGAAAATGCCTGGCAGCGGGAAACGGCTTCCCGTCTGATTTTCGAACGTCAGGACGCATCGATTCAACCCCAGCTGGAGCAACTGGTTTCCAGCGGTAAAACGGAACAGTCACGGATCCATGCCCTGTGGGCACTGGAAGGGCTCGGGAAACTGAGTGATGCCTTGATTGAAACCGCGTTGAAAGATAAGTCTCAGAGAGTCGTGGCCCAGGCAGTCAAATTGAGCGAACCGCGGTTATCGCAGAATGAGAAGCTCAAAACCGCAGTGCTGTCACTTGTGAAGTCTGCTGACGCGCCTCTTCGATTTCAGCTGGCGATCAGTCTGGGAGAAGCGAAAGACGGTCCGTCTGCAGTGGACCAGCTGGCCAGTCTGATGCTAAACGGAGCCAGCGATCCCTTTACCCGCGCAGCGGTACTCTCCTCTGCTCCCGAACAGACTGTGGAAATTTTCAAATCATTCTTAAAGCAGCTGCAGTCCAGTGATGCGAAAAAAACAGCTCAGCCTGGTATCACTGACGCCGTCTCCGAAATGACAGCCGTCATCGGACCCCGGTTGAAACCAGAGGAAATTCAGGAAACCCTGTCATTGATCGCCGGGCTGAATTCCGATGCACTCATGCCACTGCAGATTGCCGGTTTTGAAGGATTGGGTAACAGCCTCAGACGTCGAGGGAAGTCGATCACGGCATATCAGGACAAACTTTCTGACGTCGATCAGCAGAATCTGAAGACATTCTATCAGAAAATTGTCGATACCGCCGCGAATCCCAAAACTCCCACAGGACAGCGCTTGAATGCGATCAGTATTTTACAGTTTGTCGGTTTTGAGACGGGTGGGGAAACACTGCTCTCCCTGATCCAGGAAGGCAATTCCCAAGCTGTGAAAATCGCAGCAATTGCAGCGATCAGTCCTTATTCGGATCCCCGGATTGGTGAAATGCTGATGGATGGATTTGCCACTCAGACTCCCGGTATGCGACGTGCGATTCTGGATGCGATGCTGGCGAATCAGGATCGAACAGGTCTGTTACTGGATGCGATTGAAAAAGATCAGATCAAAATATCCGAACTGGGACCATCCCGTTCCAGTAGACTGCAGCGACACCGTAATCCCGAAATCAAAAAGCGGGCTGCTGCTCTGTTCGCTGCTGCAATTCCTGCGGATCGTCAGAAAGTTCTGGCCGAGTACCAGAAGGCTTTGAAATTGAAAGCCGATCCCCTGCAGGGCAAGCTGGTGTTTGCCAAGAACTGTGTGACCTGTCACAAGATTGGTGAAATGGGGATCAATGTGGCTCCTGATATCGGGGACTCACGAACCAAGACCCCGGAATACCTGCTGACCAATATTCTGGACCCGAATCGGGCCATCGATGCGAATTTCTTCAGCTACACGATCATCACGATTGATGGTGTGGTTCATACCGGGATCATTTCCTCTGACAGTGGGGCTTCCATTACCCTGACACAACCGGAAGGAAAGACGATAACAGTTCTGAAAGATGAGATCGACGAGATGAAATCGAATGGCGTGTCACTGATGCCGGTTGGCCTGGAGAAATCCATTAATCCACAACAGATGGCCGACTTGATTTCCTTTATCAAAAACTGGCGTTACCTGAGTGGGCAGGTTCCCAAAGAGATCGCCAAACCTCAGTAAAACTGCCTCAGCAAAACTGAATTTATAAAATCAGCATGGCGTCACCATAGCTGTAGAAGCGGTATTCTGCTTCTACAGCTTTTTTGTAGGCTTCGCAAATGAATTCAGCACCGGCAAAAGCGCTCACCAGTACCAGCAGCGTTGATTTCGGCAGATGAAAGTTGGTCAGCAGGCAATCGACAGCCTGAAACTGGTAGGGGGGGTAAATGAAAATGTCCGTCTCTCCCTGCCATGCCTGCAGCGGCCCCTGTTGTGCGACCGATTCCAGAGTACGAACGCTGGTGGTGCCGACGCAGACGATCCGGCCTCCCTGTTGACGAGACTGATTGAGCAGTTCTGCAGATTCGGCAGACAGCTCACACCATTCGGAATGCATTTTGTGTGCTTCGAGAGTCTCGACAGAGATAGGTTTGAAAGTTCCAATGCCGACATGCAGCGTCACGTTTGCGATTCTGGTTCCCTGCGCGGTACAACGTTCCAGCAACTCCGGCGTGAAATGTAAACCCGCCGTCGGAGCGGCGACTGCGCCCGGTTGTGCTGCATACACGGTCTGATATCGTTCCCAGTCTTCTTCGGTTGCGAGGTTACGTTTCATGTAGGGAGGTAGTGGCATCGTCCCAAAATGCGCGAGCAGACTGTGGTGATCTTCATCGGACTTTACCAGAGCAGTCCAGTAGCCTTCGGTGTCCTTTGATAATAGTTTCAGTGTGACCTGTTTCTCGAGTGACCGTTGATGTGCGGGACGCAATTCGATGATGTCTCCCGGATTCAGTTTTCCCCGGGTCTTACTCATTAATTTCCACTCACCCAGGGAATTGGAACCCAGGTAAAGGCCTTCCCATTTGCCTCCCGTCGACTGACGCGTGCCAAATAATCGTGCTGACAGGACACGGGTATTATTCAGAACCAGGCAGTCGTCCGGATTTAAATAGCGGGGCAGGTCAGAAATGGAGCCATGCGTAATGGACTGGGACTTGCGGTCGAGGATCAGCAGGCGTGACTGATCCCGCTGCTGCGTGGGCTCGGTCGCGATCAATTCAGGAGGCAGTTGATAGTCAAAGTCGTTTAAATCGGTCATTCAGCAAAGTTCCAGCTGGTTTTCAGGTTGTGTTTCGCTATTCCAGGGGGATCGTATGAATATGCTCCCGTCTGCATGAACAGGCTTCGTCGATCGTTTCGTCGGGTCGATTGTTGAAAATGAGGGATTTTAACGAAGGTTTTCATTTTCTCCGGACTCAATGAATATTAAATCCGAATCTAAGCTTGTCGAGCATTGTAACCTGAGAACAATAGGCAATAAGTGAACAAGAGAAATGTTTTCTCTCCCTGAACGGAAGAGAGGCTATCATACTGATAAAGAGACGGTTATGAAACGGGATGCATCCCGCATTCTGATAAAATCGGTTATGTCCTCAGAAAGATGATGCTTGGCTGATCAGACCAGACCAGTTCCAATCGCGTTTTGCATTACCGGCCTGCAGCCCGGTGGCGCAGAACGTGCGCTCGTGCAGATTGTCACTCGATTGAATCGAGAACGCTGGGCCCCGGTGGTCTACTCTCTGACGGGGGCCGGTCCACTGGTGGAACGTCTGGATGCAGCTGGGATACCGACAGAAATCCTGGAGGTCCAATCGACCTGGGATGCGCGGATCATCTGGAAACTGGCACGAAAGCTGAAATCCCAAAAACCGCTTTTACTGCAGACATTTTTGTTTCATGCGAATCTGGCTGGCAGACTGGCCGGGAAGCTGGCCGGAATCCCGCATATTGTTTCCGGAATTCGAGTTTCAGAGAAACGGAAAAATAGTCACCTGTTGCTGGATCGATTTACAAACCGCCTGGTAGAGCTGAATATCTGTGTCAGCCAGTCGGTGGCTGATTTCTCGATTCAACAGGGGAAGTTGCAAGCGTCCAAGGTAACGGTGATTCCAAATGGCGTTGATTTTGAATTGTTTGATGAGGCTGAACCACTGGATCTAAGTCCCTGGGGAATCCCTGCTGGTGCGAAAGTGGTGCTGTTTGCAGGCAGACTGGATCCCCAGAAGGCTCCCCACGATCTGCTGACCGCGTTTGAACCCTTCGCTCAAGAGGCGGATGATTTTCATCTGCTGTTTGTCGGGGAGGGACCATTGAAAGCGGAACTGCAGCAGAAAGCCGGTACGCTGACCTGTGCAGATCGGATTCATTTTTCCGGCTGGCAGGCCCAGGTACCCCAATTGATGCGGGCTGCAACCTGTCTGGTACTACCCTCTTTATGGGAGGGAATGCCTAACGTGGTCCTGGAAGCAATGGCGTCCGGATTGCCCGTCATTTCAACCCGGGTCGATGGAGTTTCCGAACTGATCCAGGATGGGGAGCAGGGGACCTTGGTGGCGACAGGCAGACCTGCTGAGATTCAGCAGGCGCTGCGTAAACTGAGTACCCAGCCTGCCAGGTTTATCGAGATGGCTGAAACTGCGCAAGATCTTGTGAAGAATGAGTTTACATGGGACTCAATTGCTGACAGATATGATCAGATTTATGCCCAAAGGCTGTCTCTGGAAGACTGATTCGGGGCGAAATGAGGGCCGCTGAATCGACTTCTCATAACAAAATTTAAAAATCATCAAAGTCACAATTCCTGTAGTGATAAGTATCTAGGTCGATTCGTGTTCGCCGGGATCTGACCGAGCTTTCAATCATGCTTGACGATTCCATTTTGGGTGGTAAATTCATCACTCTGTGGTGTCTGGTGGTGGTGAGTGGGGCTCAATGGCGTTAACGGGAACTTTCAATAAGATTCTGGATGGTAAACGTCGTTTGGCAATTCCAAAACGTCTCAAGGAAGAGCTCGTAGAGGAAAAGTCTCCCCAGGTTTATATTGCCCCAGGTACTGCGTCCGTATTGTTGGTCTACTCGGAGAAGGGATTTGAACAGCAGGCACAACGATTAGCGGATTTTTCCAGAAATGGTCCGGAAGCTGCCCAATATCTGCGGCTGTATTATGCCAGAGCAGAGAAAGTGGAAGTCGACTCGCAGGGAAGAGTTTGTATCCCGGAGCGATTAGCAGAACTGGCCAGTCTGGAACCGAAACAGGAAGTGGTTTTGCTGGGAGTGCAGGACCATGCGGAAATCTGGAGTGCGGAACGATGGAATACCTATCTAAATAATCATGGACCGAATTTTGATGAAATGGCCGCTCAGGCCTTTGGTCAAATGACCTGGTAGTTGTGGAAGGAATGTGGAACATTTCTGTTAGAGGACCAGGTATTAAACACAAATCATAACAATGTATTGTTCAAGGAGGACAAACTGGAACTCTTCCGCTGGCTACCGGGCTTTGCGGATTGAAGGTGAAATGGATGTCACCTGTGTGTGCTCATGATATTGGGTTGGGCCACCGGTCGTTCGTCTCCGAGTACAGGTAGAATGGATGCTGCTTGAGACGGATGGCTTCAGGGTTCCCTCCTTGAACAGGAGAAGACAGTACAGAAACAGAGTTGAGTTTTCTCCTCTGTTGTCGATTTCCCGCACGACGTGTGCATTCAATCGGTTTCAAGTCAGTCACTTAGGGCTATTAAATTCCGATTCCCAAAAATCTTTAACTGATCTTGCCAGAAATAGAGGATTTTTCTAAACTTCCTGCGCTTGAGGATCGGGCTTGTTCTAAAATCCGCAACTCAGGTCAGCAATCTCTCTGAGTTTCACTTCTCAAGTCTCTGCCCCTCCCGAAACAATCAATTCGTATTTCTACTGGTTTCTGATGGAATCATTCCGTTGGAGTCAGTCAACCAGTCTATTGTTTAATTCATTTATATAGAATCGTTTTCAGTTGAATGTCAGGTAAGCCCGGTGATCAGAAAAGGCCTGTCCATTTACCGGTCCTGTTACGTGAAGTGATAACACAACTGGATCTGTCTCCTGGGCTGATTGTCGTTGATGGCACAGTCGGGGCAGGTGGTCATAGTGAGCATATACTGAAAAAAATTAATAATGAGGGGACCTTAATTGGTCTGGATCGCGATGCCATGATGCTGGGTTTTGCCACGCAAAAATTAAAACCAGAGTCACTACCTGCAGGTCGATGCTACCTGCGGCAGAGTAGTTACGCAGAACTGCCGGCCGTGATGGAAGAGTTACAGATTTCATCTGTTGATCGTGTGTTACTGGACCTGGGCTTATCTTCCGATCAATTGAGCGACGATGAACGAGGCTTTGGATTCGAATCGGCAGGTGAACTGGATTTGCGTTTTGATACGAGACAGGGAGTTCCTGCCTGGCAGTTACTGGAAAGTCTCCCGGAATCAGAGTTATGTGAGATCCTGGAAGTCTATGGCGAAGAGCGGTTCAGTCAGCGAATTGCGAATCAAATTGTGAAACAGCGGAAAACCGCTCCCGTCAGAACTGCGGCCGATTTAATCAAAGCGGTGCAGCAGGCGATTCCTGGCAAAGCACTGGCGGCTGCCAGAAAAAATCCGGCAACGCGCGTATTTCAGGCGTTGCGGATCGCTGCAAATCAGGAACTGGAACAACTGGAAACCATGCTGGAGACTGTGTTACCACAGGTACTGCAACCTGGGGGGAGAGCTGTGATTATCAGCTTCCATTCGCTGGAAGACCGGATGGTCAAGCAGGCGTTTAAAAACCAGGCGATCTGGAAGAATCTGACTGCCAAACCGATAGTGGCGACGCAGGCAGAACAGAGAGTCAATCCACGGTGCCGCACTGCCAAGCTGCGTGTCGCTGTGAAAACATAAATGTGAGTACTGAAAATACAGGGAGGCAGACAGTTTTCTGTTTGTCTGAATAAGACTAATTTCGTTTAAACGGGAAATGGTTTAGAGCCATGACTGAAGAAAAAAAAGCAGAACAACCCACCGAAGAAGACTGGGGAATTGAAAAGCCCAAGTCGGGAATCGCCATTGAAACCAAGGTAGGACTGTGTCTGATCTGTATCCTGCTCAGTGCCTTTGGTCTGGTTGTCTATCAGAAAATAAATCGTCCTCAGGAGTCTGTCGCCATTAATGGTCCGGAAGAGGGAGGGCAGGTAGAGGAATCGTCCGGGAAAGTAGATCCTTTCGCAGCTGGTAGCGACGACTCCAAAACAACGGGTCAAGTCGCCGAGCATTCCAGTGACTTTAATCCTCCGGCTGAAGATACAGGCTTTTCAACTCCCGCCGAGCAGTCGGCTCAGGATAACCCGTTTGGCCCGGCGCAATCAGCCGCAACGGAAACCAGTCAGTTCGATCAGAATGCCTTTCAATCACAGAATGAGCCAGCGCAGCCTGTGGAGATCGCTGCCAATCAGTCGGATAACGGATTTGAACAGTTTGATCCACCGCCGCAACCCGCAAATGATTTTTCGAATCCATCTGCGAATGAATTTCAGAATGGCATGCAGAACCAGGCAGAACCTGCCGCTTTTGATAAACCGCAACAGGACCCCTTTGGCGGGGCCGACCAGTTTGCGCAGCAGCCAGCGGCAACACCTCCAGCGAACGAATTTGGTAATGAACCGGCGTCTGGTTTTTCTCAACCAGCAGCCAGCGATCAATCAGGCTTAATGGAGCAGCCTGCAGCAAATGAATTTGGTTCTGCTGCTGAAACGGGAACAGACACCGTTCAGGTCGATGAAAATCCATTCGGAGCAGAGCCAGAACCGGCTCAATCAATGCAGTCTCAGCAGCCTGCTGCCAGTGAGTTTGACGATTTTGGTCTGGCGGAAGATAAAAATTCTGTTCCGATGCAGAAATTTGATCCCGTGGCTGAGAAGACGGCCAAAGTAAATATCACTGAAATTTCCAATTCCAAAGGTTTCGACGAATTTAGTGATTCCGGTTTTGCCCAGGAACAACCTCAGGCTCCCGCTGCGGGACTCGAGAATTCTTTTGAGTCGGAAACACCGGCCATGGCTAACGAGGAGTTTGAACGCCCCGCTGTTTCGGAATTTAGCGAGACGGAAGTCGCTCAGACTGAAGAGCGTTTTGGGGATTTTCGAGCCGAAGAGTTTTCAGCACAACAGGCAGAAAGTGTGACGACTGTGAAACGTCCTGCAGCCGCCATTGATTCGAATACGTTTCGTGAAGACGAAATGACCGCAGAAAATCAGCCACAGGCACGCGGGCTGTTTGACGGACCTGCCCCTGTAAAAGAAGTTTCTACCCAGGAGTTTGGAGCGATTCAGGAAGAATCATTCAGTCAGCAGTCTGCGACAGCAGTCGGCGGGGAATATGTCGTTCAAAATGGTGAGAATTTCTGGACGATTTCGAAAAAACTGTATGGAACCGGTCGTTATTTTCAACTGCTGGCGCAGATCAATAAGAGTCGGGTCAGTGATCCTCGCAAAATGAAACCCGGTTTGAAATTGATTGCGCCTGATCAGGCTGCGATTGAAGCACGATACCAGGCCAGCCATAAGATAACCCAGACGACAGTCAGCGAGTTTACCGGTAGTACTGCCGTCCGCAAACCAGGTAAAACAGCCGGGTTTTTTATCAGTACCGATGGACGCCCCATGTACCGCGTGGGTAGCAACGACACATTGACTGATATTTCACAGAAGCATCTGGGACGGTCTTCCCGCTGGTATCAGATTTATCAGATTAACCGGCAGAGACTGCAAAACCCGAACAAGCTTCAAATTGGAACAGAATTGCAACTGCCTTATGATGCCAGCCGGGTCAGTCTTGTTCCTGGAAACTCATCCAGCCGATAGTGAATACAGGCGCAATGGTGCCTCCTGTTTCATTATCAACTTAGCCAGCGGCGAACTTCCTGATAGACTGTGTCCAGTTTGACTATCGCGTCTCCAGGTCTATTTGGACCGAGAATATCAGATTGACAGACGCTCTGATTAAATGTGATGCTCTCTAACATTCTCGCTGGTGAGGAAGGTCGATTGGATGTTATTCCGTTTCAGTAGTGCAATCTTACTGGCGGTTGCCGTCTCTCTGATTGGAATTGCACTCGAAAAAGAGAGTCTGAAGCTGAAACGACTGGTCAGTCGGCAGCATTATCAGCTGGATGTTCTGGTGAATGCTCATGCGAAGATGAAGCTGGCAACACAACGCGCGGGTTCACCCCGTCAGGTGTTGAACTCGATCGAACGCGGGGAACTGGATGTCGAATCCAATCAGCAGCCTGCTCTGAGCAACCGTCGCGAGATGCCGTTGCTGCAATGGCATTTAAATCCTCATAAGGGACAGGCAGAAAAATAATACTGTCTGCATGATATTGTAGTCTGTCGTCGGGCGGTGATCAGCAGCAGGCAGTTCTGCGGGAGAAGCAATTCTTGAATTTGGTACCATCGAATCTGCGAAACAGCTGGCGCACCTGGAGCCTGGTTCTGGTGGTGGTGCTGGCCTGGCTGGTGATTTCGGGGCGGCTGGTCTATCTGCAATACATTGGACATCGACAGTTTGCCCGGGTTGTGGCTCGACAGCAGGTCTATAAAGAAAAAATTCCCGCGCGACCAGGAGACATTCTTGATCGGAACGGTCGACTGCTGGCAACGACCATTGTCAGTAACAGCCTGTATGTTGTTCCCCAGCGCCTGGAAAATAAGAAGAAAGTCGACCGGATCTGCGACATTCTGCAACTGGATGCGGCTGCGTTTCGCAAACGGTTAAATGAAAACCAGGACAAACTGTTCCTGTGGGTCAAACGGCGTCTCTCTGATCAGGAACTGTCAGCGATCCGGGCATTGGGTCTCTCAGATGCTGTCTGGGGGTTTCGGCAGGAATACCGCAGACAGTACCCACAAGGTGCTTTAGCAGCACATGCTCTCGGACTGCGGGATATTGATGGGAAAGGTCAGGGGGGGCTGGAAGAAGCATTTGACCATCTGATTTGTGGTCAGGACGGTTATCGTTTTCTGATTCGCGATGCGCATGGCCGCGTGATTGAAGTACGCAATGACTCCCGCGTCGCGGCCAGAAACGGGGAGACGCTGGTGGTGACGCTGGATTCCATTATTCAGCTCTACACGGAACGGCAACTCCAGTCCATTGTCGAAGAGTGGAAGCCCAAAAGTGCCTGTGCGATCGTAATGGATGTCAAAACCTGTGAAGTCCTGGCGATGGCATCGGTTCCGACTTTCGATCTGAATCATCCTGAGGGGATTGATGAATCTGCCTGGAAAAATACAGCGATTGCTTCGATCTATGAGCCTGGTTCCACACTCAAGCCGTTTATTGTCGCAGCGGCGCTCGAAAAGGGATTGATTCAAACCGAGGATGAATTTGATTGTGAGCATGGCGAATACCGTATGGGAAAGCGACTGTTGCACGATCATCACAGTTACGGGCTGTTGAGCGTGACGGATGTGCTCGTAAAGTCGAGCAACATTGGTATGGCGAAAATTGGAGAGAAACTGACCAATCCGGGACTGTATGAGGCAGTGACGGCGTTCGGTTTTGGGCAGAAGACCGGTATCCAGCTGCCCGGTGAACTGGGAGGGATAGTCAGACCCTTAAAACGCTGGAATATCTATTCGACGGGTTCAGTACCGATGGGCCAGGAAATCGCTGTCACGCCGGTGCAACTGATTACTGGACATGTGGCTCTGGCGAATCAGGGGAAATTGTTGAATCCGCGTTTGATCCGTGATCAGATTGATCATAATTACTTTCCCCGTTCTGAAGAAGAGTCAGATCAGGTACGCCCCCTTGTTTCCACACCGATTGTTTCTCCGGAAGTCGCTGACTGGCTGGTTCAGGTTCCTATGGTGGAAACGGTAACACGAGGGACCGGGAGGAAAGCTCAGCTTGAGGAGTATGTGGTGTTTGGGAAGACCGGAACCGCCCAAAAGCCCGATCCGAAAACAGGTAAGTATTCTTCCGAGTTACATGTCAGTTCTTTTATTTGTGGTGCCCCGGCACATGATCCACGTGTTCTTGTGCTGGTTGTGGTGAATGAACCTTCTGTGGGCGAGAACCATTATGGGGGAACGATAGCCGGGCCTCCTGCCGCAGAAATCCTGAAGCAGACATTGATGTATCAGCGGGTTCCCTTTGATCATTCCAGTGAGACGCCTCCGGAACGGACGGCACAACGATTGCGAAATGCGCTTCGCTGAATTCGTCAGTTTACCTGTTTTGTGATTTGCAGGAAACAGGAGCTGCTCACTGCCCAGTTTTCTGGGGCTGACTTGAATCAATATTGACAAAAATTCGCTTTTTTTTGTATTAATACTCAAGTTACACCTCTCTCCTATTCAATTCCTGAACCATCACAACACTCTCAGATTATTTCTGCGAAGCGGATTTCTTCCCTTTGTGGAATACTACAATTCATTTCAACAATTCTGCTGATTACTTCCATTTTCCATCCCCTCAATCACCTGCTGATATCGAATCAGGTTACGCGTCCCTGTTGAGGACGAGCCGGTTTCATCACAGGTAGCGCAGTCATGGCCAAAGAAACAAAAGCACAACCAGAATCAGATGAGTCAGCGAACGTCGCCGTGCAGGACCCACCTGAAAAAAAATCCGGAGATGCAGATATCGAGTCTGCTGCCTCTGATTCGGTTGCATTGCGCGCTCGTGTCACAGGCTTTGTCAAATCGCGTTGGAAGATTCTGGCGGGTATCGTGCCTGTACTTCTTCTGCTGGGTGGATATCTGATGTCTCTCTCTGGTGAACCGGAAAAGACTCCGAAAGAAACACTGGCAGAAGCACTGCAGATTCTGGGGTCATCGACAGATACCAAAACACGGTCCGAGGCACTTGAACTGGCTTATGCACTGAAAAAACAGGAATATCTGGATCCGGATTTCCCGGGTGCTTTGTACTTTATTTTTGGTGTTGTTGCTTTCCAGAATGCGGAAGAACTGCATGGGGAAGCTCAGGATCACCAGTATCTGATCGCCAGCCGTTATCTGAGAGAAGCAGAACGCAGGGCCATTGATCAGGAACATCGTCCAGAATGGTGCTATGCACTTGGTACCAGTCTCTACAAGTCAGGTTCCATTCAAAAGTCGCGCCCGCTGCTGGAAGAAGCTGTCAGTACGTTTGCAGAAAATAAGTTAAATGCATCCATGTCGCTGACGGACATTTATCTCGATCACAAAGAACCGTCTGAGTTAAAGCAGGCATTTGATTTGAATTCAGAGTGTCTGCAACTGGAAGATCTGGATCCTGAGATGCGGGATCGATTGTATTTGCAGCGTGCACAGATTTTCCTGGCGCAAGGCAAGAATACTGAGGCACAGGAGGTACTGGACCGGGTCAAGCAGCAGGAGTCTGTGAATCAGGTGACACTGGTGTTTCAGGCACAAACTCTGATGGCGGAAGGGAATTACAAGGAAGCATTAACGATTCTGGCGCCGGTCAAAGACAATCTGGGGCTGGAGCGTAAATTTTCCAGGCAGGCTTCCTACCTGATGGGAGTGTGTGCCGAGTCGCTTGGTGATGCTGATGGTGCCATTGATTTTTTTGAACAGACAACTCATCGCTATGCCGGAACGCAGGAAGGCCTGGCGGCATTTCTGCGTCTGGCTGAATTACTACGGAAAAATGGTCGTACCGAAGAATCCCTGATTGCTTATCGGACTGCGTTGCGGTCCATTCACAGTCCGGATGAATTCCGCAATCGCTGGATCAGTCTGCAGAGCGTGAAGACATATGTTCTGAATGCATGGAACGACTGGGTGGATGAAGACCGGATCAAAGATGACGTGACCTACTTCAATGCGGCGATTCAACTCTCTGATTATCTGCCTCCTTTGCTGCCGGAAGTCCAGTCGAAGGAACTGGCTGCGAATGCCAATCGTCGCTGGGCGGAATATCTGCAACGCCGCTATGAAGAAGCAACTGTCACAGAGCAGGAGTCTCTTAGAGGCGAATTGAATGAACACTGGAAGCAGAGCGGGCGTGCCTATTTTGAACTCGCCCGTCGATTGACGACTTCGGATCGATATGGAGATATTCTTGCCATCTCCGCAGATCACTTTCAAAAAGGTCTGGATTTCGAAACCGCGCTCAAAGTGCTGACACGGTTCATCAATACGAATCCGGAAAAGCAAATGCCGCAGGCTCTCGTTCAGCGAGGTGAGATTTTACTGGAGCTGGATCGGCTTGATGAAGCGATTAACCACTTCGAACGAGTGATGACAAATTACCCGACCGATGTCTCTGCCTTTGAGGCCCAGTATTTACTGGGGATTGTTTATCTGGAAAAGAATGAACTTGATCAGGCTCAAGCCGTATGGAAAGAGATTCTGGAGTCGAGCCAGTTAACCCCCAAAGCAAAACAGTGGGGGGATGCATTGTTTTCGCTGGGTAAGTTGAATTTTCACCAGGGAAAAATTGCCGAGTCAGAAAAACAGAGCGAGACCGCAGAAGATGCGCCGGAAGGACAGATCACAGGTTCGAGGCAGAATCGTTATTATGAAGAGGCCACACGACGTCTGACCGAATATGTCAAACGTTATCCAGAATCAGAAAAAATATCGGAAGCACGCTATCTGCTGGCCCGGTCTTTACAGAATCTGTCAGATCAACCACTCCGGGAGATGAAGGAAGCCAGGACAGACAACGCCCGACAGGAATTAAAACGGAAGCAGTTTGGCTATTTGAATCAGGCTCTGACACAACTTCAATATCTGAATCGGGATCTGCGTCAGTTGGAAAATCGAGACAGACTTGATGCACTGGGAAAGCAGTTACTCAAGTCGAGCTGTTTTGGAAAAGCGCACATCTTGTATCTGACGGAAGAGTACGCCGAGGCAATTAAATCGTATCACGATGCCGTAAACCGGTACCCGCAATGTACGGAAGTGTTGATTGCGTATATGAAGATGTCGGGCTGTTACGAAGCATTAGGGAAAAAAAATGAAGCTAAAAGCATGCTGGAACAGGCCAAAATAATTTTGAAACAGATGCCTGACAGTGTGTTCGAGTCCGGAGCGACGAACCTGGGACGAGAAGAATGGAATCGCTGGCTGGACTGGTCGCGCGAGTTTCGTGATTCTGACAGTCGAACCAGCGCCCTGCCGCCAGTGAATGGTGCCTGAAACTGAGAAATTACCAGGGGACAGAATCTGTTCCTCATCGTTAAACCTGAATCATGATGTAATTGATATGACTTCGACAAATATGATTGATTATCCCAAACTGTTTGCAGTACGCCTGGAGTATTCCCGGGCACTGTTAACCCTGTCGCTGCAACAGCAGGAACTGATCAAGGATGATGATTATTCCAGTTTGCTGGACGTGTTAGGAAAAAAACAGAGGTTACTGGGGCAGTTGGATCAATACACGAAACAGTTGCCTCGACTCTGGGAGCAGTGGCAGCAGGACAGGGACCAGTTACCCCCCGAACAACGCGCCGCGTGTGAGCAGATTTTGAGTGATTCTGAAGCGGTGCTGGCACAGCTGCTGAAGAATGAGGATACCAGTACACAGTCCATGGTCGATCGACGGGATCGAACAAAGCAGCAGATCCAGTCGCTAAACCAGGGGGCAAAAGTCGGGGAAGCCTATCGTGACAGCCTGGCACCTTCGACCCATCGGCATCTGAATATAGATCAGTGAGAATGACAGATTACAGAAAAGATTAGAAGTATTCCCTTTGATTAAAGCGGGTTTTAATAATGAATCATAGTTTGTTACACAGTTCAACATCACGCGGCCTGATCCAGGTGATTTCAGAGGATCGCATCCGTAGACTGGAAGTCTGCACGCAGTTTTCGAACCTGGGTTATACGGTCATTCCCTTGACCGAAATGAATTTCACTCCAAAATCCCGGCGACCGGATGCCGATATCTGTGTACTCCTGGATCAACGGTCGATTACCGAGTTCATGTTTGCCGTCGATTCCGTGCCCGAGCAGAATCTGATCCCGGTGCTGTACTATCCCCTGCTGACGCATGAACTGCAGCAGGCCTGTCTGAAGCCTTCCCGTACTGCATCACATGAAACGATGGCGCCGTTTGCGGAACTGCGTACAAACGACTCGCTGGATCATATCAGTCGGCTCCTGGATTCCGCGATCAAGTACTCGCGACTGTCCCATAAATGTACTGAGTTGATTTCTGAATTAAACCTGCGTTCCAGTCGGCGGCTGATCGGATACAGCCAGGCAATCCAGACATTAAGAGACCGGATTGCAGACCTGGTGCATTTGCGAACTCCCGTACTGGTTCAGGGGGGAGTCGGATCTGAGTTGTCTGTGGTGGCAGAAATCATTCATGACTCCATGTTCCTGAACTATCAGCCGCTCATCAGAGTCAACTGTAGTACGTTGACCATTGAAAATGTTGAACGGGAACTGATCGGTTATTTTTCAAATGAAACAGGCAGTTACTCAGATGAACCGGTCTGGAATCCAGGTCAGTTCGAACAGGCGGCAGGCGGCACACTGGTGCTTGACCAGGTCCATTTGACTTCATTGCCCGTACAGGCGGCGCTGCTGAAAATTCTGGAGAGCAGCGAGTATCGTTCGCCGGAAGACAGTCAGCAGAAAAAATTGAACTGCCGCATTATCTCTCTGAGCCATCTCTCGCTGCATGAATTGTCGACGCAGAATCAGTTCAAGCGAAAACTGGCCGGCATTCTGTCTACGTCCAGTTTGTCGGTTCCGCGTTTGAATGATCGGAAAGAAGATCTCGCCCTGCTGACAGAAAACCTGTTAAGCGAAGTGGCGAACACTGAAGGAACGGTTCCAAAACTGTTGACGCTGGATGGTCTGGAACTGTTGAAGAAACATGACTGGAGCGGGGATCTCCAGGAACTGCGAAATCTGATTCAACATGTGAATCGTGTTGATAACGGGCCGCGCCTGGATGCCGCCAGTTTATTGCCCTGGATCGGGTCAGAATCGATTTCCAATGTGGATTCCCTGACAGGGATGACGCTGCGTGAAATGGAACAGAAACTGATTGAAAGCACGTTTGCACGCTGCGGAGGCAACCGGGAAAGTACGGCTCAGATTCTGGATATCGGGTTGAGAACGCTTTCCGGCAAACTCAGATCCTATGGGTATCCACCTCGGGGAGGCCCGGATTCCAAACGGACTTTTTCGGTCAGGCGTGCTGCCTGACCGCGGGTTTTGTTCTTTTAACCAGGCAGGTGAGAGTATGTTAGATCAGGTTTTAAATTCGAATGCATTACCATTACTGGAAAAAATGGCGGCGTTTGCAGAGCGTCGACAGGATGTCCTGGCAGGTAATATTGCGAATATCGATACCCCCTCATACAAGATGCGAGATCTTCCAGTTCAGGAATTTCAGCAGGCTTTACGTGATGCGGTGCAGTTGAAGGAAAACCTGACTGATCCGGTGTCGCAGCAGACTCTGGCGATGCCTGTCACTCTGGAAGCGACGAAATCTGTCGAAGCACAACTGCAGGAGTTGTTCCCGCGCAGCCTGTTTCAGGCACGGGAAGCAACTCCTCAGAACCTGACGTTTCAGGATGATAATAATCGAAGTATTGAATCACAAATGACGCAGATGACCAAAAACTCCATGATGCAGCAGTTCGCTGTGGAAGTCATGATGGCGCAGATGAATCAGTTGTTAACAGTCATTTCAGAACGCGCCTGAGATTCAGACTGAGCGAACAGGACCCATCAGAAAATTTGAAAGGAGCAGCGGATGTTAAAAGGAATTGATATCAGTACCAGTGCCCTGGTCGCCCAGCGGCAACGGATGAACACGATTGCGGGGAATATTGCTGCAGTGAATGTATCACACGATCCCGCAAGTGGTGAAGAACCCTTTTATCGCCGAATGGTTACCTTCCAGGCGGACACGGAAAGTCTGGACCAGAATGCGTCCGGAACCGGGGTAAAATATCATGTTGAAATTGATACAGACACACCGTTAAGAAAAACCTATGATCCCGGCCACCGCCATGCGGATCAGGATGGGAATGTTACCTATCCTAACATTGATCTGGTGACCGAATTCGTCAATGCACTGGAAGCAGGGCGAGCCTATGAAGCCAATATTTCGGCTCTGGATATCACTAAGGAAATGTTTAGTACGTCGTTGCGGATTTTAGCATAAATCTTAGATATATAGAGATTTCAATCATCATCTGATCTCAGGGAAGGGAACAGTATGACCAGTTCCATCAGTCATATCGGTAACTCATTACTGCCCGGTCTTTCACCGGCGGGGCTCAAAGATGCAGGGGCTGGCACGCCAGCCGGCGCCCCTTCATTTCAGAATATGATGTTACAGTCTCTGGACAGTGCCAATCAGTTACAGCTTCAATCGGAGCAGGCGATTCAGGCGGGGCTCCTGGGAGAAGATATTACTCAGGCCGAAGTCTTTTCCTCGATCAAGAAGGCAGATCTGGCTCTGAGAATGATGGTTCAAATGCGAAATAAACTTCTGGAGGCTTACAACGAGATCCAGAAGATGCAAATGTAAAACCCAGGCAAATCAGGCAGTACTTTCACCATTTTGACACGGATTCGTCGATTGGTCACCCGGTATGGATACGATAAAAAAAATATATCAGCAGTTCTCAAACCTGTTTCAAACAATGTCTGGCAGCCAGCGTGCGATTTTGCTGTCTGTCCCCCTGCTGATGATGCTGGCTTTTGGCTTCCTCTTTTTTCGGGACAGTCAATCGAGCTACGTTTCACTCTCCCTGGGTAAAGATTTTACGACCGAAGAGGTCATTCATGCCGAAGAAGTTCTGTTGCGTGCCGGGTTGACCGATTTCTCAAGAAAGGGACAGCGAATTATGGTCCCTCAGAATGAAGTACCCCGCTATAATGCCGCGCTGATTGAAGGCGGCGGACTTCCGACCGACTGGGCTTCGGAATGGCAGGAGCAGTTTGAAAAATCGAGCATGTTTGTGAGTAAGGACCAGCTGCAGGTCATGCGGGATATTGCGCTGGGAAACCAGTTGCGTCGGATGATCCGCGCGATCCCGGCGATTGAGGATGCCAGTGTGATGTGGGCCCGTTCGAAAAAACGGTTGCGCTGGAATAATACCACCCCGGAAGTGACGGCGACCGTCATGGTCAAACCCCGACCGGGACGGGAGTTGACCCCGGTTCTGGTGACCAGCCTGAGAGCTGCCGTCTCAACGATGGTTCCCGACCTGACCACGGACTCGGTAACGGTCTTCGATCAGTCCACGGGAACTTCGTTTACCGCGGATGACAAAAACGAAGCCTTTGACAGTAAATTCATCAGTTGGGTCAATAAGCATACCAAAAACTACCAGGATAAAATTCTCGATTCTCTCTCGTATATTCCAGATGTGATCGTGAATGTGAATGTCGACGTCGAAAATCTGAAACGGTATGTCGAACGCAAACAGGAAATCAGTACTGACGGTTCGGTGACACTTCAGTCAAAAGAGCAATCCACCGAACGCAGCCTCGTGGAAAAACCGACCCGGGCAGAACCGGGAGCTCGATCCAATCAGCCGAACTCCCTGGCAGTGGCGCGAGGGAACGAAAAGAATGAGAAGGTAACAGAGACGAATAATGAGGCCACCACAGCTCCGTCATTTACCTGGACAGAAAAAGAGTTTGTCGCCGCCATGCCCAGCACGGTACAGGTTTCTGTTTCCATCCCGGAGGATTACTATTCTGCAGTTGCTCTCAAACGCGGAATCAAAAAAGGAGAAGCGGAAGCGGATATCGCCGCTTTCAAACAGGCCACTGCCGCCATTCAGACCGAAGTTGAAACAAGTATTCAAAAGCACGTCCAGAAGCTGATTCCTTCACAGTCTGCCACAGATGCGGTCAGTGTCGCTTCTTATGTACGCGTTGATGCAGAAGTCCCTGAAATCGCCTTGCCGTTAACCGAAAGTGTCGGCGAGTTTGTGAGCCAGTGGGGCAGTACCCTTGGTCTGGGGTTATTCGCGATCTGGGCTTTATGGATGCTGAATAAGAGTATGCCGCAAATGGAAGAGGTCAATTCAGAAGAGATTGATCTGCCACTGAAAAGACCCGTTGACTCAACTCCCGAAGAAGAATCGGTAAAACCTAAGAAAGAACCGACACAGCGCGATGAGGTTCAGTTACTGGTTCGCGATAATCCGGAGGTTGCTGCGATGGTGTTGAGTAAATGGATCCACTCAAAATCCTGAGTTCGCTTTTCTGATTCGATGTTATTTTAATACTGGTTTTGCAGGCTGAAAAATGGATGAACTACAAAAAGCCGCCGTCTTGTTACTGAGCCTGGATAAAGCGCTCGCCGCTGAAGTGCTCAGTCTGATGTCCAAAGAAGATGTCGAAAAAGTAACGATGATGATTGCCCGGATGCAGGATGTCTCCAAGGAGCAGCAGGCCACCGTCTTGTCCGAATTTACCAATTTGCGCGGTGAGCAGACCACGATGGAGCGGGGCGGTCTGGCGGCCGTGAATGAACTGCTCGAACAGTCTCTCGGAAAAGAAGGTGCCGGCTCGATTCTGGACAGTATTAATCAGACGATGAACTCCGTACCCTTCGGTTTCCTGCAGAAATCAGGTGCGAACAACCTGTTGACCTTTATCATTGAAGAGCATCCCCAGACGATCGCGATGATCATGTCACACCTGCCCAGTAACATGGCGGCGGAAGTGCTGGCCGGACTGCCTTCCAATAAGCAGATGGATGTGATCAAACGCATTGCCAATATGGAGCAGACCAGTCCGGAAGTGATCCGCGATGTTGAGAAGAGCCTGGAGCATCGCATGAAAAACACTTTCAGCCAGGGTATGGAAAAAGCGGGGGGAGTCGAGCTGGTTGCCGAGATTCTGAACGTGACAGACCGCATGACTAACAAAGGGATTCTGGAAAGTATGGATCAGGAAACTCCCGATCTGGCGGATGAAATTCGCCGCCTGATGTTTGTCTTTGATGATCTGGTGAAACTGGATAATAAAGCGATTCAGGCTCTGTTGAAGGAAGTGGACACCAATCAGTGGGCGGTTGCCTTGAAAGGGGCTTCCGAGGAGATCAAGCAGAAAGTGCTCAGCAACCTGTCGCAGCGGGCAGCGGATATGCTGCGTGAAGAAATGGAATATCTTGGTCCTATCAAAGTCAGCGATGTGGAAGCAGTTCAGCAGCAGATCGTAGATAGTGTCAGACGCCTGGAAGATGCCGGAGAAATTGAAGTTGCTGCCGGAAATGAAAGTGAACAGTACATTACCTGATGCATGTCGGATTTTTGTCGTGAAAATCAAACAGAACGAATAATCACAGGATTGATAAAGTAAAAGAAATGGCGGAACTGGAAACAGCAAAATTGTTAAAGGCGGATGCGTTTCGCGCGCTGGGTTCGAAAATCGCCTATAACTTTAATGATATCGAAAAACGCTGTGAAGATTATATTAGCAATGTGCGTAACCAGACGCGTCAGATGATTATCGATGCGCAAGCAGAAGCAGAACAGATCAAGCAGGAAGCGTATCAGGCAGGGAAGCAACGGGGACTGGAAGAGGCATTACGCGAGGTAGAAGCCCAGGTTCAGGCCCGATCGGAAGCGCAGGCCAGTCAGATGGTAGAAGAAAAACTGGGTACCGTTTTCCCCGCGATGCAGGCAGCCGTTGCAGGGTTGCAGCAGGAGCAGGTCAACTGGAGGCAGACGTGGGATGCTGCCGCGGTCAAAATGTGTCTGGTGATTGCAGAAAAAATGGTCAGGCATGAGATCAAGACCCGTCCCGATACTGTGAAACCCATGATGAGTGAAGCGCTCAAGCTGGCATCGGGAACTCAGCATATCCGGTTCCAGATGAATCCGACGGATGTCGTCCATCTGGGAAAGAATGCACAGAGTTTTATCACGAATCTGACGGGATGTCAGACCTGTGAAATTATTGAAGATGAATCGATCTCCCCGGGGGGATGTATTATCGAAACACAGCATGGAACAATCGACGCCAGAATCGAAGTACAACTGGATCGTATTTTCCAGGAGCTGATTATCCAGACTCAGGACTAGCCTCTTCCATGTTCGATGTTTCTCAACAGATTAAACAGATTCTACCCTTTCGCCTGACAGGGAGAGTCACACGTGTGGTCGGGTTGACTGCATCGGTTTCCGGCTTTCCGGCACCGCTGGGATCCGTCTGTGCCATTGATCGGGAGAATGGTTCGGCAGTCGAAGCGGAAGTCGTTGGTTTCCAGAATGAAGAAACTCTGTTGCTGCCTTATGAAGATCTGGCGGGGATCCGACGTGGAGACCGCGTCAGTCTGATTCAATCGGTGCCTGCGGTTGCTGTAGGGCAGGGGATCCTGGGGAGAGTTCTGGATGGTCGCGGTCGCTGTATTGATGGTAAGAACCAGGCAATGCTTTCTCATCGAGCCAATTTAAAAGCCAAACCGATTTCCCCTTTGAATCGCCCCCGTATTGATTCCCCCTTGAGCACCGGTATCCGCACCATTGATGGACTGTTAACGTGTGGAAAAGGGCAGCGACTCGGGATTTTCGCCGGAAGTGGTGTTGGTAAAAGTACCCTGATGGGGCAGATGGCGCGTCAGAGTTCCGCTGATATTAATGTGGTTTGTCTGGTCGGGGAACGTGGTCGTGAAGTACGCGAGTTTCTGGATCGTGATTTAGGATCGGAAGGGCTGGAACGCAGTGTCGTGATCGTTGCGACAAGTGATGAACCTGCGCTGATTCGCTTGCGGGCCGCTCATCTGGCGACCGCGGTTTCGGAATTCTTTCGTGACTGTGGCAAAGATGTCCTGCTGATGATGGACAGTGTAACCCGCTATGCGCTGGCACAGCGGGAAATTGGTCTGGCTGCAGGAGAGCCGCCGGCGACTCGAGGCTATCCACCCAGCGTGTTTTCCCTCCTGCCTAAGCTGCTGGAACGGAGTGGTCGGACTGAATCTGGCAGCATCACCGGGTTCTATACCGTTCTGGTTGAAGCCGACGATGCGAACGAGCCGATTTCTGATACCGTGCGGGGAATTCTGGACGGTCATATCATGCTTTCGCGGAAACTGGCACATGAATCCCATTGGCCTGCAATAGATGTGCTGCAGAGTATCAGCCGTTCGATGAATGACATTACATCAGCTGAGCACCAGCAGTCAGTCGCTCAAATCAAGAAACTCATGGCCGCCTACCAGCAGTCAGAAGATCTGATCTCAATCGGCGCTTACCAGGCGGGTTCAAATCCGGAAGTCGATCTGGCAATCAAGATGAGGCCGCTCTGGAATGAGTATCTGAAACAGGGAAATACAGAAGACTCTGATTTCCATACCGCTTCAGAAGGGCTCACTAATCTGGTTGCCCGGATGCAGCAGCTTAAACCGATGAAAGCTTCGGAGGCGGGTCAGATCGCTGCGACCGATCAAACCGCACAAACGACCGGTTAACTTGAAAAGTTGAATAGCAATTAACGAATTTTATATCCTGTGTGAACCTGAGTGAGATGAAGAAATTTCAATTTCAATTTGAATCAGTGCTCAAAATGCGACGGCATAAACGCAGTATGTGCCGTCAGCTGCTGGGGGAGATGCTCCAGACTGACCAGCGATTGATTGATCAGGCCGAGCAACTGAAACAGCATCGCTCAGAACAGTTTCAGGAAATCCGGGTCCGTCAGTCCGAAGGGCGGGTGGATATTGATGGGACGACCAGTTTACGGTATTACGCTGGCCAGTTGCAGACTCAAATTCAGTCGGTCAACACAAACCGGGAGCTAATGGGGAAACAGATTGTCCTCTGCAGACAGGCTTTGGCCAAGGCCGAGCAGGAAGTCAAAGCCATGGAAAAACTGTCTGATAAACATCGCGAAACATTTCTCTATGCACAAAACCAGAAAGAAATGGTTGAGCTGGAAGAAACCTGGTCAGCCACACAGCAGACAGGAGGTTATCAATGATTCGTCCTCTGGTTGTCATTATCTGTGTATTTTGCGTGGCGACGATCATCTCGGAGATTCTCGGGCTCAGTTATTTATGGGTTCGCGGTCATCTGAATGCGGATTCTGTCAAAGACATTCGCATGATCGTGACGGGGCAGTCACTGGATGACGTGGAATTAGTTGAGGAAGAAACCAGTCTGCCCTCACGTGATGAAGTTGCAGAAACACGGGCCATGCGAATTCTGGAATTAGCAGCGCGCGAAGATGAAATCGAGTTGTTGAAAAGTTCGATTACGGAATCCTCCGATTTTCTCAAAAAAGAGCGACTGGTTTTTGAAGAGGCGAAAAAGAAGTTTGAAGAGGAACTGGAAATTCTGAAAGAGAAGAGTCAGAATGTCGCTACAAAGAAAACGCAATCTGTACTGGTTGCATTACCCTCCGGAGATGCAGTTCAATATCTGATGCAGCTTTCCATTGAAGAAAATATTGAACTGTTGAAAGGGATGGAAGGTAAGTTCATCGCCAAGCTCCTGAAAGAGTTCCTGGTCGCTCCTGACCCACTGGTCATCAAACGCGGGAAAGAGATTTTCAAAGAGATTTCACAGGATGAACCGTTTCGCAGCTTCTCTGACGGTGCATTAGACAAACTGTCCCAGAATAATTAGGTCGCGTACCTGAAACAGAGTTGTGATTTGTAACAGACACGATTCTTAAATCAGGTACTGCCTGACCTTCTTCAACCAGCATCGATCAGATCTCTAATCGAGCTAATGCAATTTTTCGCTAAAATTGATCTATTTTGTGTATTCTTACGTGATGTCTCGATGATGATTCTGACGAATAAGATACTGGTGAAACAGTCCTTCCCATTGTGGATACCACTGCGCGGTTTCCAGGTGACCTGCAGGGAGGCTGCCCTCAGTACTTATTTTTCTTAAAGGTAATGAGAAATGTCAGATTCTCACAAGTTTTCTCTGCTGGATCTCCAACCGCTGGATCTCAGTAAATACGGTAAGCAGAAACTTGATCTGAATCAGGGGGCAACCCGCAATCCCGACTCGAGTTACCGCAGACAGTTAAGTGAGTCCCTTTCGAGGAAACAGCCGAGTCAGTCAGCTGATCAAAAACCGGAAACCGATGCCCGACCCCGGGATTTGAATTCAAAACGGGCAATCGACGAAAAACAGAGCCCTGAACCTCAGGCTCCGGCTCAAAAACCGAAGAATACAGAATCGCCAGAGAGTCTGCAGCGCGATGATTCGGCTGAATTACAGACTCAAACGGAAGTTGCTGGCAGCGAAGCGGAAAAAACGGAAGTTTCGAGTGAACCCGCTTCAGTCAGTGACACGAGTTCAGAAGAAAATAAATCTGATACCATCAATCCGCTGGCAGCCGAAGTACAACAGCCTGTCAAACAGAAAGAGCCAGTGTATTCACTGTTTAGCGATTCCGCTGTCAGTGATTCCAGGCAACAATCCCTCCAGGAAGTCACTTCGACAGATGGAGAGATTCAACCGCCAGCCAGTTTTCAGTTCACGGACAATCAGAATCTGGTCAAACTGCCAACTGAAGTAACAGAAACAGAACCCGAAGGAGCTTACCCTATACCGGAAGGACTGGCAGCTTTACTGAAGAATCAGAGCGAATCCATTTCGTCTACTCAATCGACTGATGTCGCATTGTCGAGTGAACCTGTATTGGCAGAGCAGCAGAATCAGGCAGCAGAAAATTTAACCGCACAGGCGACAGGTGAAGTTGTTGAAGAGTCTGTTTCTCAACAGTTGTCTGCTGGGCTCCAGCAGGTCAAAGTTACTGAAGAATTGAAACAGGCAATTAAAGAATTTCAGGAAAAGAACTCCGATAACGGGAATGCATCGACAGAAGATTCAGAAGTTGATATTCAATCGCTCATGCAGCAGCGATATCAGAGTGCTGAAAATGAAAACCAGTCGGATTCCTCAGCAGATGAAACCAATCAGAGTGAACAGTCGGCGGAACAGACAGTTGTAGAAGACGTTTCCCGAACGGTCATCCAAGAGTTACAGCAGCCTGTAGAATCCACTCCTGATACAAAGTCTGAAGTCGTAGACCAGAAAACAGATGCGAAGTCTGAAGCTGTCGATGATTCTGCTGACGTTGTCACTTTCTCCCCGGTCCCTCCGGGTTTGAAGCCTGCCGGCGATGCTCCTGCTCTCTCAGTTGATCCATCCAGGCCCAGTCCACAAATTCAGGATACGACTGCAAATCAGCAGACAGATCACTCAAATATCCAGGTACTGAACGGCAACTCCACTGCCCCTGTGACAAATGAAATTGCACCGGCTGCGCCTGCGGGACCAGTGATTGATGTCAAACAGGTTGATCAACTGGTCGAGAGGATTTCGACTGCCGTCAAACAGTCTCATTCTACCGGGCAGCAACTGAAGATTCGTTTGAGCCCACCTGAGTTGGGAACGTTGCAGATTGAGGTCTCGTTGAAAAACGGTGAATACACGGCGAAGCTGGAAGTACAGAACCGTCATGCACAAAAAGTGATCAATGATAATATTGCCCAGTTAAAAGAGGCATTATCAAAGACGGGCGTTTCGTTAGATCGGATCGACGTACACATCAACACGGACGCCAGTGAAGACCAGCGTTCTTCTCAATCAGGTACGCAGTCAGACTCAGGAAATGATTTTAATTCTCAGCAGTTCTCTGATAACCCGCAAGACAGTGAACAACGTCCGGGTGAGCAGTCATTTGTCGAGGATGCTGTGAAGCAGGATGAACCTGCAGACCAGGATCGTCCCCAGGTCGTTCGTTCCCAGGGGATTGCATCAGAAAATGTCGAAGAAATAGACGTACAGATTTAACTCCATTTTTCAGGGATGAAGGAGTGCCATTATGGCCGTTGATGGAATTGGTGGAAGCAGCAGTACCAGCGGTACGACTGCAGTAGAAGTGGTTGATCCAGATAAAGTTGGCTTCAATGGTTTAACCGCCGAATCGTTTATGAAACTGTTGATTACGGAACTGCAAAACCAGGACCCGACAGAACCATTGGGGAACGAACAACTGCTGGCACAGATTTCCAGTATGCGGGAACTGCAGTCGAATATCGAGTTATCAGATACATTGAAAGAAATTACGACCGGACAGTCGCTGACACAGGCTGCTGCGTTGATCGGAAAAGAAGTGGAAGGGCAGGAAGGCCAGCAAAATCCGGTTGCGGGTGTTGTGGAGCGCGCCTTTGTCCGCGATGGAAAGTCGTATGTCGGCATTGGTGCTTTTGAATTGCCTGTCTCTGCAATTACCAGTGTTCAAGAACCTGCAAGTGTTTAGAGTTTTTAAGGTTACAGCAAATTTTTTTTGATGGGGTGCTCTGATACCAGAGACATTCTAAAAAAAAATGGTATGAATTGTTTCTAATTAGACGATATTCAGAACAGGGAGCGGCCTCAGTTAAGCTGATGCTGCGCTCTGGAACCAATGGATTAGGTTTTTACCTGGTTGATTCAACCGAGGAGTAGTCATGGGATTGACATCTGCATTAAATACATCGTTGGGTGGTTTAAGCCTGAATGAAACCAGTATCGATGTACTGGGAAACAATATTGCCAACGCAGGCACGAACGGCTTTAAAGCCTCAAATGTGCTGTTTACCACTCAGTTATCCCGTACATTGAGTGTGGGGTCACGCCCGACAACCAGTAATGGTGGAACGAATCCCCGTCAGGTCGGTCTGGGGGCCTTGAGTGCCTCAATTCGCAAAGACTTTACTCAGGGAAGTGTGACCAACAGTACCAGTCCCTCCGACCTCGCGATCCAGGGAGATGGGTTTTTTATTCTCGATGGTCCGGATGGCCAGGTTTACTCTCGTAATGGTAACTTCGAACTTAACAGCCAGAGCCTGTTAACAAACCAGAGCGGTTTTAAAGTCCAGGGGTATGGCGTCGATGAAGATTTTAACCTTGTCACCACAACTCTGACTGATATTGAAATTCCCCTGGGGGATTTGAACGTGGCTCAGGCCACACAAAACGTACAGGTTGGTGGTGCCTTGTTACCTACGGGTGTTCTGGGCACGCTGGGGTCTATTTTGACAACAGCAAATCTGACAGATGCCGGAAATGCCAATGCTGCCATTACAGGAACCACACTGTTATCAGATGTCGAAGAGACAATTGGTACGCCATTGTTTACTGTGGGTGAGACCCTGGAGTTTACTCCCAACAAGGGAGGTCGTTCGCTTGATCCAATGACATTGCTGGTTACTGGAACGACGACGGCAGCAGACTTTGCAGATTTCATGGATCGGACGCTGGGAATTCAAAATGGTAGCGGTATTCCCAATGATGCCACGACGGGAGCCCAGCCAGGTGTGACAATCACCGGCGGGGGGGCATTTCAGATCGTTGGTAACTCAGGAACGGTCAATGACATCGCTGTCACAATCGGTAACATCACTTCCGATGGTGCCACGATTTCTCTGCCATTTACAAAGTCACAATCATCCAACGGTGAAAGTGCCATTACAGACTTTGTGATCTTTGACTCACTGGGTGAGCCTGTGACAATGAAGATGACCAGTGTGCTGGAATCTCAATCGTCTAACAATACGGTATTCCGCTATTTTCTGGAAAGTGCTGATGATAACGATGGAGACATTGCCGTCTCTAACGGAACAATCACGTTTGACAGTAACGGGAATGTCACTAACTATACTCCCAATACATTTGGAATCAGTCGCGTTAATACAGCCGCGGACGAAATGGATGTGACACTGGACCTGTCAGATATTTCCGGTATTTCTTCTGCGAGTGCCGGTAGTACTTTGAAGCTGACTCTGCAGGATGGTTCCGATCCGGGAACGCTTGCCAGCTTCGTGATTGATGAAACCGGAATTATCAATGGTGTATTCGATAACGGGATTATTCGTACTCTCGGGCAGATCACTCTGTCTCGGTTTTCGAATCCCCAGGGATTGCTGGAATTCGGAAACTCGACATTTCAGGAAGGTGTCAGCTCCGGCCCTCCTTTCCTGGTGACACCTGGTAACTTCGGAGCGGGAACAATTCGCGCCGGTTCCATTGAATTATCAAACACCGATGTCGGTCGGAGCCTGGTGGACCTGATCGTGGCTTCAACGAACTATCGTGGAAACGCGCGGGTGATCAGTTCCGTACAACAGCTGGTGGATGAACTGCTGGTCCTGGGACGATAGTGAGACGCGTATGATGTTTCATGATCGCAGGATAGAAACTGCTTTGCCTGGGAGGTTGGTATTATGATCAAATTAACCCGGTTGAATGGTGAAGAATTCGTCGTAAATGCAGAGTTAATTCAATGCATTGAAAGTCGTCCCGATACCTTTATAACGCTGACATCGGAGGATCGGTTGATAGTCCGGGAAAGTGTTGAAGAAGTGGTGAAGCGGTCGATTGCCTATTCACGGGCGATCCGGCTGGTCCCCGGATTATAAAACTGAAATACAGGCTGGTGAGCTCTACCGGGCAGTGATTTGAATTTACAGTGGCTGACAGGCCACTATCAACAGGAACGTCGACAGAAATGGATAAGGCAACCGCTGGTGGATTAGTTTCCGGGATCGCATTGCTGCTGTTGGCGATTGCGATTGCGCCGGGATCCAGTTTTGCTGCCTTTATCGATATTCCCTCGGCTGCGGTCGTGGTGGGGGGGGCTATCGCTGCCTGCTTTATTGCGTTTCCAGGCGCAGCAATGTTGCTGTTTCCCAAGGTACTCAAGAAGGTATTCTTTCCCAAACAGCAGGAACTGGCGCCCGTGATCACTCAAATCGTGGAGTTTGCAGAGATTGCCCGCCGGGACGGGATCCTGGCATTAGAAGCCAAAACCGAAGAGATCGAGGACCCCTTTATTCTCCTGGGCGTCCAGATGGCGGTGGATGGGACCGATGTGGATCTCATGGAACAGATCCTGAGAACCGAAATGGAAGCAGTTGCCGGCAGGCATAAAAACGGAAAATCACTGATGGATACCGTGGGGCGTTACGCTCCGGCGTTCGGGATGATCGGAACGTTGATGGGGTTGATCATCATGCTGGGAAACATGGATGACCCTGAAGCGATCGGCCCTGGTATGGCGGTGGCATTGATTACGACATTATACGGCGCGCTGGTTTCCAACCTGTTCTTCCTCCCGTTTGCGGATAAGCTGGCATTTTACAGCAAACAGGAATTTCAAGTCCGTGAAGTCATCATCAAAGGGCTGATTGCCATTCAGGAAGGTGATAATCCGCGCGTGATTGAACAAAAACTGAATACCTTTTTACCACAGGATCAGCGGGTGGGCAAAGACAGCCAGGCAGCCTGATTTTGTGAAGTTGCTCCCGAACTACTGATTCGTTCCAGTATCAATTTGGTTTTGATATTCACAGACCGCAAAGGAGAGTACTCAGATGGCGATGCCGGAAGAAGATGCACCTCCTGGCGTTCCGGAATGGGTAGTGACGTATGGTGATATGATGTCATTATTGCTGACATTTTTCATCATGCTGGTCTCGATGAGCGAAATTCGTAATGACGAAGGCAGTGTCCGCGCCATGCTGGATTCGTTACGCGAGCGGTTTGGTACTCATCAGGGAACAGCCGCAGTCCCCGGTAAATCGCTGGATCCCACCAGTAACCAGAGCAAGCCCGCTTCAAAAGGCTCCAGTTCTGATGGCGGTACCAAAACGGGAAAAGAAAAATCCAGCGGGGGAGGCGGCCCGAATAAAACCGTCGAGCGTATCAATACAGGTACCGAAGTGACTCTGGGGGGAGCAGCCTGTTTCGGCAGGTTTTCGGCCGAGCTGACGCCGGAAATAAAACAAAAACTCGACATCATAGCCGAAATTCTTCTACCAACTCCCAATCGGCTGATCGTCCGCGGACATGCATCCCCAGAACCCTTACCAAAGGACTCAAAGTTCCTGGATTCACAGGAGTTGTCTTTTTATCGGGCTAAGAATGTCGCGGAGTATCTGGAGTCCAAAGGAATTGAGCCTGAAAGACTGATTGTCAGTTCAGTGGGTGACGCCGAGCCCAGGACGATCACACGTAACCCCGAAGAGCAATACTTAAATCGTCGGGTTGACGTATTTTTAATTGATGCGTATATAGTCTCTCTTAAGACAGGCAATCGTTAAACCAAGACGATTGAATTGACCTGATCGAGCGTTTTTCAGATTCACTCGGTTATATTTCGCTGAACCTGTAACCAACAGATCCGCACACAGCGGAGCGTAGATAAAAGACAACGGATTTGTCTTTGCGCAAACAGGATGCGAGAGTTCAAGGAGGAGACTCGTGGCAACAGACACCGATACGCAAGAGCCTGGTGTCGATACGGAGGCGGTTGCTTCAACTGAAGAAGGAGCACCCCAGGCGCAATCAAAAGGGAAACTGCTCAAGATTGGAGGCTTGTTACTTCTGGTAATCATCCTGCAGATCGGCATTTCCTACTGGCTGCTGACTCCACCGGCTCAACCTGCTGAACTGGCAGAAGATTCGCTTTCGAAAGGGAGTGAAAACCTGCAGGTTACGACAGCTGAAGTGCCCGTCGATAATTTCAGCGTGACCAACAATATCGCCGAACCGGGAGCGACCATTCATGTCACATTTAATCTGGTGGCGCTGGTCGAACAGGGGGCCGCTGCTGATTTTGATTCAATGGTCAAAGAGCAGAATAAAGCACGTGTCAAGCAGGCGGTCATTGAAGTCGTGCGAAAATCCAATCTGAGCGATCTGAATGATCCGCAGCTCAGTACGGTGAAACGCATGATGAAAGAGTCCATTAACAAGGTTCTCAAGAAAAGTTATGTCATCGAGACTGTGATCAGCGAATATCGCACAATGACACAATAAAGCATGCATAGCATAGCGGGATGGTAACGTGGCTGAAGAGAATGATGATCTTCTGGATCCGTCTGAAATTGAAAAACTGCTGAATTCCCAAGGGCAGGGTGCGCCTGCTGAAACTCCGTCTGCCGAAGGAAAATCAGATAATCTTCTCGATCCTGCTGATATTGAAAAATTACTGCAGGGAGCCGGAGCCGCAGAAAGCGATGGTGCAGACAATCCAGGAGAGGTTGTCAACAACGACGATATCGATGCCCTGTTTAATCAGCATTCTTCTGACGCAGATGATCAGTCAGGAATGCCATTTTCTTCGCGAGAAGAAACGGAAGCATTATTAAATCAGGCCGAAGCGAATCTGGCAGCAGCAATTTCACCCAATCTGGGGCCCGGAAGCGGGATCCCGAATGATCTGGGGGGAACCAAATCGTTTGAATTCCCTAATTTTGAGTCAATGGTCAGTAATCCAGAAGAAGCGATGAAACTGTCATCGCTGCAGAATGTAGAACTGGACCTGTGCATTGAGTTAGGTAGAACAGAACTGCTGATTGAAGAAGTTTTAAAAATGAAAGAGGGCGTCGTGGTTCCTCTGGACAAGCTGGCGGGTGATCCGGTTGATATTCTGGTGAATGGTCGGATTATCGCGCGTGGTGAAGTGCTGGTCCTGAATGATAATTTCTGCGTCCGTGTGGCAGAGATTATTTCTCCGGAACTGTAAACGGTGGCTGGAAATCTATGCTCCCGTGCAGCGGGAAACTGACGACGTAAAGGATGCGATGATTCGTCTTTGTAATTTAACTCTGCTGGCCTTATTGTGCTCTCTGATTTGTACCCCTCTCGTGCATTCAGCAGACAATCCTGCCTTTACGCAACCTGCGGAATTTCGTAATCAGAGTCATACGTCAGAGCGGTACCCGCAAAAACATCAGCAACGGATGCAAAGCGGAACAACGCGACCAGTGGTACAAACCAGCCGGACAGGTTCTGTTTCCGATTCGAAGACGCTCAACGGTACAAGAACTCAGACATTGCTTCCGCGGAGTGGAGCCGATGTGCGGAAGTCCGAGTCCAATCCCATCACTCCTTTAGAGCGTCAGAAGCAGCCGGTTTCGGGCTCTTCAAGTCAAACTCTCAGTAAGCGGGCTCCCTCGATCTGGGGGACATTCGGTGCATTACTGGTTGTGATTTCGATTATCCTGGTGGGGGCAAAGTTATTCAAAAAGCATCATCCGCTCGGCTCAGCGGGCTTGCCTCGTGAAGTGATGGAAGTGCTGGGAAAGAAACCACTGGATGCCCGACAGACCATCCATTTCGTGCGGTGTGGGTCCCGGATTCTGATCCTGGGTTCCTCTCCCGCCGGGCTGGAAATGCTCAGTGAAGTAGTAGATCCGGTCGAGGTCGATCTGATAACGGGTATGTGCCGGGAGGACGCTGAGTCATCTCGAGCGGCGAATTCATTTCTCAACCTGTTTCAAAGCGTACAGAAAAAAGAGGAGCCACGTTTTACTCGACCGGCAACGGAACCGTTTCAGAACACTGAAGAATCAGAACCTGCTGGAACACCAGAGCAGGAACCGTTTTCAGATTATGACTCGGCAGTGAACCGTTTACAGCAGAAACTGCTGCATTCCCCTCGTCAGTCCCTGAATGAGCGTGCGGAGTCCGATCATGCATAGCCGGGGGGGCGTTCCAAACCTGATCACAGCTAAGATGACCGAAGCAGCAGTCCGAATTCTGCTGCCGGTACTGGTCATGCTCTGGCTGGGACTGTCTGCGCAGAGCGCCCAGGCACAGCCAACTCCCTCCAGTCAGGCTTTATCCAATCAGGGAGTAACCAGCCAGAACCCGACTCAAGCACCGGTTCAGCCGGTATTCATGTCTCAAGACAACCAGCAAGGGGGCGCGGGTGTGCCTGAGATGCTGGATGTCGAACAGATGACATCTCCACAGGGGCTGAATTCGACACTGAAGCTGTTTTTGCTGCTGACAGTATTGAGCCTGGCCCCTTCGATTCTGATAATGACGACGAGTTTTATCCGTTTCGTGATCGTGTTCGGGTTACTGCGTCAGGCGCTGGGAACCCAGCAACTGCCTCCCAACCAGGTACTGACAAGCTTAAGTCTGTTTCTGACAATCATGGTGATGGCACCTATCTGGGAAAAAGCATATGAAGAGGGCATCGTGCCTTACACCAATCAGACTCAGCAGGCACCGGTTTCACTCGAAGCTGCTTTTCAGAAAACGGTAGCACCCCTGCGGAAATTTATGAGTGATCAGATTGAGTTAACGGGCAACAGCGACACCGTCTGGATGTTCCTGGATTACCAGCAGCCTCTGCCAGGTTCACCCGGGGCTGAATCGTATCAGCCACCCCGGGACTATGATGAGGTGCCACTGACGGTTTTATTACCGGCCTATATGTTGAGTGAAGTGAAGACGGCCTTTCTGATCGGTTTTCAACTGTATCTGCCGTTCATTGTGATCGATATGGTGATCAGTTCCATCCTGATCAGCATGGGGATGATGATGCTGCCGCCCGTTCTCATTTCCTTACCCTTTAAAATTCTGTTGTTTGTTTTGATTGATGGCTGGTTACTGACAGTCGGGATGTTACTGGAAAGTATCAGGGCCGTCGGTTGATGTCGGGCGCTCAGGTTGCGCCTGGATCTTTCTTAATTTCAGGTAAAAGTTATGGATACATCCACTGTTCTCGATCTGGGACGTGAAGGATTACTGATCATGCTGGAAGTCAGTGGCCCGGTCATGCTGACTGCTGTTGTGGTCGGCCTGGTGATCAGTATTGGACAGGCTGTCACTCAGATTCAGGATCAGACCATCAGTTTCGTTCCCAAAATTATCATGATGGTGCTGGCGATCCTGTATACGCTGCCCTGGATCACCTCATTAATGGTGGAATACAGTACGAATCTGATTACCAATATTCCGACACGTCTTTAACTGCCGGCTTCGAATGAACCAGGGAAACAACGAGTCCCGTGAGCGAACTCCTCGATCAATATGTGATGAATCCGATCCTGCAGCTGGCTCCGGGACAGCTGCTGCAGTGGGCAATGCTGCAGTTTTATGCGTTTACGCTGGTACTTGTACGAATCAGTGGTCTGATGATTATCGGACCTGTCTTCGGTCAACCGATTTTTCCCACGAATATCCGGATTCTGCTGATCCTGAGTCTGTCGCTGCTTATTACGCCGACGTTGCATGACCAGACGACGGTCGGCTTTTATCAACTGGACAGCAACCAGGATCAGCGACTCAGCCAGGATGAAGTTCCGGAGCATCTGCAGGATCGGTTTGAGGATCTTGTGGTCACAGCAGGTCGCCAGGCAACTCGGGAACTGACAGTCAATGATTACCGGTTCGTGACGCGAATGCCGAATTCACTGCTGGATTATGCCTGGTCCATCCTGGGGGAATTAACGTTAGGTTTTTCGCTGGGCCTGGGGATATATATCATACTACTCAGTCTGCAGATGGCAGGTCAGATGATCGATCAGCAGGCCGGGATGGCGCTGGGTGAAGTCTTCAATCCCGGTTTTGACATGAATGCTTCACTCAGTGGACAGTATCTGTATTTTATCGGGATCTCTGTCTTCCTGCTGATGGAACCGGTAAACGGTCATCTGTTAATGCTGTCGTCCCTGATTGATACCTTCCAGGTTTTTCCAGTAGGTGAAGGAATTGTATCTACGAATACGCTGGACCTGCTGCAGACGTTGATGCATCAGTCTCTGGTACTGTCGATTAAGGTGGCAGCCCCATTGCTGGCAATCAGTGCGTTAATCTCGATTTCGATGGGTTATCTCGGACACACGGTTCCCCAGATCAATGTACTGGTGATTGGTTTTCCCATTCGCGCAATGATCAGTCTGATCGTACTGGTTTTTACACTGTCGGGGGCTGCGGATATTGTTGTTGAATCCATTCCCTCTGCCATTGATCAGTTAAGCCGCAGTACCGTTTTATAATTTGATTTGAAATCGTTTTATCATGGCTGAGAATGATACAGGAGAAAAAACGGAGCAGCCCACGGATCGCCGGCGCAATGAAGCCCGCGAGAAGGGGAACATTGCGAAAAGTACTGACCTGAATGCAGCCGGAATGATGCTGGCCACAGCGGCTGTCCTTTATTTCTTTGCTGTCAGACTGAGCAGTGATATGAAAAACCTGATGGAAGTTTCGCTGACGACTCCTGTCTGGCTGCGTGTCGATCAGCCCCTGCTCATCGAACGCTGTGAATCCATCATTGAACTGTTCCTGGAAGGGACGCTCGTAATGATGGTAGTGCTGTTTGTTTCTGCAGTTTTCCTGAATATCGTGCAGGTGGGGTTCATGATGACACCGGATGTGCTCCAGCTCAAGTGGGAACGTCTGAATCCGATCGAAGGTGCCAAGCGGATCATTTCGATTCGCGGGCTGGTCAAGCTGGGGGTGAGTCTCGGTAAAATCTCCCTGCTGGTACTGATTGCTGTCTGGTTCAGTTATCTGGTGTTTCCCGGTTTTCTGGGTTTGATGGGGGCGCCTCCAGAAACGATTCTACGTGACATATTTAATTCCACCATTGAACTGGGACTGCTGCTGGCACTGGCGTTGATCATATTGGGGGGACTGGATTATGCCTTTCAGAAGTGGAAGCATGAAAAAGACCTGATGATGAGTAAACAGGAAATCCGTGAAGAAATGAAGTCGATGGACGGAGATCCGTTGATTCGACAGCGGCGTCGGGAAGCACACCGGAAGCTTGCCATGTCGCAGGAACTTTCCAAGGTGGAGTCAGCGGATGTGGTGATCACGAACCCCACACACATTTCGATTGCAATCAAGTACGATCCGGAATCGATGCCGGCACCGGTTGTGGTGGCCAAGGGAGCGGGAGAGATTGCTTTTCAGATCCGAAAGATTGCCAACGAACACGGAATTCCCATTATTGAGCGGAAAGCACTCGCACGCCAGATGTACCGCGATGTAAAAACCGGTCAGGAAATCCCCTTTGAGTTATATGAAGTCTTTGTCGAGATTATGGCCTACGTTTACAGCCTGACTGGTAAAACCATGCCGGATCAACGTTGAATTATCTGAGGATCAGTTGCGACATTCTGTCAGCAGAAGCGGCAGCGAAAATATTCCATTATCCGATCTGGCAGCATTGAGGGGGGATACCTGCTTTTCAGTAACAAATACGGGTTTTTCTGCAGTGTACTCTGGTGTTTACCTTCAATACTCACCAAGATATTAAAGTGGAATCAAGTAGTGAAATTACGTTTCTGATGTTTGTGTGAGGGAAATTGAATGCGTTGGGAACATCCGGTTCAGTTCGCATCGCAGAGTGATGTTGGCTTTCGGCGCAGGAATAATGAAGATTCGATCTCGGTTCGTATCTGCAAAGATCAGGAAAGCTGGCGAGACCACGGGCATTTTTTTCTGGTCGCCGATGGTATGGGAGGTCATGCCGTAGGTGAGCTGGCAAGTAAGATGGCCTCTGAAACGGTCCCTCATACCTTCTTTAAGAATAAGCCGGGGCCAGTTACCAAATCGCTGAAATCTGCGATTGAGGTTGCCAATCAGGCGATCAATGAGCGGGGGATGGCCAATCGTGAATTCATGCGAATGGGGACCACCTGCAGTTCTTTGTGTCTTTGTCCGGAAGGCGCGGTCATCGGTCATGTAGGTGACAGTCGCGTCTACCGTGTGCGTGAAAATCGCATTGATCAATTGACGTTTGATCATAGTCTGCAGTGGGAGCTGATTCGGCAGGGACGGATGAAGCCTGAAGAGGTTTACATGAATGAACCTCGCAACGTCATTACACGCTCACTGGGACCGGAGCCGGTTGTCAAAGTTGACATTGAAGGCCCTTATACGGTCATGGAGGGGGATCGTTATATCTTGTGCAGTGACGGATTGACCTGTCATCTGAAAGATGAAGAGATCGGTATGATCGCCAGGTACCTGGAGCCCAGTGATGCCTGCCGCCTGATGATCAATCTTGCCAATTTACGTGGTGGGTCAGATAACATTTCGGTGATTGTTGTTCGGGTGGGAGAATTACCTGATGTGAATTTGCCTCAGGAAAAAGCACCGGAACCAGAACCGGAAATCGAACTGGAACGCGAGTATGGTGAGTGGTTGTGGCTGGCCGGTGTCTGGGTCGCCTCACTGATGGTGGCAGCCGGGATTCTCATGTGGATCCTGACCCGGTTTGACCGCGGAGAGTTTCTGACTTTCGGAGGCATGTCACTACTGGTGATGTTACTGGTGCGTAAGGTATTCGCTCAGCGCGAGTCCAGTAAACGTGAGGAATATCTGGATAAAAGTAAGACGATTGAGTGGAAGCCTTATCGATCAGAAAAGCTGAAGTTCAATACGGATTTCCTGCAGTACCTGACCACCATGGAATCCGAATTGCAGCGGGCAGCGATGGAAGAAGAATGGACGATCGAATGGTCCGAACACAATAAGATCTATTACGAAGCCAAAGAAGAGCTGGAACAGAAGAAATACCTGCATGCGTTTCGTGATTTTTCCCGCGCCATCGATATCCTGATGACGGGCCTGCATTCTTACCGCAAAGAAATGGTGCATCAGGCACGCTGGAAAAAAGGGCCTCCCTCCGCCTCTCAGGAAGATTAGGGTGTGAGCAGCTTTACGGGAGCATCTTCAGTAACGTTTAGCTGGCTATCATTGTAGGAGGGAAGCAGCGCTCAAGGGGAATGTGTCCTGAACGTACAGTCGTCTGTTCAGAAATTCTGCAGGGGTTCTGGGGTTTTGTGCACTTTCGGATCTTTGTAAATTTAACATTGGATTTCCGCCGGATTTCAGATATGATCCGTCCCTTATTCAGGGAATCTGAAGGACTTGTGACACGGAGGTCAGTGTGTTCTTTACGCAAACAATCAGGCGCAAACTGGGGCTGGGGCTGGGGATTATCTTCTTCATGCTCATCATCATGGCTTATGGCGCAGTGTCCGGTTTACAGTCTTATCATAATACGGTTAATGAGTTTAAGTATTCTCTGGATAACTTGCCTGACCGTGATCGCCTGGTTGTCTCTGTAGTGGCCCTCAATAAACCCCTGCAGAGAATTCGCCACTCCAAGCCGGCAGCCAGTGCACATTTTCAGCAGGAGTTTGATAAACAACTCCAGGAAGTACGCATGGAAATTCAGGGCTTTCTGCAGAAGGTGGATCGCTTGCCCGCGGATCCAGCAATCAAAAACTGGAAAGGATTCGTTGAATCACAATTGAGTGAACACAGTGCGTGCATGTCAATCCTGAATCAACTGGAATTGATGAAGGTACAACTGGAAGATCCCCAGAAGCGTCTTGAGATGTCCGAGCAGATGATTCTGGAAGTAGCCCATCTGGAGACGCTGATTCTGGAAGTACGGGATGTCCCCTCTGGTACAAAAGCAGTGCTGGCACGTGCGACTTCCGTTTATCGTTCCCGCTTTAATCTGGTGTCTGTGACCTGCGTGGTGGTTTTTATCGCATTTGGCTGTCTGATCTGGTACGGCTACCGTACCGTCCTTGCACCGATTCAGGCATTGCATGAAGGGGCGCGCATCGTGGCCCAGGGACATTATGACCACCATTTTGAAATCAAATCTGACGATGAGATGGCAGAGCTGGCGGAAGCATTCAACAAGATGACGATGCGGTTCAAAGAAAAACGGGACGAACTGAATCATAAGGTAGACGAGCGGAGTAAACAACTGGTGCGTTCCGAGCGACTGGCAGGAATCGGTGTGCTGGCAGCCGGCGTGGCGCATGAAATCAATAATCCCCTGTCTGCAATTTCGATGGCATCAGAGTCATTACAGGGACGAATAGTCGACTTAAAACCGCATTGTGAGGATGCGGATTTTGAAGTGGTCGAACAGTATCTGAGTCTGATTCAGCGGGAATCCATGCGCTGTCGTGAGATTACTTCAAAACTGCTTGATTTTTCCCGGGGTCAGAATTCGGTTCGCAGTCAGAATGATCTGGTCGGGGTCATTGACGAAGTCTGCTCAATGGTCAATCTGATCAAGAGGCTGAAAGGTAGAAACATACATTTTTCTGTCCGCAATCCCTGTTGCGCTGAATTTAACCCTGCCGAAATCAAGCAGGTGGTTCTCAATATCATGACCAATGCCCTGGAATCGATGGAAGTAGGCGGAAATCTGGAGATTGAGGTCCGTGAGCATGTCGATTCTGTGACCCTGATTTTCCGGGACGACGGACGGGGGATGACCCAGGAAGTCAAAGAGAGTCTGTTTGATCCCTTCTTTACACAGAGGGCCGATGGAACAGGAACAGGACTGGGGATGTCGATCACTCATCGGATCGTTAAAGATCACGGGGGTGAGATCGAAGTGGAAAGTCCCGGTCCCGGACAAGGCAGTACAATTTTTGTAGAACTCCCGAAAAAGACTAAGTTGCAAAGTGTAGCAGCGTAATGCTTTAGTGGTATTGTTTGCTGTCGAAGTTTCTGCGATTCTCCGATTGCCACGATTTTCAAAATCTGATATTACTCGTCTCTCCCCACAAATGATTCACATAAAGTTAACGATACAGGAGAAAATGGATGTTCTCTGTACTGCAGGTAAGTCTCAGTATTTCCCTTCCTGATTTGACACAGTTTGTGCAGAGAAAGGTCCTGTATGGAGTCCCGGTTCCGGGGCTGCAGCTTTGAGTATCGATACTGGAGAAAAGGATGAGTCAGTTCAATGCGAACCGGCTTTCTCCAGAGCCTTTCCCATAATCCTTCCTGAATACCATTCGGTTATGAAATTTGTTAAATGGCTTTCTCTTTGACAGGATGTCAGAGCAGGAAGAAGGAGCACAACTTGAGTAATTCGGTCAATAAATTACGGGTCCTGTTTGTCGACGACGAGGCGGCAATTCGGGAAGTCATGCGAATTGAACTGCCACGTATGGGACATGATGTCACCATTTGTGAAGATGGTCAGTCAGCATTAACTGCATTGGATAAAATTACCTTTGATGCAGCGATTGTCGATCTCCGGATGCCTGGCCTGAGTGGCTGGGATGTGGTCGATCACATTAATAAGGTCTCTCCCGAGACAGAAGTGATCATCAGCACCGGTCATGGCAGTATCGACGAAGCCATTCAGGCGATCCGACGCGGTGCCTACGATTTCCTTCCGAAACCATGCAAGCTGATCGATATCGCCACCGTGTTGCAGAAAGTGGCTGATAAACGGTCGCTGCAGAACAAGAATTATGCCCTGGAATCCCGTCTGAAAAGCGTGGAAGGGCCCTGCCAGATTGTTGGTGAAACACCCCCGATGATGCGGGTGAAAAAGCTGATCGAAAAAATCGCACCGACCGATTCCACAGCGTTGATCCTGGGAGAAACCGGGACCGGGAAAGAACTGGTGGCACGGAGAGTTCATGACTTGAGTACGCGTGCCTCGATGCCTTTTGTTCCTGTCAACTGTGGTGCCCTGCCGGAAAACCTGGTGGAAAGCGAACTGTTTGGTCATCGTAAAGGCGCTTTTACCGGTGCAGATACGCCGCGTAAGGGGCTGATCGAGATTGCCAACGGCGGTACTCTCTTCCTGGACGAACTGGGAGAACTGGACAAAACCATGCAGGTGAAACTGCTGCGGTTTCTGGAATCGGGTGAAGTCCGTCGTGTTGGTGACAGTGAAACATTCCATGTTGATGTGCGGATTGTCTGTGCGACAAACCGTGATTTGAAGGAAATGGTTACGGAAGGCACATTCCGTGAAGATCTTTATTTCCGTGTGAATACGTTTGAGATCAATCTGCCTGCATTACGGGAACGCAAAGGGGATATTCCGGAAATTTCCCGCGTGCTGCTGAAACGACATCTAAAAAAGGATTCTATTCCTCAGGATATTCTGTCGCAGGATACGATTGAAATTCTGCAGGAGTACGACTGGAAAGGTAATGTCAGGGAGTTGGCCAATGCTCTGGAACATGCCGTCATCCTCTGGGATGGAGTTCAGATTCAGCCTGGTGATCTGCCATCCAATCTGACCCGGCATTCTTCGATTCCCATGTCTGCTGGTTCGACTGCAATCAACTGGACTGAGGGCATGGAAGGGAAAACATTGCGGGATATTGAGATGGAAGTGATTTACCATGTTCTCGATAAACATGATGGGGATAAACCCAAGTGTGCCGCTGAACTGGGAATCGCATTGAAAACACTTTACAACAAACTGAATCAGTATCAGACTCGGGCGGCGGGTTAATAAAACCTGTCTGCACCTTACGCTTTACCTGTAAAAAAATGCTCTGGCATAAACTGCCAGAGCATTATTTTTAGACTGTTTCCAGTTTTACTGAAGCGTCTCCAGGTCGAACCGGACCGAATAAACAGATTGAGAGACGCGATGATTAAAGATGATGCGCTCTCAATTCACTTCGAAAGTGATTCTGTCCGCTTTCATCTGTCACATTTATGCCGCAGATGAATCAGCAAGACAACTCACCTTAATATTTTCGAATCACGCCTGTCACAACTCCGAGAATATCTACATTCTTGGAGTAAATTGGCTGCATACTGGAATTCGCTGGCTCCAGGCGAATACGATCGCCTTCAGAGTAATAGCGTTTTAAGGTTGCTTCCTGACCATCTACCAGCGCGACAACGATGTCACCTTCTTTACAGGTGTTCTGCTTGTGGACGATGACATAGTCTCCATCGGCGATCTGATCTTCGATCATGGATACACCTTTGACTTTAAGGCAGAACTGATCATCGGGATCAAACAGTGAGCCGAAGTCGATATGCTCATCATCCTGGACAGCCAGAACCGGGCTTCCAGCGGCAATTTGACCAGCCAGTGGAAGGCGTGTCCGTTTCTGGGAATGATCGCACAGTTGAATCGCACGTGACATGTGAGATTCACGGGTAATCAGTCCCTTCTTTTCGAGGGCTTTCAGATGGCACATCACGCCATTGGGAGAGCGAATGCCAAAATTGGCACCGATTTCGCGAACGGTCGGGCCATAGCCTCGGTTAATGATCTTGTCTTTCAGGAAATCGTAAATTTCCTGCTGTCGTTGTGTAAGGTTTGCTTTGGTGCCTGCCATAACAAAGTACCCCATTTCTTAAAAGTAGTGTCAACTGAATAGTAGTTTCCTGAAACAATCAGGAATAAAAAAACCTGTCCCAAACAAAAAAACATTTTGGGATCACTCAAAAAAATGCCTCATCAGAATAAAGAAGGGTTGAGGGTGTCTTCCTGTGATCATCACAAAGAATTCTGATTTTGCATGTAATCTTTATTATAGTATACTATCGTCTACACGACAAGTATGACGATTAAAAACCTGCTTGATTTCTAAAGTCTGAAATATTTATTTAAACAAAAGTAATAGTTGATATGGATCGTAAGGTTATGAATCAAATGAAGTTGTGGTTACTACGCATTGAATAATCAATGTGTGATGTTTTTCTGAATATTTGTTTGAATGTTCATAAGAAGATACTGCAATACTCTAGGTAGAATTTCTGTTTTGAAAAGATGTCTGAAAAATCAAATCTCAAAAAACCAGAAAAACTGACCATTCTATGCGTGTTTATTTATGAAAAGTGGGCGTTTATCTGTGAAAGCCTGCTCAAGATGGACTTCAGTAGTTAGTTGTATAGTGAGCATCCTTTCTTAACTCAGAAATCTGAGAATTTTAAAAGAAATAAAGGTGAAAAATTGAAATGGTGTTCCAGAGGTTGTCTAAGTGAGGCTGCCTTGGGGGGATAGATGTATAACGTCGATGACAAATACAGGAAAGCAGAACAGCGGATTCGGCCTGGTTTCACTTTGATCGAACTTCTGGCAGCATTGACGATTATTGGTCTCCTGATCGCATTGCTGCTGCCCGCGGTACAGGCGGTTCGGGAAGCCGCCCGCAAAATGCAGTGTACTAATAATCTGCATCAGATCGGAATTGCCTTGCAGGCTTACCATGAATCGCATGAGGTCTTACCGTTTGGAGTCGGAGATGATCAGGATGGGCCGATCTCCTCACTGGGAACCCTGGCGGATCGCCGCTATTCAGCACATGCGATGTTGCTGCCTTACCTGGATCAGGCTGTGGTTTATAACCAGTTAAATTTCAATGTAGCTCCTTTTTACCCTTTTGCGAATGCGGCGAATGACGATCAGGCTGAACTGGAAACCCGCTTTAATGAAGTGATTAACGGACCAGCTGCTCAGACCAGACTCAATGTCTTTCTCTGTCCCAGTGATCTGGACCGACTCAAAAGTCGCTGGGGACCCAATAACTATCGCTCCTGTAACGGAAGTTCCTGGTCGGGCAGGGAGGGGAACGGAATGTTCGGTCAGAACAGCAGTGTGCGGATGCGGGATGTCAAAGACGGCCTTTCTCAGACAGCGATGTTCAGCGAACATGTCAAAGGGAGTTGGGACGATACGGTCATCGATCCCCTGTCCGATTTATATAACCTGCAGGGAGTCTGGACCGAAAGTCAATTCTCTGATGCCTGTGGAGGGTTAACGCCACAGTCTGCTGGAGCCTATCAGTACGATGTAGAATCAGGGCAGACCTGGCTAGCGGGGAATATGAACTGGACCCGATATAACCACGTGCGAACGCCAAACCGGACCAACTGTAAGAATGGATTTACCTGGGATGGTGTGATATTAAATCCTTCCAGCTGGCACGGACAGGGAGTGAATGTGCTGATGGGAGATGGCGCTGTCAGATTTGTGAATGAAAATATCAATACTGAGGTCTGGCAGGCGCTGGGAACGATCTCCGGCGGTGAATCTGATACAGGGGCTGGTCTATGAAGTCTCAATTCCGTACCGGGGTGATCCCTTGGTGGGGCGTCTGTCTGTTTCTGTTGCTGACCGGACCGGTCGGGGCAGAGCAGGGGAGACGCGAGTTGAAATTCAGTTTTCTGGGACAACAGTTTGATAATGCGCAACTGGTTCCACTGGGAAGAGGTATGCTCAGGTTAATCGAACCACGCAGGGACGGCCTTTTCTTCAATCTGCCGGCGGGACATCAGGTATCCAGTGTTGGAATCAGCCCCCGGTTTCAGCTAAGTGGTGATTTTGAAATTACCGCTGCGTATGAGGTCCCTGCCTGGAAAAAACCAGGGGCGGGGTATGGCATGGGGCCGAGCATGTATTTAAGAATGCACGACGAAAAAGAATCGGCAGCGATGATTGGTCGATTATTGCGACCGAAGAACAAGCATGTTTTCAGCACGAGTCTGTCGACGACAGTTGCAGGCAAACGTCAGTATGATGTCAAGCTGGTAGACGCGAAACAGAACTCGGGAAAACTGAAACTGGTCAGAACCGGGAGTCAGTTGAAATTCCTGATTTCTGACGGCTCGGGAGACGAATTTCGCGAACTGCGGGAGGTGGAACTGGGAACAGCCGACGTCGACCTGCTACGGCTGGGAGCCCAGCAGAGTGACGTAGACACTCCCGTCCAGGTGTTATGGAAAGACCTCTCGATTACTGCAGAAGCATTTCCGAATCATCCCGATTCGCTGGCGACAGGCGAGCGTCAGCATGTTCCCACCTATCAGGCCGCGCCACAGCCTCATTCCATATCACTGATCTGGAGCCTGGTCTCGGGCATTGCGTTGGTCTGTCTTCTTTTTGCGGTCCACCTGATCCGAAAACGGATCTGACTCACGACAGTTCCCCCTGAAGCGGAGTACCTGCACTGCAGCAAAATAGCCCGCTCGGACTGGCAACGATCACGCAGTTGCGGTTAGACTGAAGAGATGATATTCAATCTGGATTCCAGCTGGAATGACCTCTCAGATCGCATCAATGAAGAAAGCGGGGCTACGATGATTCAGAATGACGACCAGTTTTCCATGGACCGCAGAACAGCTTTGCAGAATATCGGACTGGCTTTGCTGTCCGCAGGAATCCTTAGTTCTCCCACGGAACTGGCAAATGTTTTCGCAGCGGAGGAAGACCCGGCATTCAAAGACAGTCGGCTGGGTGCATTGAAAGATCTGAATGGTTACTTCCCCTTTACTCCCGCTGATTCGCCGGAAGACTGGGAAAAGCGGGCTGAGTATGTCAGACGACAGATTCAAGTCGCTGCCGGGGTCTGGCCGGAACCCGAGAATACAAAAATCAAGGCGACCGTCCATGGAAAAGTCGATCGAGATGAGTACACCGTTGAGAAAGTGTTTTTTGAAAGTTCTCCGGGACTGTATGTGACGGGCAACCTGTATCGTCCGAAAGGCAAATCGGGACCGTTTCCGATGGTGCTCTCGCCGCATGGCCATTTTGCAGAAGGTCGTTTCTATGACAGGGGCGCACAGAAAGTTCAGGCTGATATTAAAGCGGGCGCAGAAAAATATGAAGTCGGCGGACGCTATCCTCTGCAGGCGCGTTGCGTTGAACTGGCCCGGATGGGCTGCATGGTTTTTCATTATGATATGCTGGGTTACGCCGATGGTTTCTGTTTGAGTTATGATCTGATCCACCGCTTTGCGAAACAGCGCCCTGAAATGTCGAGTGAAAAGAACTGGGGACTGTTCAGCGCGCAATCAGAATTGCGGTTAATCAGTGCGCTGGGCTTGCAGACATTGAACTCGATTCGTGCTCTGGACTGGGTCTGCTCACTGTCGGAAGTTGATCAGAAACGGATCGGGATTACGGGAGCCAGTGGCGGCGGAACACAGACATTTATTCTGGCCGCCATCGATCAGCGTATTACCGCTGCGTTTCCCGCAGTGATGGTTTCTACCGCGATGCAGGGGGGGTGTACCTGTGAAAATGCGACCTATCTGCGCGTCGGTACGGGCAATATAGAATTCGCAGCGTTACTGGCACCGCGACCGTTAGGCATGACCGCAGCGGATGACTGGACCAAAGAAATTGAAAGCAAAGGTCTGCCGGAACTGAAACAGCATTTTAAAATGCTGGGTGTGCCTGAGAAAGTGAGCGGTAAGTATTACCCGTTCCCGCATAATTATAATTATGTCAGTCGGGCGATGATGTATGAGTTTTTCAATCAGCATTTTCAATTGGGTATGTCTTCACCCATTGTCGAAGAAGATTTCAAGCCGCTTTCTCGTGAGGAATTAAGCGTCTGGAACAAAACATACCCGGCACCTCCCGGAGATGAACAGTCGGAAATTAAAATTCTGCATACACTGGCGAAGAATAATACGGAGCAGATTAAACGACTGACGCCATACGATCAAACGAGTCTGCAAGAATACCGCAGAGTTGTCGGCGGCGCGATTCAAGTAATGATCGGCCGTTCGCTGCCTGATAAAGAAGACCTGGAACCAGAAAATCTTTCTGAAGAAGCCAAATCGGGCTATCGTCAATATCATACATTGATCAAAAACAGGCGACATGGGGAAGTGACTCCCACCCTGTTCTTTTTGCCTGACCAGTGGAATCAGAAAGTGGTGATCTGGTTAGACGACCAGGGAAAAGCGGGTCTGTTGAAAGCAGATGGAAGTCTCAAAACACCTATCCAGCGACTGGTTGATACCGGGACTGCTGTGGCGGGTATCGATGTTTTATACCAGGGGGAATTCAATCAGCTGCAGCCTGCTCCCACGGAAATGCCTGTCGTTAAAAACCCCCGTGAATTCGCCGGGTATACTCTGGGCTATAATCATCCCATCGTTTCGAAGCAGGTGCATGACATCCTGAATGTGCTTTCCTTTTCGAAATATCATGATAGCCAGCCACAATCGATTTCTCTGGCTGGTTTCGGATTTTCCGGGGTACTGGCAGCGGCAGCTTGTGCACACTCTTCCGATGTGGTTGAGAAGCTGGCGGTTGATACAGGCGGATTTCATTTTGCGGAGATCACCAACATTCGTGATCTGCGTTTGTGGCCTGGTGCCGTCAAGTATGGTGATGTCGAAGGGGTACTGTCTCTCTGCCAGCCGGCATCACTCTGGCTTGCGGGAAATTCCAGTTCGATTCCAGAGTTGATCCAGGCAACATACAATGCGGCCGGCCAACTGCATCAGGTGACTTTGTATAATGACAAGGGAAATCGACAGGCAGCAGCTGTCAAATGGCTGTTACAGTGATGTGCAACAACAGACGGCTTCTTTTGAAATACAGATATTTTTGATGCATTCCTGTCTGCGCTGATTATACTATGGTAAACTTTTGCTCTGGTGTATTACCAGCAGTTGTCTGGCCCACTTTTTTCTCGGGGAGTCTTCCATGTTTGCGCGCATCCATACACAAGTATGCTCTGTCTATGTCTGTTTGACTGTCCGCTTCTGTCTGCTGATCAGCTTTTGCCTGCTGACGATCTCGGCAACGTCTGCATTCAGTCTGGCCGCTGATCAGCTGCCACTGAAATACAAATGGGATAAAGGCCAGCAGTATGCGTATCGAGTAAAAATTGAAGTCAACATGGAAAACTATGAAGAGACATTGAGTGGTGTGGAAATATATGATGTGACGGCCGCGGATGACAATTCATTCTCGCTGCGCTGTTCGGGGAATTTAAATTCGGTGACGAAAAGCAAAAGCCGGCGTCCGTTAATTCCCCCCATGCGAATGCACCGTCATCGCAGTCCTTTTGCCGGACTGTCTGGCAGTTTTGCAGGGGCATTCGAACAGCATTCTCTTGAACTAAACCGTCATGGTGAAATTGATACCGTCAAGGGGTCATCGCTACTGCCTTATCTGCTGGGGCACCTTTCGCAGATCAACCTGATTCCACTCTCTCCGGATGGCCAGCGTAGCTGGTCCGAGTCGGAGAAAAGCAGTATTTCAGTCATCTCTTCATCTACTCGAATTTCGTCTCCTTTGCGGGGGCCTGGCATTGATAAGACGATGGGGGCGAAAAAAACATCGGAATATAAAATTACCGGTCAGGAAGGAGACCTGGTTACCATCGAAGCCAGCTATTCCTATCGCACGATATCGACAATTGATGACAGTGAGCCGGAAGTCGAACTGACGGGAACCGGTATCATTCAGTTTGATCAGAAACAGGGGTGTGTTCAGAATCTGTCCCTGAATTACAAGCTCATTCAGCGTTCAGAAAACAGCACACAAAAAATTCCGATTACACTCTCATCTACTTTATTAAGTACAGACGAACTGACAAAGCTGAAAGCAGAACAGAAGGCAGCCATGGCAAAGCATGCTGCAGAGAAGAAGAAGCGTGAGGATGCGGCCCGATTTGAGATTCCCGAAAACATTGACGATGAATTGAAATTGATTCTGACAGATCTGTCGACGAAAAATGTGCTCAAACGCAAAGCAGCATTACAGAAGTTAAGTCAGACAAAACCGGATCAGGAAAACCCGGATATCTCCGGGATCTTAATCGGAATTTTAGAAAGCAAAGATATCACCGTTGTGCAGGATGCTTCGCGCGCACTGGCAGTCTGGTCGACCAGGGCTGACATCCCGGCAATGACCGGGCTTTTAAAAGAAGTGAATATCCTGGGGCAGGCGAGTGTTATGGAAGCTATTCTGAAACATGAAACACCGGAAGGAGTAACGGCGGTCGCTGAACTGCTGAAGGATCCCATTAAAGCCCATAATGCTTCCAAGAAACTGATAGAGTATGGAAGCGGGGCAGAGGATGCTGTTTTGAAACAGCTGGATCCGGATCAGTTTATCGTGCTGGTCAACGTCTTTCGGGTACTGAAAGAGATCGGCACAGAGAAAAGTCTGAAAAAAATTGAGGAAGTGAATCAATCGACAACAAATAACAACTTCCGTTTTCAGGCAGCATCTACTGTCAAGGCGATTGAATCGCGGATCAACTGATTGATTCAGTTGTTTATGGACCGGTCAGCTCATCGGGTGAACGGAACATGGGTTCTTCTGCAGGGATCTCGTTCGAAATCCGGATAATGGCCGGGGTGTCTTCATCGGTGATTTCATCATCGGTAATTTCATCCAGGCTGCGGAACGAATTGATTTCCAGTGGTTCCAGAAATTCTTCTTCCTGTTTCTGTACCTGAGGTTCGATTCTGGCTGCAGGAGTTGTCGGCTGGCTTGGGGCAAGCAGTTCTTTTTTGAGAGTTGCCTGTGACACCAGTTTCTGTCTTGTCTCTTTGACTGGTGCATCAAGTGACTGCCGCGATACTACAGGAACGACCTCTTTGGCGCTCACTAACTGAGTCGTCTGCTGAGCAGGTATTTTACGAAAATTCTGTTCTGCAGACGGTTTTGCCGTTTCCGTCCGACTGGCGACACTTTCTTTCGTGACTGTTTTTTCAATGAAAGGATTCTTCGTCACCGGTTTCTCAGGGACGGTTTGAGCTGGCTGTGGTTGAGTGGAAGCGAGTTGCTGTTCCTCTTTTACCTGTGGCTGTTTTTCCTGTTTTGCAACATAAATATTTTTCATCACAGCTAATTCAGCTGCAGCAAGACCCGCTGCTTCCAGCGTTGGATCAGCCGTCAAAGCCAGGTCGTATTCCTTGAGCGCCATCTCTCCCTCACCACGCTGGGTATGAATATATGCCACATTCGCGTGTGCTTCCGCTTCCGGCATGATATTGCGGAAGAGAGTATAGCTTTCTTTGAACCGGCCCTGGTGTCCTACTGTTAACGCCAGGTTGTTCATGATTCGTTTATTATTCGCATCGTTTTGCAGTGCTGCCGTCAGTACTTTTTCCGCAGCATCATATTGAGCGCGTTTATACAGAGCGTAACCGAAGTCATTAAGAACTTCGGAATTATTCGGGTCAAGCTGTTTTGCCTGAGTGAAGTAACGAGTGGCTGCCACAGAATCACCCAGTTGGGAACAGACTATCCCCAGCCGATGGCAGGCGACCACACTGCGAGGATTTTTTTTCAGATAGACTTCATACTGCTTTCGGGCTGCCAGCCATTCTTTTTTATGCTCAAAACTGCGAGCTGCAGTAAGTACTTTTTCTGAATGATGTTTTCCCGGTAAAGCTGATTTCACTCTGGCAACCTGAGTTCCCATCTGGGCGCATCCCTGGAGTGAAATGATGAGGATTACAGCTGAACAAAACAATCCTTTGTCGTTCATAACTCTGTCCTGACGTAAATCGACTTTAATATTGAGGAATTCACCTGGAATTCCATGGTGTCACAGTGATAAAAATCGTCTGTAGAAATGGTTGATAAATTTTACTTCTGTGAAGAGAAATGTGAGCGGATGGTTTTTATCAAAAAGTGGACGGATTCACTGGAATCCGTCCACCACAAATCAATTCGATTGATTCAGCCTGGATTAGAAGACACCAGCTCCGCCTCCGCCGCCCATTCCACCAAAGCCGCCACCGAATCCACCACCGCCACCACCGCGATTCATGAATCCATTGGAGTAAGCTCTGTAGGCTTCGAATCCTTCAAAGCCAGGTGTGAAGGCAGGTGCCACAACAACGCGTTCATCCGCATCCTGAACGTTCATTGACTGCAGCATCTTGACAATCACGTTGCGCCGATGCATGTCCAGGTCATCGTTGCCATGGATCGGATATTTATATTCCGAAGATGCACTGACCGACATCGAACTGGGTTCGACAACAACCGGGAACGGTGTTGAGCCCATGCGGACAGCGATCTGTTTAATGTGATCTTCACCAGCGGCATTGAGTTTTGCAGTCGCGCCTACGAATTCACTTTCGACAATCACGAAGTCGGAAGCTTCTCCGTTTTCTTCCTGCTTTTGCCAAATGTCATCACTGATGGTTCCCAGTGGCGCTACAGAGTCGTAGGGAATTTCTGCGTGATGTTGTTTATGTTGGCAACCACTGATCAGCATTGCTGCTAATGCAATAGCAGGCAAACTTGCAATTATGGGTTGTATAGACATCGCTTACTTCCTTGTATTTCTCTCACATTCGTTTCAAAAATGTGATTGGAATTTTATAGGTATCATTTGGCAAAGAAATAATCATTTAAAAATTATTCAGAGAATCCGTAGTCACCATTGATGTAATACTTATCACACTTGCTCTGGTGAATGAAATCTTTCTGTTGCTGGTGAATCCGTTTTTTCTGCATGTACCAGACTGTGCTTCGATGATGCACATCAGGTTTGCCTTCAATATTATTCATAAAGAAGAAGTCCACATCACCTGGCTCGGTGACTTCCATGCCCGGCAGCACGGTTGGGGCGTCTTCTGGTTCCATCGGATGTACCAGTTCGGGGCTGATCAGGATGATCAATTCTGTCTCGTCGCGGGAAACTCCCTTGTTAGAGAACAGTGGGCCTACCAGGGGGATATCTCCAATGAAGGGAACGCGGTTCAAGTCACCCCGCTGTTGTTCCTGGAGCAGACCGGCGATCGCCAGTACTTGTCCTTCCCGCAGATCAACTGTCGTGGTGACAGCTTGAACATTCACACCCAGAACCCCACCTGAAGTTAATGCAGGATTGACCGTACTGAATGAAGGAGACACCTGTAATCGAATTCGATCTTTATCCAGCACTGTCGGCAGGAAGGATAACTGAGTACCAAATCCTTTAAAGGTTGTCGTGGCTGCCTGAGCACCACCGACCCCGACCACAGTCGGTACCGCGAATTCTCCACCAGAGATAAAGTTGGCGGTACGTCCACTGATGGTGACCAGGTTTGGTTCTGCTAAAATTTTCGCATAACCATTCTGTGCGAGAGCCGAGATAAACACGTCGACATCACTGCTGGTAAAGGAAGCTGTCACAAGACCAGTCCCCCCATTGCCCAGTTGTTGCGCCACACCGGTGAATAACTGAGCCCAGCCAAAATCTCCGGACTGAGCAATGATGTTGGTGCTTGCGGTACGGGCTGCAGACCGGTCGATCTGAGCGATACGGACTTTAAGCATGATCTGTTTTTCGCCAGGCACTTTCAACATGTCGATGACGGTTGCTTCTGGAAGCATGGCACCACCGGGGAATGGATCAGCGGCTGCACCATCTGCGAACAGAGATCCGCCTCCCCCTCCACCACCCTGGCCGCCACCTGAACCGGAACGGGCACGGATAATGGTTATGATCTGGACTGCTTCCTGTTCATCCCTGGCCTGCCCACGGACAATCAGTTTGTCTGCAAACGGGACAAGTTGAATTTTGCTGTTCGGGAAGAACTCGTTAATCATTTTCTGGAATTCGCCGTATTCCATACGACGAAGATCTTCGATGGAATTGTCACCCTCTACCTTCACCTGCACGCTGAGGATCTGGGGGTTTGCTTCGTCACCCAGCCAGAGAGTCATAGTGGTAGTACCGGTATCTTTTCCGATGACTTCGACTTCCTGTGAGCCAAATGCGACCACTTCAATTTTTGAAGGGTCTGCGATCGCTACACGAAACACATCCATCTTCATTTTCAGAATTTTTGAATGTCGCTGTTGAACACTGAGTTCGACTTCAGATTCATAAATCTGATCAACGAGTTGATGGACTTTTTCTTTGGTTTTGGTACTGATGACTGGTGCGAGATTTTTCTTCTTACCAGGCACGTAGTTATTGGTTTTCAACTTTCCCGGGACAGGAGGAGCTGGTGGAACCTGCGCAGAAAGTGGCGATGCTGTGATAGCGACACCGCAGGCAACAGCCAGCATTGTGCGTCTTTTCCATGAGGCATTTATAGACATACTTGTCTCCCAATCCTTTGGTCGTCAATTTTGAGAAATTGGAGTAAGTGATTTATTGAGTTAATTGAAGTTCAAATAAAACTACGTTTAAAGGAACTTTGTTTTAAACTTAATCCAGGTGTCTGTTCTGTGTTGCCTGCTATCACGCCACTTTATCAAGTGACTTGTGAGATCTAGAATTATCATGTTTCATGATCGGCAATGAAGGATCTGTTCTTTTCAGACAAATCCCATAGCATCAATCATATCGGTTGGAGCTGTACGGAAGGTTGATAGTAATTTTGTCGTGTTTCCCAATTTATGTATATTTTAAGATTTTATTGATTTCCTCTATTTTCACTTTACATTAGGACCTTAGCAGGACGAAAACGAGATATGGTGGGAAAATATTGTGCTCTGATTCCAGAGTGACTATCAATTGAATGTCCACCATAATGCCTAACCAAAAGTGTTGTTGATACAACGTAAATATAAAGGTGGTCTCATGAATGCGAGTTTTGCATTGCTCATCGGTTTAAGTGTCTGGCAGTACGATGGAGAAGTTGTACCAGTCAACACTGTCAGTGCTCCCGCCACAATCTCAATGGCAGCATGCCAAAATACCTGTATTACTTCCGATGCTTGTACAGCAGGCGGTTGCACGACAGGAGACCTCTGTCAGCCAGGGGGGCTCTTCGGTCACTGGGGGATGTGGGGTAACTGTTACAGCAACGATGGTTGCAAATTGAAAAAGCGTAGCTGGTTGTGCTGGAAAACGACGGGTGATATGTACCCTCACTATCCTTACCCGCCTGTCTATCACGGATACTATTATTTCCGACCTTACAATTACACTAATATTCTTCGACAAAAAGGTGAGATTATTGCTCTTGGTGGAAACCCGAAAGCACCCTACGCTCACAAAATGTTTGATCGAATCTACGAACAGATTGATCTGACAGCGTACGAAGAATTCCCTGCAGATGGTGACGGCGTTCCGACGCTGGAACTTCTTCATAATTCTCTTCCCAGCCTGGAAGATATTTTGAAGAGCAAATAGTTCCCATTCTTGTGAGCTATGCAGTAGAGAACAGAAATCGGAAAAAGTGAAAAAGATCTGTACCATCGAGTGCAGGTCTTTTTTTCTTTTCAGCTTGATGGCAAACTGCTGAGGGCAACGTGATTCACGAATCGAATCCACCAGGAGAATTGTTGTGTCAGTGCCTGATTATGAATCCGGTAATGCTGAATGGGTAATGAGCTCTCGCGAATGGTATCTTTCTTCGGGGAGTATCTGGTTTGCCTGTCTGTTTTTAACAGCGACTGTCACCATCGCCGACCCTGATTTATGGGGGCATACCCTCTATGGGTTGCGCGCCCTGGAGCAACATGTTCTGGTAGAACGTACTGACCCATTCTGTTACACGGAACCGGGGACCAGCTGGATCAACCATGAGTGGTTTTCTGAATTGTCATTTGGCTGGCTCTGGAGTCAGATCGGAAATTCCGGTCTGTGGCTCTGGCGTAATTTCTGGTTATGCATGATTCTGATCCCGACTTGGATTGCACTTGGAAGATCCCGGGCAAGTCTGTCTGCTGCGGTTCTGTTACTGGTCTATGGCGCCTTCTGCCTGGCACAGTTTGTGGTCTTTGTCCGTCCGCAACTGGTTACATTTGGTTGTTTCGCCTGGACTCTATTGCTGCTGCGGGAATATGTTGATCACCCTCAGGCAAAGGGGGTCTGGTATCTGCCTGTTGTCATGCTCTTCTGGTCGAACTCTCATGGAGGCTTCCTGGCCGGGGTTGGCATTGAGGCCGTAGTAGTCCTGTGGGTCGGATGGGGCTGTGTTCAAGGGCGCTACCAGCGAAGAGAATTTTACAGACTGCTGGTGGCTGTCACTGCGAGCTGGATGGTGACGCTGATCAATCCATACGGGATTCATCTGCATCAGATGCTCTGGGATCATCTGATTACAACACAGATTGTCCGTGAATGGCAGCCCCTCTGGCAGGCCCGGCAGGCATTACTGTATTACATTCCATTTCTACTGATTGCGCTGGCAATATTCCGTTCCAGAAAATGGGAGTGGATTGATCTGCTGCTGATTGCGGTGGTCGCGTGGCAGGCAGTCAGTCATATCAGGCATGTGGCATTACTGGCGATTGCAGTTATGATTCTGTTACCGCGTCCAATTACTGACGCCATACGCAATCTGTTCCCTGTGATCAATCAACAGTGGTCGGGAGAAACGAGACTGGGCCTGCGATCTGTTCTGATCACAAGCATGACCCTGGCGGTTCTGGGACTGGGTGCTCATACTGTGATCCATCTGCAGGAAGAAGGAGTTCCACCCTGGCAGATAGGAGTGGAAACACAAAGCAGGGCTCCCGGAATGCCTGTGGCTGTCATGCAAGTCATGCAGAAGGAACACCTGGCGGGGAATATCCTGACAGATTATGGGTGGGCACAGTATGTCATCTGGCAGACTTTTCCCGCATCCCGCGTCGCCTTTGACGGGCGTTATCGAACGGTGTATTCAGCTCAACTGGAAGAGGAGTTTGTGGCGTTTCAGAAGCTGAATCAGAATTCCAGCGGTTCGAACCCGCTGCTGGATCAATATCCGACCGAAATCATTCTGCTGCCCAAGGCCCAGCAGACAAATGACTATTTGAAAAACCGGAGCGACTGGTTTCTGATTTATGAAGATGAACAGGCAACACTCTGGGTGAAAGACATACCCCGGTTCCAGAAAATTTTAGAACGTTCCCGGCAGACGGCTATTCCGAAACCGGAAATACCGAAATGGCTGCTGTTTCCGGCTGATCCGCCTGAAACGGGAAAACAGCCTTAGTGAAACCGGAATCAAATTCCGGAGCGGACTCTCAGCGACATTAGTAAGCGTCATTCATAGCATCTGCAGCAGGTCCGGTTGGATTGTCCGAATCGAGTTGAAACAGGATTTCGTTTCCCTCGATATCAATTACCGTTAAAAACTGATCTCCAATTTGTATTGTGTCACCAATAGAAAGTTCCACTTCTAAACTTTGAGATAACAGATCTGCCACTGATGTGCCTTTCATCGATAAACAGCGATAATTCACCAGACAACAGGTAGAAATGCGAATCGATATATGTACGCATGATCTAGTTCTGTCGTCGATGGCTTCAAGGGGGGAGAGATTAGCAGGAGTTCCCGTTTATGGCAATTGAAACCTTTCAAGAAGGATAGTTGTAAGAAAACAGCAAAATAAATCAGGAGATCCCCGATCTCATAATTCATACAGATTATAGTTGCAATTGAGGGGTTTCCTGAATTACGATTATGGATGCTTCCATCTTTTCCAGTCTTTCTATCTTGTTACCTGGTATTACTTTTCATCTGATTATGTCATTGCAAGAAGTCCAATCCACGGCCACCTTATTACCGCTGGAGTTCACGCCGATCTTAAAGCGTGCCAGATGGGGCGGGGAGCGTCTGGGCACTCAGTTGCACAAATTAATTGGGGTTGAACAGGACTATGGCGAAAGCTGGGAACTTTCTGACTATCCTGGAGCCCCCACCTTGATTGCCAGTGGGGAATTCACTGGCTGGACACTCTCCAAGCTGATCGAAAAGAACCCGAAAGCATTGTTTGGGGAGGGGAAGCGCTATCCACTATTTCCCATTCTTATTAAATTTATCGATGCCACCGACCGCCTTTCGCTGCAGGTTCACCCGGATGCCGGTCATCTGCCTCGATTTGATGCGACGAAGTCGGGGAAATCGGAAGCCTGGGTCATTCTTGACGCTTTGCCTGAGAGTTGTATCTACGCAGGTTTAAAGCAGGGGATTGGTCCCGAACAGCTCCGAAAACATCTGAAACAGGGGACCGTGGAAGAGTGCCTGCACAGCTATCCTGTCCAAAAAGGGGACTGTGTTTACATTCCCGCTGGTACTCTGCATGCGATTGGCGAGGGAATATTACTGGCCGAAGTGCAGCAGACAAGCGATGTGACCTATCGATTATTTGACTGGCATCGCCTGGATCAGTCAGGCAGTCCCCGTCCCGTTCATGTCGAGCAGGCTATTTCCTGCATCGATTTTGATTTGGGCCCCGTTGATCTGTTAGAGCCCGAAAAGCAATCTCGCGCAAATCACCAGATTGAAGCATTGTTAACGTGCGAGCATTTTTCGATTCGGCGGTATGTTGCGCGTGAATCATTTCAACTGACTTCGTTGAATCAGGCTCAGATTCTGATTGTGCTGGAAGGTTCAGGGCAATTGGATTGCAGTGCAGAAACATATGAACTGTTTCAGGGGAAAACGCTGCTGGTTCCCGCGGCAGCCTCGGATTGTCAAATCCATGTAGAGACGCCGGTGACCATTCTGGAAGTGATCCCTGCCTGAGGTGCAGAAGAAAGCAGTGGGCTCTGTCAGACACGCTGGTAGCGTTTGTAGCCTTCCAGTTCAAAGTCATGCAGGGTGCGTTCCAGTTGTTCTTTGACTTCCTGCAGTCGATCGCCGTCTTCGATTTTACGTTCGTACTCATCAATCACGTAAAACACATCCACGACCTGATCAAGGTGTGTCGATATTTTTGCCATCACAACAGAGAGTCCCATCCGGCTGATGGCGCGAGAGACGATATACAGCAGACCGGTACGGTCATGGGCGATTACATCAATAATCGTACAACGTCTGGAAGACTGATTATCAATTTCCACTCGACCCAGATCAAACTCACCACTCAGGCTGGCTGATTCCTGAAAACGTCGATTGTTTAAAAACATGGTTTTGGCATCACTCTCGCCTATCACGGCTTTGCGGATTTCCGTTTCGATCGCCTGCACGCGCGAGCGAGGTACTTCACTTGCGTAATCGTGATCAATGACGCGGAAACTGTCGACGACTCCACCGGAGGCACTCGTTGTAATCTGCGCGGAAATAATTTCCATCCGCCTCGAAGTAAATACACTGACCATGCGATGAAAACAGGACTGTGAATACAGGGCCGAAGCAATCACATGATAGTTAACTGTAGCGGTTTCCGGTTCAAATTCACCTTCAACAACGATTTGATCTGAAGGAAGGTTCTGCAGAATTTCAATGTCTGCTGCAATACGTTCGGGTGGGGTAACCAGCAGATAATGAGGAGAGAATGAATTGAACAGTTCTGTGAACCAGCTTTCCTCCTGTTCTTCTTCATGATCATGCAGAATGGGCAGATTCAAATAACTGCGCACCTGCTGCTTGACGCGCGAGAGTCGCTGATCGCGATTGTAGCGGGAATGTTTCCCCCCCAGCAGGAGCATGGTACGCTCATAAAGGTCTGCCAGCAGTTCTGATTTCCAGTCGGTGAAGACACCCGGACCCACGGCTGTGATATCTGCTGCAGTGAGAACATACAGCATACGTAATTTTTCGGGACTGCCGACTTTCTGGCTGAATGCGAACAGGATATCAGGATCAGAAATATCACGCCGAAAAGCCAGGTGGGCCATATTTAAATGTTCAAATACCAGGAAGACCAGCAGTTTCTGTTCTTCTTCTTTCAACCCCAGTCGAATTGAGGTCTCCGAGGCGATCATGGCTCCCATTTTACAGTGGTCTTCACCGTAGCCTTTCCCAATATCATGGAGCAGAATTGCCAGATTGAGGATATCTTTTTTCTCGATATGGCGGTACGAACTGCCGAGGCTTGAGTCGTCGTGATGAAACGTTTCAGCAGCTTCAATGGCGCGAAATGTGTGTTCGTCGACTGTATAACTGTGGTACTGATTAAATTGCAACAGGCAGTAGGCGTGTTTCATATACGGGATCAGTAGATTCAAGATCCCCGTTTCGGACATGGTTCTGAGTGTGGCGCCCAGGTTTGTACTGCGATCCAGAATGGCACGAAACAGATCGATCGACCTGTTGGAAACGGTAGGATTCAGGGTGAGGGCCGACTCCCGGATAGCGTCAAGCAGATCGGGAGCGATTGAAATTCCATACAGTGAGGCAGTATCAAACAGTTTCAGAATATCTTCCAGGCTGTTACAGACTTGAGCCCGGTATCTGGGGATCACGTCGAGATGATCGGGGGCGATCTTGAGAATGGAATCTGAACGATGTGTCATCAGGAAATCGTAGATGCACGAGAGCAAAGGCTGAGGTCGATGTGCTTTGATGAACCGTTCGGTGATCTCTGCAACGGCTTTACTGTGCCGAAAGTATTCCTGCATCAGCAGTTCCACGGGACGTTGACCGTTAGTGCCTTCAATCTGGCGTTGTTCGGCCATCCAGAGTTGTGTGTCTTTGGTGAACAGGTCCTGCTGACGACCGGCTTCGTAATGCAGTTGAATGCGTACTTTGAGCAGATAGTCGCGGGCATTTTTCAGTGTTCTGACATCGCGACTGTTGATCCGACCGTCGAGTCGCAGCATGTCAAGATTCGCGGTTCCATAGCGGGCAAATCCTGTCCAGCGCAGGAGGTGGATATCGCGGAGACCGCCGGGAGAACGCTTGATGTCGGGTTCCAGTTGCATGACCGCGCCGCCATGCTGTTTCCGTTCCTGCCAGCGTGCTTCGACACACTGTTCGAAGAAAACCCGTCTGCGAAATAAGATGACATGCCGGTAAAATGAACGGATGAGTTGTTCGGCGAGATGTTCGTCGCCCCAGATGGCGCGCGCTTCAATCATTGCCGTAGCAAATTCGGGTTCGGTGCGTGCCATTTTGACTGAGTCGGAAATGGTTCTGAGACTGTGCCCCAGTTTTAATCCGGCGTCCCAGCAGTTGCGAACGATGTCTCCGACAAATGCTGCAAATTCTTCATTCACCTGATTCCGGTACAGAAACAGCAGGTCGACATCAGAGTAGGGGGCCATTAATCCGCGACCGGAACCACCAATCACCAGGATCGAGCAGTTTTGCACCAGTAGCTTCTGGCGGGGTTCGGGAAGTTGCTGGAACTGATCCTGAATGATCTGCAGCAGCAGTTGTTCGATCGATTCGGCGATCGCTGTCGCGATCTGTAATCCACTGGCGCCAAGGCGCAAGAGTTCCTGACCACGTTGCCGGGCTTGTTCTACCTTCGTGCGATAGACAACAAATGGTTGTGTATTGCAGGAGGTTGACGGATGTGACATCATCAATTCCAGGCTGAAACGAACGCGAACAAAAGAAGCCCGGATTCAAGACAGAATATCTTGCAGGAAATCTGCCAATGGATCAGACCGCTTCCGGACCAGTTTCTCCCGTACGGATTCGAATGACTTCATCGAGACTGGTAATAAAAATTTTCCCGTCACCAATCTGCCCGGTACGTGCAACCTGTGTGATCGTTTCAATGGTCTTGGGAACCATATCGTCCTGGACCACAATCTCGAGTTTCACTTTCGGAAGAAAGTCAACGATATATTCATTGCCTCGATAGGTTTCCTTGTGGCCACGTTGGCGACCAAAACCACGGACTTCACTGACAGTCATTCCACTAATGCCAATTTCAGAAATCGCATTTTTGACTTCTTCAAGTTTATAGTGGCGAATGATTGCCTGAATCTTTTTCATTGAAAGTTCTTTCGAAAACCGTAATTTCAGTCACCCGGACTGACGTAAAGCAAAAGGGGCAAAAGCACGCCCCTCGCTTTACCGTCATTAGTTAAAGCGCAGTATCTCCGGCTTCACCTGTGCGGATCCGGATAATATCTTCGATTGGTAATACGAAGATTTTTCCATCGCCGATTTGACCGGTGCGTGCTGATTCCAGAATAGTATCAACAACAGCTTTGACCTGATCATCGGGGACGATGACTTCCATTTTAGCCTTCGGTAGAAAATCCACGGTGTATTCTGCACCACGGTATTGTTCTTTGTGGCCTTTCTGGCGACCAAAACCACGTACTTCAGACACGGTCATGCCCTGTACACCAATTTCTGTCAGAGCATCTTTAACTTCTTCCAGTTTGAAATGTCTGATGACAGCTTCTACTTTTTTCATCGGAATCATACTCCCAGAAAAATGTCCGGTTTTCTTCCAGCGCTTTCAGAAACCCAGACGACTATCACACTTAGATATTATATCGCAATTGTCGGGAAATCTCGATACCGCAAATTGATTTCCCTGAAAAAACAATCAGAACTATTGACCTGACAGGCCTTTCGGACCGAAATTCCTGAAAATGAGAACGAGAGTCGGCTCCAAACCGACTCTCGATCCCCTGATTTTACAGGAAGATATATCCTTCTTCTCCATGTTGACTCAAATCGAGCCCTTGAATTTCACCATCTTTGCTGACGCGCAGACCCATGGTCAGGTCAATCAGCTTCAGAATGATAATGGTTCCCACGACTGAAATCGCGATGGCTGCTCCCACACTGACAAACTGATTGATCAGCTGCTGAGTGTTTCCTTCCAGTAAACCTGAGCCTTCCGCATTACCAGTGATGGATTTGGTAGCAAATACACCCGTGAGAATTGCCCCCACGGTTCCACCGACGCCGTGTACACCAAAGGCATCCAGCGTATCATCATATTTAAACTTGGATTTGAGTGAAGTACAGGCAAAATAACAGGCAAAACCAGCAAGCAGCCCGAGAATAATTCCAGACAGCGGAGTGACCGTACCACAGGCGGGGGTGATACAGACCAGCCCCGCGACGGCCCCCGAACAGGCACCGAGAATACTGGGTTTACCGTTAAAGACCCATTCTGCCACTGCCCAGGCCAGAACTCCGGCTGCTGCAGCCAGATGCGTCGCTACAAAAGCATTCACGGCGGCAGGATTTGAACCGACGGCACTGCCGGCATTAAATCCGAACCAGCCGACCCAGAGCATTGAAGCACCGATAAATGTATAAGTCAGATTGTGTGGTGGCATCGGTTCCTGACCGTATCCCAGTCGTTTCCCCAGCAGGATCGCACAGACCAGTGCGGAAAATCCGGAGCTAATGTGTACTACTGTGCCTCCGGCAAAATCAAACGCCGGGTAGAGTGCATTTTCATTCCATTCACATAACCAGCCCGTATCTGACCAGACCCAGTGGGCAATCGGGCAATAGACAAAAGTGCCCCAGAGAACTGAGAAAACCACCATTGAGCTGAATTTCATACGCTCCGCAAAGGCACCGCAGATCAGAGCAGGGGTGATAATGAAAAACATCATCTGAAAGACCATGAACAGTGATTTGGGAATCGAACCATTGGCGGGAATCACTACCGCGCCATCTTTCCAGTACGGGATGACATCTTTCAACAGCAGATAGTCAAAACCACCGACAAAACCACCCAGGATATCTGAACCGAACGCAAGGCTATAGCCCCAGAGTGCCCAGATGACAGACATGAGTCCCATCAGGAACATACATTGCATCATGACGCCCAGAATATTCTTCTTGCGAACCAGTCCGCCATAAAACAAGGCCAACCCGGGGGCGGTCATCATCAATACCAGTGCAGAGGCGACCATCATCCAGGCAATGTCAGCGCTGTCAAATTCGACGGCCGCTGCTTCCTGCGCTGGTGCTTCTGCACCAGAGCCAAGGGCATGGGGGGGGACAGCTTCGTCGGCGAAGATCTGTCCCATTCCGGATAAACTCAAGAAGAATGTTAAAAATGTGCAGTACGTAAGCTGTCTGTAGACTCTCCTCATTGTGAAGGCCTTTCCGAGCGCGAAAAAATTGTCAAAGCAGTGAGCGAGCGCTTTGGTTCCCTGAATTGATCGAACGATCTGCTTAGTGGATGAATCGTTTCAGACGATTGTGCGAGCAGGCAGTTTCATCTAAATTGATTTTTTCATCGAACCGCAATTGCGATTACATGAGACAGACTTCACCATATCCTCATCCAGCATGATCTTACGATCAAATCAGTTAACGCGTCAGTCTACCAAAGCCCTGCTGCAAAATCACCCAAGAAAGAACGGGTTTTGTTCAGGAAGGTTAAGATCTGACGAGAGTGAGAGCAGGACAGTTGAATAGTACATTTTTGCCTGGAATTTTGTTTTTAACAGGGGCTGTTGTTGGTCTGCTGGTGAATGCCTGGGTGCGGCTGATGACCCTCAAACCGGTCATTCGCCCCCTGACCCGCTGCGAGGAATGCGGCGCGCGCGTTCGATTCTGGAAGTTGATTCCGGTTCTTCGCTGGCTGCCATTTCAAAACCGCTGTCGCACGTGTACCGCACGACTGCCTCGATCAGAGATTCTGCTGGAAATTTTGACTGGCACCCTGTTCGTCCTGTTTTATTTTATGGCTGTGCAGTTGCGGTGTCTCGAAGTCCCTTCGGTCCGTCCCTCGGGAGAGATGCTGGAATGGCGGTTGATCTATTTGTATGTCTTACTGGCGTTGCTGGTTGCAGCGACCTCGATCGACTTTCGCGAATATCTGATTCCTGATCAGATCACGATTCCCGGAATGCTGATTGGTGTGCTCGGCGCCACGATCGCCGGCCACCTGCAGATTATTCATCTGTGGGTGGACTGGAATCAGGCGGTTCCGGGACTGACCGGACCTTATATACCGGAATGGATCAAAGCTCATTCCCACTGGCATGGATTGAGTTGGAGTCTGACAGGCTTGATCGTCGGGGGCGGTCTCACCTGGGGATTGCGCCTGGTTTCATCCGTATTGCTGGGACAGGAGGCGCTGGGGCTGGGGGATGTGACATTGATGGCGATGGTGGGCAGTTTTCTGGGCTGGCAGGCGATTCTGCCGATCCTGCTGCTGGCTCCGCTCTGTGGGATATTGATTGGCTTCCTCACACGGGTGATGACGGGGAAAACCTATCTGCCATACGGGCCTTATTTGTGCGCGGCCACGTTGATTGTGCTGATGAGCTGGAAATGGTTCTGGCTCGCGGAATGGCCGGCCCATGCTCCGGGAGTAGCTCCCGAGTTTTCGATTCGTAAATTATATGGCGATGGTCTGGGGCTGGCGATCATCGGCGGGATTGCATTGGGCGCACTGATCCTGCTGCTGGTTCTGTTACGAATCTACAGGGCAATTCCGGTGAAACGCCGCTAAATCAGGGAGAAGCAGGGCAGGGGAGTGTAGACTTATCGCCGGAGGATCAGATCAGGTCCAGCTTCTTATGGCGGCGTTGCGGAGGTCGGGAACACTCATCGCAGATTCCGTAGACTTCGAGTCGGTGCTCATTCATGCGGAAGTTAATCTGATCCGCAAGTTTTTCCAGAATCTCGGCGATGCCTTCATTATGAAATTCAAAAAGTTCGCCACAGCTTTTGCAGATGAAATGGTCGTGCTGAGGATAGCCGTAGTCGTGCTCGTAGATGTCCTTGTCGTTGGTTCGCGCCACTTTGCGCAACAGACCGGCTTCTTCGAGCGAACTTAATGTCCGATACACAGTAGAACGGCTGACACGGCGTCCCGTTTTTTGTAACGCCATGCGAGCGACCAACTGGTCGGCATCAAAGTGTTCATGGGACGAGAAAACCTCAGCAACGATCAGTTCACGTTCCTGTGTCAGCCTCATTCCCTTTGTGGCCAGGTACTCTCTGAATTTCTCAGTCGGAGAAACAGCGATTTCCAGGCTTTCAAAATTGAGCACGGTTTATCTCTTTCTCATTTAATTTCTCTACTACGACTAAGACGCGGTTTATTCAGAATCAGAGATCTGATCCAACATACGGCTCAAAGCTGCATCCAGCTTTTCATCCGTATCATAAGTTCCGTCGTCAATAGCCGCCTTGATTTGTGCTAACCGCTCTGCACGCATATCGGAGTTGTTCGTCATTTCATCCAGCATTCGACCGGCGGAAGAAATCTCTAGTTCATCCTGAGGAGAAGAGATTGGCTTCGCAGCAGGTGTCTGTTTGATGTTGGTGTTGCTCGGACCGGTCTGCTTACTGATAGGCAGAGATCCGGAAATAGAACTGGTGCCGTTAACATCCATGGCGGCATTCCCCCTGTCACGTGGTCCTGAACCTGTCGGGGTAGAATCTTCCCGACTGTTAGTTACTGTATGGGGTTCATGATATCGTAAGACGGGGGATCGATTCAACTGGTAGTCTGCAGTCATGGCCAATTCTTTCATTGAATTCACTGAAAATCCAGCGGTTTTGCTCCTTAATGAAGCAAAAGAACACCTGTTTTCAGGTTGTCATCAATATTGAATGTAGAATGGCTTCCTGCACATCCTCCAGCTCAATGGAGTCAAAACGAGTAATGGGCTTAGTTGTAAGACATGTTCCTATGTCTTTACGGCCTCAATCGTTGAGGGGGAGTCTGAACCTTAATTCCATCGACTGACCAGTTGTCAGAAGTTTAATTCCTGATGCAGAAATCATGGGAACACGACAGGACTCGACCACCGGTATCGATTATACCGATTATGCGATGCAGGCAAATCGGCCTGTATCGCGTGTGATCTCTGTTGTATTTAAGTCTTTTCTGTGAAAGATTTTCAGGAAAAAAGATCAACCTCGGGCATAGGGACCGGTGGCGATTCCCTGGTATTGATCCAGGCCTGCCTTTAACGCGGCGCGGACGGCAGCGGGTACTTGTTCAATCTGGGCGCGGCTGATGTCCAGATGGGTGCAGGCCCGCAGCGTGGAATTGCCCATCGCTCCGATTCCGACACCTTCTTTTTTGAGGGCGGCTGACAGTTGCATCGCATTTCCCCGCTCCGGATGCACATCAAAGAAGACCAGGTTGGTCTCGGTGTGCTCAGGATTGATGGAAATCCCTTCAATCTCGGCCAACTGCTCGGCGAGGAAACGGGCATTGTCGTGATCTTCCTGCAGACGTTCGATATTGTTTTCCAGGGCATAAATGCATGCGGCTGCGACAATGCCCGCCTGCCTTAAAGCGCCGCCAAATATCTTGCGAGAACGGCGGGCGTGGGTAATTGCTTCCTGCGAACCGACCAGGATCGACCCCATCGGGCACCCCAGTCCTTTGGAAAAACAGATCGAGATCGTGTCCAGCGGGGCGCAGATCTCTTTCATCGTATAGCCGCCGGCGACACAGGCGTTAAAAATCCGTGCACCGTCCATGTGAGTTTTCAGGCCATTCTCGTGTGCCCAGTTGCAGATGTCTGTAAGCTGATCGAGAGGGTAGTAGTGCCCGCCACCTGCGTTGGTTGTGTTTTCAACACACAGGAGTCGGGTGCGTGTCAGGTGCTGATCATTGGCGCGAATCTTTCCTCGGAGATCTTCGACCGTCAACATACCTCTTTCACCGGTCAAAGTGCGACAGCTGACACCGCTGAGAATTGCCGGAGCCCCCCCTTCGAAGATCGCGATGTGACCGAGTTCGTGAATCAGCAGCTCATCACCGGGCAGGCAGTGAGCGCGCAGCCCCATCTGATTGGACTGCGTCCCCGAGCAGGCAAACACGGCAGCTTCTTTACCGAGCAGGTCACAGATCATGGCTTCGAGGCGATTGACAGTCGGGTCTTCTCCATTCATGTCATCGCCCAGTTCAGCAGAGATCATGGCCTGCAGCATTTCCGGGGTTGGTTTGGTTTTGGTGTCACTGCGAAGATCGATGAAAGACGAACTGTCTGAATCCACGGCTGGTTTCCTTGTCATTCTTTGCTGTTATGCTGTGTTGAGTGCTGTTGTTTCAGAAGCGAACCGAAAATGGTCTCTCCTGAATTCAGGTTTTGGGAGCGGCTATCTGCAGGTCATTGATGGAAAGAAAACTGTTGAGGCTGCCTGAGCGAAAACCCTGCAGATCGAGTGTGACGTTCCGAAAGCCGAGCTGCAGGAATTGATCAGATATTTTTGTGAGTGCGGAGGGGGTTGTCAATTTGGGGATTTCTTCCAGAGGAACTTCGATGCGGGCCAGTTCATTGGGTTCCAGACGGACCCGAAGTTCCCGGATTTCGAATTGATCACGGAGAAACTGTTCGCCTTGATCAATTCTCTGCACCCGTTCTTCTGTAACTTCGACACCATAGGCGATGCGACTGGACAGGCAGGGGTGCGCGGGCTTGTCCCAGATCGGCAGTTCCCAGTGCCGCGCCAGGGCACGCACTTCTTCCTTGGTAAATTCCGCTTCGATCAACGGGCTGCGAACATGGTAATTGGACGCCGCCTGCATGCCCGGGCGATGGTCGCCGCGGTCATCCAGATTGGCACCATTGACCAGGGTAGCGGTTTCCCATGCTGTTCCCGCAATCGATTGACTGAGAATCTGATACAGTTCTGTTTTACAGAAAAAGCAGCGGTTGGGGGCATTGGCCCGGTATTCTTCGGTCGCGAATTCGGATGTGGTAACCAGGCGATGCGGAATACCGATCAGTTCGGCCAGATGGATCGCTTCTTCTTTTTCGCCCGAGGCGAGGCTGGGGCTGACGGCAGTGGCCGCCTGTGCGTGGTCTCCGCGTGCCAGAAAAGCCGCCTGCGCGACGACGGTACTGTCTACACCGGCAGAAAATGCGACGATAATCCGGTCCATGCGCGCCAGGATTTCAGTCAGGCGTGATGTTTTTCGGGATAATTCTGCGGTCAGAGACATAGTCAAAAGAGAAGAATATATATGAGGTTATCAGGAATTCGTGTGATTTGCTTATATTATAGACAACCCGAGGAGTCATTGTCTTGGAACTTCAGGTGAAAATTGTCGGATTCCCCGCCAAGACGACAAATTAGGAACGAATCTGCTGTGGAGAAGGGAGGTTCAGTTGATAAGGGAATTTACAGACTGCCTCAGGATCTGCGATTCGTCGCATTCAGATCTTTTTTCTCATTCCCGTGACGATTATACTGAAGCCAATGAAAACGGAGTGCTGTATCAATCCGGGAGCATCGGATTGATGCTGACTATCTAAAATACAACTGTCTGATTAAACGAATGCCTTGTCAGTCAGATGAGTATCTTCTGCATCCTCGTGTATTCGACGGAGCAGGGGAGTCGCGTTAAATTACGCAATTCATCCTATTTCAAAACTAAGAGGAAAGTTATGTCTCATCGGTCCGTTCAGATTACTCGATTCCTCCTGGCGCTGATTCTGTTCACCGGAATACTCACTGCCACCAGTCAGGCGGCAAAGCTGACAGCGGAACAACGTAAAGAACTGGCTTCGATCAAACGGAACCTGGGTAAAGTGGCCACGCTGATTCGTCAGAAAAAATATGACGAAGCAAAAACACTGACCGATGAAGAGGAAGCCAAATTCGACAAACTGGCTGCAGATGCGATGATTCCGGAAACGGATGCTGTCATCGTCAGTACCAAACGATTGATTGAAGCGCGTCGGAAAGTACTCGAAAAAGCCATGGGAGGGGGAGGTGGTACTCCTGGTGCCAATAAAGGAATCAGTTTTGAATTGCAGATTGCACCGATTCTCAATGAGAAGTGTTCCAACTGCCACGGCGCACAACGGGCGAGCGCGAATTTGAATTTGAGTACATTTGCCGACATGCGGAAAGGGGGGCGGAGTGGCTTGCTGCTGGTACCGGGGAATCCGAGAGCCAGTCTGATGGCACTCAAATTGATCGCACCCGATAATCAGCGGATGCCGAAGAATGCACCGGCTTTGGAACAGAATCAGATTGAATTGATTGCGAAATGGATCCAGGAAGGTGCCCGCTTTGATGGTGAGAAAGAGACCGATCCGATTGGCGCTTCTGCAAAAGCGAAAAAGAACCCCGTCAAAGTGGTGATGGCAACGGGAGATGAAAAAGTTTCGTTCATGAAAGACGTTGCTCCCTGGATGCTGGATTTCTGCATGCGGTGTCATAGCGGAAATAATCCAGCCAGTGGATTCTCGGTCGTGACCTTTGAAGATATTCTACGTGGCGGTGATACCGGAGAAGTAATCGTGCCTGGAAAACCGGACGACAGCCGTCTATGGCAACTGGTCGGTTTACAGGATCCAATCAAAATGCCCCAGGGACAGGCATTGCTCAAACGAAAAAATGCCAATGATCTGAAAACCTGGATCGAAGAAGGTGCCAAATTCGACGGTAAGAATGCCAAAGGCAACCTGCGGGAAATGGTGCCGACCGAAGATGAGCTGCGGATGGCGGAACTGGCGAATCTTTCACCCGAAAAATTTGCTGATATGCGCCGGGATTCACTGGAGCCGATCTGGAAGCGCGCCTTGAATAACGAAAAGCCGGAAATGCTTGAGACAGATGATTTTATTTTCTACGGGAATGTCAGTACGGATCGTCTGAAGCAGATCAGTGGCTGGGCCGAAACACAGGCAGATGGTCTACGAAAACTGTTCAATGAAAAACAGAAGCCCCTCTGGCGAGGCAAGCTGGCAGTTTACGTAATGAAAGATAGATTTGGTTATTCGGAATTCAATCAGACAATTGAAGACCGGCGGGTAGATCCCGCCACGACCTGGCATTCCAAAGTGACACCGACTTCTCTGGAAGCGTATCTGGTATTACAGGATGTTGGCGATGAGGCGACCGTGGATTCACCGGGACTGCAGACTAATGTTGTCGCAGGGGTGACCAATGCAGCAATCCAACGTGGAGAAGGGGAGGTGCCGATGTGGCTGTCCCGTGGTCTGGGCATGCTGCTGGCGGCGAATGGTTCTTCCAGTCAGCAATATTTCGAGTCATTAAGGCAGCAGGCGCTCAATGCAGCTCCTAAAGTGACACGACCCGAACAACTGGTTGCCGAAGGGACTTTTTCACCTTCCGAAACGACGGCTGTCGGATTTACACTGGTCGAGTTTCTGATAAATAACGGTGGTCCACAAAAGATGGCGCTGCTGTTGAAGGAATTCAAATCAGGAACTGCTGCTCCTGCCGCATTGCAGAAAGTTTATGGCACCAATCTGCGGGCACTGGCAACCGCTTATGCCAGGACTCTCCGACCCGGTAAGTTGAATTAAGATTCCTGTGAATCGGAATCAGGCAGAAAAGCAGGGGGCTCCGTTTCCTGATTTTGGAAATGAGCAGCAACCCCTGTGATTCTGCGGTCAGTCCGCTATAATCAACCGCCTTGAATGTCTCGTTTTGAAGCGTGTGGCCAGGGCTCGTTAAACCCATGATGGATGTAAATATTATTGGCGGTGGAGTGATCGGGCTTTCGATCGCTTATGAACTGGCGAACCAGGGTTTGAAGGTTGCTGTCTTTGATCGTCAGCAGTTTGGACAGGAGGCATCCTGGGCTGGTGCCGGCATGCTGCCTCCCGCGAAACTCGAATGCGCGACGACTCCCGGAGGACAACTCCGCGCCGCCAGCCAGCCGTTATGGCCCGAGTGGTCACGTCGTCTGCTGGAGGAAACGGGAATTGATAACGGCTATCTGAATTGTGGCGGGCTGCATGTCTCTCTGGCTGAAGATGTCGCAGACTGGCAGAGTTATGTCGCAGACTGGTGCAAAACCGGATCCGTCGTCGAAGAACTGGATTCGGTTTCATTGCGGAAGCGGGCACCGTTTTTGAATGAGGAAATTCAATCCGGTTTTTACCTGCCTGAAATGGGACAGGTGCGTAACCCGAGACATATGAAGGCGCTGCTGTCTGCGTGTGCCAGCCGGGGAGTCACGCTTCATCCAGGGGCTGCCGTTTTTGGATTCGAAACCGCAGGTGAGAGGATCACCGGAGTTCAAACACCTTCCGGAGTCCACCAGGCGGAGCAAACGGTGATGGCCGGAGGTGCCTGGTCGTCTGAGGTGCTCAGTCGTCTGGGAATTCGGTGTGAGCTGGTCCCCGTTCAGGGACAGATCGTATTACTGTCAATGAATCGGCTTCCATTTCGTCAGGTGATTGAATCCGGTCGCCGCTACCTTGTGCCACGCAGTGACGGAAAAATTCTGATTGGTTCCACAGAAAAACAGGCTGGATTCAGCAAAGAAAATACGGCAGAAGGAATCGCAGGACTGATCGCTTTTGCGCAGTCTGTCGTGCCGGGCTTAGGTGAAGCGACGTTCGAACGTGCCTGGGCAGGCTTACGACCAAAGTCGATCGATGGTCTGCCGTACCTGGGGCGTGTTGAAAGATACCAGAACCTGATCATGGCCGCCGGGCATTACCGGGACGGCTTACAGCTTTCACCCATTACCGCAAAGTTGATTCGGCAATTAATCTGTGAGGAAGAATTGTCGATCTCGCTGGACCCGTTTTCCTGCCAGCGCGGCATAAATTTTGATTGAATGAACTTCCACGAGGAGAGATTGCTTTGAGAGCTGTGGTACAACGAGTATCCCGCGCGAGCGTGACAGTGAATGGTGAGATCACGGGAGAAATCGAGCAGGGGTTTCTGGTGTTGCTGGGGGTCGAGCAGGATGATACGCAGGATGACGTGATTTATCTCGCACAGAAGTCCGCCGGTCTGCGTGTATTTGAAGACGCAGATGGGAAAATGAATCTGTCGCTGTCCGATGTAAATGGTAAAATGCTGGTGGTGAGTCAGTTCACTCTGCTGGGAGACTGCCGTAAGGGACGCCGTCCCAGTTTTGTGAATGCAGCGCGGCCCGAACAGGCGAATGAGTTGTATCAGAGCTTTGTGGCGGAAGTCCGTGGTCAAGGCATTCCGGTGGAAACAGGCCGCTTCCAGGAGCATATGGATGTGGAACTGGTCAACGATGGACCCATTACGTTGCTGCTGGACAGTAAGAAGCAGTTTTAAAGCTTTAGCAATTCCCGGTTTTCATGTCATCTGGTTCAATGCTTTAAAGCTGCTGCTGAGGCCTTCTGACTGACAGTGAGTTGTGATCCGGCTCTGGATCCCGCTGCGATGAAGTAAAATGGAAGCCGCACACGCAATTTTCTGACAGATGGCCCCTGCTTTTCTATTTTGAAAATTCATCCTCGTTTACCTTTGACTCCGAGAATTTCGATCTAAAATCTGGGCTTTCCGTTGAGTTCAATTTTGCCCTATAATCCCCTTCCCTTGAATTGATGAAAAATCGGGGGAGTGCGAGCAGGGGAGTGGGCCAACTCCGAAATTTCTCATGGACGGACCGAAATAGACAGGATGTCGCGATGTGGTTTGATTTACTGATAGTGGGGATTCTTATTTATGCTGTCTGGAAAGGTGCCTCCAAAGGCGTCGTCTGGCAGCTGGCCGCGATTGCAGCGCTGGTGCTTTGCTTTGCGTTTGCCGAATCTCTGTCGCTGCAACTGGCTCCACTCATTAATGTGAAACCGCCACTCAATCGCTGGATTGCCATGCTGGTCATCTACATTGCATTCTCGTTTATTTCATTTACGCTGGCGCGAAGCTTGAAGACCGCCATTGATTCACTGAAATTCAATGAGTTCGATCGCCATCTGGGCGCTGTGTTGGGACTGCTGAAAGGCATTCTGTTTTCTTTATTCCTGACATTTTTTCTGATCACGATATCGGAATCTGCCCGGGCGACCGTACTGGAATCGCGCAGTGGATATGCGGCGGCTGTGATTCTGAATGAGATGGCACCTGTGATGCCGGAGGAATTACATAATATCCTGGATTCATGCCTGGCAAAACTGGATCATCCGGAGATCGATCTGCACGATCATGATGACGATGATCTGTTTGGTAGTGACCACGATCATGGTCAGCACGGGGATCACAATCCATTTCCTCCCGGTTCAAATGATCTTCCCAATCCCTTTTTTGAAAAATCGGGGAGTGGCGGTTCTGACGTCAGAACCACGAAACAGGATTCATTACTGAAAGAGATCCTGAAGAGTATTCCCAGCTATCTGAAAAGTGAGCTGGAGGACAAGGTGATCGAAGCTTACAACGCAACCGCTCCTGAGGATCGAGCCCGGTTTGCCAGGGAACTGCAGTCGCGGATTCCCGGAGTATTGAGAAATGTGACGAACGACTGGCAGGATGGTCAGCCTCAAACATCACTTCCCGCGGACGACAGTCCGCTGTTTGGTGTCAACGGGGGGCAGTCGGATCCCCAGGCAGAAGGTATCACCCGGGAGCGAACAAAACTTCTTCGGGATATTGCCGCCATCTATTCTGATTACCCGGAAGCACAGAACTCTCTGATTGAAGAATTCGAAATCACACTGACGGGGCTGCCAGACCAGGTGGTCCTGGCTGCTTTGCAGGACTGGCGGGCAGACCTGTTATTAAACGGGGGAGACCCCGATCCGAAAACGGATGTTACCACACCATTGGATACACGCGTTCTGCGTCAGCTGGAACTGCAGCAGGTTCCCATCAATGCACTGGGATCAGCGCTGCAGGATCGGATGCGTGAAGCACAACGCAGGTGAAATGTTGAAGTGGAATTCGACTCTGCTTTCAGGATCATCGTGATGCTGAAGCAGAGAGGCTTTGAGAGTAAAGTCGGGTACCAGTTCAAAGAGTATGTAGAGTGGGAGATCGGAATCAGGGAGAATCGCAAACCCTGTAAAAACAGGCTAAAATTCACGCCGAACTTAACATAACGGACATTATCGGACGTTCGTTGTGGGGTGCTTTACTGGTGTTTGCGGTGTGGCCTGTGTTCTTATGCCTTGAATGGCGTCATGCAAAAGCGGTGTTCAACAGAAGCTGCTGCTCTCTCGCGGAGCCCCGTCTGATCACTGGTTTGATCTCATTCTGCAGCCGCTCTTCAACGCGATCCAGACGAGCCGATCGTGGCATTGATTTATGCTGCTGTTGCTCGCTCTGAGTATGCTGAAACGTGCGTCGAAATCGCGTCTTAAAACAGGCCCGTTTACATGCCCCGATGCGAGTTCTCTGGCCGGGTCTGAACTGCGATTTTCGTGTCTCCATTTCCCCGGGTATCTGACGCGACTGGTCGGCGATTGCGATTGTGAATTCGTTTCCGGTGACATCAACTTCACGGAGAGCAGGTTCCCCGAACTCCTTGCGCAGAAATGCGTCTCTGAGGGCCTCGATTCGGATTTGTGACACTTGCATCGCGTTTTCCTTTTCAGCTCACTGCCGGGCCTCTGGGAGGCCGGTTGTTTTCGACGCGCAGAAATGACGTATTTTCATCCGATGGGAAGAAAGCCAGGCTGCAATCCTCAATCGATTTCTCGACCGGGAAACGTCTGCTTAAAGCATAGCATCCAAATGGGCCGTAGATGGGTTGTGAATGGCAGAACTTTGTTTATTCCGCGCGGGTACTACTTCAGCTTCACCAGTCGTAAAAAAAGCGTACGCCCGTTGGTGGTTCCTTTCTGGAATTCAACGGGCGTACGCCTGATGTCTTTGTTGCGAAGCTGGAGCCGCGGTGGTCTTATGCGGTTTCTACTTCGAGTGTTTCGTGGAACTTGCCGATCTTGCGGAACTTCTCGTAACGCTGGTCGACAAGTTGATCCAATGGAATGTTTGTCAGCTGCTTCAGGTTGGAAGATAAGGAAGCCTTCAGTGCAGTCGCCATCTGGCGATGATCACGATGGGCGCCCCCCAGTGGTTCCGGGATGACTTCGTCGATGATTCCCAGTTCCAGCAGATTCTTGCTGGTGAATTTGAGGGCGTTGGCTGCCTCGTTGGCGAATTTAACATCCTTCCATAAGATGCCGGCACAGCCTTCGGGTGTGATGACGGAATAGTAGGCATACTGCAGGACGGAGATGTGGTCTCCAACACCGATGCCGATGGCTCCCCCGGAACCCCCTTCGCCAATCACGACGCAGACGATGGGAGTTTTCAGCAGTGACATTTCCCTGAGGTTGATGGCAATGTTGTAGGAGATTCCCTGTTCTTCTGCCTTGATGCCCGGGTAAGCGCCAGGTGTGTCAATCAGGCAGATGATGGGAATCCCGAATTTTTCTGCCATCTTCATTTTGGACAGCGCCTTGCGGTAACCTTCGGGATGGGCACAGCCGTAATAGCATTCCGTGCGCTCTTTTAACGTGCGTCCTTTCTGCTGCCCGACAAACATGACTTTCTGTCCGTCCAGTTTGGCGAGGCCCGTCAGAATGGCGCGGTCATCACCGATGGCTTTGTCGCCATGCAGTTCGACGAATTCATCAAATACGAGTTCCAGGTAATCGAGTGTCTGGGGGCGTTCCGCGTGGCGGGCGACCTTAACCGTATCCCAGGCATCCAGGTTTTCAAAGATCTCACGTTTCATGCGTGTGATTTCCAGTCGCATATTGCGAATGGCGTCTTTGGTATTGGGTGTGGGATTGGGTTCCTGCTCGATTTTCTTGAGCTGCTCTTCCAGTTCGTAGATGGGACGTTCGAATGGAAGTTGATTCATAACAGACATAGTATTTGAGACCGCGTATTAAAAATGAATGAGTAGGTGTTTAAAGATGTCGGGCAGTTTACCAGATGCATGCCGTTCCTGGAAGATTTTATGATTTCAGATCACATCCGGCAATTCATCCATGAAGGGAAGATCATCATCATTTTTGGATTTTTGCTCTTTCTCTTCATTTTTTGGTGGTTCCGGCTGATTTTGAGGTGGTTTTGCCGGTTGTTGCGGTGCCTGTGACTGCTGAGGTGGCGCATTGGCAGCCGGAGGTTGCTGGGCTGGCTGTTGCTGTGCCGGTGGTTGTTGCTGTTGTGGTGGCTGCTGTCCCGGCTGTTGTGGTTGTGGCGGGTAGGGTTGCTGCGGGTACTGCTGAGGCGGATAAGGTTGCTGGGGGTATCCCTGCGGCGGTGGTGGATAGCCGCCGGGAGGCATGGGTTGCCCCTGGTACTGCGGCGGATACATCGGCTGCTGGTATTGCGGCGGATACATGGGTTGCTGGTACTGAGGCGGATACATGGGCTGAGGCGGCTGTTGCGGTTGCTGCTGTGGTTTTTTCTGTGGAGCCGGCTCCGGTTTGGGCTTAGGCTTGGCGTTGGCTTTACGATCTGCGATCAACTGCTTGGCCAGTTCCGGGTTTTCTTTCACCAGTTCGGAGAGTCGCGCGTCCGCACGGCTGTCGAGGCGTTTCTCCTTCATGGATTCTTTTTCCGCTTCTTCCGCATCCGCTTTTTCCTGAGCGATGATTTCGGAAATTTCGGCTTTGAACATCTTCAGGTTTCGGATGGTTGAGGCCACCTCTTCCATGGAAGCATGCCGGTTCTCTGGCTTCTTGGCCAGCATCTTCAAAATAAACTCATCCATTTCCGGTGAGACGTTTGGATTAAAGTTTGATGGGGGCTGCGGCTTTTCCGAGATATGTTTTAACAGGACTTCCTTGGGATTCTCTCCGTGGAACGGAGTTTTGCCCGTCAGAATTTCGAAGATCGTAATTCCCAGGCTGTAGATGTCAGCCGCGGGTCCCAGAGGCTCCTTTTTGATTGTTTCGGGAGCGATATACGAGCGGGTCCCCTGTACTGTTTTGGGTTTACCGAACAGCTTGCCCAGCCCTTTGGCAACGGGAACAGCCAGGCCGAAGTCAATGATTTTCACTTCCGAGCTTTTACTGATCAGAATATTTTCCGGCTTGATATCTTTATGAACCCAGCCTTTTTCGTGCATGTGGCCGAGTGCCATTGCCGTTGATTCAATCAGCTTGCGTAAGCGGGCCTGAACGCCCTGGCGATCTGATGAAATCTGTGATCGCAGATTCGGGGACCGGAAATAATCCATCAGCAGGTAGATGTTTTTTTTGTTTTTGACAAACTTATGCAGATGGATGAGATTGGGATGATCAAGCGCCGCAGCCACTTTGGCTTCCAGTTTCATGGTCGCGACAATTTCCGGTTTGGTCATCGGTTCGGGGAGCAGCCGTTTCATCACAAAACTGTTGGCGCCCCCCTGTTCTTTCACTTCCCAGATTTGAGTCGTAGACCCATCCACGATGAGGTTCACCAGCTCATATTCATCAACAATATTATCTGCTTCTTTAGTTTCTGTTTCAGCCACTGCGCAACCTCTTGCTGTTAAGTGATTCGACGAAGATCCGTCAAACGTCATTGTAGCCAACGACAATGATCTGGCATAACCCGAGTTCTGTCAGAAGTCTGAAATCGAGCTGTGAATCGATGGAACCGGACAGGACTTTGCATCGTATATTATAGTGTAACGAGCTCTGTTACCCAACGAAACAATGGATTCTAAAAGCTGACCTTTTTTTCAGGTGGTTTTGCAGGCTGGCTGCCAGGGGTTGTTCCTGGTGAGGTCTCTGATTTTCCCACAGTCAGTCGAGGTTGTACCTGTGTTCCGTCTGCGAGCGGCTGCGACGTGCTGACGATGATTTCATCGTCCTTGTTAAAGGGAGCAGATACGAACAGGCGTCCCGGGCCGATCTGCCCGAGGATCTGTGGTGTGAGGTCTCTGATCACATTTTCACGCACGATTTGAACTTTTCGTGTCCCTTCGGGGGTGTTGGTGACAGAAACGGTGGGTACTTCTGCAATCGGATAGCGTGGGATCAAGTCCACACTGACAGACTGCCCCGGTTTGAATTGTGCATTTTTGTTATCCAGAATGACGATTGCAGAAGTAATGGACTTTGCCAGATCGCGGAGTTTCTCAAACTGTGACGCTAGAGGCAGAACGTGATCCACGGTCGCCTGGGTTGCCTGTTCTTCGACATTCAGACTGATGCTGGCCCCTTTCTGAGCCTGTTCGCGCGAAAGGGGAACTTCCACCTGCAGTTTTGAGGTGTCCCCCAGTTCAACCAGAGGCTCCCCTGCTCTGACGAATTCGCCGGGCGCAGCAAAGATCCGAAAGATTTCTCCTGCGAAGGGGGCGCGAATGATGGTCTGTTCCATCCGAATGCCGGCAAGCTTCAGGTCTGCTTCTGCCAGTGCCACGTTTGCTTTTGCGACCGCAGCGGCTTTTCCGGTCGCATTTTTCAGTTCTTCCCGGGCCACTTCCAGGGCGGCCTCCGCACGATCCAGTTCTGCCTGCGGGATGGCTGAATCCAGTCGGACCACGACTGCTTTGGTCGTCGACTTGTCTCCGGGTTTGACTTCGATGGTATGGATGATGCCGTCAATGGGTGCGGCAATGGTCAGTAAGCGCAGTGGTTTCAGATTGAGTGGAACGTAGTAATCCCGAGGATGTCTGAGTGTGATCGCTTCGCGCTGAATGGAAACGGTTTGAGGCTCTCCGGTCTTTTCCTGTGAGAAGACTGCAGTTGGTATTCCGAATGTGAGTAACAGTAAACCAAGTATAGATCGGTTCAAAATCAACTGGTGAATATTCGTTTGCTGGTTCTGAAAGGTCTTGATCATGCTGGCGCTTTCAATTACGAAACAGGTCACACTGAAGAAGAGTTCATTCTCAGATTCTCGCTGACCGGTTGCGCAGATTCAAGCAGTGTTTGCCGATCTTTCCCGGATTTCACAGAAGATGTGTGTAAAATCTTTCGGGCGTCTGGCGGCAGTTTACTGGCAGAGCACCCAGCCACGCAGTTTGACGCAGCAGGCGGAAGTGCAGTTCCTGGTATCCACCCAGAGTTGATGGCACCAGTTGCGAGGTTTTTCTGCCACGAGTGGAGGTCGTTCCAGTGCAAAAGTGATCGATGGTGAATAGCGATCTGCCTGAACGATTCCGGTGACCAGAGATGCGGGAGAAACTTTCGCAGGTGCCTGGGCCTTCATCAGGTGACAGGCTGAGAGTGCATCGATGGCGTATTCGGCGCAGTGTATCCCCCGGGCACGCACACCAGTGAGGTGATGCCGGATCGAATAAGGGGTTCCCAGCTTCTGATCCAGGTAGCGTTCGTACTGCTCTGTCATCGTGGGATTGAAGGTCGTTTTGGGTTGAAAGACATGTATGGTTGCCGGGCGTTGAGTATTCAGATAGTTTTTCAACGTCAGGCAGCGGGCACCGATCCCGTTCATACTGTCATAGACCAGTGGCTCACCATTTCGCATCACAATCATGGCAACGTGAGTGTACGAGCTTTGTGTATAAATTCGAACGGCGAGGCAATCGCCTTTACTGAACAGCAGGGTTCCCGTTTGCACACGAGACGAGAGAGAATCAGCCAGCTGATCGAAAGAAGAAAAATTAGAAGTCATCTGTGGTATTGCAGCCTCGACTGGCTGTTCATTCCTTTGGGTATCCTGTGGTGTCGCTGCGAGGACCGCAATTGACAGGAATAATGACATAACAGCCTCCTTCTGAAAAGAGCAATCTGGTCCAAAGCCCGGGGCAGTCTGTTTTCAAGTCTCTCCAGAGCCATCAAATGATATTTTCACATCAGTTCTTCGCTGTCAACGAGGATTTCTTGAGAAAAGATCAGAAAAAAATGGATTCTGAATCAGAAAGACGGAGTCATGTATCTGTCTACAGGTGAATCTGCAGTCGGAGGAACTGCAGCACATGAACCCGGTTGCATATCGGCGCGAGTGCCTGATGAATCGTACAACGGTCTATACAGTCAGTGACGCGTTCTTATTCCGGTTTTCTGGCGCTGAGCATGAAATGATGGACGGCCCCGTCAATGGCGACGTCTGTGAACAGATCAAGCAGGCGGTGGGCATACCATTGATACTGCTTGGTGGAGAACTGCAGCAGCCCCCCCGGCTTCAATGCCCGCAGGCACATTTGCAGAAAGGCCTCGCCCTGCTCTTCGCTGTTGAAATAAGATTTATTGGTCAACAGGTAATCATAGCTCTCGGGCATGATTCCTTCGTCAGTCGCAGCTAATTTGACTGATACGTTTGCGAGTTGATTCTTCCCGATCCCCTGCTCTGTGCATTTGACCGCTCGGGCATTGCTGTCGAGGGCATGAATCTGTGAGCCGGGACAGCGTGTCGCTGCGACAAACGAGACAATCCCGGAACCACATTCCAGGTTGAGGATGGTGGATTCGTCGGAGAGTTCCATCAGGTTGATCAGCGCCCGGGCACTCTGGTTGGGACGACGGTGACTGAAGACCCCCGGCTGCGTATAGGCGAAAAGCAGTTTTTCCCCTTCACGCATCGCGGACTCATCCTGTAGACATTTTTTTTCAGGCAGTGGCTGCTGTCGCTTGCCCTGGTAGACAATGCCGACATCAGAGGCGATACGTGTGACTTTGCTGAACAGCGTCTGCAGAAATTTATGGTATTCATAATCTTTGGTGCGTGAAGAAGCGATCGTCAGCGTACCGCCCGTCTGCAGAGAATAGGCTGCGGAGAGTGTCAGTTCGCGCACCAGTTCATCGGAAAACTGTTCTGAGAGCGGCAGCAGGACCGACTCGTAGTCGCCTTGGGGAAATTCGCTGTCACAGAAGGTATTCCAGACGGGTGTCTGTTCCTGTTCTTCCTGCAGGAGACTGCATTTATGCTGGATTCGCTGTGCAATCGTTTTATCAAAGCTGAAACAGTCAACCCGATCTGTTTCCGAGACACGCTTCATCAATGCGGTCGTAAGGGGATACAGATTGGACTGAAAGCAGAGCGTCTGCGCAGAACTCCAGTCCGCGGGCAGGAAATCCAGCAGCAGTTGTTCTGGAGGAGGTGCCTGTTTTTTCAGACGTTGTTTTTTTTTCGACTTACGCGACATGATATTTCATTTTTCGAAACAGTAGCTGGCAGGTAGTGCATCAGCCGGGGATACCGGTTCTACAGGACGCGGCAGATAAAACATTTCAGATATTGATTTTCGGGGCAACTGGGTGAGACCGGATGGTCGGCCGGTTGACTGCGCTGCTCCAGGATCTGCATGTGCCGCCCGGTATGTTGTGAAACCGATGCGAGCATCTGCTGAAATTCCACCTGGCTGATCAAACCGGAGCAACTGCAGGTAATCAGGATACCACCCGGTTTCAAAACATCAAATGCCAGTCGATTGAGGCTGAAATACCCTTTCAAAGCCTGCTTGACCCCGCTGCGGTGTCGGGCCATTTTGGGGGGATCGAGAATGATGGAATCGAACTGCTCCCCTTCTGCTTTAAACTGCTCCAGAACCGCATAAGCTTTACCCGTCTGAAAGTGGATACGATTTCCAATGCCGTTGAGTTCTGCATTCGCGGTTGCCTGATCGATGGCGGACTGTGAAGAGTCGTAAGACACGACTGATTGAGCCTGTCCGTGGATGATGGCATTCAACGCGAACGCACCGGTGTAACAATGCAGTTCCAGTGTACGATGATTTTTCAGATAGCGGGCCGCGGCAAGACGGTTTTCGCGCTGATCCAGGTAAAAGCCGGTCTTCTGACCAGTGACCATGCTCATGCCGTAACGGATCCCGTTTTCCTCCAGGAAGAAATGGGCCGGCGGTTCTTCGCCATCCAGGAGCTGATCGGAAATTTCCAGTCCTTCCGCCTCCCGCATCCCTTTTTCGGTTCTGAGCCAGATTCCCTTGGCCGGAAAGCGCGCCTTGAGGAACTGAATAATCAGGTCCTGTTTCTGCGAGAGTGCCAGGCTGGAAAACTGGACCAGGAACCAGGCGCCGTAGCGATCGATGGTCAGTCCTGAAAGCTGATCGGATTCACTGAAGACCAGTCGGCAACCGGAAGTCTCAAAGTTTTCGAGCAGTCCGACCTGTTCCCGCAGTGTTACGGCCTGTTCAAGCCGGTTGGTCCAGAACGAATTGTCCAGAACTTCTGACTCATCCCATGAAAACAGGCGGACACGAATATTGCTGTTGGGGTTAAACAGTCCACGGGCGATAAATTCATTCTTGTCGGAGAGCAGAATCACTTCCTCACCGGCAGTCGGATTGCCTTCGATCCGGGAGATTGCACCGGCAAAGACCCAGGGATGTCGTCCAAAGAATGGCAGCGCGCGTCGTGGTTTCAGGATGACGCGCGGGGTTGGTCTGGTTTCGGTGGCGACTTGATCGTCGGAAACCGAGGGTTGTGAGTCACTCATGAGAGTTTTCTAATCAATGGGTCGCAGGATCGTCAGTGTCCGGCAAACAAGAACAGCGAGACTCAGAGGCAGACGTCGCCGGGACTGAGCAGGATTTATGAAGTTAGTGCAGACCGAAAATCTTTCCTTGCGGAAAGTGGCTTGCCACTCTATTTATGATTCGCTGGAAGTAGAGCGGGTCGTGCCTTCCACTTCAGCGAGATAAGCCAGCAGACGATCGCGCTCATGCGTCAGGTGTCTGACACGTAACAGAGAGCGGACGCGGGTCGTTAATTCGATTCGATTGACGGGCTTTGTCAGAAAGTCATCGCAGCCGGCCTGAACCGACTTCTCGATATCGCCCATTTCGTTCAGTGCGGTGATCACAAGGATCGGAATATCTTTTGTTTCATCACTCTGTTTGAGCTGGGCACAGACTTCGTATCCACTCAGTTTCGGCATCATGATGTCCAGCAGGATCAGGTCGGGGTCAATTTCAGCGACCTTTTCCAGCGTCTCTTTCCCATCGTAGGCCATAAAGGTTTCATAGCCCTCGTCCAGCAGATACGCGTCGAGCAGTTCGCAGTTCTGATGATTGTCATCTGCGATGAGTATTTTTGAATTCTTCAAAGAGATTTCAGACGACATGGTCTTATGCCTAAAGCTTACGTGAGATTAAAATTCTGACACGGGAAGTTGAATTCGCGTCGGGAATCGTGCCTGCTGGGTGTAATTTATCTCATTTATGGTTGAATCACAACAACCGATAAACCGTTTTTTACAGGCAATGCACCGTTTTTCCCATAGGATCCGCTCAAAATGCGGTCAGGCGCATTTGCACTGACCACCACAGTCCGTCGATGCGCTGGTCGATTCGCTGTTGGAATCGACGCTGGATTTCTGACGTTTACAGCCGCAACTCTGCTTGTTACAGCCACACCCGGATGAGGCGGCAGGGGCTACGGTTACGGGCGAAGCCACAATTAACCGTCTCAGCAGTACTTCATTGATCCGGCCGCGAAAGCGGATTTTTCCATCAATTGACACGACTGGCACGCAGGTTCCGAACTTGGCGATCAGACTTGGATCACTATAGATGTCTATAAATTCGATCTCAGGCAGATAGACGCCGTAGTCTTCCAGAATTTCTGCCGCTTCTTCACAGAGCGGGCAGTTTTCTTTCGTATAAACGATGAGTGTACTGAAACGCTGGCCTGGTTCTTCGGGCATCCAGTCTTCTTTTTGAGGAAGCTGGCGATTTCGTTCACTGTTTTTCATTTCTGTACTGGAAACCTGTTTCAGGACAGCGATGCCGCCACAGGTCATGCAGAAAGCCAGTAAATTCCAGATCGAAGGGCTCTGGTACCAGGAACGCGGCATATTGAATGGCAGCCATTCGGTGCCTGTCAGAGAGAGGGCCATTATTCCTAAGCCTAGGAATAACATTGAGTTACCTAAGAATGGTAGTCCCTGTGGAAGCTCTTCTTTATGTGTCATTGTGCTCATATCAAGATCCTGCTCGCCTCTGTTACTTGTTTCACAAGTAAGTACCCGGTCCCTGGTCACTATTTTATTAATCGAATATTGACCGCGAATATTATAGTCAATTGCCGGGCTTTTTGAATCTCTTACCGGTTTTATCAAAAGATCTACACAACAGAGAGCCTTTGGCGCCCGAATCTGAGATAGTGTTCAAAAAATTGCAGGACAGGAAGAGAGTCAGTGAACCGTGGGGAGAGGAACGACCTTTCCGGGGATTCGGTAGAATCCTTAAACCAATACTGGTCAGTCGTTAAAACGGATGCTAGAGTGTTACTATTACCTTACGGAATATAGAGATTCATCGCAGGACAAGTTGAGCGAATTGGTAAAAAATGGCAGGCAAACTAACGGCCGAGGCTTTTTTAAACCTGGTAAAACAAAGTGGTTTGGTCTCGGTCGATCAGCTGAAGAAGCTGCTCTCCGAATATCAGGAAAAAGGGGTGAAGCTGGGAGAACCTGCTGAGGTCGCCGAGGAACTGATCGGGCGGTCTCTGCTGACACGCTGGCAGGCCAACAAACTGCTGCAAGGCAAACACAAAGGTTTTTTCCTGGGTAAATACCGGTTGCTGGATCTGGTCGGCAAAGGTGGCATGAGTTCTGTTTACCTGGCGGAACATGTGCTGATGCGACGTCGCTGTGCCATCAAGGTACTCCCCTCGAAACGGGTGAATGACGCCTCCTATCTCGCCCGCTTTCATCGAGAAGCACAGGCAGTTGCTTCTCTGGATCACATTAACATCGTCCGCGCTTATGATGTCGACCATGAAAAAGAGAATGATGCGGAAATTCATTTTCTGGTCATGGAGTATGTAGACGGTCAGGATTTACAGGAAATCGTTACCAAAACCGGTCCACTGGATATTCGCGATGCCGTCAACTATATCCGCCAGGGAGCGAAAGGCCTGGCTCATGCCCACGAAGCGGATATGGTGCACCGGGACGTCAAACCGGGCAACCTGCTGGTGGATTCCAAAGGCGTTGTCAAAATTCTTGACCTGGGACTGGCGCGGTTCTTTCATGAAGGCGAAGACAAATCGCTGACGATCGCACACGATGAGAAAGTTCTGGGGACGGCTGATTATCTGGCACCCGAACAGGCCATCGACAGCCACCAGGTTGATTCCCGCGCAGACATCTACAGCCTGGGTTGTACCATGTACTTCCTGTTAACGGGGCATCCCCCCTTCACCGAAGGCTCACTTGCACAGCGGTTGATGGCGCATCAGAACAAAAATCCGCCTCCCGTTACGGACGACCGTCCCGATACTCCACCGGAAGTCGTTCAAATCCTGGAAAAGATGATGGCGAAAGACCGGGAAAACCGGTACCAGACAATGGATGAGACGGCTGAAGCTTTATATGAATGGCTGCAGAACAACACCGATGAGGAGTGGCGCAGCCACAATGTCAGTAGTGGGCTGGGCTCAGGTGTCGAGTTGGCGCAAAGTGGCTCAGGTGTGCAGCAGCAGAAACAGAATCCCGAACTGGCGGCGTTTCTCTCGAATCTGAAAGAGGAATCCGGGATCCAGAAAAGTACCAGCTCTCCTGATGTGAATGAAAAGAAAAGCAGTCCCCGCCTGGATCCCGTTGCGAAACCCTCTTCCGATGTACATGATTCTTCTGTTGTAAAGCAGGATAAAATCAGTACCGCTTCCACGCGGATCGGCAGTACTTCCGATACGCTCAAGAAAGCAGAATCAGAGGCGCCTGCACCTGCAGCCAAACCGGTCGCCAAACCAGTTACTAAACCTGGGGCGAAGCCAGTTGCCAAACCTGTTGCGAAGCCTGTGGCCAAACCTGTTTCAGGACGTCCTGTGAAAAAGCCGGTACCCGTAGCGGAAGCGCTCCCCGGCGATTCGGCAGTGATGGAGGCGGAGCCGGATGAAATCGAAGCAGAAGTTGTCGAAGATGCATCTCCTGCCGGGAGTTCGATTACCGGTCAGAAATGGTTTCTGCCAGCCATCGCCGGCGGTGGGATCGGTTTATTACTGATTCTGCTTGTTGTGATGTTTGTTTTGCCGGGAGAAGAACCTGAAAAGCCGGCGCCTGTCAAACCGGCGCCCGTGGTTGAGAAACCGGTTGAAGTAGAATCACTGCCTGAAGAAATCAAAGTTGGTCCGAAGGAAACTTATAAAACGATTGCGGCTGCACTCAAGGATATCCAGATTGTTTATGGCAAAACATTTGGTGATGAAGGGAAGCATTACACGATAAAGGTCGCCGCTGACCAGGAGTTGAAAGAACGGATCGTCATTGATAATTCCAGTCTGAATTACCCCAAAGGAATTTCGATTGTCGCAGAAAGTGGTAAGCCGGTGATCCTGGCTCCTGATGGTCCCGAACCGGTCGTGCAGCTAACAGGCATCGAAGGGATTACGATTGATGGTTTTCTGGTCAGAGCCCAGGGGAAAAAAGTAGCGATTCAACTGTCCGGCTATCTGGTGGGGACACAGTTGAAGAACCTGAAGATTAATGATTTTCAAAAAACGGGTATCTTTGCCACCAGTGTGTCCGGTCTCTCAAGCGAACCATTTCTGCTGGAAAATCTCAGCCTCAAAGCGGGGAATCCCCAGGCGGTCGGTCTGGATTTTACCGGGGATACGAACAGTGACATCAGAATGACGAACATCCGTTGTCTGACTGCCATGCAAGTGGGCCTGCAGTTTTCATCAGCGGTCAGGGAAACACAGGTCAAGGAATCGATCTTCTCGGAGACTGTCACCGGGATTCGATTTGATTGCCGGGGATATGAGATCAGTCATTTGAAACTGACGAACAATACTTTTTTCATCGTCAACTCAGGAATTGTTTTTACTACCAGTCCGACTCCCAACAGTGAAGCGATTCAGATTTCGCGGAATCTGTTTGCGACCATCGAAGGTCCACCGGCAAAGGTAGAGCAGGATAATGATGCGAAATTCTGGGCGAAAGCGTTGACTGCGCTGGAAAACGATTCTTCCCGTACCGCTCCCAGTCCGCTGCCCGCTGATGAACTCGATTTGTTCAAGAACAAAGGCAAACAGGGAGATGCGAATCTGAATAACTTTGTGTCTACCACTCCGGGAGATGAAAAGTTCCTCGTGCCGGCTTCCGATAATCCTGCCAGTAAAGCAGCTGGTGCACCTGGTGGCATGAAGCCTTACATTGGTGCGGTGGCTCCCTGATTAATGTGATCAGGGCAGACAGCGATTACACCAGCTGCAGGTCTTCGTAGATCGCTTCGTTGATTGCTCTGGCGCGGCGTTGATGTCGGGGTTCGCCGGGCCGGCCATTGGCAACGACGGCGACGACCAGTTCCCGTTCCGGGTCGGCAAAGGCGATTGAAGACTGTGAACCGCCGTGCCCGAATGAAGTTTCGGAGGCGTACTTGCCAAATCCGTAAGGGACCGAATCTGCGCCATACCGATTGGAATTCACAATGAACCCCAGGCCGTAATCAACCTTGTGTTGCAGTGTGAGATCGAACTCCCCTTCCCGATGACGATCGATCATGGTGTCGACGGTCTGTGGTTCAAACAGCGGTGTGCCCTGGTTGAGCAGGCATTCGTAAAACAGGCCGAGTTCACGAATTGGCCCCCGTGCATTTCCGCCCGGTGAAGGTGTGAGGCAGTGGGCTGCATCATGCAGATCAGTCAGCTGCATTTCCCCTTTGTCGCGTTGATAGACATACGCGATCTGCTCCTGGTTCTGCTCATAAACGTCGACGGGCATACCCAGCCAGCTGTTCGACATGCTCAGCGGTTCCAGAATCAGTTCGCGCATCAGATGAGGATACAACTGACCTGTCATGCGCTGCAGGATTTCACCGAGGATGAACCAGCTGGAACTGACATGGTAACCGGCGGTTTTTCCGATCTGCCAGTTTTCTTCCAGCGGTGCCTCGCAGATGCGGCGAATTGATTCAGCCCAGTTGACATCAGGCCAGCCTGTATCGACCGGACGAAAGCCGGCGGTATGGTTGAGCAGGTGCAGGATCGTAATCGGTTCTTTTCCGTGGGTTCCAAACTCGGGAACGAACCGGGAAACGCGATCATCTATCTTCAGATCCCCCTGCTCCCATAAGCGGGCAATCGCCATGGCAGTCAGTGGTTTACCGGCGGAGAGCCAGAGGTTGAGCGTGTCGGCCGTCATGGGAACTCCGGGGCGGGCTTCCCCGATGCCGCCATCAGCAATAATTTCACCTCGCTGAGAAATGTAGAGCTGCACTCCTGTATGGAGTTCATTTTCAATGCCTTCCAGAATTAACTGGCAGGTGGCAGGCAGACGTTCGGTGAGAGCGGACACAACAGACTCGCTGATTTCAGTTAAATGGAAAAGAGGCTTTGATCGTACCTTGCTTTTAGCGGAATGAAGCCGGTAATTCAACTGAGCTTCTCAATCAATTCTTCCCACGAGTGTGTGGGCCCGAATGTACATTCGGGCCGAGCGGAGCGAGCAGGAGGTTGCTGTGTGAACTTTCGAATTAAGTTCGCATTTCCGATGATTTATCGCAGATAGAGTGAATCACGTTTTCTCAACATACAATGTGTGAACTGCGAGCTCCTGTTGCCTGTGGCAATACCGGATTACATCCGATACCACCCGGTGCAGAGTATTTTCAGTTCTCCGCGCGGCTGTTGATTCCTGATTATAACCGGTTCTGGTATCATGGAGTTGACTATACATAACCAGCGCCGGTTGATGTTTGAGTTCCCGCTCATTCTGAAGTGAAGCAAGAGGCACACCATGAAAATTACAGCAATTATAACTTACCGGGTTCGGATCCCGCTCAAACCCGAACGGCGGATGATTTCAGCGTTGGGGAAACACGATGTCTCCCACTATCTGGTCCTACGAATCGAAACCGATACCGGTATCGAAGGCGCGGGTGAAGCAACCGTCCTCTGTCGCTGGAGTGGAGAAACCGCCTGGGGCGCACAGGCGATTGTCGATCGTGTCTTTACACCATTACTGATTGGCCAGGATCCCTGTGACATTGCAAACATCAACCAGATCCTTGATCGTACTTCGCAGGGGAACTGGTTTGCCAAGTCAGCCATCGAGATGGCCTGCTGGGATATCAAAGGTAAAGAAGCAGCATTGCCCGTGTATGAGCTGCTGGGAGGCGCGGTCCGCAGCCGTTCCATTAAATGCCGTTTTTCGATGGGCGCGTATTCACTGGAGCGAGCCGAACGTCGCACGCAGGAACTGGTGGCAGCAGGCTTCACAACGATTAAGGTCAAGGTGGGGACCAATCCGGATGAAGATGTAGCCCGCGTGAAAATGGTGCGCGAGACAATGGGCCCGGATCTGGAACTGACGATTGACGCCAATGCGGGCTGGGATGCCGCGACCGCAATCGCTGCCATGAAACGCATGAATGATTGCAACGTAGCGTTGTTTGAACAGCCTACCCCCCGCGGTGATTTTGCCGCACTCGCAGAAGTCAGACAGGCGATTGCCCCGGAAATTATGGCTGATGATATCTGTTTTGACCTGGCCGACGCTAAAGAATGCATTCGCAATAATGCTTGCGATGTGATCAACGTCTATCCGGGAAAAAACGGGGGCATCAGCAAGACGGCAGCGATTGTCAGCTATGCTGCCGAGCATGGCATTCCCTGCAGTATCGGTTCGAACCTGGAACTGGATATCGCTTCGGCAGCGATGTGTCATGCGGTTGTCGGTTGTCCGAATATGAACATCGAGCAATATCCGGGAGATATTCTGGGCCCTGAATATCATGAGATTTGCATCGTCAAAAATCCGTTGAAGATTGAAGGTCCCGTGATTACGATTCCCGATTCCCCCGGACTGGGAATCGAAGTCGACTGGGGTCTTGTGGAAGCACATGCTGCCGACTGATTTTGATTGAAACTCATTCCGTTACCGTTCCTAACCACTCAAATTCTTAAATGGAAAACTCTTCAGATGAACGAAAACAATGTCGCTCTGGTCACAGGATCAGCAACGGGAGTCGGTCGCGCCTGTGCACTGCGCCTGGCAGAGGAAGGTTTTGATATTGTCGTGAATTATTCACGCAGCCAGGCTGAAGCAGAGGAAACGAAAGCCCTGCTCGAGGAAGAAGGTGCCAGCGTGCTGCTCATCCAGTGTGATGTGAGTGATGACGCTGCTGTGAAAAGCATGATTGCAGAAATTGAATCAGAATGGGGGCGGCTGGATGTGCTGGTGAATAATGCGGGGACGACCGAATTCATTGAACACAAAGATCTGGATGCGCTCAGTGAAGCAACCTGGGACCGTATCATCAGTGTGAATCTGAAAGGACCGTTCTTTTGTATTCGTGCCGCGACGCACCTGCTGCGGGAGAGTGAGTTTGGCGCCGTTGTGAATGTCAGTTCGACGGCGGGCATTACCGGACAGGGTTCCAGTGTTGCTTACTGCGCGAGCAAAGGGGGACTGAATACGATGACGAAATCACTGGCGCGGGCGCTGGCGCCGGAAATTCGCGTGAATTCGGTCTGCCCCGGTCCGATTGACAGTCGCTGGCTCAAACAGGTGATGACTGACGAAGAACTGTCAGAGCGAACGGCCGACTTCCCGATCCCCCGCCCTGCCCAGCCTGATGATATCGCTGATACCGTATTATACCTGGCTTTAGGGACCACACTGTCAACCGGTCAGTTACTGGTCGTCGATGGTGGGCGAACGATGTAAGGCAGATTTACTCTGGTTGGTTCCAGTAAATTTTTAAGTTGTGTGAATCGCGACCGGCGGCGACAATGTCGATCCGCCCGTCGCCGTTCAGATCGCCCAGTCGCAGGTCTTCGCAGGCCATGCCGTTCTCATCGACCCAGGCTGACTTCCAGACTTTACCTGCGTCGTCGGTCGTCCAGTAGACTTTGACACCCACCTGATTATCTTTGTTGGGAGTCCGCCAGCCCGCGACAATTTCCTCCCGTGCGTCGCCGAACAGATCCGCAGTCGCGATGGCGTGACCGGCTTTGATATTATCGTCCAGAATCTGACGTTTACTGATTCCCTTGTTCGAGTCATCTGACTGGTACAGCACCAGCTTGTCGCCGTGCAGTGGTTCGATGGTGGTGATGAACCGGCTGGTCGGTTTGAGTCGACCCATGCGAATTTCACCACTCCCTTCAATCAGCGGGAACTTTGTTTTCTGCCACTGGCCGTCAGCATAAGAAAGCAGCATGGCTCCTTCGCGGCCTGCGTAGAGAATTTCTTCCGCGGGGGTCTCTGGATTCCACTGTGCCGGATCGAGATTATGGGTGACATGCAGCGTGTCTTCGATGACGGTCTGCTTCCACTGGTCATGTGGGTTCGCTGGTTTTTCGTAGGCGATCAGTTTGACGCCGGCCCCTTCTCCTTTTTTGTTTCCTTTTCCATGCAGCGGGGAAACGATGAGTGCAAAATTATTGTCAGCCAGTTTGACCCACCGCATGCGATGAATGACGGGCTGGTGAGGGAGCGGGATCGCTTTCCAGAGCTGTGTCCGATCAGCGGGGGGAACGAGATAGAAGACGGCTCCGGAGTTCAGGGTGTCTCCGGGATTCCATTGGGCGCCGACGGCGACTTCGACTTTTCCGTCGCCGTCAATATCACGGGCAGCGATACAGACATTATCGCGTTCCGTCAGGTTTTCTGCGATCACATGTCGCTTCCAGGTCGGGTTCTGGTACCAGGCAATTTCTTTCTTGTCGGCTAACAGAATATCCGGTTTTCCATCGCCGTCAACATCGCTAATCGCGGTGCCGTAACCGATTTCCACCGTACTGTCGATGGTTTGCGGTTTGAAATTCGGTGTCGCGTCATCGGCAAAGCAGACAGAAGTCGAACAGAGACAGACGGCAATCATGAGACGCATCATGGGAGAACCTTCTCGGCAGAAACGAGTACAGTTAGGATTGAAAGCACTATTATGATTGAAGCCGATCGGCAGCCGGAATGCAAGGAGATTACCGGTTTGTCGTCTGGTTCTGGAGCGAACTGTTACTCTGTCAGTTGCCTGCAGACATCAAGATATAAACAGTAAAAAAGGGTGGGACCGAATAAAATTCAGTCCGAGCGCGGCGTGCAGGAAACAGTCAGCGAAAGAAAACGAATGAAGTGAGAGTGCTCACATCATCAAAAGATCTACACTGTGTGCTGACTGGTCGTATTGTCATCACCCTGTTCTGAAGTGACTCAACCAAACAGCTGCCTGAGCGGTTCTCCGCCGTCAACGATGGGAATCGGTCGATCGAGCGCATCGGGAAGCATCAGGCCGGGGTCGATACCCAGGGCCCAGTAAATGGTCGCAGCCAGATCTTCGGGGCTGACGGGATGTTCGGCTGGCCGAGAAGCAAGACGGTCAGAACTGCCGTAGGTCGTCCCTCCCTGAATGCCAGCACCTGCGACGAGTGCCGGAAAGAGCTGGCTCCAGTGTCCGCGTCCCCAGTTGCTGTTGGGTTTGGGAGTGCGGCCCATTTCTCCCATGGCGATGACCAGTGTATCATCAAGCATGCCCCGCTGATCGAGGTCGGCCAGCAGCGCCGCGCAGCCCTGATCAAACGTCGGCAGCAGATTGTTTTTGACATCGTCGCTGTTGCGGTGTGAATCCCAACTGTAGCCATCGACGCAGTCGTAGTGCACGGTAACAAAGCGTACGCCGGCTTCCACCAGGCGGCGGGCCATCAGGCAGGACTGGCCAAAGAGATGGCGACCGTACTTGTCGCGGAGCGGATTGGGTTCGTCTTTAATGTTGAGGGCATTACGGGTGTTGTTGGAAGTTAACAGCGCCAGTGCCCGCTGGCGGAAACGGTCGAAGACCTGTGAATCAGCTTTGTCGAAATTGCGTTTCATGCCGTCAAAGTGTTCCAGCAGTGCGACGCGACGACGGATGGTCTTCAAGGGAACTTCGGGAGCCAGGCCTTCGATTTCAAAGCTGAGTTCTTCATCCGTGCAGTCGCGCCAGTAAGGGTTGTCAGTGGAATCGCGACTGTCGACGGTTGTGGAAAGCGGGTTGTAAGCGCGTCCCAGCCAGCCGGCATATTCACCGGGCCGGATGTAACGCCCCCCTGCCTGCAGTCGTCCCAGTCGATTGGGGACCACGGAGTAATTCGGTAAATCGCGTTCCAGACCGCCGGGAGAATGCTGTGTTAAATATTCCACGACCGACCCCATGGAAGGCCAGTCTTTGGGGGTGGCATCGAAACCGGCTCCGATCGGAATATGCCAGCGTTTGCCGGTTTGTACATAGTGGCCGCCGCCACTGTGGTCGTTGAATGTGTGTGTCATGCTGCGGATGACAGAATACTTGTCCGAAATCTCAGCCAGGTGAGGCAGATGTTCGCTGATCTGCAGACCGGGAGTGCGGCTGGCGATCGGCTGAAAGGGACCACGAATTTCACTGGGGGCTTCGGGTTTGAGGTCGAAGGTTTCCAGTTGGCTGGGGCCGCCAAACAGAAACAGGAAGATGACCGACTTGGCTTTCCCACCCTGAAACGGATTGACAATCTGCTGCTGTTCGGCCTGGAGCATCTGGGGAAGCGAAAGTCCCAGCAGCCCTGCCCCGCCGGTTGTCAGCAGTTCGCGGCGTGACATGTTTCCGGTAAATCGCTGGGGATGATTCAGAATCGAGAACATGGAACTTTCCTTTCACTCGTTTCAGGCAGGCGGGACCAGATCATTCTGGAATTACTACTGTGCACATCGGGTGGGATTGTCGGGGTGTTCAAGTGTGCGATTCTAACAATTGATCGGCGGCCTGTCTCTATAATATACAGGTTTTTTTATATGTTTTTAAAGCTTGTTAAAAATCCGCCAGATAAGGTGGTATTGCGACAAAGATTAAGTAGAGTGGAATCTTGCCCGTTCCTGGAACAGGGTATTTTCTTCAGCGCGGAATAACTGGCTTCTCGAAATTTCAGGAGATGAAACTGATGCTTTGGACGCGAAAACAAACTGTTTTACTTGCTGTTGTGACTGGTCTCTTCAGTCTCCTGGGGCGTGGTGATCTGGTGCAGGCAGAAGACTGGCCTCAGTTCCGAGGGCCTAACTGCTCGGGAGTGTCGACCGGCAAAAAGCCATTGCCGGCGGAGTTTGACGATCAGAAAAATGTGATCTGGTCACAAAATCTGGGGGATGGGATTGGCTGCCCGGTGGTAGCTGCGGGACGCGTCTTTACTTCGGGAATGGTCGGCAAGGATAAAATCGGACTGTATGCCTTTGACGCAGAGACCGGAAAGAAACTCTGGGAACGTGTCTGGAAAACCGGCGATCTGCTGGAGATTCATAAAACCAACAGCTTCGCTGCGACGACGCCTGCTGCAGATGCGGAGCGGGTTTACTTCTATTTCAGCACGCTGGGCATGCTGGCCGTCGATGCTGAAACCGGCGCGGATGTCTGGAAACAGGAACTGCCGATCCCCTACTTTGTATTTAAATGGGGCGCGGGGATGTCTCCCACTCTGTATAAAGACCTGGTTTTATTCTGTCAGGATGATGACCTGGCGCCTGCCTTTTATGCATTCAATAAAGAGACGGGAAAGATCGTCTGGAAGGATGATCGCAGCGACCAGGCGGTGAACTATTCTCATCCGGTCATCTGCGAGACTGACAACGGGGATGAAATTGTGGTTGCGGGAACCGGGAAGCTGATCGGCTATGATCCCCAGACCGGCAAACGATTGTGGACGGCCCAGACACTGCTGCGAAATATCAAGACGACTCCGGTCAGTCGAGATGGAATCATTTATGTGTCGCTGCAGAGTGGCGGGATTGCCAATCAGTGGCTGGCATCCATCGACCGCTGGGAGACCGGCAACAGCGACGGAAAAGTCACCAAAGAGGAAATCCAGGCGTTTGTCGGCAAGACCAAAGTGCCCGAAGCCTTCTACAAAAAGACATTTGATCGCGGCGACTTGAATAAAGATGGTGCCCTCGAAGGCAAAGAGCTGGATATTGCCTTCCTGCCCCCGGGCAATGAAGCGGGGGCCAAGTTTGGCGAAGAACCAGCACAGGAATTTATTCTCGCTGTCAAAGGGGGCGGTCGCGGCGATGTGACCAAGTCGCATCTGCTCTGGAAACATCCCACCAAACACACCGATCATATTGTATCCCCCCTCGTGACTGAAGATCGGATGTTCCTCGTCAAAGGGGGGGGGATCTCGACCTGCTTTGATGTGGAAAAAGGGAAAAAAGTCTGGGGCCCGAAACGGATTCAGAACGAATGCGAATACTTCGCTTCCCCCATTTATGGTGATGGAAAAATTTATGTCGCCGGCGAGAACGGTAAAATCGTCGTACTGGAAGATGGCCCCGAGCAGAAGATTATCGCCAAGAACGATATGGGCGATTCGATTCTGGGAACTCCCGCGATTGCCGATGGCCGAATCTTTGTTCGTACGCGTGGCAAGCTGATTTGCGTGGGTGAGAAATAAAGTTGATTCACTTGGCTTGACTGCTTTTGAATACGCAGAGCGGGACTGAAATTGATTTGGTCCCGCTCTTTTTTTATAGATCGATGGCGATGCGTTCGACTCTCTTTTCGTCTTCTGGCTTGATCTTCACTCGGGATCTGATAATATGCACAATCGATTGTGCAAAAGGGTTCTGGATTACATTGCATTTAATTATGGCGTCTTTCAATGTATTATACCCGGTCCAAATGGCCCGGGAGACGATACGGTAAAACTGGACACAGTCTATGAGTAAGTCGACCAGCAAATCGATTACGTTGAAAGAAGTCGCCGAGGCTGCCGGGGTGAGTGTGTCGACGGCGTCGCGGGCGTTGTCGGGGAAAGCGGAAGCTTATCGGATCAGCAGTGCAACCGAGCAGTCCGTGCGCGATGCCGCGAAAAAACTGCAGTTCTCCCCTTCCCTGCTGGCCCGTTCGTTGAGGTCACAACAGACAAAGCTGCTGGGGGTCGTGCTACCCAATGTGGCGAACCCGTTTTTTGCAGCGATCGCGCGGGAAATCACACTGGCCGCCGAAGCAGACGGGTATTCGGTCCTGTTGACGGACAGCCAGGAAAACAGCGAGACGGAAGCCCGGCTGGTCGAACAGTTGCAGGCCCGGCAGATTGAGGGTCTGGTGGTCTGTCCGGTGGGAATGGAAGAAGCCCATCTCTGCCAGCTTGCTCGACAGAAGCTGCCGCTGGTGCTGATCGACCGGGGATTCAACAACAGGGAACTGGTGACAGTGACGTCAGACCATCAGTCAGGTGCCCGGGCTGCGATGAATGAACTCCTGGAAGCCGGTCATCGGACGATTGGTATTTTACAGGGAATGCCCGAGACACTGCCCAACCGGGAGCGTCTGTCCGGGGTCAAGGAGTCGCTGGAGTCTTGCGGCCTGGACTTTGATTCTTCGCTGATTGCCGGGCATCATTTTGACGAAGCATCGGGATATCAAGCGGCTTTGCATCTGCTGTCGACACGACCGGAAATCACGGCGCTGTTTGCTTTCAGTAACCAGAATGCATTGGGCGCATTAAGGGCGGCGTCGGAACGCGGACGCGCTATTCCCGACGATCTGTCATTAATCGCCTTTGATGATTTTCCTTTCGCCGCTTACCTGGCTGCGCCGTTGACGTCGGTCAGTCAGGATGTCAATCAGTTGGGCCAGGTGGCCGCCCGGTTACTTCTGGAACAGATTCGCAGCAGTGTGCCACCACAACAGAAACAGTATCGTATTCCTGTCCAGCTCATTCGGCGTTCTTCAATCACAAAGATCGGATGAAGCAGGACCATTTTCAGCCAGGAAAAGGATTGAATCCAATGAAACAAACGACTCAGATGCTCATATTTTCCGTCTTAATCTTCTGTGCGTCGATCGCATGGAGGGGAGAGTCACTTCTGCAGGCAGAAGAACCCCGGAGACCGGTACCTGTTATCTTTGATACGGATATCGGGAACGATGTCGATGATGTGCTGGCATTAGGAATGATCCATGCGCTGGAAGCCCGCGGTGATTGCAAACTGCTGGCGGTGACGATTACCAAAGACAATCCGCTGGCCGCTTCGTTCACGGATGTCGTGAATACGTTTTATGGGAAAGGTGATATTCCGATCGGGATCTGTAAAAGTGGCGTCACACCGCAACCGGGCAAGTTTAATATACTGGCGGAAAAGAAGGACAACGGCCAACTTCGCTATCCACATGATCTCAAAGATCCGCAGCAGATACCCGATGCCGTGACGGTGCTGCGAACCGCATTGGCGGGTGCGGAAGATCATTCGGTGGTCATCGCACAGGTGGGCTTTTCGACCAACCTGGCGAACCTGCTGAAATCGCCGTCGGACAAAATCAGTCCCCTGGCTGGTGAGGGACTGGTCAAACAGAAAGTGAAACTTCTGTCAATAATGGCGGGCGCGTTTGAAAAAATTCCCCGCAAGGGAAAACTGGTTGATCACCGTGAGTATAACATTATCAAAGACATCCCCGCGGCTCAGAAGCTGGCGCGGGAATGGCCGACGCCTGTTATCTGGAGTGGATTTGAAATCGGGCTGAACGTTGCTTATCCACATGAGAGCATAGAAGAAGATTTTAATTACACGTCTCATCATCCCCTGGCGGAAGCCTACATACTGTATAATCCCCCGCCACACGATCGTCCGACGTGGGATCTGACCAGTGTCCTGTATGCAGTCTTCCCGCATCGGGGATATTTTGATTTGTCAGAAACCGGAACCGTGACTGTTCAAGAGGATGGACTGACGACGTTCAAACCGGGAGACGGTCAGCAGCGTTATCTGAAACTGACTGATGCGCAGCGCATTCGCGTGGTCGAAGCGCTGGTGCAACTTTCCAGTCAGCCTCCTCAGAAGTAGAACGGGAGTTTCTGATGAGTGACAAAAGACGCGCGAAGATCGCCGTCCTGGGGTCGATCAACATGGATCTGATGATCCGTTCGGCGAAGCTGCCTCTGCCGGGTGAGACAGTGATTGCAGAGACGAAAGCTGAAAACCCGGGAGGCAAAGGCGCCAATCAGGCGGTGGCCGCGGCCCGGATGGGGGCGGAAGTGACGATGATCGGCTGCGTCGGAGATGACAGCTTTGCCGAGGAGCTGTTACAGAATCTGAAAGCAGAAGGCATCAATACCAGGTACGTCACACGCAAAACAGACACCACCAGCGGTGTCGCGGTGGTGATGGTGGAAATGAGTGGCGAGAACGCGATTCTGGTTGTCCCCGGAGCGAACGGTCTCGTCGGTCTGGCAGAACTGGAACAGGCCCGGCAGGTGATTTGTGAGAGCGACGTTTTGCTGATGCAACTGGAAGTCCCCGTCGAAACCGTGATTGCTGCAGCTAAGATCGCTCGAGAAGCGGGAGTGCCAGTGATTCTGGACCCGGCCCCTGCACCGGCGGGTTTTCCTGCCGAACTGCTGAAGGTGGATCTGATCTGCCCGAATCAGAGTGAGGCAGCAGCACTCACTGGTAAACCACTGACTTCACTTGAAGATGTCGTGGCAGCGATTCCCGCTCTGGTTGAACAGGGGCCGCGTCAGATTCTGGTCACGATGGCCGATCAGGGGGCGGTCCTGTTTGACGGAGAGGCGGTCGAGATCATTCCCCCATTTCAAATTCAGGCCATCGATTCCACGGCCGCCGGTGATGCCTTTGCTGCAGGGCTGGCTGTGAAACTGGCCGAACAGGCAACATTGCGGGAAGCCGCCCACTTTGCTTCTGCAGCAGGCGCGATTGCCGCCTCGGGAGCAGGAGCCCAGACGGCGATGCCAGACCGCGAACAGATTGAAACATTGATCACAAAACAAGTACAGGAGCGCTTCCATGAATGAACTACGAAAAGATCTGATAACCGGTCTGTTACTGTGTGGACTGTTCGCGGGTTGTACGTCGCAGACAGACCCGTCAGAGCAGTCGGGCGAAAAGCATTCAGATGATAAAAAGCCGAAGATTGCGTTGATCATGAAATCGCTGGCGAATGATTTCTTCTCCTCGATGGCGAAGGGAGCCGAATCGCATCAGCAGGCACACAGCGACGATTATGATCTGGTTGTGAACGGGATCAAGGATGAACGCGATTTGAGTCGTCAGGTGGCGCTGGTCGAAGAGATGGTCTCGAGTGGCGTGGATGCGATTGTGATTGCCCCCGCAGATTCGAAAGCACTGGTGCCGGCACTCCGACGGGCGCGGGAAGCGGGTGTGGTGGTTATCAATATCGATAATAAACTGGATGTAGAGATATTGCAGACGGAACAGATTTCGATTCCTTTTGTCGGTCCCGATAATCAAGCGGGAGCAAAAAAAGTCGGTGATTATCTGGCAACGAAGCTGAAAGCAGGAGATGAAGTGATAGTGCTCGAAGGGATTCGAACCTCATTCAACGGTACCCAGCGGCGGCTCGGTTTTGAAGCAGCGATGAAAGCAGCCGACATCAAAATTGCCGACAGCCAGTCGGCGCAGTGGGAGATGAGTATGGCGAACACGCTGGCGTCTTCGATGCTCAGCGAACATCCGAATGTCAAAGCGATCCTGGCTGCGAATGACAGTATGGCGCTGGGCGCACTGGCGGCAGTCAGAAACAGCGGCAAAGCGGGTGAGGTGGCGATTGTCGGCTTCGATAACATCCCGGCGGTACAGCAGGCGATTAAGGAAGGCCAGATACTGGCGACCGCAGATCAGCATGGTGGCGAACTGGCGGTGTTCGGGATTGAGCATGCGTTGCGTCTGATTGCCGATCCAGAGGCCAAAGTGGAAGATCGCGAAACCCCCGTGGATCTGATCACGGCCGAGGATCTGAAATGACGGGCGGCACAGAGTCGCTGTTGTTTGAAGCACGCGGCGTCTGCAAGGACTATGTCGTGCGGGTGCTCGATGAAGCGCGGCTGGAACTGCGCCCGGGCGAGATCCATGCGCTGCTGGGCGCCAACGGAGCCGGGAAAAGTACGCTGTGTAAAATTATAGCGGGTCTGACGCCGGCGACAGCGGGCAGTATGATGTTAAATGGTGTCCCCTACTATCCCGTCGATAAACGCTTTGCGGAATCGCGGGGCGTGCAGATTATACAGCAGGAACTGAATCTGATCCCGACGCTCTCTGTCGCCGAGAATCTGCTGCTGGGACGATACCCGCAGCGCTGGGGCGTGATCAATCGCAGGCGATTGCATGAGCAGGCACGCGCGGCGCTGGATCGTTTTGGTCTGCAGGAGATCGATACAGATCAGAGTGCCGGCAGCCTGGGAGTGGGGCAGCAGCAGATGCTGGAGATTGCAGCAGCGCTGGATCGGAAGTGTGAGCTGTTGATTCTGGACGAACCGACGGCGGCGTTGAGTGCGGGAGAAACGGAGCGGCTGTTTGCGCGACTGGATGTATTGCGTGCGCGGGGCGTGGGCATTATTTATATCAGCCATCGCCTGGATGAAATCGCGCGGATTGCGGATCGACTGACTGTATTGCGAGATGGGAAATATGTGAGCACGCATGCGGTCAGTGAGTTTGAGCCGATCGAGCGGGTGGTGGATCTGATGACCGGTGAAACGCAGGCGGTGCAACATGCGCTGCAGGAACATACGAATCATTCCACGGAAAAAACGATGTTACGAGTGGAAGGTATGACAGGCGGGCCTGTTCGGGATGTGCGCTTTTCCGTTCAGGCCGGCGAGCGTTATGGAATCGCAGGTCTGGTGGGAGCGGGACGGACCGAATTATTGCGGCTGATTTTCGGAGCCGACCGCGGGGAACAGGGCGAACTCTTTTTACGGGAAGAAACAAAGTCGTGGCGGTTTACTCATCCGCAGGAAGCAGTGCAGGCAGGACTGGCGATGGTGACCGAAGACCGCAAGCAGAACGGGTTGCTGCTGTCGCAGTCGATTCGCGTCAATACGACGCTGGCGAGCCTGGATCTGCTGACGGGGACAGCGGGGTTGATAGACCATCGGCGCGAAGTGGCGCTGGTGGAAGCCGAACGCCGGCGACTGCAGATTCACGCGCGGGACATTGAACAGAGTGTGGGCACTTTGAGTGGCGGCAATCAGCAGAAGGTGGCGGTCGCGAAGTGGTTGCTGCAGGATGCGGATGTGTTTCTGTTTGACGAGCCGACACGCGGTATTGATGTGGCGGCACGCAGGAATATTCATCAGCTGTTTGATCAACT